>DATKZY010000283.1:0-27868 GCA_035527715.1 Planctomycetota bacterium | reverse complement strand
ACGCCTAGTCCCGAAGGGACGGCAGAGGCACATCGCAGGCGGTCCGGAGGCCCTTTCTGTCGTCCCTTCGGGACTTGGGGCAGTTCTGGTTCTGGCGCCCGCTCCGGCGGCTGAAGCCGCCGGCTACCTCCTGTCCTCCCTTCGGGAGCAAGACACTGGAACGCGCGGGGATTCTGTCTCCTTGATTGTGCGGCGCCTAGGCCGCTGCGCCGCCCGTGGTGGGGAAACGTGCGAAGAATGTTGGACTCCGAGCTTGACAGGTGGCGGGACCTAGCGTAGAATCAGCGTGAAGGCACTGGAGTGCCAGGGATGCAGCCCGCCTTGTCGCGTGTCCGGAAGCCTGCCGGGCATGCTCCCACGCCACATCACAGGTGACTCCCCTTGGAGGCTTCGACGATGCGGAGAGCTGTTGTCGTGTGCTTGTGCCTGGCCGTCGGGCTGCTGGCAGGGGTGGCAGCGGCTGGGCAGGGCAACGGGGCCGGCGCGAAGGGGCGGATCCTCTACCAGCTCAAGAAGGGCGCCGGCGCCGCCCAACTGGCGGCGCTGGACCAGCGGGTCAGGGCCCGCGGCCTGGCGCACGTGCGGGCACTCAGGGGCCTGGACGTCCACGTGGCGCACTTCCTGCTCGGCAGGGCGACGGAACGGGCCGTGTGCGCCGAGCTGATGGCGACGGGCGCCGTGGCCTTCGCGGAGCCGGACCGCTTGGTGCCGCCTGTGGCCCTCCCCAACGACCCCTACTACAGCAGGCAGTGGCAGCACGCGACGATCAACTGCCCCGGAGCCTGGGACACGACGACGGGCAGCACGTCGGTCCTGGTGGCCGTGTGCGACACGGGCGTGAGGTCCAGCCACCCCGACCTGGCGGCGAACCTCCAGCTCCCCGGCTACAACACGGTGGACGGCTCGACGAACACCGAGCCGGTCTACAACCACGGCACGGGCGTGGCCGGCTGCATCGGGGCCGTGGGGAACAACGCGACCGGCGTGGCGGGCGTGGCCTGGAGGGTGAAGATCCTCCCCATCCGCATCACCAACACGAGCGATGGGATGGCCTATGTCTCCGATGCGGCCGAGGCCATCCGCTACGCGGCCGACCAGGGGGCCAAGGTGGTGAACCTGAGCTACCTGATGGCCAGCTACGCGACGATCGACTCGGCGGCCCAGTACCTCCGCGGCAAGGGCGGCCTCCTCTTCGTCGCCGCGGGCAACGATGCCCAGGACCCCGGCTGGCCCGACTTCGCGTCGTTCGTCGCCGTGGGCGCCACGGACAACACGGACGCCAAGGCCGGCTTCTCCAACTTCGGCGCGTACATTGACGTGGTCGCCCCGGGCGTCAGCGTCTACAGCACGTCGGGCAGCTCGAGCTACGCCTACATGAGCGGCACCTCGTTTGCCTCGCCGATCGCGGCCGGGCTGGCTGCGCTGATCTATGCCGTCAACCCGTCCTACGCCGCCGATGAGGTCGAATCCATCATCTTCTCGACCTGCAAGGACCTGGGCGCGGCGGGCGATGACGACGTGTTCGGCCACGGGCGAATTGATGCCGCCGCGGCCATTGCCAGGGCGGCGAACCTCCCGCCCAACACCCCGCCCCTCGCGGTGGCCGCTGCGAGCCCGACCCGCGGGCCCGCCCCGCTCGCCGTGGCCTTCGACGGCAGCAGCTCGACGGATGGCGACGGCGTGGTCGTGTCGTACGGCTGGAGCTTCGGCGACGGCGCTTCGGCGACCGGGGCCGCTGTGGCTCACACCTACGCCGCTCAAGGCGCCTACACGGCCACCCTCACCGTCACCGACGACAGGGGGGCGACGGATGCCGACGCCGTGCAGATCGTGGTGGAGCCCGACCCATCGAGGGTCCTCCACGTGAAGAGCATCGACATGGCCCTCCAGACCGTGCGGGGCGGCACGATTGCACTGGCCACGGTGTGCATAGTGAACGCCTTGGACGCCCCGGTGTCCGGCGTCACCGTGACCGGCAGGTGGACCGGCCCGCGAACCAGCACGGTGGCCGGCACCACGGGGGCCAACGGCACGGTGACGCTGGCCTCGGCGAAGGCCAAGGGCACGTTCACCTACACGTTCACGGTCACGGGCGTCTCGGCGCGCGGGTACACATATGACCCGAGCCTGAACGTGGAGACGAGCGATTCGATCTCGAGCGGCACCCCCATCAACCAGCCGCCCAAGGCGGCGGCTGCGGCGTCGCCGACGATGGGGCTGGCGCCCCTCACGGTGGCCTTCGACGGCTCGGCCTCCTCCGATGCCGACGGCCAGATCGTCTCGTACCAGTGGGCGTTCGGCGACGGCACGACGGGCAGCGGAGCAACCGTCCAGCACACGTACCTGTCCGGCGGCACCTACACGGCCGTGCTGACCGTGACCGACAACCGCGGCGCCAAGGCAGCGGCTCAGGTGGCCATCCTGGTCTACGACGACCTGAGCCAGGTCGTCTTCGTGCACGCGATTGACCTGAGGCTGATCTCCACGCGCTCGGGAATGGTGGTCGAGGCGAGGGTGAGAGTGGTGAACGGCGCGGGCCAGCCGGCAGCGGGCGTTGCGGTGTCGGGGGCGTGGAGCGGCATCGTCAGCGGGAGGGCCTCGGCCACGACCGACGCGACGGGAACGGCCATCTTCGCCTCGCGCGCGACGAAGAAGCGCGGCACCGCCACCTTCACCGTCACGGCCCTCGCGCGGGCGGGCTACCTGTACGACCCCGGCAGCAACCTGGAGACGCGCGACTCGATCGCCTGGTAGGGTCGGCTCCCGCGCTCCGCGGGGCCGGCGCGCTGTCACTGGAATGGCTGAGAAGCTCTCTCAAAGCCGAGGCGGTCCGCATGG
Source organism: Planctomycetota bacterium (assembly GCA_035527715.1). GTDB lineage: Bacteria > Planctomycetota > PUPC01 > DSUN01 > DSUN01 > DSUN01. The sequence continues at coordinate 25,030 of DATKZY010000283.1, read as the reverse complement.
CCGGCGTTCGCGCGGCGGCGGGCAGATTGGCCCGCTGCTGGGCGCCCACATGTCCATCCAAGGCGGAGTGCATCGCGCCATCGAGCGGGGGGAGAAGCTCGGCTGCACGGCGCTTCAGCTTTTCACGCGGAACAACGTGCAATGGCAGGCCGCGTCGCTCGGCGACGGAGATTGTGAGCGATTCGGCGAGGCGTGGCACGGCTCGGGCATCGGCCCCGTCGTGGCCCACGCGAACTACCTGATCAACCTGGCCAGCGCCGACGCGCGGGTGGTCGCACTCTCCCTTGACGGGCTGATCGTGGAACTCCAACGGGCGGCGGCGCTGGGCATCCGCTGGGTCGTCCTCCATCCAGGCAATCACCAGGGAGCGGGCGAGGAGAAGGGGCTGCGACGGATCGCCGACCTGTCGCGCAAGGCGCTCGACGCAACGGGTGATCTGGCCGCGGGTCTGCTCCTGGAGACGACGGCGGGGCAGGGGACGTCGCTCGGCTGCCGCTTCGAGCACCTCGCGTGGCTCCGCGACGCGATCGGCGTGCCCGACAGGCTCGGGGTGTGCTTCGACACCTGCCACGTCTTCGCCGCGGGCTATGACCTCCGCACGCCGGGCGGCTACGACGCGGTGATGGCTGAGTTCGACCGCATCGTGGGCGTCGAGCGGATTCGGGCCATCCACGTGAACGACTCGAAGCGCGAGCTCGGCAGCCGAGTGGACCGTCACGAGCACATCGGCCGCGGCAAGCTGGGCAGGCAGGCCTTCCGTTGCCTGATGCGCGACCGCCGCTTCGCCGCGGTCCCCAAGCTGCTGGAGACCCCGAAGACGGATTCGCGGGGGAAGGAGTGGGACCCCGTGAACCTCGCCCTCCTCCGACGCCTGGCGACCCCGCCTTGACACGCCGCGCACGACGTGGTATCCATAGCCCTGTTGCGTGTGGCAGCCGACCCAGATACTGGCCTTCGGAGGACCTCATGGCCACTTCGGAAAGGCAGGTCTGTATCAGCCGTCTCATGTTCCTGGGCGCCCTTGCCGCGGCGCTGGCCGACGGCGGCGGCTCGTGGCCCCAGTTCCACGGGCCGAGCCGCGACAACATGTCCACGGAAACCGGGCTGCTCAAGGAGTGGCCGCCGGAGGGCCCGCCGCTCCTCTGGAAGTTCGGCGAGTGCGGCAAAGGGTACTCCGGCGTCGCCATCGCCGACGGCATGATCTTCACGGCCGGCGACTTCGCCGACAAGGAGTTTGTTCTCGCCCTCGACCTGAATGGCAAGCTGCTGTGGAAGGCCGAGAACGGCAGGAGCTGGCGTGGCGCGCAGCCCGGGGCTCGGACGACCCCCACCTATGACAACGGCGTGCTCTACCACATGGGCCCCACGGGGCGTCTGGCCGCCCTCGAGGCCAGGACGGGCAAGGAACTGTGGGCGGTTGACCTGAAGAAGGAGTACGACGCCCGGTACGGCACGTGGGCGCTCTCCGAGAACCTCCTGGTGGACGGCCAGGCAGTGCTCTGCGTGCCCGGCGGATCCAAAGGCCGCGTCGTGGCGCTCAACAAGACGACCGGCGCGCTCCTGTGGGCCAACACCGAGATCGCGGAGCAGGCCGCCTACTGCTCGCCCATCCTCGTCGAGCACAAGGGCGTGCGCCAGCTCATCACGCTGATGCACAAGTCGGTCGTCGCCGTGGACGTGAAGACGGGCAAGCTGCTCTGGAGCCACGGGCACCCCGCGCCCTACGGCCAGAACGTGGACCGCCCGCTCTACAAGGACGGCTACGTGCTCGTGAGCGCCGGCCACAACACCGGCAGCCGCCTCCTCCAGATCAACGACGCCAACGACGGCGTCCGCGAGGTCTGGTTCACCAAGGAGATGGACAACTGCCACGGCGGGATCGCACTGCTCGACGGCTATCTCTACGGCAGCGGCTGCCGCCTCTTCCACAAGGGCCTCCACTGCATCGAGTTCCTCACGGGCAAGAAGGCCCACACCGCGGTCGAGGTCGGCAAGGTCTCGCTCACCTGGGCCGAGGGCCTGCTCTACTGCGTGGACCAGGAGCGGAAGGTGTTCCTCGTCCAGCCCAGCCCACAGGGCTCCAGGATCATCAGCCGCTTCGAGCTGCCCAAGGTGAGCCGCGACCTGGTGCTGTGCCACCCCGTCGTGTGCGGCAAGAGGCTCTACCTGCGCCACGACCAGAACCTCTACTGCTACGACATCGCGGCGAAGTAGGGGAAGGAGCCGCCATGGCCGACTATCGTGTCGAGAAGGATTCGCTCGGCGAGGTGCGCGTGCCGGCCGACGCCTACTACGGCGCGCAGACCCAGCGAGCGGTGGAGAACTACCCCATCAGCGGCGTGCGGCACCCGAGGCACTTCGTCCTGGCCTGCGCCTACATCAAGAAAGCAGCCGCCCTCGCCAATCGCGACGTGGGGGACCTCGACGCCCGGCTGGCCGAGGCCATCGCCGCCGCCGCCGACCGCGTGCTCGCCGGGGAGTTCGCCGACCAGTTCGTCGTGGACGTCTATAACTCCGGCGCGGGCACGTCGTTCCACATGAACGTCAACGAGGTGCTCGCCAACATCGCCATCGAGGCCCTCGGCGGCCAGCGGGGCGACTACTCGGTCGTCCACCCCAACGACCACGTCAACTGCGGCCAGTCCACGAACGACGTGATTCCCACGGCGACTCGCCTTGCCGCGCTCCTGATGCTGCGCGGCCTGATGCCCGCGCTCGACCGCCTCGTTACGGCGTTCCGCGCCCGGGCCGAGGCATTCGATGGCGTGATCAAGGCCGGAAGGACACACCTCCAGGACGCCGTGCCCGTGCGGCTGGGCCAGGAGTTCGGCGCGTACGCGGCGGCGGTGACAAAGGCGACGAATGCCATCGAGGCGGCGGGCGCCGCCTGCGCAGAGCTCGGCATCGGCGGCAGCGCCACCGGCACGGGGCTGAACACGCATCCCGAATACGCGGCCCGAATCGTGGCGCATCTGCGCCAGCTCACGGGACTCGATCTGCGGGCGGCCCCCGACCGCTTCGAGGCGATGCAGAGCCAGGGGCCGGTCGTGCAGCTCTCCGGGGCGCTGCGTGGGCTGGCGGTCGAGCTGATCCGCATCGCCAACGACCTGCGCCTCCTCGCCTCGGGGCCGACGACGGGGCTGGCCGAAATCCTGCTCCCCTCCGCTCAGCCGGGTTCCTCCATCATGCCGGGCAAGGTGAACCCCAGCATCCCCGAGATGATGAACATGGTCTGCTTCGCCGTCCTGGGCAACGACCTCACGATTGCCACGGCGGCCCAGGCGGGGCAGCTCGAGCTGAACGTGATGATGCCCGTCATCGCCTACAAGCTCCTGGATTCGCTCCAGATCCTCACGAACGCCATTGGCATCTTCGCCAGCCGATGCGTCGAGGGCATCGAGGCGAACGCCGAGCGCTGCCGCGCCTATGCCGAGCGCACGCTCGGCCTGGCCACCGCGCTCAACCCCTACATCGGCTACCGCGCCGCGGCCGACGTCGTCAAGGAGTCCCTCGCCACGGGCCGCTCGATGCGCGACATCATTGTGGCGAAGGGCCTGCTGAGCGCGGAGCAACTCGACCGCATCCTGGACCCGCGCGCCATGACCGAGCCGCGAGAGAAGGAGGAAGCATGAAGAGCGTCGGATTCATTGGATTGGGCATCATGGGCCTGCCGATGGCCCGGAACCTCATGAAGGCGGGGTTCAGGCTGACCATCGTGGCCGGCCACGCGAAGGACGCCGTGGAGCAGCTTCGGGCGGCAGGGGCTGTCGTCGTAGCCTCCCCGAAAGAGGCCGCGGCGGCGACGGAGCTGGTGGTCACGTGCCTGCCCGACACGCCCGACGTGCGCGAGGTGGTCACGGGCGGCGATGGCCTGCTCGGCGGCGCGAAGCCGGGGCTGATCGTCGTGGACCACAGCACGATTGCGCCGATGGCCGCGCGGGAGATCGCCGCCGCGTGTGGGGAGAAGGGGGTGGCCTTCCTCGACGCCCCCGTGAGCGGCGGGCAGCAGGGCGCCATCGCAGGCACGCTCTCGATCATGGTCGGCGGCGGTGCCGAGGCGCTCGAGCGGGCGATGCCCGTCCTGGAGGCAATGGGCAAGAAGATCGTGCACGTCGGCGCCAGCGGCGCCGGCCAGTTCACCAAGGCCTGCAACCAGATCATCTGCGCCATCACCTGGCAGGCGATTGGGGAGGGGATGGCCCTGGGCGTCAAGGCGGGCGTGGACCCCGCCAAGATGCTCGAGGCCGTGAGCGCCGGCGCCGCCCGTTGCTGGGCGCTCGAGGTTCGCACGCCCCGGCTTCTCGACGGCGACTTCAAGCCCGGCTTCATGGCCAAGCTCCAGTACAAGGACCTCGTCATCGCCACGGATGCCGCCAAACAGCTTGGCGTGCCGCTGCCCGTCACCAGCCTCGTCACCGAGTTCTACAGCGCGCTGAAGACCGCGGGGAAGGGCGAGTGGGACACCTCGTCGCTCGTGACCCTCGAGGAGCAGCTCGCCGGCGTCGAGATTCGCCGCAAGGGTGGTGCCGCGAAATAGGCGCCGTCGGTTGACACGCTGGCACCGCCGGCTATAATCGGCCTGCAAGGAGGCCCCATGCCGGACACCCCGCTGGATCCCGAACAGGCGCTTGCCCAGGGCCGCGCCGTGCTCGACGCGGAGATTGACGCGCTCGCGCGGCTCAGGGACCGCCTGAACGACTCGTTCGCCCAGGCCGTCCAGATGGTGCTGGACTGTGCGGGCAAGGTCGTGGTGAGCGGCGTGGGCAAGTCGGGCATGGCCGCCCGCAAGATCGCCGCCACCCTCTCCAGCACCGGCACCCCCGCCGTCTTCCTCCACGCCGGCGAAGCCCTGCACGGCGACCTGGGCATGGTCTGCTCCCAGGACGTCCTCATCCTCGTCAGCCACAGTGGTGAGAGCGACGAGATCGTCCGACTCCTGCCGTCCATCGAGGCCATCGGCCCGGCCGTGATCGCGCTCACGGGCGCCCCGGAGTCGAGGATCGCGCAGGCGGCGAACCTGGTTCTCGACTGCGGCGTGGAGCGCGAGGCGGACCAGTTGAACCTGGCGCCGACGGCGAGCGCGATCGCCGCCCAGGCGCTGGGCGACGCCTTGGCCGTCGTGGTCGCCGCGCGCAAGCAGCTCACGCCCGAGCGCTTCGCTCTCTCGCACCCGGGCGGCGCGCTGGGGCGGCGCCTGACCGTGAAGGTCGAGCACCTCATGCACGCCGGCAACGACCAGCCGCTGGCCCGCCCCGACGCGCCGATGCGCGACGTGGTGGTGGAGATGACCGGCAAAGCCCTGGGAGCGGTGAACATCGTGGACGCGCAGGGCAAGCTCGTCGGCATCATCACCGACGGCGATCTCCGCCGCGCGCTCCAGCGGCACGACAACGTCCTCGCCCTCCGGGCGGGCGACCTGATGACGAAGAACCCGATCCGCGTGGCCGCGGGCACGATGGCGATTGACGCCTTGCACCTGATGGAGGACCGGCCCAGCCAGATCATGGTCCTGCCCGTGGTGGACGACCAGGGGAGGGCCGTGGGGATTCTGCGAGTGCATGACATCGTGAAGGCCGGCCTGTAGTGGTCCGATTTTCGATTGCCGATTGGAAGCCAGAATGAAATGCCACCGGGTGGCTATCGCGCCGGGGGTGGAGGTGGGCGGCGGGGGGCCGCTGCTGTTGATCGCCGGGCCATGCGTGATCGAATCGGCGCGGCAGTGCCACACGCTGGCCGCGCGGCTGAAGGAGATCGCGGCCGCGGCGGGCATGCCCCTCGTGTTCAAGGCCTCGTTCGACAAGGCGAACCGCAGTTCGCTCGCATCGTATCGCGGGCCTGGGATGGAGCGCGGCCTTGCCATCCTGGCGGAGGTGAAGGCCCGGCACGGCGTGCCCATCCTCACCGACATCCACGAGGCGCATCAGGCGGAGCCTGCGGCCGAGGTGGCCGACGTGCTCCAGATCCCCGCCTTCCTGTGCCGCCAGACCGATCTCATCCAGGCCGCGGCCCGCACCGGCCGCGTGGTGAACCTCAAGAAGGGCCAGTTCCTCGCCCCCGACGACATGGGGAATGCCGTTGGAAAGGCCGCGGCCGCGGGTAGCCGCAAGATCGTCCTCACCGAGCGAGGCACATCCTTCGGCTACCACAACCTGGTCGTGGACATGCGCTCGTTGGCGGTTCTGCGGCGGCTCGGCTGGCCCGTGGTCTTCGACGCCACGCACAGCGTGCAACTGCCCGGCGGCGCGGGCACCCACTCGGGCGGGCAGCGGGAGTTCGTGCCCGTCCTCGCCCGTGCGGCCGCCGCGGCGGGCATTGACGGGCTATTTGTGGAGGTCGCCGTGAATCCTGCCAGGGCGAAGAGCGATGCGGCGAACTCGCTGCCCATCAGGGAACTGGCGGGGTTGCTTCGGCAGGTGAGCGCGATTCGGGAGGCAGTGATTCGTAATCCGTAATTCGTAATCCGTAACCAGAAGGAAGGGCAGCGCGGTTTCTTTCTCTTCCCTGGTTACGGATCACGAATCACGGACTACGGACTCCAGAGTGCAGACCCAGGCTGCTCAAGCGAGGGGACGTCATGGAGGCGATCAGGCGGTTCTTCAAGCTGGATGAGCGAGGCACCACGGTCGCCACCGAGGTGCGGGCCGGCGTCGTGACCTTCATGACGATGGCCTACATCATCGTGGTCCAGCCCATTGTGCTGATGAGCGCCGGGATGCCGCTGAAGGCGGTGATGCTGGCGACGTGTCTGTCCAGCGCCTTCGCCACGGCGCTGATGGGGCTGCTGGCGAACTACCCGATCGCGCTGGCCCCGGCGATGGGCCACAACTTCTACTTCACCCTCCTCGTGGTCAGTGGAGCCGTGCCGAACTGGCAGACGGCGCTGGGCGCCAACTTCATCTCGGGCGCGCTCTTCCTCGCCCTGTCGTTCGTCGGCTTCCGCGAGCGCATCATCCGCGCCGTGCCCGACTCGCTGAAGTACGCCATCGCCGTGGGGATCGGCCTGCTGATCGCGCTCGTGGGGTTCCAGACGGCGGGCTTCATCGCGGAGAACGCGGACAACCCGATCGCCACGGGGCTGAGGCTCGGCCCGCTGGGCAAGCCGGCGGTCCTGGCCGCCATCGGCCTCGCCATCACGGGAGGGCTGATGGCGTTCCGAGTGCGCGGGGCGATCCTCATCGGCCTCCTCGCCACCACGATCGTCGGCATCGCGATGGGACTCGTGCGGCCCGCCGCGACCCTCGTCAGTCGCCCCCCGTGGGGCGAGCTGAAGGAGACGTTCCTGGCGCTGGACGTGGCGGGGGCGTGCCGGATGGGGCTGCTCGGCGTGGTCTTCACGTTCTTCTTCCTGGACCTCTTCGACACGATCGGGACGCTGATCGGGGTGTCGCAGCAGGCGGGGTTCATGGTCAACGGCGAGCTGCCGCGGGCCAGGCAGGCGCTGTTCTCCGATGCAGCGGGCACGGTGGCAGGCACGCTGCTGGGCACCTCGACCGTGACCAGCTACATTGAGAGCTCGGCCGGGGTGTCGGAGGGCGGCAGGACCGGGCTGGCCAACCTGGTCACCGCCGCGCTCTTCCTGGGGGCCATGTTCTTCTCCCCCTGCGTCGAGATGATCGCAGGGGGCGTGCCGACGACTCAAGAGATGCATCTCAAGCACGTGCAGGCAAGCTGGCAGACGAAGCAGGAGCTGGCCGGGAAAACGGTCCAGCACGAGACCGAAGCCCAGGGCCCGGCGGGCGCCACGCTCGTGGTGCGGCGGCTCAAGGTGCTCAGCCCGGTGACAGCGCCGACTCTGATTCTGATCGGCTGCCTGATCATGTCCGCCGTCGCCCACATTCCCTGGAGCGACTGGACGGAGGCTCTGCCTGCCTTCCTGGCGATGCTGATGATGCCCTTGACCGGAAACATCACCGAGGGGATCGCCTTCGGGTTCATCGCCTACGCGTTTCTCAAGCTGTTGACGGGCCGAGGGCGCCAGGTGAGCCCGTGGCTGCTGGCGTTCGCCGCCCTGTTCGTCGTCCGCTACGTGTACATGGCGTTCTACGGCGTCTCGTGAGCGGTCTTGGGCGCCGGCCGCGGCGGGGGCGGAGGGGCGTCGGGAGCCTCGGTGGCCTTGGCAGGGGGCCGCCCCTTGCGGCTGGGGGCGGCTTTGCTCCCGAGGCGTTTCAGCGCTGCCTCGATCGTCTCGCCGTCCGAGTTGAGCCCCGTGTAGGCACTGCGAATCCACGCGCGACGCGCATCCCCCTCGGGCAATTGGGCGTATCGCAGCACAATCGCCTCGAGCATCTTGGGGTCGGGGTCGAGGGTCACCAGCTCGTCGGCCGCCGTCTGGTGCTCGTCGTGGTCCGTGCTGAACAGCAGGTTCACCCACCGGGCGTTCGGGTCCTCCTTCGCCGGGGCGGCCTTGTCTGCGACGCTCGCGGCGTACCGCGGGAACAGGCGCTCGACCGCCGTCTCGATCGGCACCCCCGTGATCCGCAGGTGGGCGCCTGCCAGGCGCTGGCGTCGCGGGTCGTCCTCCTTCAAGGCCGCGTAGCTTTCGGCCACCCTGTCCATGTCCACCTGCCAGGCGTGCTGGATCTGGGCGCAGGCGTACTCGAAGTCGCCCGCGCTGTCGCTCAGAAGCTGGCTCTCGAGCAAGCGGGCGCGGCGCTCCCGCCCCACGCCGATCGTGTACAGTGTGACGACGATGCCCACGGAGGTGAGCGTGGTGGCCAGGACGGTGAGCCCGACCGACCGGCGCGCGCCGGCCCGGCACGCCAGCGCGCAGTGGCGCAGGAACACGAACGCCGTGAACCAGGGGGTGAAGGCCAGCCAGCCGCTCAGCAGGTCGGAGTGTCCCAGCGCGAACCACAGCAGCGCGAGCCCCAACGCCGCCGAAACCGCCGCCCCCGCGGCGAACGGGCCCGCCAGCAGCATGCCCAGCACGGGCACCCGCAGGCCCGTGATTCCCCACACCACAAGCGCCAGCACCAGGCCCCCGATAGCGACGTACGTGGGCCTGGCCAGGTAGGGAGGCAGGGCCGCTCGGTCCGCCACGTCGGCCACAAACAGCGCGGGGTCGGCGAGCAGCAGCACGATCGGCGCCACGACGCCGAACAGGAGGTCGAACGCGATCTGCCCGGACGAGGGCCCCATGCCCGCGTGGCCCGAGCCGTACTCGGCGTCCACGAGGTCCTGCCTGACTTGGCGGGGGACTTGCTCGCCCACGGGTGCGCTCCGTGACTCGCAGTTTCGCGCGACGCGACGCGCCTCACGCGGATTATAGCAGGACAGGGGTCCGAATGCGAGTGCGAAGCGCGGCTATGGCTCGCCCCCGCCCTCCTCCTGGAGGGGGAGAACGTAGTGAATCTGTCTGGCAATCTCGCAGAAGCCCATCCGGGGGTAAAGGGTCACGCAACGGGGGTTCTGCTCGAGGGTCTCGATGCGGACGAACTTCATGCCGAGCGACCGCAGGTGGGCAATGCCGGCCTCCAGGAGCTGCTTCCCGATCCCCTTGCCTTGATGGTCGGGGTGGACGGCCAGGTTCGGGATCGAGCCAATGCGCGTGCGCCGGTCGAAGCGCGAGGTCACGAAGCCTGCGACGCGTCCGTTGTCCTCCCACACGAGGATGCCCCCGGGATTCACCATGATGTCGGCATCAATGTGGCTGGCCTTGCGCTCCTGCCATCGGACGCCGTGGATGAGCCCGTAGCGGGCCTCGAGGTTCTGGTCAACGGAGACGCCGTCGAACGCCTTGGCGGTGATCTCGACAAGTGCGTCGCGGTCGGTGGGCCGGAAGGGGCGAATCATGGCGCCAATCGGAGAGGATCAGGTTGCCGGGAAACGGCTCGGCGCCCGTGCGAGGGGCGCCGCCCAGGGTGACGCGTGCGAACCGGGGAGCCGCGGCGAGCGGGCTAGGGTCGCAGGACGGCCCAGTGGATGCGTGCTCGCCCCGTCGCAAGGTCCTTGGCGAAGCTTGTGCCGTGGTCCGGCTCCCCCCAATCTCTCGTGAAGTCCGGCTTCGAGCACAGGTCCAGGTGGCCATCCACGAACAGGATGTTGCCCCTGCCGGCGTGGCGGAAGCGATAGCCGCGGAGGAAGTCGTTCTTCACGTCGGGGGCGACATCCGCCTTCACGTAGTCCATCATCAGCATCGTGCGCGCGGCCTCGGGCACGACCGCGAACTCGCCGAGGCGGGTGTACTTGCAGGGCCAGTCCGCCCCGCAAGCGCACTTGCCTGTGGACGTGTTGCAGAGGTGTTTTGGCCTGCCGCCGATCGCCCCCCAGCCGCCGCTCGACCGGTAGTAGGAGCTGTTGCCGACGACGCCCCACTTCATGGCCGTGGCGTTGGTGGCGGGGTCCGGAATAGCGGCCGTGATGTCCCTGGTTGTGAACGTCGAGCCGTCCGTGGTCGAGGCGTACTTGAAGCCGAAGTTGTTGTAGCCGTAGTTGTCGTCGAACACACGGTCCTTGTCGGTGCCACTCACTCTCACGTACCAGTCATAGCCCACCCGCTTCGTGTGCACGCGGTTCTGGTCGTAGGGGTCCAGGCTGCTGGGGCAGCGCAGCACGAGGTACTCCGGCAGGATGTACGTCCGACCGGGGTCCGGGCTTGCGGGCGTCGGGCTGGCCGCATTGATGTTCTTGGTGGGGTAGAGCTTGCTGAAGAGCTTGCGGTACCACCAGGAGCCTTCCTTGACGCTGCAGTCGTCGAGCGGGTTGGCGGCGGTGTTGAGCTCGAAGCAGGGGAGGAACTTGCCGTAGGTGGCGTTGGCAGCGAGCTGCAGGGTGATGTAGCACTGCCGCAGGTTGTTGGAGCACGTGCGGGCGGTGGCGGCATGCTTGACGGTGAGGACGACGGGCCCCACGAAGGAGGTGAGGATCGTGATCACCGAGATGACCGTCAGCAGCTCCGTGATGGTTACGCCATGGTTTCGACGGCGCATGGCTAGCTCCTCGCTCGAACAGCCCCCTCACGCCACACCCCCTCCCGACACCCCTCTATTGGCATTCTATCCCTGTGGCACTGACTTGTCAACAGGAATTCGAGCGTTTACAACACCTTGTGTTCCATGGACTTGAGGAACAGGCCCAGGAGCCGATGCCCTGGGTCTACCCGCAGGCCCGTGGCTGCGGCATTGGCCTCGGTGAAGCGCAGGCCGCTTGGCTCTCGCACATCGCTTCCGCAGTAGGCGAACGGCACGGGGTCCCCGACGTGGGTGCGGATCTCGAGCGGGGTGGGATGGTCGGGCATGACCAGGAGGCGGTAGGCGCCACGGGCCTCCAGGGCGTCGAGCAGCGGCCCCACGATGTGCTTGTCTATGGCCTCGATGGCGTCCACCTTCGCCTGGACGTTGCCCTGGTGGCCCGCCTCATCGGGGGCCTCGATGTGGACGAACACGAAGTCGTAGCGGTCCAGGGCCTCGATGGCAGCCTGGCCCTTGCCGGCGTAGTTGGTCTGGATATAGCCGGTCGCGCCCTCCACGCGGATGACGTCGAGGCCCACCGAGGCGGCAATGCCGCGAACCAGGTCCACGGCGGCCACGACGGCTCCCCGCGTGCCGTAGCGCTCGGCGAACGGGGCAAGCTGGGGCCGCATGCCGCCACCCCACAGCCAGATCATGTTGGCCGGGTTCTCGCCCAGATCAATCCGCACGTCGTTGATCTCGTGCGGCGCCAGGAGGCCGCGCGACCGCTGCATGAGCTGGATGAGGATCTCGGCTCCCTGGCCGCGGGGCAGGTGGGGCCCGATGGGCTGGTCGAGCATGTCGTGCGGCGGCGTGCACTCGGCGGCGATCCGCTCCGGGCCGCGATACACCAGCAGGTGGCGGTAGCCGACGCCGGGGTAGAAGCGAATCGTCTCGTCGCCGAGTTCCCTGCTCAGGAGGTCAACCAGCACGGCCGCCTCGCGGGTGGAGATGTGGCCCGCGCTGTGGTCCACCAGCGTGTCGGCGTCCACCGTCACCAGGTTGCAGCGGAACGCGATTTCGCGGGGGCCGATATCGATCCCCATGCTGGCCGCCTCGAGCGGGGCGCGGCCGGTGTAGCATTCGGTCGGGTCGTAGCCCAGCACCGACAGCATCGCCACGTCGCTGCCCGGGGGCAGCGACGCAGGGGTATGGCACACGAGGCCGAGGCGGCCGGCGAGCGCCACCTTGTCCATGTTCGGCTTGGCCGCCGCCTCCATCGGCGTGCGGTCCCCCAGCCGCGCCACGGGGCGGTCCGCCATCCCGTCTGGGACCACGATCACGTGCTTCACGGCAAGCTCCATCGCAAAAGGACACCGCGAGCGGTTGCCCGCGTCGGCCCGGATGATAGCAGAGGACGCTGGCATGTGTCAAACCCCGCCTCGTCACGGCGGGGTCGGGAGGGGGGAGCTGGCCTCTTGACAGGGATAGCGCCGGGGGTATAATGCTGAGCATGGCTGCCGCCCCTGCTGAGAACCGCCCCCTGAGCCGCGAGGACCTCGCGTCCTGCACCGAGCGCGTGCTGCGCCACGCCACCGGCGCCAAGCCTGCCATCCTGCTGGTCGTGTGGGCGGGCCGACGCCTCATCGTGAAAGACTTCGCGGAAAACGCCTGGCCGCTCCGCCACGTCTACGGCCGCTGGATCGTGGCGAACGAGGCGCGCGTCTACTCGCGCCTGGCAGGGGTGGAGGGGGTGCCGACGTTTCGCGGGCGCCTCGACGCCCTGGCCTTCGCGGTGGACTACATCGAGGCCACGAGCCTGAAGGCCCATCGCCGCAGGAGCCTGCCGGCGGCGGTGTTCGACCGTCTCGCCGCGCTCCAGGCATCGCTCCACGAGCGCGGGGTCGTGCACCTGGACGCGCACCAGAGCAAGAACGTCCTCCTGCCGCCCGACGGCGGGCCGTTCCTCGTGGACTTTGCGACCTCGCTGCGCCTGGGCGGGGGCTGGGTTGCCCGGAGGCTGCTCACCCCCTTCTTCGCCCACGCCGACCGCCTGGGCCTCCAGAAGCTGAAGGCCCGGTACTGCGCCGACCCGCTCACGCCGGCCGAGGCGCGGCGCGACAGGATCCTTCGGGTGCTCGGATGGCTCTGGCCGCATACGGCCTTCCGGCGGCTGCGGCGCCGCGCGCGGCGCCGAGCAGTCGCGCGACAGCCTGCGGGCACAGGACGCCTCGATCGTACGGAGGGGGAGCCGAAGGGAAGGGGCTAGCCGAGCCGGCCGCGCACGAGTGCCACCGCGAGCGTCAGGGCGAGGGCGATCAACACCGCCACCGCCCAGAAGCCGAGCGCATTGGCGTGCTTGCCGAACACCCGCCTCAGGAACCTGCTCACGCGCGTCCTCCTTCGTCAGCCGCGTGGCGGGATTGTACCTCCAAGGAGCAACGCGTGTCAACTCCGCACGCGAGCGCCTCAGAAAGCGGTTGACGCGGCCCGCACCGGCTACTAGAATACCAACACACGGGGAGGAGGAGCTATTGCTTGCCGAAAGGAGGTGCGACTGGAGGGTCGAGAGCTCGGTGCGGTCTGGTGCGGGTGGTGCGGCGCCGGGCGCCGCGTGGGTCCACACCTTCGTTGAGAGGAGCGTGCTGCGATGAGAATGGGGCGCGTTGTGTTGTGTGTTCTGGCGATCGGGGCCATGGTCGCGCTCACCGGCTGCGGCGGGTACCCGGAATACCTGGCGTGGGGCGCGAAGCCGAACATTCACGCCACCACCACGGCGAACTACCAGACGTCGAACTACGAGATCGTAGGCGTGGTGCGGGCCACCGGGGAAGGCACGTGCATCCTGGGCCTCTACGCGGCCGGCAAGGACGGCCAGGGCCTCCTCTGGGAGCAGGCGCAGATGACGACCCAGGGCAACTTCACCGGCATCAAGGACATCGCGGCCTACACCGAGTACAAGGCCATCCTGCCCCCGCTCGTGTGCGACTACAAGACGACATACATCGGCACCGTGATCCGCGAGCGCCGCGGCGCCGCGACGGGCACAACGATGCCCATGCCCATGCCGATGCCGACGCCTTGACGGGCGGCCCGTGGGTCGCCGGCCGGTCGCCGGATGCCTTGCCGGGTACCCTTTGCCATGCTGGGGGAAGACCATGGTCCGAGAAGCGGCTTTTCTGGAGCTGCCGAACTGCCGCGAGCTGACGAACGACACGGTGGAGGTCGTGGTGACGACCGACATCGGGCCGCGAATCCTGCACTACGGCTTCCGCGGCGCGGAGAACATCCTGGGACTCTGCCCGCCCGGCGCCAAGGTGGCCACGGAGCTGGGCGACTGGCGGCCCATCGGCGGCCATCGCCTCTGGACCGCTCCCGAGGCGATCCCTCGGAGCTATGTGCCCGACAGTGGCCCCGTGCGGTGCGAGAAGCTCAGCGACTTTGCGGTGCGGCTCGTCCAGCCCGTCGAAGCGCCCACCGGCATCCAGAAGGAGATGACGGTGACGCTCGACCCCGCGGGCGCCGGCGTCACCGTGCTTCACCGCATCACCAACAAGGGGGCCTGGGGCATCGAGGTCGCCCCCTGGGCGCTTACGATCATGAACGGCGGCGGCACGGTCATCATTCCGCAGGAGCCGTTCCGCTCCCACGACGACTGTCTGCTCCCCGCTCGCCCGATGGTGCTGTGGCGCTACACCGACCTGAGCGACCCGCGGTTCACCCTCGGCCCGAAGTACCTGCGGCTGCGGACCGACGACTCGCTCGCCGAGCCGCAGAAGATCGGCGTGGCCGACAAGCAGGGCTGGGCCGCCTACCTCCGACAGGGCACACTCTTCGTCAAGCAGTTCCCCTACAAGGACGGCCAGACCTATCCCGACTGCGGCTGCAACTGCGAGAGCTACACCGCAGGCTCCTTCATCGAGCTGGAGTCCCTCGGCCCCATGCGCAGGCTCGAGTCTGGTCAGTCCGCCGAACACACGGAAGAATGGCATCTGTTCGAGAACGTCGAGATCGGCGACACGGAGGAGTCCCTCGACCGAACCATGTGCGGTTACATCCGAGGGATCAAGGATGTGGTATGCATCGGCGCCGCCATTGCGCCTCCACACGAGGAGAAACCGTGTTGAGACCCATGCATCCTAGCAAGGAGCAGTCGGCAATCCGCAATCGTCTTGCCCTCCTGGCGGTCGCAGTCATGGCTCTTGCCCAAACCGGCTGCACGATGTTCATCTTCTGCGACGGCGGCGGCCCGATGGCGAAGGAGGAGCTCGGCGACTGGCTGGGCCTCGCGCCGTGGCCCGCGCCGAGCGCCGAGGAACTGGCCGAGCTGGTGGCCGACCTCAAGCAGGTCAAGCACGCCGGCTTCGCGGGACGCTACTCGCTCCCCGGCGATGCGGCGGCCCTCTCGATCAAGCTGTTCTACCTCATCGACGTGCCGTTCACCCCCGCTCCCGGGCTCGTGGTGAAGGGCCGCCGGAACCCGTGGGCGGCCTTCGTGCCCGGGTGGCACCAGGGCCATTGGCTCTACTTCGACCCCCAGAAGCCGCAGGGCAGGACGTTCTATGCGGCGCAAAGGCAGTGGAGCGCTCTGCTGGCGTCCACGGACCGGACGGAGGCCTACGACGTGGCGACGCGCGAGCGCGTGGCGGCGCGGCGCGCCGAGGAGGTGATCGGCCTCGGCCTGGGCTGGACGCGGTATCGCGAGGTGGCGCCGCTCGACGAGAATGAGGTGCCGGGGGTCCACGCCCTGGCCAGCCCGAAGGTGGACCCCGCGAAGCTCAAGTACCTCGTGCGCGACGGCTCGATCCTCCTGCTCGGCCTGGTCGGCTGGGGCCGCGTGAACCACACGCGGTACCTCCAGCTCCTGTGGATCCCCATCCCGATTGGGCGGGCCAGCTAGCGAGACGCAATGAACAGAACGGTGCCTGGGCTCGGGCTTCTGGCGCTGCTCGGCCTCCTGAGCGGATGCAGCGCGTCGTTCCGAGCACACCGTCTGGAGCGGGTGGCGAGCGGCTGGCCCCCCGGCCTGCCCGAGGACGCGGCCCGGCTGAGATCGCTCGGCATCGCCTTCCACGCGGCGACACGGGAGGACGGGCGGGAGGTCCCTTTGGCTCCCCACAGAGGAATCCTCTATCGGAACGCGACGCACTGGGCGTACCGCCGGGCGGAGCGCTTCACCCACGTGCGCTCCGCGCCCGAGCTGGCCGACCTGAGCGTGGACGTGCGTCTCACCGGGAAGCACGCGGCGTCCCCGCTTGGCCTTCGCGTGGCCCACGCCCTCACGTTTGGGCTCATCCCCGCCTGGGAGCGGCAGGAATGGACGCTGGTGACGACGGTGACCGCTCAGGACGGAAAGCAGCTCGGGCGGTTCGAGCGCTCGGAGGCGGTGAACACCTGGCACCAGCTCCTGCTCACGCTGGTGTACCCCTTCGCCCCGCCGCCGGGCGTGGCGGCCGACTGTGTGTTCGACCTCAACCGCGCCACCATCGCCGAAGCGGTGGCTGCGGGCATCCTCTGACCCTTGGGACCTTCCTTGAAGATCGTCATCGCTCCTGATTCGTTCAAGGAGTGCCTCGCGGCAGAGGCCGTGGCCGAGGCGATGGCGCGGGGCGTGCGCGTCGCCGCGCCAGGAGCGGAGGTCGTGTGCGTGCCGATGGCCGACGGAGGGGAGGGCACGGTGCGCGCCCTGGTCGCCGCGACGGGCGGCCGGCTGCGGCAGGCGCGGGTGACGGGGCCGCTGGGCGAGCCGGTCGAAGCGGAGTTTGGCCTCCTGGGCGACGGCACGGCCGGCGTCATCGAGATGGCGGCCGCTTCCGGGCTGCCGCTCGTGCCGCTCGAGCGCCGCGACCCGACGAAGACCACCACCTGGGGCACGGGGGAGTTGATCGCCGCGGCCCTGGGCCTCGGGGCCGAGCGACTCATCCTCGGCATCGGCGGCAGCGCGACGGTGGACGGCGGGGCAGGAATGGCTCAGGCCCTGGGGGCCCGGCTGCTCGACGCCGCAGGGAAACCCATCGGCTGGGGCGGCGGCGAATTGGCTCGCCTGGCGAGGATTGACGTGTCGGGCATCGTCCCACGGCTGGCGGGCGTCGCCTGCGATGTGGCCTGCGACGTGACGAATCCGCTCGCGGGGCCTCGGGGCGCGGCAGCCGTCTATGGACCGCAGAAGGGCGCCACACCCGCTATGGTGAAGCAGCTCGATGCCAACCTCGCTCACCTGGCCGCCGTCGTCCGCCGCGACCTCGGCGTGGACGTGTGCGACGTGCCAGGGGCCGGCGCCGCCGGGGGGCTCGGGGCCGGGCTGATGGCATTCCTGCACGCCAGGCTGCGGCCCGGCGTCGAGCTGGTCATACAGGCCGTCCGTCTCCAGGAGAAGCTCGCGGGCGCCGACCTGGTGCTCGTGGGGGAGGGGCAGATGGACGAGCAGACGGCCTACGGGAAGGTTCCCGTGGGCGTGTCGCGGCTGGCCCGGCGGCTGGGCATTCCCGCCGTCGCCATCGTGGGCTCGCTGGGCCAGGGCTTCGAGGCGGTGCATGACGAAGGCATCACGGCCTGCTTCAGCATTCTCGACCCGCCAATGACGCTTCAGGAAGCCATCGGGCGGGCCCCTGAGTTGTTGGCGAGCGCTGCGGAGGAAGTGGTGAGGCTATTCATGACGCGTGACTCGTGACGCGTGACTCAGAAAGGCTTGGGCGTGATCGCACTGTCTACTGCCTGGTATTCGCGGAGCAAGCCGCGGCTGGCCCCGACCCTGGAGGCGATCGCACGGATGGGCTTCGAGGCCGTCGAGATCGGCGTCACAGGCGTCGTGCCGTTCCGCATGAAAGAGGCCCGGAAGGCCCTCAAGGCGACCTCGCTCAAGGTCGTCAGCGTCCACAACATCTGCACGGAGCGCAAGCTGGAGCCCTCGAACCGCCGCGGGGACTGGTTGGCCTCGGCCGACGAGGAACAGCGGCGGCAGGGGGTCGAGGCGACGCTGGACTCCATTGCGAACGCCAAGGCGCTGGGCGCCTCGGCCGTCGTCCTCCACCTGGGCGCTACGCCGGTGGCGGAGAGCTGGGAGAAGCAATCCGCCCTCTACCGCCTCGTCCGCGAGGGCGCGGCGGCTGCCGTTCAGCTCGGCGTCTCGCGCGAGGGCATCCTCGCTGAGCGGGCCGCGCACGCGGGCGCCCAACTCGACGCCGCCTGCCGCAGCCTGGCGGAGCTGCTCGACCGCTCGTCGGGCGTCCGCCTCGGCATCGAGTGCCGCCTCGGCTGGCACGAGCTGCCCAGCCTCGACGAGCTGGGCGTGCTCCTCGACCGCTTCCCCAACCCGCGGGTGGGCTACTGGCACGACGTGGGGCACGCGGTCGTCCAGGACTTCCTGGGCCTGGCGAATCAGTATGACTGGCTCCGCCGCCACGGGCGGCGCACCCTCGGCATCCACGTGCACGACGTGCGCGAGCGCACCCGCGACCACTACCCGCCGGGCCTGGGCGAGGTGGACTTCGGGCCGCTGGCGGCCCTGGTGCCTGCCGACGCCCTGTGCGTCATGGAGATCAGTGCGGACTTCATTGCCGAGGAGATCGCCTTGAGCAAGCGGCGGCTGGAGGAGATGGGCTTGTGGAGTTGAGACGACGCAAGCTCGTCCTGGCGTCGGCGTCGCCGCGGCGGCGGGAACTCCTCGCGCAGATGGGCTATCGGTTCGAGGTCGTCGCGCCCGCGGCGGACGAGGCGGTGGACCCCGCTCTCCCCGCCGAGCGGCAGGCGGAGGCGCTCGCGGAGCGCAAGGCGGAGGCCGTGGCGCCGCTCGTGGGCGAGGCCATCGTGCTCGGGGCCGACACCCTGGTGGCGTGCGAGGGGCGCGTGGTCGGGAAGGCGGCCGACGAGGCACAGGCCCGCGAGTTCCTTCGACTCCTGACCACGCATCGCCACGCTGTCATCACGGGCGTGTGCGTGCTCGACACGGCGACGGGCCGCAAGCAGGTCGCCCACGACGCCACGTGGGTGCAGATGCGGCGGATGAGCGAGGCCGAGCTTGACGCCTATATCGCCGGCTGCGGCTGGCGCGACAAAGCCGGCGCCTACGCCATCCAGGAGGGTGGCGACCGCTTCATCGAGCGCTTCGAGGGCAGCGAGTCCAACGTCGTCGGCCTCCCCATCGAGCTGGTCGCCCGGCTCGTGCCTCGCACATTCAGGGAGCACCTGGGCAACCTCCGCAGGGATCTGCTGGCCCGCCACCGCGAGCTGCTGCTGACCGAGGAGGACCTCGGCCCCCCGGACGCGCTGGAGCGCCGCTTCGGCCGCCCTGAGGCCCCGCTCGAGGTCGAGATCGGCCCGGGCAAGGACAACTTCGTCGTGCGCGCCGCGCGGGCGCAGCCCGATACGAACTTCCTCGCCGTCGAGCGGCTCCGCGAGCGGGTGGACTCGCTGTGCGGGAAGATTCGGCGCGCGGGCGTGGGCCATGTGCGGGTCTTCTACGGCGACGCGCGCGCCGCGCTCGACCGCCTGCTGCGGCCGGGAAGCGTCCGCGCCTTCCACATCCACTTCCCCGACCCGTGGCCGAAGCGGCGGCACGCGCGGCACCGCCTCATCCAGCCTGCGGCCACGGCGCGGCTCGCCGAGTGCCTGGCGCCCGGCGGGTGGGTCCGCGTGGCGACCGATGCACGGCCCTACGCCGAGCAGTGCCTCGAGTGTCTCGAGGCCACGCCCGGCCTCGTAAACGTCGCAGGCAAGGGCCAGTGGGCGGCCGAGCTGCCCGGGTTCCACCAGAGCGTGTACGAAAAGAAGCGACGCGCCGCGGGCTGCGTGATATACTATATGCGATTCGCCAAGGCAGAGGGCCCGATGGGGGAAAGCTCGTGAGCAACCGCATCCTGGTCATCGGCTTCGAGGCCGAGGGAGAGCGGATCGACCGCGCCGACTTCGGCGGCGAGACGGCGCTCGACGGCTACGCGTGGGTGGTGGCGGACCCCGCGGCGGCCCACTCGCTGTGGCTCGAACTGGCCAGCGCTCCCCCCGCGGACCCCGCCGAGCGAACCGCGATGGCCGAGCGCGCGTTCCGCGCCGTGCAGCGGCGGCGGCGCGAGGCCACCGAGCTTCTCCGACGCGGCGGCTCGCTCGTGTGCTTCCTGCGACCCGTCGGGCAAACGCTTCGCCTCTCGAGGCCCGACGAGCACGGCACCCGCAGCACCGTCCTCCACGCCTACTCGTGGCTCCCGGAGGAGCCATCCCTGTCCCACCTCGTCATCGTCACGGGGGTGAGCGGCGAAATCCGCCCGGCGGACGAGGCTCACCCCGCCTGGCGCCTCATCCAGTCGCAAGGCACACGCGTGTGCCCCGTGGCCTGCGCGACCACGGCGCAGATGCCGTCGCACTGGCACCCGATTGCCACCGACGCGGCGGGCCGCCTCCTGGCCTTCGAGGTGCGGGCGGGGCAGGGGCGCGTCGTGTTCCTCCCTCCGCTTGGCGCCGAGGACCCGCGGGAGCGGGGCACGCTTCTGGAGGAGTTCCTCGTGCCCCGGTCGGGCGCGCCCGAGCCGGCGGCCGAGCTCGCGTGGCTCAGCGGCGTACAACTCCCCGGGCAGGCCGAGCTGGGCGCACGGGTCGCCGAGCTGGCGGAACAGATCGAGGCGTTGGAGAGGGAGTTCATTGCCGTGCGCAGGCGCCACGCCCGTCTCGGGCGCATCAACACCCTGCTCTTGGCGTGCACGCCGGGCGACCTGGCCAGCCCCGCCGCCGCGGTCCTCCAGCTCCTCGGGTTCCGCGTGGAGACGGTGGACGCCTCGTCGCTCCTCGTCGCGTGCGAGGAGGGCTCGGCCCTCGTCGTCCTGGCGGCCGCCGAGGATGCCGTGCCTTCCGACGCCTACTGGGAGCTCATCCATCGTCTCGACGACGGGCCGACGAAGGCCTCCAAAGGGATCATCGTAGCCAACGGGTTCTGCACGCTGCCGCCCGACGAGCGAGGTGCGGTGTTTCCTGACCTCTTGCAGCGTGGGGCGCTCCACCGCGAGGTGTGCCTCGTGCCGACCACCGAGCTGCACCGAGCCGCGGCTGCCCTGCTGGCGGGCCGCGAGCAGGACGCGGCCCTGCTGAGCAAGCTTCGCAAAGCGCTCCTCGAGACCACGGGGCCGTGCGTCCTGAGCGAGCACCTGTCTGCCGAGGGGGGCCCGCCGTGACGCGCAATGCCTGGCGCCGCCTTGTCGTATGGGGCCTGGGGCTCGCGGGCGCCGCCGCGTGCGCGGGCGAGGATGCCCTGGCGCTCCGGGCCGAGCACTTCACCGTGCCGCCGGCGACGGGGCCGAGCATCCACGTCGTCGTCCAGAACCTCCGCGATGCCGTGTGGCGCGGCCGTGTCGCGCTCCGCCTGCCCGATGGCTGGCGATGGGACCCCGCCGAGCGAGCCGTCGCGCTCGCGCCGAGGGCGACGCAGCGCGTGGCCTTCACCATCGTGAAGGGGATGAACCTCGACGCGAACCGCTACGCCGTCGAGGTCGCCGCCACGGGCGACGACGGCGCGCGCGTGGTCCGCAAGCAGGAGATCGTGTGCGCCAGTGCGCCCTTCTTCGAGCCCAGGATTGACGGCAGGACGGGCGACTGGGACGACGCCGTGCCCGTGACCTTTCTCCATGCCGGCAAGAAGACCGTTGTCCGGACCTACTGGAACCGAACCCACTTCTGCCTCCTCGTCGAAGTCGAGGAGGAGAGGCACGTGGGCTACCGCAAGGGGGCGGAGTTCGATGCTGTCCAGGTCGCCATCGCGCCGCGCGAGGCCCCCGCGGCCTCGCAGCCCGAGGGGAAGGCCGCCCGGGATGAGTTCCTGCTCGTCGGGTCGCGCTCGATGTGGTCGAGGGACAGGTGCTTCCTGCTGGCGACGCCCGGCACCGCGCTGTCGGCGACACAGGAGGCCAGGGAGCTTGCGTCGCTGGAGTTCAAGGCGGCGAGGCTGGTCGTCCGGCGCCGGGGCGGGGCCACGTGCTACGAGGCCGCGATTCCCCTGGCTGCCATGCCGGGCATTCAGCCGACCGAGGGGCGCGAGTTCTGCTTCTCCGTGCTCGTGCATGATCCCGACGGCACGGGGCTGCGCGACTGGGGGGAGGCCGCCGGGCTGTGGCCCCGGCAGCGCAACCGCCTCGCGTGGAGCCAGTGGCTGGGAGCGCGGTGGGGCCGGGACGCGCCGTTCGACAACCGGATCGAGTGGGGCTTCTGTAGCTCGAAGCATTAGGAGGCCAGTCATGCGTCGTTGTGCTATCGTTCTGTTCCTCGCCTTGGCGGTCGTCGGGTGCGGGCCGAGGGTGGCGGCGCTCTACCAGACGCCGCCGGCGCGCATGGGGAGCGAGATCTTCTTCCTGACCAGCGTGGCATCGAATGCCGACCCGTACGAGGCGGGCCGCGAGGCCGCCGAGGACCTCAAGCGTCGGGTGCTGAAGCCGCCCCTCGCCGTGCTCGTGTCGGAGTGCTTCGACGGCGAGGCCCGCAAGGCCAAGGCACTTCGAGGCGTCTGCTCCGTCTTCCCCAGGCAGATCGTGTTCGGGGGAGCCACGTACGGGTCGTTCACCCACGCCGGCGTGGCCGACCGCGATGCCGTGACGCTCCTGGCCATCACGGGCCAGGGAATCTCCGTGGCCGCCGCACTCCAGCAGAACCTGGGCACGGCCAAGCTCAGCGCCGAGAAAGACCAGGCCGAGATCGAGGAGCGCCTGCGCAACGCCGGGGCGGGTCTCGTTGCCAAGCTCCCCAGGGCCTTCGAGCGGGGGCTGCTGATCATCATCGCCGACGCCCACTCGCCCAAGAACGGCCCGCTCGTCGAGGGCATCAAGCAGGCCCTCGTCAAGCCCTTCCCGATCACCGGTGGCTCCGTCAACAAGAACGCCGGGCAGACCTTCGTCTACTACCAGGGCAGGATGTTCCAGGACAGCGCGCTCGCGCTGCTCCTGACGGGGGACTTCCTGGTCTCGATGGTCGGGCGGCAGGCGAAGGAGGGCGCCGAGGTCGTCGCCACGGCCGAGGCCGCCGCGCGCAAGGCTGTCGAGGTGCAGAAGGGCAAGCCGTTCGCCGTGTTGGCCTTCGACTGCGCCGGCCGCAAGGGCAAGCTCGTGAAGGTCGAGGAGGAACTTGCCGCCATCAAGAGGGGCATCGAGGAGACGCTCCCCCTCTTCGGCTGCTA
Organism: Planctomycetota bacterium; assembly: GCA_035527715.1. Classification (GTDB taxonomy): domain Bacteria; phylum Planctomycetota; class PUPC01; order DSUN01; family DSUN01; genus DSUN01. The sequence continues at coordinate 1,996 of DATKZY010000283.1, read as the reverse complement.
CTGCGCCGGCGAGATCGGCCCTGCCGACGGCCCCGACGCCAAGCCCAACGGCCCCTCCAGCGGCGTCGGCTGGCACATCATGGTCACCGTCCTGGGACGCTGACCCGAGCGACAGGCCGACAGGCCGCCAATCCCCCCGCCCCTGGATTTGGCACCCTGTAGCCGCATGCCGCATCTCCGCAACAGTATACTCCTGCACGACTTATGGCGTTCATGAGCGGCCCAACCCCCCGCCACAGGGTGCCAACTGCCCCGCTGAGCGCCGCGCTACTACGCCGCCAATCCCCCCGCCCGTGGATCTGGCGGACTAGTGGCCCGCGAGCTATCTCCGCAAGCACTGTGCACGCCACGACTTATGGCGATGCTTGGCCTCTCCGCCCTCCGCGCTAGACCGCCAACTGCGGTCACGTGGTGCGACGGCGCCAGTCCCACCCAAGCCACTCCCCTGCGAAGCGCCCTGCCGACCGCCAGGACGCCAAGGCCGCCGAGGGGAGCCACAGGATAGCCACGAATCCGCACGAAAACACACGAAACACGAAACCCGAAACGCGAAACTGACTTGCCCACGCAGAGGCGGCAAAGCCAGCAGAGAGGGTCTGCCCGCGAGACCTTGGCACGAGCCCTTCGACTTCGCTCAGGGTAAACTCCGCCGAGGGCACGCGAGACCACGCGAGACTCGGACGCCGAGATGTGCTTGCACCTGCCTTCCTGCCGCGCTAGAATACTGAGGAGGCGAGCGTAGGAGAATGCCGATGGTAACTGTGGTGGCCACGGTCAGGAACGGCGTCGTCAAAGTGCCGCGGCGCGCCCGCATCCGCGACGGCTCGAAGGTCGTGATGGCCGTTGTCCGGGATGGTCGCACGGCGAAGGAAGTTGTCTACCCACCTGAGATCGAAGCGGAGGACGTGGAGTTTGCGCGGGCCTGCCGCGCCCGGCTGGCGAAGCAGTTGCGGGACGAGGAGGCCTGATGCGCGAGCCCCCGAGCCAAGGTGAGGTGTGGCTCGCGGGCCTCACGGACGGCCCGGCGCGTCCAGCCATCATTGTTTCACGCAACGAGTTGAACCGCGGCCGGCTGGTTCTGGTCGTACCGTGCACCACGGCCAGGGTGCGAGAGCGGGCGGCGCTGCCCAACCACGTCCTGCTTCCCCGTGGGGAGGCGGGGTTGTCGGAGGACTCAGTGGCTCAGGCCCACCTTATCCAGCACCTGGACGTATCGCTCCTCGTGCGCCGGTTGGGCTGCCTCGACACCGAGCGCCTCGCCGACGTTCTCCTCGCCCTCGCTTGGTCTGTAGACCTCTTTGGCAGCACTGATGCCTGGCAGAGCTAGCCTTCTTGCCCCGACAACCGAACCCCGGACACCGATAACCCTTCTTCTTCCGCCTGCCCCGAACACCGATCACCGAACACCGACAACCCCTCCTTCTTCACTGCCTCCTGCCCTCTGCCTACTGCCGACTGCCTCCTTCTTCCCGCCTCCTGCCCTCTGCCCCATCGCCCTCCAGCCTCAGAAAGTACATCCGGCCCATCGAGTCGCCGGCCACGACTGTGACGCCATCGGGCGCGACGGCGCAGGCCCACATCGGCCACTCGCCCGTGAATGTCGCCACGAGTTCACCCGTATCAAGGTCCCAAACCTTCAGCGTGTTGTCCAATGATGCGCAGACTGCCCTGCCACCCTCCGCAAAGACAGAAATCGCAGTCACCAAGTCCGTATGTCCCAGCAGGGTTCGGACCTCGCGCCCGCTATCAAGGTCCCAAACCTTGAGGGTCCCGTCACCCGAAGCAGAGATCGCACGCCGACCCTGCGCGGAGACCAAAACCCCCCTGACATAGCCCGTGTGTCCCTTCAGGGTTGGGACCTCGCGCCCGCTCTCAAGGTCCCAAACCTTCAGGGTTCTGTCAGACGAAACGGAGATCGCCCAGCGTCCCTCCGCGAAGATCGAAACCGCATTGACCCAGCCCTTGTGGCCCTCAAGGGTTCGGACCTCTCGCCCCT
>DATKZY010000282.1:0-4556 GCA_035527715.1 Planctomycetota bacterium | reverse complement strand
TACCTTTCTGTGCTCCCTAAGTCCTGTGCGTGCAAGGAGTTCGCGTCGATAGAAAAAGGTTCCTGGTACCTTTTTCGCGGTGGATCGCCTCTTTCTAGGCTCCGATGGGGGGATGCTCCTGGTCCCAGGGCTCACGCCCTTGTCGTTGCCCACACCTCGCGTTTGCTCGTGTAGAAAAAGGTTCCAGGTACCTTTTTCTGCTCCCTAAGTCCTGTGCGTGCAAGGAGTGCGCGTCGAGGGGAAAAGGTTCCTGGTACCTTTTTCGCGATGAATCGCCCCTTTCGGGGCCCCGATGGGGGGATGCTCCGGGTCCCAGGGCTTGCGCCCTTGTCCTTGCCCACATGTCGCGCTTGCTCGAGCGATGGCGGTGTCGTGCCACCGCAGTCCAAAGCGGGCGAGGCGCCCGCGGCGTCCCCGGAGGTCCCCCGGAAGGGCCGCGCGCAGGAGAAGGTTCCTGGTACCTTTCTGTGCTCCCTAAGTCCTGTGCGTGCAAGGAGGTCGCGTCGAGAGAAAAAGGTTCCTGGGTAACCGTTCACGTGGGCCTGCCGGGAACGCCCGGAACGGTTGACTGCACCATCGGGCTGGCGAGTCCCAGGGCCAGCTCGTCCGAGTTGGCCCGGGCGGTGCGGAACGTCTGAATCCTACCACGCGATAGCTCCCTCTGCAAACGGGTCTTGGCTCAATGTCTTGGAACGTCCTGGGCGAGGGGAGGCATGCCCAGGACGACAGGAGATTCGGTCGTCGGGAAAAAAAAGACTTGACATTGGTCTAGTTATTTGACTAGATATAGTGCATGGGATATCGAACGCGGGTCCAGCTGATCAACCGGAAGAAGAGCCAACAGTGGTATGTGAACTTCCCCAGTGCTCTGGCTCAGGCCCTGGAGCTGGAGAAGTCCGAGGAAGTGGAATGGGTCATCGAGAACAGGGATAGGCTGATCCTCCGGCGCCGGCCCTGCCGCGCCCGACGGCCACCGGCCGCCGCGAGAGGCGGCGTCGGGAGGAAGAAGTAGATCCTCGGCGAGGCCCTCAGAGATGGGTGGAGACCCAGGCCGTTGTCGCCCTGACCAGCCCGCCCCGCAGACCCCAAGCTCGGCGGCCGAGCCGGCGCCCCCTTCGGGTCCCCCCCAGGGCCTCCAGATCTCGCCCGAGGACTGGCAGCGAACCCCGCCGTCCGTGCGGGCGTTGCTCGTGCAGGTCCTCGCGGAATGGGCGGAAGCCCAAGAGCAGCTCGCCGCTCTCCGCCGCCGCCTGGAGGAGTTGGAGGAACGGCTCCGGACCGATTCGCACAACTCCTCCAAGCCGCCGTCGAGCGATCCGCCGTCGAGTCCGGGGGCCAGAGGGCCGAACGGCAAGCCTCGGGGGGAACGGAAGCCAGGAGGCCAGCCCGGTCACAAGGGCACGGGCCGGCCCCTCGTGCCTCCGGAGAAGCTCGCACAGGCCGTCGACTGCCCCCCGCCCTCGCGGTGCTCGTGCGGCGGCGCCGTCGAGCCCACCCCCGGAGAGCCGCAGCGCCATCAGGTCTGGGACCTCCCTCCGCAGACTCCCCACGTGACGGAGTATCGTCTCTGGCCCGGGGCGTGCGCGCAGTGCGGCCAGACCTGCCTCGGGAGCCTGCCGCCCGGCGTTCCCACGGGCCTCCTGGGGCCGCGGGCGATGGCCATCATCGCGCTCTTCTCGGGCAAGTTCCACCTCAGCAAGCGCCACATCGAGGAACTCCTCGAGGACCTCTTCGGCCTTCCGCTCGGCCTCGGCACCATCTCGAACACGGAGGCCCGGGTCGAGGCGGCCCTCGCGAAGCCCGTCGAAGAAGCCAAAGCCTTCGTCCAAGCCCAGCCCGTCGTCCACATGGACGAGACCGGCTGGCGCCAAGGCGGCCAGAAACGCTGGATGTGGACGGCCCTCACCGCAGCGGTCGCCGTCTTCGCCATCCGGGCCAGCCGGGGCGCCTGCGTGGCGGTCGAACTCCTCGGCACCGCGTTCCGCGGGTTCCTCGTCTCCGACCGCTGGTCCGCCTACGCCTGGCTCGACGCGGCCCGCCGCCAGTTCTGCTGGGCCCACCTCCAGCGCGACTTCACCCGGATCGCCGAGCGGGCGGGAGCCTCCGCGGCCATTGGCACGGCACTCCTCGATGCCACGCGGGCCATCTTCGGCTTCTGGCACCACTTCCGCGACGGCCCCCTGAGCCGCGCGGCCCTTCAGGAAGCCCTGTGGCCTCTGCGCCAGCGGGTCGAAGCCCTGCTCGACGAGGGCACCCGGTGCGGCCACGCCAAAACGCAGCGCACCTGCCAGCGCATCCTCAAACTGGCCGTCGCCCTGTGGACCTTCGCCGAAGTGCCCGGCGTCGAGCCGACCAACAACGCCGCCGAACGGGCGATTCGACCCGCGGTTTGGTGGCGCCAGGCCAGCTTCGGCACACAGAGCGAGCGGGGCAACCGGTTCGTCGAGAGCCTCTTGACCGTCACGGCCACCTGCCGACTCCAAGCTCGGAATGTCCTTGACTACTTGGTCCAGGCCATCGAGGCCCACCTCTCGGGCCTCCCAAGCCCTTCTCTCATCCCCACTTCATTGGCGCGGCACTGACCTCCATCGCTCAGGCAACGCGAATGGGGTGAACGGTTACGTTCCTGGTACCTTTTTCGCGATGAATCGCCTCTTTCGAGGCTCCGATGGGGGGATGCTCCTGGTCCCAGGGCTTACGCCCTTGTCCTTGCCCGCATCTCGCGTTTGCTCGTGTAGAAAAAGGTTCCTAGAAAAAGGTTCCTGGTACCTTTGTTCACTCCGTAAGTCCTTTGCGTGCAAGGAGTTCGCGTCGAGAGGAAAAGGTTCCTGGTACCTTTTTCGCGATGGATCGCCCCTTTCGGGGCCCCGATGGGGGCGATGCTCCCGGTCCCAGGGCTTGCGCCCTTGTCCTTGCCCACATGTCGCGCTTGCTCGAGCGATGGCGGCGTCGTGCCACCGCAATCCAAAGCGGGCGAAGCGCCCGCGGCGTCGCCGGAGGTCCCCCGGAAGGGCCGCGCGCAGGAGAAGGTTCCTGGGGATTGACAGATTCAGGCTCATCGGGAGTGAGTCAATTCGTAAGTTATTGGTGTACCGTGAGTTGTGTCTCGCTGTTGCGCGGGCACAACAGGTGGCGTCAGGCAGCAGTCTCTGCACTCTCGGCTGGCGCCCCTGGGTTCGTCGGGCCTCCCGGGCATGCGCTCGAACCCGCGGCCTGCGGGGCCTCAAGGTCGAGGAGCTCAATCCAGTCGGTCGTGGGCAGTTCGAGGCCCGCCAGTTCGGCCGGGGTCCGACCCTCGCGCACGCTGCCGCGGCCAAAGGTGTGCAGGTTGTGATAGACCGCCAGGAGATACAGGAAGTCCTCTCCCAGCCGCTTGCGGGCCACCTGGACCAGGCGCACGCGAGAGTTGACGCACTCGACGGCGGACGAGGAGCGGACCGCCCGGTCCACGGCCTCGATGACGGCCAGTTCGACCTCGACGGCCACGCTCCCGGTGGAGGCGGCCCGCAAGAGCGCTACAGGGTCCTTGTCGCGGCGGCGCCAGGCGACGGTCGCGGCCACGAGGCGGGCGAGCCGGGCCTCGCGGTCCGGGCCGACCTGTTCGAGGCGCACGCCCCGGAGCCGCTCGGTGAGCGCGTCGAGATGGGCGAAGAAGCGCGGGGCCTCCAGCGGCCGCAGCGTGGCGGCCAGGGCGCGGCCCTCGCCGCTGGTCTCCATCGCGGCCAGGGCCGCCGCGACGGTGGCCCGTGCCGCAGCCGCCGTGGGCAGTTCGCCCTCGGGGGGCACGAGGTCGAAGGCCCGCCGCACCTGCCCGAAGAGGTCGGTGAGCCGGCACCACTCGGCCAGGACCCGCCCAGCCTCGGCCTGGGCGCGATGATATCGCCGCGTGGGGCCGTTCGTCTGGTACTTGCCGGGCGCGCGTTGGGCCTTTTCGAGTGCCTCGAGGGCCTCGTGCTCCGCCGCGAGCCGCTTCTCGCAGGTCCGCTCGAAGCGGCCCAGCCACGCTTCGGCCTCGCGCTTGCCATGGAAGAGGTCCCCCTGGGGGTCCAGCCCCGCGTCCTTCGCGGCCCGGTTGAGCCCGCGGCCCCCGTCGCAGGCACAGCGCTCGAGGTCCTCCATGGCTGCGAAGACCGGCGCCCAGTCGCAGGCCCCACGCCCCTCCGCCAGCCGCAGGGCGGTGATGAGCAGGCTCAGGGGCTCGACCACCAGCAGCAGCGGGTCGCCGCCCACGAAGAACTCGTCGGCCGCCCCCACCGTGCCCACGCCGGCGAAGTACCGCTCGAAGACCGCGCGCGCGTGCCCTGCGGCCGCGGCGATCGTCGCGCGGATCGCCTCGTGCGACAGCGACCGGCCTCCTGCGCACGCCAGGAGGTGCGTGATGTCCGTGTCGCTGATGCCCAGCACTGCGGCCGTCAGGCTGAAGGCTCGTTCCTGCTCTGGGGTCATCGCGGCCGCGGCGGGTTCCTGGCTGCGGGCGGCGGCCAGAGCGGCCGCCAGCCGCTCGCACTCCTGACGCAGGCGCTCCAATTCGTGCGAGCCGTCCTCGAGGAGCCAGT
>DATKZY010000281.1:0-64595 GCA_035527715.1 Planctomycetota bacterium | reverse complement strand
GCGGGCCGCGGTGATGAGGTCGGCCGTGGGCACCGCGGGGAAGCAGTGCGACGTGCAGGCCCCGCACAGCAGGCAGGCGAAGAGCGGCTCCTTGAGGTCGGGCGACCACTCGACGCGGCCCTCGACGATGGCGCGCAGAAGCGCGAGGCGGCCGCGGGCCACGCCGGCCTCGTGCCCGGTCGCGCGGAAGATCGGGCAGGCCGTCTGGCAGAAGCCGCAACGGTTGCAGCGCACGATCTGGTCGTAGTGGTCGGCGATGTCCATCAGTTCGGCAGATCCCCAGGGGGATGAATGGATGGGTGGATGAGTGGATGGATGTAAGGAAGCAAAGAGTCATCCAACCATCCAATCATCCATTCATCCTCTGATTCAGTTGCTCGAGGCCACGAGGTCCTCAACGAACCTGCGAGCCTTCTTGGCTTCCTCAAGCAGCGCCGGCAGGTCGCCGGGCGCGAGGGTCTCGATGACGAGCGGGCCGCCCGCGAAGCCGCCCTTCTTGAGCGCGCCCAGCACGGCCTTGAAGTCCACCTGCCCGGTGCCCGGCGTGACGGCGACGTTTTTCGGGTGCTTGTAGTCCTTCACGCACATCCCGGTCACCAGGCCGTCCACGGTGGCGGCGTCCTTCGCGGGGTCGAGTTCGCCGTTGGAGTAGTAGTAGATGTTGCCGGGGTCGTACCAGAGGCGGAGGCTCTTGTGGCCGACGCCCTCGATGCACTTGCGGCATTGGGGACCGGTCGCGTTGAGGCCGCCGTGGGGCTTGAGCACGATCTCGATGCCCTTCTCGGCGGCGTAGGGGCAGGCCTCGGCGACCGTCTTGTAGTAGGCGTCGTTGCGTTTCGGGTCGCCCGTGCCGCCGGCCATCAAGGCCTTGGAGCCGGCGGCGACACAGCAGTCAATGAGCTTCTTGAGCGCAGCAACACCCTGTTCGCCAAGCGGAAATCCGCCGCCGTAGACGCAGGGGACGCTGAGGCCGCGCTTCTTCACCTCTTCACCGACCTGCTGCGCTTCCTCGAGGGTCGTGGCGGTGGAGATGACGAGGTTGCCCTTGCCCTTGGTGGTCATGAGGCCGGCGTGCTTGAAGCCGGCTTCGGCAATGGCGTCGAGGGCGACGCGATACTCGTGCTTGTCCCACGGCCGCGTCCAGCAGCCGATCTGCCAGGCGGCCGGCGGCTCGGCTTCGGCGGCCCGCCCAGTTCGTGACGCGGCAAGGCCAACGAGGCCAGTCGCGATGAAGCCGCGTCGTGAGGTCGTCGCGTTCGCCATCGGGTCACCTCCTCCCCGGCAGGCGGCCGGGGGCAAAGACGCCATGAGGGTCGAGAGCGGCCTTGAGTCGGTGCATCGCCTTCCAGTCGGGGCGCTCGGGGGCGAACACGTCGTGCCGCTGCTTGAACTCGGCGGACGCCTTCTCGGCGACAACGTGGCCCCCCGCCTCCGCTGCGAGGGAGCACAGCGCGGCCCACTGTTCGTCGGATAGCAGTGCAAGCCCGAGCGAGGCTCGGCCACAGCCGAAGTCCAGCAGCACCTGGCCCGAGGGCAAGGCCACTGAGACGACTGCTGCGACGGCGTCCAGCGGCACATCCACCCGCAGCACGAATGCGGCATCGTGGAGCGCTCGATACGTTCCTGCGTGGAAGCCTTCGAGGACGGGGTAGTCGAGTGTCTCCGCATCGCCAAGGCCGGCCTCCCCGACAAGCGACGCGCAGCCGTCGAGCTGGGCGCGCACGGTCACGTCGAAGCCCTCGAAGCCGACGCTGAGCGTCCAACGCGACGGGTCGGGTCTCGGAACGGCGGTAACAAACGCGGGGCAGAGCTTGGAACTGAGGAGAGCTCTTGCAGCGGCGGAGCACTGTGCGACGGTGCCCGAGGCGCGGAGTACGCGGCAGATCTCGGGGACGGCGGAGACGCGGAAGGTCAGCTCGGTGAGCAGGCCGAGTGTCCCAGCCGAGCCGGCGAGAAGGCGCGTGATGTCGTAGCCCGCGACGTTCTTGATGACGCGGCCCCCGGCCTTGATGTGCCGCCCGGTGCCCGAGACGAAGCGCAGGCCGAGCAGCGAGTCGCGGGGCGCGCCGTAGCCGAGGCGCTCGGGGCCACAGGCGCCGAGGGCCACCATCCCGCCGAGGGTGCAGCCTTCGGCCAGCGGCGGGCGAAAGGGCAGCCACTGGCGGTGGGGAGCCAGGAATCCCTGCGCCGCGGCGAGAGTCATCCCGGCGCCGAAGGTCACGGTCTGGTTGTCGGCGTCGTGCTCAACCACGCTGGAGAGCTTGTCGGTGTGCAGGGGGACGACGCGCCGTTCGGAGTGGTTCCCAAAGTCGGCGCGCCGCCCGCCACCCATGGGCAGGAGGGCTTGGCGAGCCGCGATGGCGGCAAGCACTGCATCGCAGGCTTCGGCGGGCGAGGTCGGGGCCAGGGAATCGGTGAGTGCGGAGTGCGGAATGCGGAGTGGGGAGTGTGGAGGAACTGCAACGGTCGGAATTGCCTTGCCCGGGTTCATCAGTTGGGCGGGGTCGAAGGCCCGCTTGACGGCGAGCTGGAAGGCGAGGTCGTGGTTGGAGAAGATGAGGCGCATGCCGTCGAGCTTCTCGACGCCCACGCCGTGCTCGCCGGTGATGGTGCCGCCGAGGTCCACGCAGGCCTGCATCACCTCGCGGCCCGCCTCGTGGACGCGATGGGTCTGCTCGGCGACGCGGTTGTCGAAGAAGAGCAGCGGGTGGAGATTGCCGTCGCCGGCGTGAAGCACGTTGCCACTGGGGAAATCGAATTTCTTCGCGATCTCGGCCATTCGCTCGAGCGCCTCGGGCAAGCGGTTCCGCGGCACGGTGCAGTCGGCGACCCAGAAGCTGGGCGCGATGCGCGCGAGCGCGCCGAAGGCGCCGCGGCGGCCGGCCCAGAGCTGGTCGCGCTCGGCGGCGTCCCTCGCCCGTCGGATGTTGCGGCAGGCGTTGGCCGTGCACAGCTCCTCGATGCGCTGCGCCTGGGCGTCGAGGCCGGCAGCCGGCCCCTCGACCTCGATGATCAGCACGGCCGCCGCATCGTCGGGATAGCCTGCGGGATAGCTCGCCTCGACGGCGCGGATGACCGGGTTGTCCATCATCTCCAGCGTGGCCGGCACGATGCCGTGGGCGATGATGGCGGAGACGGAGCGCGCGGCGGCCTGCACGCTGTCGTAGATGGCGAGCAGCGTGATGACCGTCTCGGGCAGGGGCAGGATGCGCAGCGTCATTTCGGTGGCGATGCCCAGCGTGCCCTCGGAGCCGACGAGCAGCCCCCGAAGGTCGTAGCCGGGCGGGTCGAGGGCGCCGCTGCCGGTGCGCGCGACCTCGCCGCTGGGCAGCACGACCTCCAGGCCCAGCACGTGGTTGGTCATCACGCCGTACTTCACGCAATGGGGGCCGCCCGAGTTCTCGGCGACGTTGCCGCCGAGGGTCGCCGCCTTCTGGCTCGCAGGGTCGGGCGCGAAGAAGAAGCCCAAGGGGGCCAGGGCGGCCTGAAGCTCGAGATTCGTCACGCCGGGCTGCGCGATGGCCAGCCGACGCTCGGGCTCGATGGACAGGATGCGGTTCATCCGCGTGAGGCACACAACCACACCGCCACGCGGGGCGATGCTGCCGCCCGACAGGTTGGTGCCGAAGCCGCGCGGAATGCAGGGCACGCACGCCGCGCTGGTCGCCCGCACGACGGCGGCAACCTCCTCCGTCGAGGCGGGAAGCACGATGGCGTCGGGGATGCCAATGGCCAGCGAGGCGTCGTAGGAGTAGACCTCGACATCCGTGGGGCCGGCGTGAACGCTTGCGGCCCCCACGATTCGCCGCAGCTCGCTGAGCAGCCCGGATGCGATCATGTCTCGGCGTAGACCGCCGCGGCGGCCTCCAGCCCCCCGGAGTTCACCTTCACGCCTTCGGCCTTGAGGATGGTCTCGAGTGCGGCGAGGAAAAGCGTGACATTTCGTCGGCAGGCGGCGTGGCCCATCAGCCCGACCCGCCAGACCTTGCCAGCCAGCGGGCCGAGGCCGGCGCCGATCTCGATCCCGAAGTCGTTGAGCAGCGCGGCCCGCACCCGCTTGTCGTCGGCGCCCTCGGGGATGCAGACGGCGTTGAGCATCGGCAGCCGCTCGGCCTCGGGCACGAGCATCGAGAGTCCCATCGCCTCGAGGCCTGCGACCAGGGCGCGATGATTCAGGAGGTGCCTGGCCCAGCGGGCATCCAGCCCCTCCTCGACAATAATGCGGAGGGCCTCGCGGAGGGCGTAGATCATGTTGATGGGCGCCGTGTGGTGATACTTGCGGGCGCCGCCCCAGTACTGCCGCACCATCCCCATGTCGAGATACCAGCTCACCACGCGCGTCTTGCGGCTCTCCAGCGCCTCGAGCGCCTCGACACTGAACGAGACCGGGGCGAGGCCCGGCGGGCACGACAGGCACTTCTGCGTGCCGCTGTACACCGCGTCAATGCCCACGGCATCCACGCCCACCGGCATGCCGCCGAGCGAGGTCACGGTGTCCACCAGGAAGAGGGCGCCCGCATCGGCCGCGATGCACGCGATGTCGTTCAGCGGCGTGCAGGCGCCGGTGGACGTCTCGGCGTGAACGACGGCCACGAGCTTGGGCTTGCGCCCCTCGATGGCCTTCTCGACGGCCTCGGGCGCCACCGCCCTGCCCCACTCGGCCTCCACCTTGATGAGCTTGCCGCCGAGGCGATCCACGATGTCGGCCATTCGCGTGCCGAACACGCCGTTGATGCACACTACGACCTCGTCGCCCGGCTCCACCAGGTTGACGAAGCACGTCTCCATCCCCGCGCTGCCGGTGCCCGAGACGGGAATGGTGAACTCGTTCGCCGTCTGGAACACGTAGCGGAGCAGCTCCTGCGTCTCATCCATCAGGGCCAGGAACTTCGGGTCGAGGTGGCCGACGGTCGGCGCGGCCATGGCCTGAAGCACGCGGGGCGGCACATCGCTCGGCCCCGGCCCCATCAGCACACGCTGGCCGGGATCAACGTCACGAAACGCCTTGGCATCGATCATCCATCAGTCTCCGACGGGTTGCAGTACAAGCGCGGACCGAAGCATTATAGTGGGTCGCTGCCGGCCAGACAACCGGGCGTTGAAAATCGCAGGCGGAATGGTAGGATGGACGGCGGCGGAAGGGGGGAATGGGCAACATGGATAGGGGGCTCGATATGGCAAGGGCTGGCGCTCTGCTGCTCGGGGTCGTCCTCGCCGTCGGTCTCGTCGGCGCCGCCACGGGCGGCGAGCGCGAGATCCGCATCACGGGAATGGTCGGGAACCTGCCCGTGGACCTGCTCATCGGCGGCGCGCCGCCCGCGGCCGCTCCTCGCAAGCGGCCGCCCATGCCCGCGATCACCCAGCCCGTGCTGTTCAACACGCCCGAGGCCGACCGCATCATGGAGGCCCTCCAGATCTTCCCGCCCGACAACCCGTGGAACGAGGACATCTCGGGGCGGCCGGTCCACCCCAACTCGAAGAACATCATCGCCTCGTGCAACGCCGAGCGGTGGGTGTGGTTCAACCTCGACATGGGCTACGTCATCGTCCCGCCGAATCAGAAGAAGCTGCCGGTCAAGATCACGGCGTACCCGGGCGAGTCCGACAAGGGGCCGTTCCCCATTCCCGACAACGCGCCCATCGAGGGCTGGCCCGTCTACGGCGGCGAACTCGAAAAGCTCCAGCGCGAGGGACGCGGCGACCGGCACGTGCTCGTCGTGGACCCCGTGAACGGGATGCTCTACGAGTTCTACGCAGGGCGGAGGACCGATGCCGGCTGGGAGGCGGCACAGTCGTCGGTCTTCGACCTCAAGTCGAACAAAATGCGTCCCGCGGGTTGGACCTCCTCCGACGCGGCCGGCCTGCCCGTCTTCCCCGCCGCCATCCGCTTCGAGGAGTGCGAGCGCGGCATGGTCGAGCACGCCATGCGCGTGACCTTCCGCCGCACGCGCCGCGAGTACGTCTACCCCGCCACCCACGTCGCCAGCCGCCACACCAGCCCCAACGTCCCGCGAATGGGCGAGCGGCTCCGCCTGCGCAAGGACTTCGATACCTCGGGCTTCTCCAAGCACCCCAAGGCCATCCTCGAAGGCCTGAAGAAATACGGAATGTACTGTGCGGACAACGGGATGGACTGGCTGATCTCGATCACGCCCGACAGCCGGCTGAAGAACCTGGAGGAGCTGAAGCGGGTGAAAGGCAAGGACTTCGAGGTGATCGTGCCCACCGGCCCCAACGAAGGGCCGCGGGCGAAGTGAGTCAGGCGATGCGGCGGCCCATCCAGGCGAGCAGCCCCAGCAGGAGCAGGGCCGGAATCGTGCCCGTCGCGATTCCCCACGACACCGTGGTCGCATCGGCCACGGCGCCGACGAGCCACGGCATCACGATGCCGCCGAAGTTGCCCAGCGCGGCCAGGAGAGCGAACATCGAGGCCCCCCCCGTGGGGAACCTGTCCGCCGCCACGGCGAGCATGCTGGGCCACAGGCAGCTCACGGCCAGCCCCATCGCCGCACAGGCGGCAAGCGCCACCGGCGGCCACGGGGCGAACGAGCCGACGACGTAGAGGCACGCCGCCGAGGCGCAGCACGCGAGCATCAGCCGCACGGCCCGCACCCGACGCCCGAGCAAGCCCCCCGCCATGCGCCCCGCGGCCATCGCCACCGAGAAGACCACCAGCGCCATCCCACCCGCCCACTTGCTGTAGCCCAGCCCCTTCTCGGCGTACGCGGGCAGCCACTGGGCCATCGCCAGCTCCGTCGCACCGACCAGGAAGATCGCGGCGAGCGCGGCCAGGAAGTACGGCTCGCGGCACAGCCGCCTCAGACGCTTCCTCTCGTGCCCCTCCGCCACGAGGGCCGGCACGCGCATCCCCAGGAACCCCAGGGCGACGAGGAGGGAGAGCGGCAGCATCGCCACGGGAATCGAGCGCCAGGCCACGCCGCAGCGCAGGGCGAGCGACGTCGCCAGCACGGTGGCCACCGCGCCGATCGAGTAGAACGAGTGCAGCCAGTTCATCGCCGAGGCGCGGTGGTCGGGCTGAAGGGCGGCGACGATGGGGCTGAGCACCATGTCCAGCACCCCGGCCCCGAAGCCCATCACGAAAGCGGCCAGGAGCACGGCGCCGTAGGTTTCCGCGTAGCCGAGCACGCCCAGCCCGACGCCCACGCACAGGCTGCCCGCGACGGCGAACGGCTTCGCCCCCATGCGGTCGGCCAGCGGCCCCGTGAGCACGATGCCCAGCACCAGCCCGACGAAGATGGCCGAGCCGATGCGGCCGAGCTGCTCATTCGTCAGCCCTGCCTCGCCGCCGACGGCGTGGCTCAGGGTGGTCAGCAGCACGGGGGGCAGGTTCACGGCAACGGCCAGGCACACCATGCCCGCGTAGTTCACGGTGAGAGCATAAGCGAGCGGCTGTTTCGGGTTGTTGGTCACGGCGTCTCGCAGTCCTTTCTCGTCACACGGACCTACACGGACAAACACGGACGGGTAGGCTCTCACTCAGGGCGCACCGTCCGTGTCTGTCCGTGTAGGTCCGTGCTGTATCTTCACTTCCCCGGCAGCGTCAGGCGCTGCGTCGTGCCTGGGGGAACCGTCACCTCGATGTCCACCACGAACTTGCCTGGGATCGCCTTCGCGCTCCACACCCTCGCCTTGATCTCCCCATCGGTCGGGTTGTGCACCTCGATCCCCGCCTCCGTCGCCGTCCAGAGCGTCCAGGCGAGCTGCAGATCCTCGTCCGAGGCCATCAACGTGTTGCCGACGTAGAACGGCGTGTCCTTCGTGTTGGGCAGCGCAGCGCCCCCAAAGCCAAGAAGGATGCCGATGTGCGCGAGAAACGGCGGCCCCGAGGTGGTCCCTGGCAGGGGGTCCTGCTTCACAAGGCCGCTCCAGAACGAGTAGGCGAGGCCATCAGGTGTCCAGAGCGCTGCCGGCCACTGTTCGCTGAGTTCGCTGACGGAAAGGGGCAGGAACTTCATCTCGCCCCCCGCCTTCAGAGTCCCCGCAACACCGTAGCCGTCGGCGCTCAACCTGACAAGGCCCAAGATGTCCTCCTGGTGGCCCTGCCTGAGCTCGATTGACCACGGCGTGGGGCCTTCAGCGCCGAGGGAGGAGCGCCAGTTCCACGGGACATACATGTAGGTCGTCCGCCAACTTGTCCCAGCCGGGATCTCTTTCCCCGGCTCCGCTCGCCAACCCATTTCGCCCTTGCCTGTGACGGCGAGCGGCTCCAGAAGCATGAAGTCGCCGACCGAAGCCCCTGCAGGCAGATCAAGGATCGTGTCGGCCTTGCCGTCCAGCTTCCCCTCCACCGCCTGCCCGTCCTTGACGAAACGGTACGGCGTGCCGGCCGCCACGTTGTTGATCCCAGGGAATAGCCGGTTGGCAGGTGTGGTGGGGACCTTCGAGATGAGTTCCGCCCTGACACCGGTCAGGAAGGCCATCGGACCCGGGTTCATCCCCTCGGGGCTGCCGATGCCGGTGACGATGTCATGCCACTTGAGGACCGGCGCCATGGCTTCATAGGTGTGGCTCGGCTGACTGTTCTCAATCCGCCAGGCATCCATGCCGTAGGCGATGGGGCGCAAGTAGCGGCGCGCCACGAGATAGCCAGTGCTGGTCACGGCATTGCTCGCGAAGGGTAAGCTCATGATGGTGGCGAGGGGGTTCTTGCCGCCGAACTCCTCGGTTTCGGTGGGAGTGGGGAAGCGGGGGCGGATGTACCAGATGCCGTGGCGGCCGCTCGGCCAGATGCCGGTGTAGCTGCCCGCGGCGCCAAACCAGTTCTGGCGGTCGGCACACCGGGTGAAGTAGCCTCGCGGCACGGTGCGAAGGTGCGGCGAGATGGCGCGGCGGCCCTTGCTGTCGGTGACGACGAGCATGAAGTGACGCTGGTGGCCGTGGTCGCCGTCCACAAGCTCCGAGAAGCTGGGCTTGTTGGGCAGCCAGCGCCGGGCGATGCGCAACATGCTGCGGTCGTAGAGCACGGCCTCCTTGATCGTGGCGTCGGGCGAGGAGGCGCCGACGATGGCCCGCCAGTGGTCGCGGTTGCAGGCGGGGCTGCCGATGTCCTTGTTGAAGATGGCGAACTTGTCTATGATCGGCCCCTCGGTGATGAAGTAGCGCTGCGGGTTCTCGAAGAAGTGGGCCAGGCCGTAGCGGAAGTAGCGGATGGCGTCGAGGGCGTCCTGCGACGGGACGACCTGCTGGAAGCCCGTGGCCGCGGCCTTCGCCACCTGCCGCGGGTCGGTCAGCTCGTGGACGACGATGGGGATGGGGTTGCTGGCATTGAAGAGCTGCCACTGATAGGCGGCGAAGGCGTCGTCGGCGAGGCCGTAGCCGCCCTTCCCGTCGTCGGCGTAGGTGTAGACGCTCACGCCCTGGAAGTGGCGGCACAGCTCGGTGGGCAGCCCCTTGTTGTTGCCGAGGCGATGGACGACCGCGATGTGCCCCGAGAAGCCGAGCGAGAGGCGCGAGGTCTGCTGAAGCCCCTTGCCGTCGGGCGTCAGAATGCCCTTCGGCGGGAAGTTCGTGTTGCCGAGGATGAGATAGCGGTTGCCGTAGTCGTCCGCGATGTCCATTCCCTGAAGACAGGCGAAGTCCTTGGAGCTGTTCCGCTCGCAGTCGGCGATGATCTTCGGCCAGTCCTCGGCCCGCAGTTTCTCGAAGCGTTCGGCGAAGACGACGGCTCGATAGCCCGCCGCCTTGGCCGCCCTGGCCCACTGGGCGATGGAGCCGCGGCCGTCCGAGTAGCGGGTTCGGGGGCCGATGAGGAGCTTGTTCATCTGCTGCGGCCCGGTGACCATCGGGTCGGGGATTTCGTCGTAGAAGGGCGAACCGCGCCAGTAGTGGATGTTGGGCGAGTGGTGCGCCCAGGTCGGCGGCAGCTCGGCCTTCTTCCAGTCCACCACGGCGAAGTCAGGGATCGGATCGGCGGGGAGGCTGCGGGGCTTGAGCTTCGTTTCCCACGCCTCTGGCTTGCCGCCGAGACCTGCCTTGGCGCTGGCCTCCGCCGTCCAGCGGAGCAGATTGTCGAACAGGATGCCCCAGTCGCTAGGCGACTTACCGTCGCCGCGCTCGAAGGCGATGCCCCGGAGCGGGCCGGTCGAGTTCTCGCCGACCTCCGTGCGCTTCTCGTCGAAGGCGTAGGCGAGCAGGTAGTAGGCGCCGAGGCCGACGACGGCGACCCGCCCCTTGCCAGCCTCGCGCGCGGCGGCGAGGACGGGCGCGCGGCCCGAATCGCCGTCCACCCACTTGTAGCCGTCGCCCAGCCGCACGCACTTGCTCGTCTTCTCGCCCCAGGCGAGCGGCTTCCACGCGCGGTCTTTCGGCAGGAGCGGAGTGGTCGAGTAGGCGTCGTCCCACCGCATGCACACGCCGGGATAGGCGAGGGCGCGGACGCCTTCGGTCAGGGGGCTTCGGGCAATGCTGCGGGTCCAGGAGTAGACGTAGGCCGCGTGGCCGGCCTTGTGGCCAGGAATGGCGTTCGCATCGTCACGGACGGTTTCCCAGCCGATCTCCATCTCCCACGGGGCGAGGGCGGCATTGAGCGTGGCGGCGACCTGGCTGCCCGCCTCGGACATCAGCGGCACGACGACCAGCCCTCCGCCCTCCCCCACGTATTGCTGAAGCAGCTTGACATTCTTGGCCACGTTCAGCAGCACCACGCCGCCTGGGGCATAGTAGGAGCCGCCATTGAAGTCCGAAAGGCCCGCGAGGACGACGACGTTGAACTGGCGCAGGTAGTCGAGGGTCAGCGGCTCCTTGTCGCTCACCGTGCGGTGCAGG
This sequence comes from Planctomycetota bacterium, assembly GCA_035527715.1. GTDB lineage: Bacteria > Planctomycetota > PUPC01 > DSUN01 > DSUN01 > DSUN01. The sequence continues at coordinate 53,810 of DATKZY010000281.1, read as the reverse complement.
TAGCCGCGCTCGTCGAGCTTCTTGGCCACGGCGGGGTCGAGGGGCAATTGCCCCGCCCCGCCCGGCCCCATCGCGAAGAGCACGCTGATCGGCGCGCCCGCCTTGCCGCCGGACTTCGGGTCGGGCAAGTCGGCGGCCCACACTAGGAGAGCGGGAAGCATGAGGGAGATTGCGAGAAGCCATCGGTTGGTCATGGCACATCCTCTCTTCGGCCATTGCGACTTGACGCGCGGGCACGCGCCCAGTAATGTATCGCTCTAAGCACTTGGCTTCAACCGCGAAACCAGGAGCACGGAGAGAATGCGGAAGCTGGTCAAGCTGGGTGGCTGCACGGTGGAGGTGCTGACGAAGGGCAAGGCATTCCTCGGCCTCGGCAGGATTCGTATCGGGAAGACCGGTGTGCGGTCGGGACGCCTTCCCCTGCGGCCCTATGCCCAGACGTTCACCGGCCTGGAGCTTGCGGGCCTCGCCCTTCTGGGCATCGAGGAGCGAAAGAGCAGCGTCCGCATCAGGCTGGAGGCCCGCTTCCGCCCGCTGCCGGTGAAGCTGATGCGCGACCACAGCTTCGACCCCATCCACGACACGGGCGACTGGGATGCGGAGCCCCTGGCCGGCACGGGCCGCCTCGACATCGTGCTCAGGCCGGCCCGCGACGGCTTCGGCGGGGTGGAGTTCGGCGGCTTCTCGTACCACTACGAGTACAAGAGCAAGAGCGTGCCGCTGTTCTACCTGCTCGATATGTCGAGCTGGGAGCTGGACGGCGACATCGTGGGGGCGACGGCCGTCTCGCAATCGTCGTGCTCCGCGCCCACGGCGACCTTTGCGTCGAACACGAAGTGGACGACCGAGGGCATCATTCACTGGGAAGATGCGGCCTCCATCGCCAACCCCGTGATGACCCACAACCTGCCTCGCTGGGCGTCGCACCAGGCGTTCGACTTCCAGTGCAAGGGCAGCAAGACCCTCGTCGGCGTCTTCGAGCGGGTCGCTCTCATCCGCAGCATCCTGATGCGCGAGCCGGGCAAGCCGGAGCTGAAGACCTTCGACAAGCACCTCTTCGACCAGGGCCTCGCCGTCAAGACGCCGGCCAAGAGCATCCTCCTCAACACCGAGCCGAAGACGGAGACCGACCAGCGGAACGTGTGGACGTGGGTGTTCGACGCCGTGGCCGACCGCACGCGGGCCGAGTTCGGCCTCGCCGAGGAGCCGCTCGTGCCCCGCCTGTGCCAGAACTACTGGCACAACTTCACGGTTGACACCTATCGCCGCGACCTGCTGCCCGCGGCCATCGCCCTGGGCTTCAAGGCGCTGTTCGTGGACAACCTGAACAAGTCGGCGATGACCGAGCGCTGCCCGCACCCCGACTTTCAGTGGAACATGTGCTGCGGCCACGAATACGAGGTGGCCCCGCGCCTCGGCGGCCCGGCCGCACTCAAGCGCCTGGTGGACGACTGCCGCGAGCACGGCATTCGCATCTACGCCTGGACCAACAACGACCAGGCCCTCTCCAGCCCGGTCAACGCCGCCGAGCGCGACGACAAGGGCTGGTTCGTGCGCATGGAGGACACGCGCCTGAAGTACGGCGGCGCCTACGGCGCCGTCTTCAGCATCATGGACATGGGCGTCGAGGCCGCCCGCCGCTACTGGGTGGACTGCCTGAAGAAGATCAAGGCGGAGACCGGCCTCGACGGCTACCTCTACGACAGCTTCTACAACCTCGGCTTCATGCCCGTCAACTACCGCACCGGCAGGCCGAGCACCCAGTGGCGCGGCCTGCTCGCGGCGTTCACGGAGCTTCAGGACGCCGGCGTCCATTTCCTGATCGAGAGCTTCGGCCCCTTCGGCAGCCCGCAGCACGGCTGCCCCGCGGCGTATGCCGAGCCGCAGAACCTCTTCGCCTGCTACAAGGTCACGGGCGGCTTCGGCTACACCACGATTCCGACCACCGACCCCATCCAGATCGAGCAGTCGGTCGGCACGCTCTACCGCTTCTTCGCCCACATGGCGTCGCCCAGCTTCGGCCTGTTCCACAACGGCGTGCGGATTGACCGCATCTGGACCGAGCGGCACAAGCGCGTGCTCGCCGACTACAATGAGAACCGTGTCCGCATGCACAAGCGCTTCCTCCAGGACGACGGCCTCGGCGTCCTCTGGCACGACGCCGAGGGCAAGCGGGCTACGCTGTGGAACTTCGCCGAGCGCGCGATCGCCTTGCCGGGCCGCGTGCGCGACCTCACGGCGGGCGAGGACCTGCCCGCCGCCGCGGCCTGCCGCCTCCAGCCGTGGCACACGTATGCGATCACGGGCATGGGCCAACTGCCAACCGTGGCATCGGTGAGGTCATGAGGGAAGAAGACGAGCTTGGCACGTGTTGACTGCCGAGCCCATTCGTGCTATTCGTTAGGGTGGAAGGGAGTCGGCAGATGACGACACGCGCGTTGCTGAGGCGAGTCACTGCGGACCCGAATGTCTGCGGAGGCAAGGCGTGCATCCGCGGGACGCGGATCTTCGTCGAGATCATTCTGGACAGCCTCGCGGCAGGAATGACGCCCGAAGAGATCATTGACCACTACCCCGAGTTGGCCATCGAGGACATCCGGGCGGCAGTGGCCTACGCGGCTGAGCTTTCAAGGGAGAGCGTGTGGAAGGCCGCCGTCGCCACATGAGAATCAAGCTCGTCGAGAATCTGTCGCGCCACCTGAAGTCCCGCCTCGCCGCTCTTCGGCACGATGTCGCCACGGTCGCCGACGAGGAGCTTCTCGGCGAACCCGACGTCCGCATCGCCGCCGCGGCCCGGCGGGAGCGCCGGATGGTGCTGACCCTCGACGTGGAGTTTGGCAACCTGCGGAAGTACCCGCCCGGCACCCATCCAGGAGTCATCCTCTTCCGCCCCAGACACTATGAAGCCCTGGGAGTTGCCCGCTTTGTGGAGCACTTTGTTCGCGAGGCGGACCTTGCTCTGTTCGCTGGCTGTCTGGTTGTGGTCGAGCCCACCCGCGTGAGAGTGCGGCGCCCCCAGGGAAGGCCCAGAGGAGCGCCGCCAGAGTGAACCATCCAGCCTCTGTCCCGTTGCGGTATGTGGACACGGCCCAGGCCCTCCACGAGTTGGTTGCTCGGCTACACGGGGCCGGCCGCATCGCGCTCGACACCGAGGCCGACAGCCTGCACAGCTACTACGAGAAGGTCTGCCTCATCCAGCTCGCCACCGAGGACGACATCTGCCTCGTCGACCCGCTGGCGGGCCTCGACCTGTCCGGCCTCCTGGAGGTGCTCGCCCGCACGCCCCTCCTCTTCCACGGCGCCGACTACGATCTGCGGATGCTGCGGGCCTCGCTGGGCTTCCGGCCACGCGGCGAGGTCCACGACACGCTCATCGCCGCCCAGGTCATCGGCTTCGAGGAGGTCGGCCTCGCCACCCTCGCCCAGCGCTTCTGCGGCGTCACGCTCACGAAATCGAGCAGGAAGGCGGACTGGTCGCGGCGCCCCCTCACGCCCGCGCAGTTGGCCTACGCAGCGGACGACGTGCGCTATCTCGCGCCCATCGCCGACGCGCTGCTCGAGGAGGTCCGCCGCCTCGGACGCTATCACTGGTACCGCGAGTCGTGCGAGCGCATGGTCGAGGCCACGGCGCGGGACCGCGCCCGCGACCCCGAGGACGCCTGGCGCATCAAGGGCCTCAAGGGCCTGGGCCGCCAGCAGCTCGCCTTCGTGCGCGAGCTGTGGCGCTGGCGCGAGAGCGAGGCCCAGCGCACCGACCGGCCGCCGTTCATGGTCCTGGGCAATGCCCAGCTACGCGACCTCGCCGTCTGGGCCACCGCCCACCCGACGGCCTCCTTGTCCCACGGGCCGAAGCTGCCGCGCAACTGCCGGGGCCGCCGGCTTCGCGCCCTCGAGCGGGCGCTCGAGCACGCGCGTCGGCTCCCACAGTCCGAATGGCCGAGGACGCGCCCCGCGCCGCGGCCAAACCGGCGGCCCGGCGGCTCGAAACAGGCGGTGAACACGCTGATGGCCGAATGCGCCCGCATCGCAGCCGACCTCGGCCTGTCGCCGCCGCTGCTCGCGTCGCGGGCCGCGCTCGAGGCCATCGTCGCCCGCAGGCCGCGCTCGGCCAGCGACATCCTCGCGTGCAGCGCCATGCTGCCCTGGCAGGTGGAGCTGCTCGCCCCGACCATCCTCAAGGTCCTCGCCACGGGGACCGCAAAGGAGTAGGCGATGTCCCAGCCCGACCCCTCCCCCGCGTCGCCCACCCCGCAGGAACTCAAGTCGGCGCTCAAAGCCTTCCGCAAGCGCCTGAAGTTCATGCGCCTCGACGACGAATCCAAACTCGGCGGCCACGGCGCGATGACCGGCGGCAAGCGCTCGGGCGTCGTCGGCATCGCACCGCCCGGGGAGTTCCCCAAGGCCGTCTGGGACGAGTTGGCGAAGCAAGGACAGCTCAAGTACCTCGGCCACGGCCTCTACGAACTGCGGCAGCCGTGACGCCGCGGCGGGCGCCTCTACCTTCGCTACGACAGCAATCTCTACTGCTTCGACGTGAAGGGCAACTGATCCAGGCGACCGCTCGTGCCGCCCCCTCGCGCTACATGACTAGGCGATCAATCTCCCCGCGTCTGGATCTGATCATGTAGTGGGCCGGCTCGTCATTGTCCTAACAGCTTGCGCGCCAAGCGCTTGCGTCGAGCGGACAGGCGCGCACCTGCCCGCGCTACATGATCAGTTGGCCTGGCGCCCGTGCCCCGCCCGGCGGCCCGCCGCCCCTGTCGGCCCGCCCACGCCACGCGACAGGGCGCCAATCGGCCCCCCGTCCGAGTGGCGGCGGAGCAGAGAAAGGGGTACAGTGCTTGTCTGACCGGAGAAACGCATTGTGTGGGTAAGGACCCACACCAACACTCCGACGAGGGCCAACATGCAAACCCACCTTAGTCGTCGCAGATTCCTCCAAACCTCGACAGCCGGGGCCGCCGGCCTGGTCATCCTCAGCGACAGCCGCTCGGCCGCCGCTGCTGCCGCCAACGAGAAGCTCAACATCGCCGGCATCGGCGTCGGCGGGCAGGGCGCAGGCGACGTCGGCGCCGCCGGCAGCGGCAACAACATCGTCGCGCTCTGCGACGTTGACGCTCGGAGGGCCGCCGGCACCTTCAAGCGGTTCCCCGCCGCCAAGCAGTACCAAGACTTCCGCAAGATGCTGGACGAGATGCATGCGCAGATCGACGCCGTCGTGGTGGCCACGCCGGACCACACGCACGCCGTGGCCGCAGTGGCGGCCATGAAGCTGGGCAAGCACATCTACTGCGAGAAGCCCCTCACCCGCACCGTCTACGAGTCCCACCTCATGCGCCAGACGGCCGCCAAGCACAAGGTCGTCACGCAAATGGGCAACCAGGGATCGGCCAGCGAGGCACTGCGGCGAGCGGTAGAACTGGCCTGGGCAGGCACCTGCGGCGAGCTGCGCGAATGCCACGTGTGGCTCGCCAACGGCGACGGCCCGCAAGAGCGGCCCAAGGACACGCCGCCGGTGCCGGCGGGGCTGGACTGGGACCTGTGGCTCGGCCCGGCGCCCCATCGCCCCTATCACCCGTGTTACCTGCCCGGCTCGTGGCGCAGGTGGCGGGCCTTTGGCAGTGGCGGCGGGGGCGACATGGGCTGCCACACCATCAACATGGCGTTCCGGGCATTGCGCCTCGACCTGCTATGGAACCCCGACCCCGCGGAGAAGCCCGAGAAGCCGCCGGTGATTCGCGTCGAGGCCGAAGCCTCGGAGATTCATCCCGAGACCTATCCGCGCACGATCAAGGCGCAGTTCGACATCCCCGCGCGCGGCAAGCTGCCGCCGCTGAAGCTCCACTGGTACAACGGCGGGCTGAAGCCGCCCAAGGAAGTCCTGCGCGGCTACACCATGACCCAGTGGGGCTGCCTGGTCGGCGGCGACAAAGCGGCCATCCTCTCGAGCTGCCCGTGGAACACACGCTTCCTGATGCTGCCCGAGGCGGAGTTCAAGGATTTCAAAGGCCCGGAGAAGACCATTCCGCGCTCGCCCGGCCATCACGCCGAATGGATCCGCGCCTGCAAGGGCGGCCCCAAGGCATTCTCCAACTTCGACATCGGCGCCCCCATGAACGAGATCGTCCACTTAGTCCACGTGGCCACGCTGGCCGGGAAGCCCATCGAGTACGACCCGCAGGGCTGCAAGATCCTCAATGCCCCGGAGGCGAACCCGCTGCTCCACCGCGACTACCGCGCGGGCTGGACGCTGTAGCCTCGACTCGCCGTTTGGCGATTCAAGCCCTTCCGGCTCAGAGTCGTACGGGGTTCTCCGTTTCCCGACTCGAGACTCGCCGATTCTCCGCATTCCGGCTCAGAGTCGCCCAGACTCGCCAGACTCGACCACCTTTGCGCGCGGGGGGGCAAGCGCGTTGTTATACGTCCTACCTTGCGTCTTACCTCTTACCTCCGCCCTGTGTCTTACGTGCGCTCTTCCATTTTACCCCCAACACCCAACACCGATCACCTAGCTTCCCCCTGCCCTCGAGCGTCCCCGCGGCCCCGTCCTCGACTGCCTCCAGGCTGCCGGCGCCGGCCCCGAATTCCTGGCCGCCTGTCAGTGTGCTTGGTTGGCTTGGTTGGGGTCAGACCTCAATTTTCTACTTTTCTGGTCGCGGCATCCCCCGAATCCTGGGTGTCGGGCGTCTTGTGCCAGAGCTCGGAGAAAGGTCCGCTCTCCACGCGCTGGCGGATGTGGGCGATCAGGTCGGCAGGACTCATGCCCCTGGTTTGGCGATAGAAGCGGCGCTGCAAACGGCGCTTCATCGCCATGCAGTCGAACTTCTCCTTCTCAGCCATCTTGTGCCTCCAGGGCATTGACCACGTCGCCCAGTGTCTCGTCAAAGAGGCTTCCAAGCGCCGATGCGTCCAGGTACGCGGTCATAAGCTTCATCTGCCGCATCCCCGCCACAGCCGACCCACCCCGATTCATCGTACTCCCGCCAGCACGGTCTGTCAGACGGTCACTTCTGCCATTGTGCCATATTCAGGCAGCCTGTCAAGGGCATTCGCTCTTGCGTGGCACCACGCCATTGAGTATCCTTCTGGGACACAGCTACTACAGGCCGCAGCGACTCAAACGTGAGCCTCCCAACGGGGTGTTCCCGCCCTCACCGACCCTTCGGCTTCGCTCAGGGCAGGCTCTTGTGTCGGTGGGGGCAAGCGTCGGTTGACTTCGCGGAGCAGGAGCGCGATGATGGCGGGTGAAGGAGACATACGATGAAGCTTGAACTCGACCTGCCTCCAGAAGCATTCTCCGCTCTCCGCGTGAACCCCGAGAGGTTCCTTCAAGAGATGCGGTTGGCCGCGGCAGTCAAGTGGTATGAGACCCATCGCATCTCGCAGTCCAAGGCCGCTGAGATCGCCGGCGTCAGCCGACACGAGTTCCTCGAGGCCCTCGCGCGCTTCGGAGTCTCACCCTTCCAGACCACGGTCGAGGAACTTACGGACGAGGTCGCCCGTGGCTAGCGTCTGGGTCATCAACGCAGCCCCACTGATCTTCCTGGGGAAGATCGGGCATCTGGAGCTCCCCAGCCGGCTTGGGTTCGGCCTGATCGTGCCGGAGGGCGCAGCATGGGAGGTGCAGCAGGGGCCTGAATGGGACCCTGCTCGCCAATGGGTGCAAGGCCCCGCCCGCCGGCTCATCCATAAGGTGGGCGCCATCGCGCCCACCATTGCCGCGTGGGACCTCGGCCTGGGCGAGAGCCAGGTGCTTCAGTTGTGTCTCGGCGAACCCGAGCGCGAGGCGGTCCTGGATGATCGAGCTGCCCGCGACTGCGCCACCTCGCTGGGATTGCCCTTCCGCGGCACAATCGCCGTGCTCACCCTCGCCAAACAGGAGGGACTCGTCGCGGCTGTACGACCGCTGATCGATGAGCTGGTGGCGAAGGGGTTCCGCATCGCCAAGCCAATTCTGGACCGGGCGCTCGAATTGGCGGGGGAGTAGTGCACCCCGCAGCGCTTTGAGCGAGCCGCGTCAACTGTGGAAAGGATAGAGCATGCTTCACGCTTCATCGAAATGCGCGGCTCCGTCCCGTCGGCGTTTTCTCGAGGGCGCGGCGGTGGGGATTGCCGCGCCGTACTTCGTGCACGCCTCCGTGCTGGGGGCCGAGGGCAGGGCGCCAGCCAGCGACCGGCTCCGCACGGGCCACATCGGCGTGGGCGGCCAGGGCAGCGGCCACTTCGGCGGATGCGTCGGCAACGGCGCCCTCCAGGTCATGGCCGCCTGCGACCCCTACAAGTCAAAGCGCGAAACCCGGCAGAAGCAGGCGAACGACCGCTATGCCGACGCCATTGGCAAGGGCACCTTCAAGGGCTGCGACGCCTACGCCGACTTCCGCGAGCTTGTGACCCGCGACGACATTGACGCCGTGTTCATCGCCTCGCCCGAGTTCTGGCACGCGCTCCACGCCGTCTGGGCGATGCGCCACGGCAAGGACGTCTACTGCGAGAAGGCCATGACCCTCACGCTCTACGAGAGCCAGGCCGTGCGCGACACGGTGCGGCGGCACGGTCGTGTCTACCAGCTCGGCACGCAGCAGCGGTCCGACCGCAATTTCCGCTTCGCCGCCGAGCTGGCGCTCAACGGCTACCTTGGCAAGGTCCACACCGTCAAGGTCGCCGTGCCAGGCGGCTCGGGCGGCCTGCCCATCGCAGTACCCAAACCCGCCCCGCCAGACATTGACTATGAGATGTGGGTGGGGCCGGCCCCCTGGAAGCCCTACACGGACACCCACTGTAGCTTCAACTGGTACTTCATCTACGACTATTGCATCGGCTGGATCGGCTCATGGGGCGTCCACCACATTGATTCCGCCCTCTGGGGCGCCCCGGCCTTCCACACCGGCAAGGTCGAAATCGAGGGCACCGCACGCTTCCCCAAGCAAGGAATGGGCAACTGCTCCTATTCCTGGCGCGTCAACCTGCTCGCCGAGAACGGCCAGCGGATGTTCTTCACCGACGACGGCGGCCAGCCCCACGGCGTCCGCTTCGAGGGCGACCAGGGCTGGGTGCACGTCGTCCGCGGCGGCATCAAGGCCGAGCCCGAATCCCTCCTGCGGCTCGCCCTCAAGCCAAGCGACATCCATCTCTATCAGTCCCACAGCCATCACGGCAACTTCTTCGAGTGCATTCGCACCCGCCGCGACCCGGTGTCCGACGTGGATGCCGGCCTGCGCGCCACGGTGACGACGATCATCGCGGACGTGGCGACTCGCGTCGGGCGCAAGGTCGTCTTCGACTGGACCGCCGAGCGCTTCATCGCCGATGACGTGGCGAACAGCTACCTGCGCCGCCCGATGCGCAGCCCATGGACCCTTTAGAGAGCGCTGGAGGCAATGCCATGAATCTTCCGCGTCCCTTCCGTCCCTTAGGTCCCTTGGGTCCCTTCCTCCTCGCCTGCGCCCTGCTCACGCGGGCGGCCGAGCCGCCCCTTACCCCCGACCAAGCCTTCGAGCAGGTGAAAGCGTACGACTACGGCCAACCCGACAGAGCGCTGCACTTCCTGGAACTGGAGATCGTGCGCGCCGCCACCGACGCGCCGAAGAAGGCGCAGATGGCCGAGCGCCTCGGCGCGATCCTGGCCGACGCCAAGGCCACGCACGCCGCCAGGGTCTGGTGCTGCCAGCAACTGCTCCTCGTCGGCACCGAGGCCCAGGTGCCCCTCCTCGTGAAGACGCTCGACGACGAGAAGACCGCCGAGATCGCCCGCTTCACGCTCCAGGGAATCCGGGGCGAGGCGTCGCTCGCCGCGCTGCGGACCTGTCTCGCGAAGTTCCAGGGTATGCCGCTCGTGGGCGCCGTCAACTCCCTTGGCATTCGCCGCGACGCGAAGTCAGTCGTGGCCATCGCCAAGCTGCTCACCAACTCGGACCCGCTTCTGGCAGCCGCCGCGGCCGAAGCCCTGGGCAAGATCGGCAACGCCGAGGCGGCCACGGCCCTTGCGAAGGCGGAACTGCCCGCCAGGCAGATGGGCGCGCTCCACGACGCCCAGCTCCGCTGCGCCCAGCTCCTTGCCGCCGGCGGCGACGCGGCGAACGCCGAGAAGCTCTACGAGCAGGTCTGGGCGTCGAGCCGCCCCGTCGCCTGGCGCCTCGCGGGCCTCGCGGGCCTGACCAAGGTGAGCAAGGAGAAGGCCACGCCCCTCGTCCTCGACGCTCTCGGCTCCGAGGACCCGCTCATCCAGGCATCCGCCGTGCAATTGACGAAGCAACTCCCCGGCGAGAAGGTCACGGCGGCACTCGTCCAGCGCCTCGAGAAGCTCGACGCGAGCGGCCAGGCGCTCCTGCTCGACGTGCTGGCCGAGCGAGGCGACCGCTCCGCTGCCCCCGGCGTAGCAAAGCGGATGGAGGCCAAGGACGACGCGGTCCGGGCGGCCGCAGTGCGCGCGATGGGCAACCTGGGCGACTCGGCTCTCATCCACCGGCTCGGGGCACTGGCAGCGACCGAGAGGGGGCTGGTGCAACAGGCCGCGCGGGCGGCTCTCGCCGCGCTCTCTTCAAAGGATGCCGACGACCGCCTCCTCGCGGCAGCCGCCGAGGGCGAGGCCGCGATTCGCGTGGAACTGCTCCGCGCCATCGCCGCGCGACGCATTGCCAGCGCCACGCCGATGCTCCTGAAGTCCGCAGCGGACCCCGACGACGCGATTCGGAGGGCCGCATTCGACGCGTTGGCCGTCGTTGGCGCGCCAGAGTGCTATCCGAAGCTCATCGGGCTCCTGGCCGCGGCGCAGGGCGACACGCAGGCCCCCGAGAAGGCCGTCCTCGCCGTCGGGGCTCGACTCGCGAACCCCGCCGACCGCGCCGCGCCCCTCATTGCCGCGCTCAAGACGGCCTCAGCCCAAGCCAAAGCGTCACTTCTGCGCGTGCTCGGGGCCACCGGCGGCGCCGACGCGCTCCAGGCCGTCCGCGCCTGCCTCTCAGATGCCGATGCCGCGGTCCGCGACGCAGCCCTTCGCTCGCTGGCGAGTTGGCCCGATGCGGCACCGGCCGGCGACTTACTCAAGCTGGCGAGGGACTCCGAGAGCCCCGTCCACCGCGTCCTTGCGCTTCGTGGCTATCTCCACCTCGCCAGCGAGGAAAAGGACGAGGCGGCCCGCCTGAAGATGCTCGAACAGATCCGCCCGATCGCTACGACCACCGAATCCAAGAAGCTGCTGCTCGGCGCACTGGGCGAAGCGCCCGACGCGGGCGCGCTCCAGGTCGCGGCCTCGTTCCTCGACGACGCAGAGGTCCGAGCCGAGGCCGCGGCCGCCGCGCTCCGAATCGGCCAGGCCATCGTCGGCAGCGACCGGCAGGCGGTCGTCGCCGCAATGACGATGCTGGTCGAGAAGTGCAAGGATGAGGCGGTCGTGAAGCAGGCCGAGGCCCTCCACGCTCAGGCCCTCAAGCCGCCTCGGGCCGGCGGCGCCGGCAGCGTGCCCGACTACGACAAGAAGCGCAGCGACGGCATGAAGGCCGACGTGGCGAAACGCGCGCCCAAGGGCTTCCAGGTCGTCGCCTACCTCAACTGCGGCCCCGATGCCACCGACGGCGAGAAGGGCAAGCCCACCCTCCGCGTCGGCGACGCCCAGGCATACCGCTGGGCGGGGGCCGACATCCGCTACGGAACCATCTTCTACACCGGCGACGTCGTCACCTTCGAGGCGAGCAGCCTCAACCCCAAGAAGGCCTACCAGCTCGGCTTCTCGTGGTGGGACTGCGATCACGACACCCGCGCCCAGTCGGTCTGGGCCGCGACGGCCAAGGGCGAGAAGAACACGAAGCTCGTGGACAAGACGAAGCTCCCCTCGGGCCAGAAGGGCGAGAAGCCGGCCGAGAAGGTCGTGCCCATTCCCCAGGAACTCACCACCACGGGCGGCGTCCGCATCACCTTCCGCAACGAGGCCCAGCCCAACTGCGTCGTCAGCGAGGTCTGGCTCCTCGAGAGCGAGGCCGAAGGCCCCAAGGGCGAAGCCGGCGCCCCTGGGCCGCAGAAGGCCAATCCCGACGCGAAGAAGGTGCTCATCGTCACGGGCGTGGACAGCGCGCACAACTGGAAGGCCACGATGCGCCCCCTCGCCGACCTCCTCGAGAAGGACCCGCGCCTCGCCTGCCGCATCGTCGAGGACCCCAACTTCCTCGCCTCCGACGAGATCAACAACTACGATGTCGTCGTCATCCACTTTCAGAACCCCAAGCCACTGGAGAAGGGCGTCGAGGGCGGCAAGAACCTGCTCAAGTTCGTCGAGGGCGGCAAGGGAGTGGTCATCGTCCACTTCGGCTGCGGCGCGCTCCGCGAGTGGCCCGACTTCGTGAAGGTCGCGGGCCGCGTGTGGGACCCCAAGATGCGCGCCCACGACCCGCGTGGCCCATTCAAGGTGAACATCACCGACGTCAAGCACCCCATCACCGAGGGGATGACGACGTTCGACACCAACGACGAACTGTACACCTGCCTGGCCGGCGACAGCCCGGTTGAGGTCCTCGCCGTTGCCACGTCGAAGGTGGACAAGAAGGACTACCCGATGGCCCTGGTGGCGAACGTCGGCAAGGGCCGCTCGTTCCATTGCGCGTTGGGCCACGACCCCAAGGCGCTCAGCTTCCCTGGCGTCGCCGAGCTCTACCGCCGCGGCGCCGCCTGGGCCGCGGGCCTGCCGCCGGTGCCCCCAACCAAGTAGTGTTCGGAAGGAGAGAGAGCATGAAGATCGGCTTTCACACGGATGCGTTCAACTCGTCGTACTGGAGCTTCGAGAAATGCCTCCAGTGGGCGCAGAAGAACAAGGTGCACTACATCGAGTGCGGGCTGATTGACGGGGTGAGCTGGATCCACGGCCTCGGCTATCAGCCCCACGTGGCACTCTACGAGGACCCCGTGCTGCTGCGCCGCAAGATGGAGAAGTACGGCGTCAAGTTCTCCCAGGTGGACGCGGCCTACCCGCTCTCGGGCAAGGACGGCCCGCTCCGCGGCGTGCCCTACGTGATGAAGTCCATCGCCTGGGCCAACCTGGCCGGCTCCCCGTGCGTGGATACGACCGACGGGATGCACGCGCCCGAGGGGCTGAGCGACGCCGAGGCGCTCGACCTGATGAAGCGCGAGTACGAGCAGATCGTCGAGGTGGCCGAGGCCCACAAGATCATCGTCAACGTCGAGCCCCACGGCTACTTCACCACCAAGCCGCAGATGATGGAGAAGATGCTGGCCTTCGTGGACAGCCCCTGGCTGCGGATGAACATGGACACGGGGAACACCTACATCGCCGGGCAGGACCCCGTGGCGTTCCTCAAGCGGTTCCTCAAGAAGGTCAGCCACGTGCACGTGAAGGACGTGAGCGAATCGCTCGCCAAGGTCGCCCGCGGCGGGATGACGGGCATCGCGGTGAGCGCCTGCGCCATCGGCGACGGGGTGAACGCCGACAACATTCGCAAATGCCTGCTCCTGCTCAAGGAGGCCGGCTACGCCGGCGTGCTCTCGATGGAGTGCGAGGGCGCAGGCGGCCCGATGATCGAGAAGTCGCTCAAGTGGCTCCGCGAAACTTCTGAAATCGGGATCCCTATTGAGGAGTAGCTACCCGATGGCTCGACTTCCCATCTGGGCTGTGTCGTTGGCGCTTGCCGTCCTGGTCGCACTCCCGGCCAACGCGGAGGACAGGAAGAAGATCGTATTCATCGCGGGGCCGGGCAGCCACGGGTTCGCCCACCACGCCTACCACGCGGGGTTCCTGCTGTTCGGCAAGCTGCTGAACGAGAATGCGCCGAACGTGGAGGCGGTGGTGCTTCAGGGCTGGCCGAAGGACGCGTCGGTCCTCGACGACGCGGCGGCCATCGTGCTGGGCAGCGACGGAGGAGCGCTCATCCACCAGAACCTCGCGACGCTCGACAAGCTGGTCAAGAAAGGCGTCGGCCTTGCCTGCATCCACTACACCCTGGACCTCCCGAAGGGCAGCAAGCCGGCACAACTCCTGCTCGACGCCATCGGCGGCTACTACGAGCAACACTGGTCGGTGAACCCCACATGGGAGGCCGACTTCAAGGAGTTCCCGAAGCACCCCATCGCCAACGGCGTGAAGCCGTTCAAGATCAGCGACGAGTGGTACTTCCACATGCGGTTCGTGGAGGGGTTGAAAGGCGTCACGCCCATCCTGACGGCCATCCCACCCGACGGCACGAAGAAGGGCGGCGACGGCGCCCACAGCGGCAACCCGACGGTCCGCTCCCGCCTCGGCCTGCCCGAGCACGTGGGCTGGGCCTACGAGCGGCCGGGCGGCGGCCGTGGCTTCGGCTGCACCGCCGGCCACGTCCACTGGAACTGGGGGCACGACCAGCTCCGCAAGGTGCTGCTCAACGCCTTCGTGTGGGTCGCCGGCGCCGAGGTGCCGCCCGACGGCGTGCCCTCGAGGACGCCCACCGCCGAGGAGCTTGCCGAGGATCAGCACGCGCCCAAGCCCAAGGACTGGAAGCCCGACAAGGTTCAGCAGCAGATTGACCGGTGGAACAAGCCGTCGCCCTGACGGGCCTACGCGGCGGGCGCGGCGTGGATCTCGGCGACGACGCCGAGGTGGTCGGACACACGGTCGGCCACAACCGCGTAGCGGCCGAAGTTCAGCCCAGGCGAGACGAGTATCCAGTCGAGCCGGAGCCGCGGACGGAGGGAGGGAAAAGTAGCGAGGACCTCGGACTCCGGCTCGCAGGGCCGGACGCCGAGCGTGTCAATCAGCAGGTGGATCGCGTCGTTCCGCCGCCGCCACCAGCAATTCAGATCTCCCAGGATCACCAGCGGGTTCCTGCGGCTGGCCAACTCCCCTGCCATCTCCTGGATCTGCTTCCGGCGAACCGACTTGAGCAGGAAGTCCAGGTGGACGGACACGACGTCCACGACGCCGGCCGGCGCCCCCAGCAACGGCAGGGTGGCAGCAACGAAGCCTTTGCGACCGCGGAGAAACGGGCGCTGGAAGGCATAGGAAGTCGGGTTGGCAAGCGGGACCTGCGACAGAAGCGCCGTGCCGATGGAGACGCGTCGCCTGCCGAGGCGTCGCGCGTGGTGCTCGCCCCAGAAATGGTGCTCGTAGCCGCTCAGCTCGGCCAGATGCTCCACGTGGTGGAACTGGCCGCTCCAGAACGACGGGCCGTCGGCCTCCTGGAGCGCGATCACGTGGGGGGCCTCGCGGCGGAGGACGGCCGCGACCTGGGTGAGGTTCTCGCGGAAGCGGTGGGAGCGGACGAAGATCTGTTGAGGGGAAAGCCTCCGCCCGTGGGCGACGTTCAGGCTCATCACCCGCAGAGCGGGAGTGCCAGGGACTACGAGAGCAACAGCTCGGTGGCTCATTCGGTCAGCAACACCTTATCATAGCGTCTCCTATAGACTACCATCCTGGCCGCGGGATTTCAAGGGCTAAGTTCAGCTTTCACGACTCGCTGGTTGCCCGCGTCGGCCACCACGGCTCGGGTGCCCCGGAGAGCGACGAGCGTGGGGCCGCGGAGCCGCGCCGGCCCGCCCCCCGCGGCGTCGGTCGCTCCGAGCTGGCCAACGAGCCGCCGCTGAGGCCAGTCGAACCAGAGCACGCGGTGGCGGTCCGTGTCGCTCACAAGCATCGAAGCGCCGTCCACGGCGAGGCGCAGGCTCTTGCCGAAACGCTCGGCGTGCCCGGCGCCCCAGTGGTCGAGCTGCCAGGCGACACGATAGGCGTCGCCCCGGCGTTCGAGGGCCACGATGCGGCCTTCGTCGGCCACGAGCAGCGTGCCATCGGCGAGGGCCGCGATGTCCGTGGGCGCTTTGGGCGCTTCCCCCTCGATGCGGAGCGCCTGCCACTTGTCCTTGTTCGGGTGCAGGCTCGACAGCCAGAGCTCGGTGCTCCAGAGCTGTCGCGTCTTGGCGTCGGTGGCGAAGAGCGTGCCGTTGGGCCTCCCTGGCTCGACTCGGGCACAGAGGCCGACGGGCCGCTGGAAGGGCAGCGCCCCCTCCACGCGGCGGGCCTCGTTGCGCTCGCCCACCCGAGGATGGAAGAGGGCGGGAACCGGCGTTCTCCCCCTGTAGCTGGCCAGGCGGTACTGGGCGGCGAGGGCGAGGGCCTGCCCGCCGCGAAAGACCAGTGGCGTCACGGCGATGTGAAGCTCCGCCTTGCGGGCCGGGGCGTCGGCCGGGTCCTCCCAGCGCCACCAGAGCTGGCTCCGCGCCGTGCCCACGGTCACCCACCCGTCCTCGGAGAGGCCAAGGCTGGCGATGGTGGGCAGGCAGCCGATTCGGCGGACGAAGCGGAGCGTCTGGCCAGTGCGATCCCACACGGCGAAATGGAAGGCATCGGGGACCGGCGTGGCGATGACAAGCGGGTCGAGCGTGCGGGTGCCCGCCTCGCCATCGAGGATCCCCAGGACCTGGGTCGGATAGTCGAGCTCGTGGTGCCACTCGACGATGCGGCCTGGCGCCCCGCGGCCCTCCATGTCCAGCCGGGCGAGAAAGCCGTACCAGGCCGCGTCCCACAACGCCCCGCCGGCCAGCGAGATGACGCCGCGGAACTGAGTGGGCGTGGCCGGCGTCTTCGGGCACGCGGCGGGGAAGGCGTCGGAGACCTTCTCCCCGTTCGGCCGCACAGCCGTGATGGCACACACACTGGAGTGCGTTTCTCCGCCGACGAAGAGGCCGAAGTTCCCGCCGATGTAAATCACCTCGCGTTGGACGTCCACGGCCACGCCCGCGGGCGAGGAGCCTTTGAGCGCGAATGCCTGGCGGCACTCGCCCGTCGCGGGGTCGAGCAGGGACACGCCGATGGCGTCCTCCGCGCTCTCCTTCGGCTCCAGGGCAAGCACGAGACGCTTCCCGAGGGGCTGCGGGGACAGGCAATACCCCACGTGCTGCCGCTTCCGCTCGGGCAGGCTGCCGGGCACGCGCCCCACTGCCGCGTTGCGCTTCATGGCAACGTGGCACAGCGCCACCTGCCCCTTTGCGTCGCGTGCGAGGAAGTACAACGTCCCGTCCAGGACGGCGAACGTGCGGCTGTCCACCATCGCCGCGGCGGGGGCCAGGGGGAACGACTCGATGAGGTGGCCGTCGAGGCCGACGCGGTTGATGCTGTCCCCACCGCTGAGCCAGAGCGTCCAGTCGCCGTCGAGCGCGGCGCCCGAGGCGCAATGCTCGAGCGGCTCGCCCCCGACACGCAGCAGCCCCTCCCCTGCCACGCCGCTGTTGCCGAGGACGCCGACCGCGCGGATCGTGCCGCCCAGAGCCTGGCGACAAAGCAGCGAAGCCCCGTCGAGGGCGAGGACGACGACGAGGACGAGGACGATTTTCCGCACTGCCGATTACCTCCTGCCGACTGCCGACTACTTCGGCTCGATGATTGCCTCGCGCGTCACATCCACGGTCAGCTTTCCTTCAGCGACGCGAGACGTGGTCAGGACGAGCTTCGACGGGCCGAAGCCGTGGAACACGCGGAGCTTGGTGGAGCGCTCGATGGGCTGCCCGTCGAGGCTTCGCACGGTGAAGAGCGCCGTGGGAGCGTAGGCCGTGCCCTGGTACGCCGAGGCGTGGAATGCCAGAAACGTCGGCGCCCGAACAATGAAGCCGCTCCTGGGCGGAAGGACCGCCCCCGCGTGCTCGACCCCATCGCGGCCCAGGTTCACCGCCACCTCGACCGCGCCGTCGCCGAAAACCGAGAGCACGAGGCCATCGGCTCGCCGCTCGTAGCGCGTGATGGGCAGGAAGAAGGCCAGCTCACTGGTCGGGCTGGTGAACTCGTAGATGTTCTTCACCGCGGCGTCGAGCGGGTGCATCCCCTCGGCCCAACCGTTGTCGGCGCGGGCGAAGAGGTTGGTGGCCACATCTCTGCCCGCCGGCAGTTCCACCATAGTTGTCTTCGCCTCGCCGATCTTTTCGGCGAAGTCGTAGAGGGTCTTGTCGCCGACGACGACCCGCGGCTCGCCCCAGGCGGCCCAATCGAAGTTCGAGTTGCCGTGCGGGTCCGTGACAAGCGCTATGGCCACCTTCCTGCCACGGAACGGGGCGAGGTCCACCCGCGCCGCGGACCACTGGGCCACGCCCCAGAGGCGCTCGAAGACCGCCTTGCCGTCCACCTCGACGCGGAACCGGACACCATCGGTCACCTCGATGCCGTCCCTGAGGCCGACGGCGAAGGTGAGCGCGAGGCCCTCGGCATCGGGGAGCTGCACCGGGTACTCGCCGCGCGTAGCGCCCCGGAGGCCCTGCCAGGGCGGGTGGGCGAAGACGGCGCTCCGCTCGACCCCGCCGCAGGACACCTTGGTGGCGGCGAACGCTGCCCCGCTGCCGAGTGGCAGCACGCGCCGCGGCGACGCACCCGGCTGGGCAGGCAACGCCATCTGCTCCTTCCACCAGTGGCGCCCTGGCGGGCGGAACAGCGGCGTGCGCGCGAGCGAGAGCAGCTCGAGGTAGTGCTCGGGCGCGGCGCAGTCGCGGCCCCACTGGTGGCGGCGCTCGGCCAGGCTGATCGTCATCCCCTGGTGCCAGAAGGTGGCCGCGGCGTCGTGGTAGACGAGGTCGAAGAGCGGGATCGGCTCGCCGATGCGCGGGTAGAAGTCGCGCGAGAGGATGCCCTCGTGGTAGTCGCCGACGGGCACGGCCCACTCCTGGCCGTCCTCGGAGCCCCAGAGGCCGGCCAGCGACTTGACCGCGCGGATCAGGTCGCGGTAGACCTCGATACACTCGGCGTGGCTGAGGGGCAGTTCGCGGCGGCCGGTCGCGTAGAGGCCCACCGCCATCGTCTGGTCAGTGAAATAGGCGTCGGGCTGGCAGACGGTGCGGATCAGTTCGAGGTTGCGGCGGGCGTACTTCGCCTGGGCTTTGGGGTGGAGGATGTATTGCGGCCCGCCGGCCCACGAGTTGTGCTCGCCGATGGCCTCGGCGGGATTCGCGGAGGGCTGGGCCTTGAACATCATGTCGTAGTTGTCGTGGAGGCCGAAGAGGAAGCCGCAGCCCTGCGTGAACTTCGCCACGCGACCGAGGCCGGCGGGGCCGCCGAGGTCGTCGTCGGGCGGCCAGATGTCGGGATGCGAGAAGTCGTAGCCGCCCTTGATCCAGCCGGCGAGCACGACCAGCCCGCGGCGGAAGCCGAGGTCGTCGTGGAGGTGCCGCACTTCGTCGAGCGCATCGTCGAAGGTACGGTGGACCTTGAACTGGTCCTTCGTCGGGTCCTTCGAGAAGCGGCAGTTGGCCTTGTAGCCGCTCTTCATCCAGAGCTTGATGTCGAAGGCGCCCGCCATCTTCGCCAGGGCGGGGTCGCTCTTCACCCGTTCGGCGAAGGGCACGAGGAGGCCCTTCTCGCGGGCCAGCTCGCGGTAGTGGGTGACCACAGTGAAGTAGTCGCCCTTGCCACAGACGCGGAGACGGAGTTGGGGCGTGCCCGAGAAGCCCAACGCCGTGCGCAGCGGCAGCTTGTCGCCAGGCTCCAGCGTCGCCAGGTCCACGCAGCCGCCCACGTCGCTCCACGAGAGGAGCAGCGCGGCCTCGCCCCGCACGAGGCCGAGCATCTGCATCGTCAGGTGCGAGCGGCCCTGGTGCGAGAGGAAGCGATGCTTGGCCTTCTGGCCGGCGCGCAGGAGCCAACCCTCCCCCTGCGGCACGACGAAGCAGCCCGGCTCGTCGGCGGCGAGCCACAGGCCCTCCCGCAGCACGGGTTGGCCACGCCCCTCGACGCTCAACTCCAGGTCGCGGCCTGAGGGCAGGGCATGGAAGACGAGCACGGCTGCCTGCTCCTTGAACCGGATGCGGAGCGACTGGCCTTTGGCCTCGACGGACGCCGGCTCGCCCATCGGCCGCCCACCGGCGAAGAGTTCGCCTGTCGCCTTGTCGCGCACGTACCACGCGCCGCTCCGGCGGCAGGCGACCAACTCGAAGTGCTCGGCATCCAGGCGCACGGGGTCGGCCACCGATGCCTGAACGAGCGCGCGGCTCTGCATTGTCGCAGCCATTGCTGCCCCCCACGAAGCGGCGAGAAGATATGCCAGCAGAAGCCTGTTCATCGCCCTCTACTCCACTCGGAGGATGCCCCACTTGTCGGGCGCAAGGCGCGCCTCGCTGGGGATGTCGTTGACGATCGCCGTGTCCTTGTTCGCGTGATAGGCGCGCAGCACGTTGCGGCTGCCGCCGGGGTCGGAGAAGATGACGCCCACGTCGCCCCGCGTCGCGAGCCCGGGCTTCGGGGCGAAGCCAATCTCCCTGAGCGGCACCGCGGCCGAGAGCCTGTAGCCCTTTGCTGTCCGCTGGACCACCACCTGTGCGGAGTCGAGCATCATCACGCGCTCAAAGGCCAGCGAGCCAGTCGGTGAACTGAACGTCTTCGGCCTCTTCTCGCCCCCGCGCACTTCGGCCTCGTAAAGCACGCACACGGGCTTGTCGTCGAGCACGCTGAAGAGGAGCCGCACGTCGCCGCGGGCGG
Organism: Planctomycetota bacterium; assembly: GCA_035527715.1. Lineage (GTDB taxonomy): Bacteria > Planctomycetota > PUPC01 > DSUN01 > DSUN01 > DSUN01. Next base: position 33,388 of record DATKZY010000281.1, on the reverse strand, counting down.
GCTGCGTCCGCTTCGCGTCGGCCTCGGGGTCGCAGGCGAGCATCACGTCGCAGGCATCGCCGGTCTTGAACAGCAGAGCGAAGTCCTTGCCGCTGTTCCTCATGGGGGACTCGTCCTGTACGTCGAAGTCCACCGTGAGGTACTTGTCGTTGTAGCCAAGAAGCACCTTGGCCGCTCGGCCGGCGCCGGCATCCAAGGTGGACCCCTGATGGTAGATGCTCGGAACGGCAGGATCGTCGTAGCGCATCTCGTTGGGCATGTGCAGCAGTCGGATCGGAGCAATGGTGGTTGCGGCGCCCTGTTGCCGTGAAGCCACCTCCACGGCTTTCCCGTGGTCGCCCTCGGAGAGCGCGAGGCGGGCCTCGGCCGTGCGTATCGTGTCGAGGCCAGTCACCTCCCAGATGCGGGCGTCGGTGTCGCCGGCGATGAGATAGACCTTGCCGTCGTCGTGGTTGCGGTAGAACCAACCCGAAAAATTCTCGGGCCACACGGTGGTCGAGTCGGCCTTCGGGCCGTAGCGGTTGTCCTTGCACAGCGAAGCGACCCACAGGCCGTCGCTCGACAGGAGGTTGAACTGGCCGAAGTAGCCGTTGACGCCGATGAGGCCCAGCCGGTCGCTCAGCTTCACCTTGCCGATGAACTTCATCGCGCCGACGACGTCGCCCGGCCTGGCGAGCGGAGCTTCGAGGCCGAAGCCGAGCCACACGTTGCGGTAGGCCCACTGCCGCTTGCCGTCGAGGGTGTAGCGTGAGATGGCGCTCCAGCGGGTGCCCTTGCCCGTCTGAACGTTGCCACCGCTTTGCTCGAGGAGGTAGACCGAATCGCCGTCGGGCATCACGTAGTGCACCTGGTCGCCGAGTGCCTTGAAGAGCGGCTTCTGCTCGACGGGCTTGGGGTAGACGGGGGCGCCGCTGGGGAGCCAGTCGGTCGGGCTCACGTGGAAGACCTCGTTGCCCCAGTTGTTCCAGAAGCTCAGGTCGTCGTCCACCCACGGCCCCCAGTAGTTCCGCAGCGCCGTGGCCACGGGCTGGATGAGCAGCTCGTCCTCCTGGATGAACGTGTCGCCGTTGCGGTCGAGCCACCAGAGGGTCTTGGTGCCCGAGAGGTCGAGCTTCTTGAGGAACCAGTCGGGCAGGTGGAACTTCAGGTGGCCGCCGTCAATGATGGCAGCGAGCGGCTCAGCCACGAGGTCGTCGCGGAGCCGGTAGACGACCACACCGCCGCGGCCGGTGTGCACGACGTAGGTGCGGCCGCGCAGGTGGCGGAACTTGAGGGCGCGGCCCATGTAGCCGCCGTCGTGGTCGAACTGGAGGCCGTTGAGGTTGGGCCGCGTGAGGGTCGCTACCGTGCGGTGCCTGCCCGTCGCGTAGTCCACCTCGAAGAGCGTGTCGTGCGCGTTCACCCACGACGGCTTCTGCTCGTCGGCGATGCCCTCGATGGCGTAGGCGCCGCCGCCGAGCAGGTCGGCCAAGAGCTTGCCGTCGCGCGACCACACGCTCACCCGCTTCGGCGTGCTGTCGTATTCCGTCGCCCACACTTTGCCCGATGCGTCCACAGTGATGCCGGCGGGCATCAGCATCCCCGCGGGGTCGTACCGCCCGACCCACGGGCGGCCGCCCGCCTTGCCGATGGCGCCGAGCGGCTTCCCCGCCGCGTCGAAGACCTTCACCTGCATCGCCGTGCCGCAGTCGGTGACGTAGATGCGCCCCTCCCCATCCACGGCCATTGCCCACGGCGCGGACAGCCCTTCGGACACGAACGCCGCCGACTGGTCGGAGGCGGGGTCGAGCTCCACGATCCGCTTCTCGCTCGCAGCCAGCACCTTGCCGTCCTGGGCCACCGCGAGGCCGACGGGGCTGGGCACGGCGTATTCCTTCAGCCTCCTGCCCGTCCGCCAGTCGAAGGCGACGACCTTGTTCTCCAGGTAGAGCGAGGCATAGAGCACGTCGCCCGCGACCGCGATGCCCGCCAGGTTCAGCCCCAGGTCCTGCGGCCCGACGTCGCCGCTGCGGACGTTCTCCCAGAACGGCTTTCGCTCGCGTTTCAGCTCCGCCTTCCATTGGCTGACGACGAGGGTTCGCTTGCCAAAGGGGAAGTTGACGGGGCGGCCCGACTTCGCCTCCCAAAGCACGATGCCGGCGGTGAAGGAACTGGGATTCGTCTCCCCCCACTTCTGGCCGTCCTGCGCGACGAAGAGCCGCTCGCCATCGGTCGCCATGCCCGTCACCAGAATCCCGAGGTCGAGCACCTGGTGCTGGCCCCAGAGCTTCTGCACCTTGCCATCGGGCGTGAAGTCCTTCTTCAAGGCGACGACGGCCCAGCCCGCCTCGCTGATGGTCCAGCCGAGGTAGACCCGCTCCGCGTCGCACGCGGCGGCGATGGGCGGCCCGTGGTCGCCGCCCCAGCTTCCCGTGCCGTCGTCGGTGCGCCAGGGCGGGTTGCCCGCGTTGTGAAGCGATGTGACCCACCGCTGCCCGATGCCGCGATGCGAGAGCACCTTCAGCGTGTAGTCGCCCGCCGGCAGCGGCCGGCCATCGTCGTCCAAGCCGTCCCACTTCAGCTCGCGGGGCGCGCCGCTGGAGACGGGGAGGGTCCGCACGAGCCGGCCCGTCGCATCGCAGATGGCGGCGCTCACCGACTTCGCCTGGGCGTCGGCGACGGGGAGGGCGACGGTGAGGGGCGTGAGGGCCTCCTGCACAGTGACCGGCCGCTCGGCCTTGGGCAGGTTCCCGCGCGGCGAGAAGACGGCCTGGCCCCACATCGCGGCGCCTTGGAACGAGAAGCCCACCTCGCGGATCACGTCGTTGAATGAGCAGACCTGTTTCCAGCCCGTGCCATCGCCCCAGAGCGGCTGGACCACAAGGGCCACCTTGTCCTCCGCCTTCGGCGGGCCGTCGGCCGCGTTGAGCAGCTTCCATGGCACGCGGGCCTCGAGCGCGTAGCCTTTGCCGTCGGCGTCCTTGCGGAAGGCCACGCCCGCCTCGGCGCCGACGAGCAGCTTCGTCCCGTGGTAGTCCATGCCGTATTGCAGTTGCAGGACCGGCTCCTGGCGGTCGGTGTAGTGCCAGAGGGTGAGGTGGCAGATGCGGTCGCTGTTGGAATCGCGGAGCGGATAGGCGGCCTTCGGGTCGCTGCACAGCCGCACCTGGAGAGCATCGCCGTCCCAGCCCTTGTTCGGCTCCACCTTGGGGTCGTGGCGGTTCACGAGCGGCGTGTCGTCGGCGACGCGGGCCGCGATGTAGAGCGCCTCCCTGTCGAACATGAAGGCCAGGGTCGCCGTGAACTTCGGCCGCAGCGATTCGTCGAAGGCGCATTCGATGGAGCCGCTGAGGTCCCACTCCTTCAGATCGCCATCCACGGCCACGGTCCCCGGAACGGGCACGATGACCACCTTGTCGTGCCGCTGGGGCTGGGCCGCGGCGAGGCCGGCCCACGCGGCCAGCACAGCAAGGAGCAGTTGATTCCGCATTTGCCTGAGTTCTCCGATCTGCTAGACTGAGACGCAATTCCCCGTCGCCCAGGATAGGGAAGTTGCCCCTTCGCGTCAATCGCTCATCGAGCGCCTCAGGAGACCACGATGCGCCCGGTCATCCCCCTCACCCTGCTGCTTGCCGCTGGAGCCGCCATGGCCGCCGACTATCGCGTGCCGCTGATGGAGAAGCCGCCGACGCTTGACGGGAAGGTCGAGCCCGCCGAGTGGGCGCGAGCCGTCGGCTTCGATGGCTTCGCCTTCAACGGCACCCTTGATCGCCGCCGCATCCGCGCCTGGGTCGGCGCGACGAAGACGCATCTCTACTTCGCCCTGGTATCGCAACTGCCCGACGAGGGGCAACTCGTCGCCGCTGTGAACAAGGACACCGTGAAGCTCGTCTTCGACGATTCCGTCGAGGTCTGGATTGACCCGACGCCCGGCTCGGAGCACGGCCAGCGATTCCAGATGCTCGCGAACGCCGCGGGCCGCCTGGCCTACAAGCACCACGGCCGCGGCAACGTGGCCGAAGACCCAACGTGGCAGGGGAACTGGAAGGTCGCCAACGGCTTCCACGGCGGGCACTGGCACTGCGAGGTCGAAGTCCCCATCGGAAACCTGCGGGAGGCTACGCAGGGGCAGTGGGGCATCAACCTCTGCCGCAACTGGAAGAATCCCTGGGCCTTCTCCTCGACGGGCGGCGGCGCCTATGCGCCGAGCGGCCGCTTCACCTTCGCCCCCGACGCCCTCGCCATCGCCCACGAGAGCCGCGCCGACGCCTTCGTCGGCGACATCCACCACGCCCTCGTCCTCAGCAACCCCACGGCCACGGCCGTGACCATCAAGGCCGCCCTCTCGCTCAAGCGCGATGTCATGCCGGAGTTGATCAACTCCGAAATGCTCACCCTCGCCCCCGGCGAGAGGAAGGAAGTGGCCATCAAGGCCAAGGACGACTCGACCCGCAAGTTCCACCTCGGCCTCTCCGTGACCTCGGCGGATGGCAAGGTGACCCTCTACCAGCGCTCGGTCGCCTGGCAGAAGGGCGAGCCGTGGCGCTGGACGACCAGGAAGAAGGAAGTGCTGCCCATTGACTTCCAGTTCGCCTACTACCCCTACAAGAACGCCATGCGGGTGTTGGCAGACGTGTCGAACCTGCCGCAGGACGCGAAGCTGGAGAAGCTCACCTGCGCCATCCGCCCAAAGGGGCGGCGGCGGGCCGTCAAGTCCGTCACGTTCGACGCCTTCAAGGATGGCCGTCAGGAGCTTCAGTTCGCCCTCCCCCACCTCGACGGCCAGTACGAGATCGCCCTGACTGCCCAGGGCCAGAACGTGCCGAAGGGCGAATTGGTGAAGGAATTCGAGCGCACCCTCTACGAATGGGAGCACAAGGGCCTCGGCACCAGCACCAAGGTCTATCCGCCTTTCACCCCCATCCAGGTCGAGGGCAAGAAGGTCTCCACCGTCCTCCGCGAGCACACGATGAACGACTTTGGCCTGTGGGACCAGGTCGTCGCCGCAGGCAAGCCGCTTCTCGCCGCGCCCATGCGCCTCGTCGCCGAGGGCGCCGCCTTCGAGCCGGATGCTCTGAGGTTCCGCGAAGCGCTCCCACATGGAGTCGTCGCCGAGACCAGGGGCAAATCGATCCCCTGGGAGCTCCGCTCCACCTGGGACTACGACGGGATGATGCGGGTTGACCTCAAGCTGCCCGCCATGTACAGCCAGGGTCTGGGCGCGCTTCGCCTGGAAATCCCTCTCAATGACCAGATGATGCCGATGATTCACGCAATGGGCGACGGCATCCGCAACACCATCTACGCCCGCGTGCCGAAGGGCGAGGGGGTGGTGTGGGACAGCAGCAAGGTGCAGGTTAACGACTTCCCGAAGGGCTTCTGCTCGTACATCTATCTCGGAAGCCCGGTGCGCGGGCTCTCGTGGTTCTGCGAGAACGACAAGGGCTGGGCGTGGGATCCCGCCAAGCCCAATCTCGACCTCGTGCGGAAGGGCGACCAGCTCATCCTGCGGGTCCACTTCATCAACAAGCCGACGACGATCAAGGAAGGGATGACCATCACTTTCGGCCTCCAGGCGGCGCCCGTGAAGCCGCGAATCGGCAACTGGCGCTATGCATGGCACCGCGAGAACTACACGCTCCTCGGCACCGACATTAATTGGCTGGCACTCGGCGACTGCGGCTCGGTCTATCCCGCAGGCAAGGACATGCTGTTCTGGGAAGCCATCGCCCGCGGGAACAAGGAGAAGCTCAGCGACGACGAGGTCAACAAGGTCATCGAGCACGGCAGAAAGTACTTCGAGCCGTACGGCGAGGAGAAGGTGAAGAGCGCCATCGCACACGTCCGCCACAACCTCCGCTCGCGCTACGGCAAGAAGATGGTCTTCTACTACAACCGCGCGAGCTACCAGCTCGCCGATGAGTTCCAGACGTTCCAGGACGAGTGGGGCCTCTCCGACTTCCGCACCGTGGGCAAGGGCAAGGGCATCGGCGAGATCAAGATCGTCCCGTCCGACAGCTATATTGACCACGCCCTCTGGTGGTACGGCAAGAGCTTCGACATCGGCGGCAACCAAGGGGTCTACTGGGACAACTATTTCTTCGTCGGCTCCTACAATACCGCGATGACCAGCGCCTGCAAGGGGGCCGACGGCTCGACGATGCCATCGAACGGCCTCTGGGGCCTCCGCGAGTTGGTCAAGCGGTCGTTCGTCTACATGAACGAGCGGGGCATGCGGCCTATCACCATGCCCCACATGACCTCGACCAACATCCTCCCCCTCTACTCCTTCGCCACGGTGCAGTACGACTGGGAGTGGAAGTATTCGGAGGGCGACGTGCAGTATCGCTTCCCCCGCGAGTACATCCTGCTCGTCTCGACGGGCGAGCTGGCGGGCGTGTGGCCCGTGCTCCTCGGCGACCACGGCAAGCTGGCCAACGACCCCTGGACGCAACGCACCTTCGCCGCCGTCTGCCTCGTCCACGAGCTGGACGGCTGGGGCGGCGGGAAGGCCTGGAGTTCCCTTTTCAAACACGTCCACCGCCTCGTCGAGACGCCGGGCATCGAGGTCTATCGCTACTGGGACGACCGCCCCCAGCCCATCGTGGCCGACAGCCCCGATCTGCCGACCATCGCCTACTCGCTCAAGGGCAAGGAGGCGGTCTTCGCCGTCGTCAGCTACGCCGAGAAGGATACCGACGCGACGATCACCATTGACCCCAAGCCGCTCGGCTTCGAGGGCGGCTACAAGCTCCTCGATGCGGAGACCGACAAGGAGGTGCCCGTCGAGGGCAACAAGCTGAGGCTGACGATCAAGAAGCACGATGTCCGCGAGTTCAGGATGCTGTCGCGATGAGACGATCTGGTGGGCTGATGGCCTGTGCGCTCCTCGTGCTGCTCGCCACCGCGTGCCGTCCGCCTGTGCCCCCCGTCACTGCCCCATCGCACCGCGAGCTGACGCCCTTCCTGGGCGTGCCTCCCGCGCTGGAGGACAGGCTGATCTACTACCACGGCTTCGAGCAGATCGGCGGGAGGCCAGAGGTCAACGCGGCGGATGCGGCGCAGGTGGGCAACGTCAACTCGGTTCCCGAGGGGATGCGCGGGCGAGGCGCGCTGACGGGCAAGAGCGGGGCGCTCCAGTTGCGCAGCCCCGAGCTCTCGCCCCACAAGCCGCTCACGGTGATGTTCTGGTGGGCGCTGGCCGAGGATGCGAAGATTGACAGCGGCTTCGGCCTGGCGCACCTCCAGGGGCGGGGCATCATCTCGCACTTCTCACGGGGCAAGGGCGACTGGTGTGCGCTCCAGCGCAACGCCGCCATCCTCCAGGTCTACTACTTCCCCGGCATCCAAAACGTCAATGGCATCTATGACGCGGATTGGGCCGAGCACATCGAGCTGAGGACGGGCGTGTGGCACCACACCGCCCTCGTCATCCAGGGGGCCTCGCTCGTCGAGGTCTACACCGATGGCCGGCTCGCCTGGTCGGTACGGACGGATGGCCGACCCTTCAACGAGGAAGACAGGCTGAGCGATCTCACGATCGGCACCCGCGGCAGCCCTGGCGTGGCGATTGACGAGGTGCTCATCCTCCGCCGCGCCCTGACGGCCGGCGAGATCGCCGGCTACGTCGCCGCCATCCGCCAGATGCGACAGGTCGGCTACCCAGAGCATTGACTCCCCGCATGCGGGCCGGTATACTCTTGCGGGCCGGGACAAGTCCCCGTGGCCGCCAGGCCCCCACACATCGTCCCCAAGGCAAGGAGCGAGGCATCCGATGGAATTCGAGGCACTGAAGAACTCAGGGATCACGAACCTGCTGTCGTCGTTCGGCCGGAGCATCTGGCTGCCGCAAGGCATCTTCTACTGGACGGGTCGCGCGAAGAAGGAGGCGACGATCAATGCGACGATCGGGAGCGCCCAGGGGCCCGAGAGCGAGATCGTGGAGGGTGCGCCGGAGAAGGCCGTGACCTTCTACATCCCCTCGGTCCAGCGCTACTTCGCGGGCCTCCAGAGCGAGGAGACGGTGCCCTACGCCCCCATGCTCGGCCTGCCCGATCTGCGAAGCGCCTGGCGCGCCTGGATCCTGCGCAAGGTGGGCGACCTGCGCGACCGCGTGGAGCCGTGCCTCACCCTCCCCGCCGTCACGCCGGGCGTCACGGGCGGCATCTTCATGGCCGCCAAGCTGCTGGTGGACAAGGAGGAAGTCGTCGTCTCCCCCGACCGGCTGTGGGAGAACTACAGCAACGTGGTGGAGCGGCACATCGGCGGGCGGATCGAGACGTTTCCCTTCTTCGACGGCGGCCGCTTCAACCTCAAGGGCATGCAGCGCAAGCTCCTCGACACCCTCGCGGCGCAGCCCAAAGCCGTCCTGATGCTCAACTTCCCGAACAACCCGGTCGGCTTCAACCCGCCGCAGGACCTCGTGCAGCCCATCGTGGACACCCTGGTGGAGGTCGTGGAGCAGGCGGGCAAGCCGATCGTCGTGCTGTGCGACGACGCCTACGAGGGCTACGTCTACGACCCGACCGCCCTCCAGCGCTCGATCTTCGGGAACCTGTGCGACGCCCATCGCCGCATCCTGCCCATCAAGCTCGACGGCATCTCGAAGGAGTTCCTCTTCTACGGCGGGCGCCTCGGCTTCCTCACCTTCGGCCTCCCCTCGGCCCTCGACGTGGACCGCAAGGCCCTCCAGGAGGAGCTGGACAACAAGCTCGGCGGCATCATCCGCAGCACCGTGTCGAACTGTACCCGCCCGGTCCAGTCGGCCATCGTGAAGGCCCTGGGCCAGATGGACACGATTCTGGCCGAGCGGCAGCGGGCGGTGGACGTGCTCGGCCGGCGCGCCCGTCTCCTCCAGGCGGAGCTCGCGAAGGTGGACCTGCCCCAGCTCAAGCCGCTGCCCTTCAACGCCGGCTTCTTCTGCTTCTGCGACGTCGAGGGCGTGCCGGCCAACAAGCTCGCCGAGCACCTCATCTCGAAGTACAAAGTCGGCGTCGTGCCCAACGAGGCAGGCAAGATCAACGGCATCCGCATCGCCTTCTGCTCCGTGCCCGAGAAGGACATCCCGACGCTGGTGAACAGCGTCGTCAGCGCGATCAAGGACCTGGCGGAATAGCCCATCGCCCGCCCGATGCGTGGCTTCTTGGCCCCCACCGACCTTGTGTCGGTGGAGCCGGGGATTGCCGACTACACGCGGCGGCCCCCCCCTTACCCCCCTCCCTCTCAGGGAGGGGGTGGGGGGAGGGTCGCACCACGTGGACACCCTCACCCTGCCCTCTCCCTGAGAGGGAGAGGGGTGGGGCGGGCAGGCTCGGTAGTGGCCAATCCTTCGCCCCACCGAGACAAGCTCGGCGGGGGCGTGGAGAAGAGGAGATGGCTCTATGCCCACCAAGTATCGCCTCGCCGTGGTCGGCACCGGCGGCATCTCGCGGTATCACATGGGCGGCTGGATCAAGAGCGGCCTGGGACAGCTCGTGGCCGCCTGCGACATCCAGCCCGCCAACCTCGAAGGCTTCTGCAAGGAGTTCGGCGTGCCCGCCGAGCACGCCTACGCCGACGCGCGCCAGATGCTCCGCCGCGAGAAGCCCGAGTGCGTGAGCATCTGCGCCTGGGCGCAGCACCACGCGGCCCTCGTCGTCGCCGCGTGCAAGGCGGGCGTGAAGGGCATCCTGTGCGAGAAGCCGATGACCTACAGCATCGCCGAGGCCGACGCGATGCGCAAGGCCGCCGAGAAGAGCGGCGCGAAGCTGATGATCACCCACCAGCGCCGCTACAGCCGCCGGCTCACCCGAGCCAGACAGCTCATCGCGCGGGGCGCCATCGGCGACGTGCACACCCTCGTCGCCCGCGGCGGGGGCGGCCTGACCAACACGCACAGCCACTACGTGGACATGATGCGCTACGTTCTCGGCGACCGGGATGGCGAGTGGGTGCTCGCCCAGGTCGAGCGCTCGACCAATCGCTGGGAACGCTGCCACCCGGTCGAGGACCGCCTCGCCGCCCTCATCGGCTTCGAGGGCGGCGCCCGCGGCCTCGTTGATTCCGACACCCCGCTCGACGGCGCGGCCAAGGGCGGCATGTGGCTCTACGGCACGAAGGGCGCGATTGACCTCTTCGGCGGGCCGCTGCTGATGAATGCCTCGACGGGCGGCAAGTGGAAGCCCATCGAGGTCAAGCGCGAGATTGACCTGCCGGTCGAATACGTCAGGGGCCTGGTGCGGTGGATGAATGGCGGCCCCGAGCCGCCCATCTCGATTGGCAAGGCCTGGGGCACGCACGAGATTCTCATGGGCATCTACGAATCCGCCCGCACGCGCACCCTCGTCCGCCTCCCCGTCCGCAACCGCCGGCGGATTCTGCAGCAGATGATTGACGAAGGCGTGCTGCCGCTGAAGAAGAGGAAGCCCTACGATATTCGCACACCGGCAGCACTGAAGGCGGGGTATCGGTGAGGTGGGGCCGGCAAGTGGGACATATGGGACCTATGGGACACATGGGACAAGTGGGCTAGCCAGGTCCCATGGGTCCCATATGTCCCATCGGTCCCATCCCTGCTCCCCATTTCACCACGCCGGCTTGCGGTCCCCGCCCTCGACCGGGGGGCCGATGCGGCACGCCACGTCGGGCGCTTTCACCAGATGGGACAGTTCGATGGGCAAGCCGGCCTCGTCGGCGGCCGCCTCGGTCTCCGTGATCGTGGCGCCGTTGTAGCTGTCGAACCAGACGACGCGGTAGCGGCCAGGGCGAAGGCCGGGGAGGCAAATGCGGAAGCGCTCGAGGAGCCGGGGCGGCTCCTGCTTCACGAGGCGACGGTGCCAGGTGTTGCGGCGGTCCTGGAACCAGAGGAGCGCTTGGGAGGCGGTGCGGAGGCCGACGATGCGGAGATTCGACCGGTCGTCGTCGCGCACGGGTTGCCACGGCTCGCCCGCCCAGTCCACCCCCGCCAGGAAGCGGCCCAGAGCCCGGTAGTGGTAGTAGAGGTCCTTGGGCTCCACGTAGTTGTCCCACCACCAGAGCATGGGGGCGCCGGCGGCGCCGCTGAGGCACGAGGCCCACAGCGCGTTGTGCAGGTGGATGCCCGTGCGGTCGAGCGCGTTGAGCCGGTTCTCGCCGCCGCTGGGGTGGTAGCCGAACTCGGCGATGAGGAAGGGCTTGCGGAACTGCACGAAGTCCTGCGCCTGGTCGAGCACCATGGCCGCCGCGTCGTACTGCTTCGGCGTCGGCTCCCAGCCCTCGTGGATGTAGGAGTGGAGCTGCACGAAGTCGAGGGCCGGCATGGCCCAGAACTCGGGCCAGTCGGTGTAGGCGGCCAGGGTGTTCGTCACCAGGTGGCCGTAGGGGTCGAGGCGGCGCAGCTCGGCCGCCATCGCGGCGGTCCAGTCGAGCATGTACGGCTCCTTGCGGGAGCGGACGTTGCCCTTCTCGCTCGGCGCGTAGTCCATCTCGTTCCAGAACTCCCAGGCCATGACCTGCGGGGCGTGAGCCCAACGGGCGGTGATGTAGCGCAGGCGTCGGCGGTAGTGGGCCTGGGCGGCGGGGCTGGTGAAGAAGTCGGCCGGCGTGTCGCACATGCCGCCGTTGGCGCGCCAGTAGGGGCTGTGGCGGCGCTGGGCGAAGTCGTAGAAGTTGTCGAAGCAGAGCTTGAAGTGGATCCCGTAGGTGCGGGCGAAGGCGATGATGTGGTCGAGGCGCCAGGCGTTGTCGAGGCGATAGTCGTCGAGCTTGCTGCCCTCCAGCTCCAGGCTCCACGAGCACATCCAGATGCGGGTGAAGTTCTCGTTGGCCGCGGCCATCTTGCGGAAGTAGTCGTCGTAGTCGTAGGTCTTGAGCTGCGAGTCGGCCCAGCACACGTTGTGGCCGATGGGGAAGTACGGCCGCCGCGTCGAGAACTCGAAGTACCGCGGATTGCGCGGGCTGACGCGAATGAAGCCGGGGCTCTTCGAGGCGACGGCGCGGAAGCTGGTCTCCTCGCCGGCGGCTTCGCCGCCGCGCGTGCGCACGCGCGCCCGGCACCGGTGCAGGCCGGGCACGAGCGGCGCGTAGCGGACCTTCCACACGGCCTCGCCGCGCGGGACGAGCTGCTCCTTGCCGTCCTTCAGGGCGCGGTCGAAGTCCTGGTAGAGGAAGCCGTGGACCGTGCGGAGCCGCCCGGTGGGGTCGGCCACGTCGGCCGACAGGTCAATGTCATCTGGGTCGAAGGGGTTGGCGAACTCGGCGTCGAGGCGGACTGTGAGCTCGAAGGGCTCGAAGGTGCCCACCTCGGCCGCCGAGGGGCGGACCTCGAGGATCCGCGGCCGGCTCGGTTGCCCGGCGAGTGCGGGCAGACAAGCCAGTATCGCGGCGACGGCGACAGTCGAGCACAGAGGCGGGTTGCGCTTCATCGGTCTCCTTTCCGCTGCCGCCGATTCTAGCAAGGCCCGGGCGGGAAAGCAAAGCGGGACTCCGGCCATCTCTCCGCGGCTCCGCTGCGAACCAAAGCGGCATCTGCGATGCCGCACTCCATATCCCTGGCACACCGTGGGCGAGTCAATGCTGAGGCGCGTTGACAGGACAGGGGCAGGGCTGTAGACTTTGGCGAGCAACCCCAGGAGAGGCCCTGTGCTGATTCCGTACGGCGTGGACAATCCGATGGGCCGGCTGCCGTGGATGAACTGGGCAATCATCGGGGCAAACGTGGCCGTCTTTGGCGTCCAGGTGTTCGAGGGGGTTGACCTGACCGTCTACGGCACGGTGCCCGCCGACCTGAGGTGGTACCAGCCGCTGACCTCGGCGTTTCTCCACGGCGGGGTGATCCATCTGCTCGCGAACATGGTGTTCCTGTGGACGTTTGGGAACAATGTCAACGACAAGCTGGGGCACTGGCGCTACCTGGCGGCCTACGTGGCCTTCGCGTATCTGTCGGACCTCGGCCACGCGCTCATGGCCAGCGGGTGGATGGCCGGCATCCCCTGCATCGGGGCCTCGGGGGCAATCTTCGGCGTCGTCGGCACCTACCTCACCTTCTATCCCATCCACGACGTGAAGATCTTCTACTTCGTAGTGTTCCTCTTCGGCACGTTCCGGTGCTCGGCCTACTGGATCATCGGATTCTATGTCACGTGGGACGTCTACCACGCGACGACGGGCACCGGCGGCGCCGTGGCGGTCGCGGCTCACCTGGCCGGCTTCGCCGTCGGAGCGGCCCTGGGGATGCTGTTGCTGTCGCGGAACTGGGTGGAGCGCGACGACTACGACCTGCTGTCGCGCCTGACGGGCCGCCACAAGCCGCGGCTCACCGAGCGCGCATCGAGGCAGCAGGCGCTTCAGAGCGCGGCCGCGTCTGACACTCAGGCAGAGAAGCTGGCCGCGGCCGGCCGCATGCGGGCCGCGCTCCAGTCGCAGGTGGCGGCAGAGGACTTCGCCGGCGCGGCCGAGCTGTATCGGGCCTTCCTCGATGCCTTCCCCGCCGAGCCGATTGACGAGCGGACGCACGTCGCGCTGGCCAACTGGCTCATCCGCGCCGGGCGACAGGCCGAGGCGGCCGCGGCCTTCCACCACTTCGCGCTCACCCACCCCCGACACGCCCAGGCGGCCCACGCGCTCTACTCCGCGGGCCTGCTGTACGGGCAAAGCCTCGGCCAGCCCGCCCGCGGCCACGCGCTGCTGAAAGAAGCGGCGGCGCGCCTGCAAGACCCCGCCAAGGCCCGCCGCGCCCTCGAGGCCGCCAAGGCCCTCGAGCCCCTCAGAGGTTGAGGAACTTGATCCGGGAGACGACCTCGATCTGGGACAGCTTGACGTCGAGGGGCAGGATGGCGTAGGCCCCGTGGGCGTCCTTGCTGTCGAGGATGACAAGGCGGGGGTTGGGCTCGGTGTGCCCGCTCCGGCACGGGTGGTGGCCGGTGAGAATGAGGTCGGCCCCGACGCGCTGAGCGAAGGCCGCGGTCACTTCCCCCGAGAGGTCGCGCCCCCAGGCGAGGTGGAAGGCCGGGCTGCCCCGCCCCATGTCGGTGTCGGGCCCCGCGTCGGTGAAGAGCTGCCGGCTGAACAGGTCCACGTACTTCGCGTCGGGCAGCGAGTGGCAGACGAAGAGGCCGGTCGGCGTGGCGGCGGCCCAGGGAAAGGAGCGAAGGAAGCCGTTGTATGCCTTGCGCACGACGTCCTTGTTGAACTGGTACGCCTCCTCGAGCGCGGCGTCGAAGACGCGCAGCACGGAGCGCCCCTGCTTCATGATCTGGAGGCCGTACAGCTCGGCGAGGTCGTGGTTGGCCAGGAGAACGTGCACCTGGGCGGGGTAGACGGTCTTGAAGATGGCGATCTCTTCGATGAGCTGGTAGGAGCGGTCGGGGGTGTCGCGGTACATGGCGTGCAGGGCTTCCTGGAGGATGAGGTGCCGGTGGGGATGGTGGGGCAGGTCGGCGATGCGGGTGATGCGGCGGAAGTTGGAGAGGTTGCCGTGGAGGTCGCCGGTGATCATCAGGTCGCCGGCGCCGGGCAGCTCGATGAGGCGGCCCCGCAGGAAGGGGTCCTGCTGGTTCATCGCGGCGGCCTTGGCCATCACCTTCATCACGTAGTCGGCAGGGCGCGGTGCGGGCTCAGCCATGGTGTGCTTTCACCTCGAGAGGGGGGGCTGCGGGGCGGCCGGGGCCCGTCGGGCGGGCCGCGGCGAGGCGGTCGCGAAGGAGCGAGTGGCGCTCGCGGATGCGATCGTTGCGGATGGCGATGGCCACGGCCCGCTTCGTGCCCACGAGGACGACGAGGCGCTTGCCGCGGGTGACCGCCGTGTAGAGCAGGTTGCGCTGGAGCATCAGGTAGTGCTGCGTGAGGAGCGGCACGACGACGGCAGGGTACTCGCTGCCCTGGGCCTTGTGGATCGTGATGGCGTAGGCGGGGACGATCTCGCCGAGCTCCTCGGGGCCGTAGGCCAGCTCGCGCTCGTCCATCCGCACGATCACCTGGCCCGCCTCGGGCGCGAGGGCGACGACGCGGCCGAGGTCGCCGTTGAAGACCTCTTTGTCGTAGTTGTTGCGGATCTGCATCACCTTGTCGCCGACGCGGAAGGTGCGGCCGCCGAGGGTGTGCTGCTGGCCCGTGGGGTTGAGGCGCTCCTGAAGGCGGGCGTTGAGCGCCTGGGCGCCCACCGTGCCCCTGTGCATGGGGGCCAGCACCTGAATGTCGTCAATGGGGTCGAGGCCGTAGCGGCCCGGCAGCCGGCGGGCGCACAGGTCGAGCACCGTCTCGGCCGCGGCCTCGGGGTCCTCGCGTTCGAGGAAGAAGAAGTCGCGCTCGGCCTCCTCGCCGGGGTCTTTGAGGAACGGCATCTCCCCCGTGTTGATGCGGTGGGCGTTGGCCACGATGAGGCTGGCAGCGGCCTGGCGGAAGATCTCGGTGAGGCGCGCCACGGCCGCCACGCCCGAGGCGATGACGTCGCGGAGCACGCTCCCCGGCCCCACGGAGGGGAGCTGGTCCACGTCGCCCACGAGGACGAGCAGCGTCGGGGGCCGCAACGCGCGGACGAGGTGGTAGGTGAGCAGGATGTCGAGCATGGACGCCTCGTCCACGATCACGGCGTCGGCCTGGAGCGGGTTGCGCTCGTTGACCTCGAACTCGTGGGTGCGGGGCTGGTATTTGAGGAGGCGGTGGAGGGTCATCGCCTCGGCGCGGGTGGTCTCGGCCAGGCGCTTGGCGGCGCGGCCCGTGGGCGCCCCGAGGGCGACCCGCAGCTTGCGCGCGCGGAAGACTTCCACGAGGCAGCGCAGCACGGTGGTCTTGCCCACGCCCGGCCCGCCCGTGATGACGGTGAGCTTGTTGGCGACGGCCTTGCGCACGGCGTCGCGCTGGCCGTCGGAGAGCTGGATCGCCACCTTGCCCTCGACCCAGCGCACCGCCCGCCCGGCGTCAATGGCGGGGAAGGCGGCGGCACGCGTCGCCAGCTCGCCCAGGGCGCGGGCCACACCCGTCTCGGCCGCGTAGAGGGCGGGAAGGTAGACGGGCCGCGACGGATGCGCGTCCTCGCGCACCAGTTCGCCCGCCGCCCGCTGCGCCTCGATGGCGGCCTCGACCTGTTCGACGGGCAGCTCGAGCATCCGGCTCGCCGCGGCGACGAGCTGTTCGGCTGGGCAGCACACGTGCCCGTCGTCCCCCAGCTCCTGGAGGGCGTAGACGACGCCTGCGGCGGCCCGCTGCGGCGCGTCGTGCGCCACGCCCATGCTCCGCGCGATGCGGTCGGCGGTCCGGAAGCCCACGCCGAAGATGTCGGAGGCCAGGCGATACGGGTTGTCGCGCACGATGCTCACCGCCGAGCCCCCGTAGGCCTTGTAGATTCGGGCGCCGGCGCCCGGCGAGACGCCGTACTGGTGGAGGAACACCATCACCTCGCGGAGGCCCTTCTGCGCGGCGTAGGCCTCGACGACCTGCTCCTGCCGCTTCCGCCCGATGCCGTCCACCTCGCGCAGCCGCTCGGGCTCCCGCTCGATCACGGCGAGGGTCTGGTCGCCGAAGCGGCGGACGAGTCGCTTCGCGAGCTCCGGCCCGATGCCGGGCACGAGGCCCGAGCCCAGGTAGCGCTCGATCCCGCGCGCGCTCGTCGGCGTGACCACCTCGTAGCGCTCGACCTCGAACTGGCGGCCATAGGTCTTGTGCACCGACCAGCGCCCCTCCAGCCGCAGCACCTCGCCCTCCTTCAGCTCCAGCAGCTTCCCGCGCGCCGTCACCACCTCGCCCTTCCCCTCGGCCCGCAGGCGCACGACCGCATACGTGCCGTCGGGCGCCGAAAAGACCACCCGCTCGACTGTCCCGTCGAGCGTCGTATCCGTATCCGAGGGGCCGAACAGCGGCATTCTCAATCCCCGTAGCGAGGTATGGACGGATTATAGCCGCCCCGCCGGGCCGTGTCAACGAGCTTGACCCGCGCGGCGTTTCCGGTATGATACGCGGGGCTTTCGCAAAGCCACCGGGAGTGTGTCAAGAACGGCACGGACCTACACGGACGGACACGGACCGACGCCTATGAGTGAGGGACCTCCCCGTCCGTGTCCGTCCGTGTCCGTCCGTGTCCGTCCGTGTGGTTCCTTCACAGGCTGAGCGCATGGAACTCCGCAAGACCTATCGCACGATGGAGCAGAAGCTGCGCGAGCTGGCGGCGGCGCCGCTCGAGGCCCTCGTCGGCGCCTGCGCCGAGGCCCAGGCGGACTACCCCGACGCCGCGGCGTTCGAGGACGACCCGGCCCTCCGCCGCCTCCTGGCCCGCCTCGGCCTCATCCCGCGCACCCGCTCCGTCGCCAACCTCTACGAGTGCGTGCGCCGGATGGCCGAGGCCGCCGGCGAGCGCGTCGCCACCGTGCGCCGCGTGCTCCAGCTCTACTGCTCGCCCGCCGACGGCATCCGCAGCGTCGTGTGCGGCGACGCGCCGAGTTGCGCCGAGTGCCCGCTGGCGCCCGACTGCAAGCATTACCAGCGCACTCCGCGCATCAAGGAGCTGCCGGCCGACCAGCGCCCGCGCGAGCGCCTCATCGCCGGCGGCGAGCGCGCCCTGTCCGACGCCGAGCTGCTGGCCATCATCCTCCGCTCGGGCACGGAGGAGCAGACGGCGATCGGCCTGGGCCAGAGCCTTCTCGCCAAGTATGGCACCTATCGCGCCCTGGCGGCCCGCAGCATCGCCGAGCTGCGGCGGGTGAAGGGCGTCGGCCCCGCCAAGGCGGCCCAGGTGAAGGCGGCCCTCGAGATCGGCCGCCGGATGGCCGAGCAGGCCGCCGCCGAGCCCGGCCGCCGCATCAGCGACAGCCAGGCCGTCTACGACCTCTGCTCCCCACGCCTCCGCGACCAGAAGCGCGAGACCTTCCTCGTCCTCCTCCTCGACGCCCGCAACCGCGTCGTCCGCGAGGTCGAGGCCAGCGTCGGCAGTCTCACGGCCAGCCTCGCCCACCCCCGCGAGGTCTTCGGCGAGGCCGTGCGCGACAGCGCCGCCGCCATCATCTGCGTCCACAACCACCCCACGGGCGACCCCACGCCCAGCCCGCGCGACGTCGAGATCACGGCCAAGCTTCACGCCACGGGCAAGGTCCTCGGCATTCCCCTCCTCGACCACGTCATCCTGGGCGAGGGCCGCCACTACAGCTTCGCCGACGAGGGGCAACTCCCCGAGGGGAAAAGGGACGACGGCTGAGGCGGACAGGAGCGCCCTCTGTGAACAGGAGCCGGATTGATGTGGAGATCCTTCCGCCCGCGTTCACGCGCGAGCGGGTCGCCATCCAGGCCCGGGTCAGCGGCCACCCTGGCCGCCGGCGGCGCAACGGGCGGCTGTTCTTCGAGTTCCCCGCCGAGCTCCACCCGTGGTCAGTCATCCAGGGCGGGCCGGATGATTGCCACGATGCCTTCGCCCGGGCGCTGGTCATGTCGGCCATGGAGGCCCGTCGCGACCTCGCGATCCACGGCCGCCTCTCGCGCTCCCTGCTGGACAACCTGGCGCGGTACCAGGCGATCGTGGGCGCGGGCCTGCCGAAGTACCGCCCCGCCGAAGTGCTCGCCGACGAGGTGATCCCCTGCCCCGCCGCGCCTCGCGCAGCGGGCGACGAGGCGATCATCGGCTTCTCGGGCGGGCTGGACTCGGTCTACACGCTGTACACCCACCAGAAGGGCATCGCGGCGATCGGGAGCCGCAAGATCCCCAACTGCCTCTTCGTCCACGGGTTCGACATCCCGCTGGACGACGCCGCCTATGAACGCGCGTTCGAGTCGGCCCGCCGGATCGCCCACGCCCTGTCGTCGCGGCTCTTCCCGATGCGCACCAACCTGAAGGCCATGGTGCCCGTGTGGCCCCACTCGTTCGGGTCGGCCCTGGCTGCCGTCCTGTCGCTCTTCGAGCGACGGTACGCGGCCGGCCTGATCGCCTCCTCCTACGAGGACGACAACCCGTACACGCTCGAGAGCGGCACCTCCTCGAACCGCCACGCCGACCCGCTGCTGTCGTCGCACTCCTTCACGATCCTCCACGACCTGGGGAACAACCGAGCGGAGAAGAGCGCGATCCTGCGCGACTTCGAGATCGGCAGGCGCAACCTGAGGGTCTGCTGGGAGGGCGACGACCTGGCGGCCAACTGCGGCGTGTGCAGCAAATGCGTCCTTCAGATGCTCGCCATGAAGATGGCGGGCGTGGACGACCTCAGCGCCTTCCGAAGCCCCCTCACCCCGGAGAGCGTCCGCGGCGTCAACCTCTACTCCAGGGCCTTCCTCTGGCAATGGCGGGGCCTCATCCGCTACGCGGCAGGGCGCGGCTGGGCGGATCGCGACCTTCTCGATGCGATGCAGCAACGAGCCGACGAGTGCGAGGGGATGCTCGACGCCGGCCAGACCCCGCCCAGCGGGTCCCGGACCCGTCCCCCACGCAAGAGGCGGGGCGTCGTGCGATGGGCGAAACGCCTCCTCTCCCGGGCGCGCCGGCGCCGCGACGACGCCTGGCCCTAGGAGCCTGTCCAGGAATCCCCGTTCCACGGCGGGCCGCGCCCGAATCGCAGGTTGACAGGCGCCGAGAGAATCCCGTACAATGCGTTCTTACAGGGGACAGGGGAAGTCCCCGGGCCTACGTGGGTTGAGCGTTCCCCGTGCCTGTCGTTCCCCGCGTTCCCCGCGTTCCCCGTGCCTTCCCCGCTTCCCCGTGCCTGTCACACCGCTGACATGGCTCCCCGTGGCTCCCCGCTCCCCGTGCCCTCCCCGTGCCCTCCCCGTGCCCTCCCCGTCCCCGTGCCTGTCACACCGCTGACATGCAAGGGCAATGCTGGCAGTGACTTATGGATGGACATGTCAACGGGTCGCCTCTGGGAGTGGCGCGCGGTGCGGCGTGGCCGCAGGCGTCCCGAAGCACGCCGCAGGCTGAGGCCCGCACTGCGAACAGCCGGCTCGCGAAACCTCCCCCATGAACCGCCGAGTTGGACGACTTGGACGACTTGGCACATGTTGTGGTTTGCTCCGGAGACAGCCACAACCTGTTTGGTGCCTTGATGGAGAGTTGTAAGTTGAGACCTGACCCCAGCGTGTTGGGCGGGCATGGCCCTACGGCATTTCCAGCCAGACCTCGGTCTCGATGGGGTTGACGTTGTTGGCGTAGCCGCCGGCGTTGATGCCGCGCGTGTAGACCAGAGCCGGCCTCGGCGAGGGAGCGTTCCACGACCAGTGCTCCAGGCTGGGCAGCCAGTGGGCCAGGCCGGGCTCGGGCTCGCGGACGAGTCGGGCCTGCTTCGCCCCTTCGCCGGGGCCGACGAGCACCCGCACCAGCGCCGTCCCCGGAGCGCCCCAGCCCCTGGCGCTCGCCGGCCGCAGCGTCAGCAGGACCTCGAGCGTCCCATCGGCATGGCGCGACAGGCTGGACGGGCCTTGCACGAGGAACCCGGGGAGAATGCGTCGCGCCTCCTCATGGAGCGGCATCGCGGTCCACGAGCCGTCGCGCGCGCGGAACAGTGCGGCCTCGCCGCGAAGGTTGTCGTGCACGACGGCCGATGGCCGGCCGGCGTCGTCGGTGACGGGGTTGGACAGGAGGATCTCATTGTAGTAGTAGTTCAGCGGGCCTGGCTTGAGCCATTTCGCCCTCTCGTCGCGGGAGTGGGTGCGGTCGGGACGCAGCGCGTCCTGGTCAATCAGTGCGAGTCGTGCGGCTTCGGCGGGGAGGCTCAGGGGCGTGTCCGCCCCCAACTGGCGCCAGGTGGCCCCCGAGTCGGTCGAGCAGATGTGCGAGGCGCCGTAGCAGTACGACAGGTCGGGCAGGGCGCGCGTGTTGCTGAACACGAGGTGGACGTGTCCCTCCGGCCCCAGCGCGATGGCGTTGGTGAGCCACGTGTGCTCGCGGACCGAGGCCTGGACGAGGGCCAGCGCTTGCGACCAGCGGCCGCCTTTCGGGCGGGTGCGGTACTTGAGCTTGTAGGGGACGGGGCCGCAGCGGTAGGCGAGGTGGAGCGTTCCTCGGCGGTCGCAGGCGAGGCTCGGGTAGGTCGCGGCGTCGTGGACGACCTCGGCCTGCTGCCAGTCGGCATCGGCGCGCGCGGCCATGGTGTAGTGGCAGAAATCGGAGAAATGCCCGCCCGTCACGAGGTGCAGCGTGCCGTCGGGCTCGGCCGCGACTGCGGCCCCGCAGTGGTTGTCCTTGAGCACGGCGCCCACGCTGCCCTGGCGCAGGGTCTGGCCGGTCTTGCGGTCCGCGAGCGCCCAATGGTTCTGCCGCGAGCGTGCGAGCCAGGTGCACAGCAGCCGGTCGCCGCCGCGCACGATCTTGTTGCTCATCAGGTAGCCCGTGGCCCGGTCGCTGCCGGTCCTGGTCAAGAGCACGGCTCGCTCCTTCCTGGTCGCCGGGCCGCCATCGTCGGCCGCCTGGGCAGCGCGCAGGGCTGGGGGCATGGCCAGCCACGTCGCGCCGAGGCCGAGACTTCTGAGCAGGCCGCGACGGTTGAGGCGTGCGTCGCTCACCCTGTTGCTCCTGTGGTTCATGCCCATGCTCATACGGTACGGCCGGGCTCTCACGCTGTCAAGCGCAGGGGGGCACATCTTCTCTTGTCAAGTGCGGCAGCAGTTCAGCCGTGTGGAGTTCGTGCCCCAACCGACCTCGCCTCGGTGGCGGCCATGCCGGCCGCGATCGCCTGCAATTCCGCGTCGCACCCGCCGCCAATTGCCGGTTGACAGGCGCCGAGCAAATCCCGTAAAATGCGGGTCTGAGCGATCGACCTCCGGCAAGCCATTCCGCGACCTGAGAAGGGCGACGATGCAACTGCAACTCTCGCGCGGCCAAGTCGGCTCGGACTGGAAACGCGAGGTGGAGCGCCGCCTGGGCCGCAAGGTGGCCGACTGCTATCAGTGCGGGAAGTGCACGGCCGGCTGCCCCGTGGCCTACGAGATGTTCCACCCCATCCACGCCATGGTCCGCCTCGTGCAGCTCGGGCGCAAGGACGAAGCGCTCCGCTCCCGCTCCCAATGGGTGTGCGCCGCCTGCGAGGCCTGCTCGACCCGCTGCCCGAAGGACGTTGACCCCGCCCGCCTGATGACGGTGCTGCGCGAGATGGCGCAGGAGGAGGGCTGCGTCAACGCCAACGAGGCCGACATCTACGACTTCCACATGTCGTTCCTGGCCAGCGTCCGCCGCTTCGGGCGGGTCTACGAGATGGGCCTCGTCGCCGCCTACAAGCTGAAGAGCCCCATCCGCCGCGGCCCGCAGGACCTGCTGACCTTCCCCAGGATGCTCCGCCGCGGCAAGCCCGGCCTCCTGCCCCACAAGATTCAGAACGTCGCCGCCATCCGGCGGATCTACGAGCGGTGCAAGCTTCAAAGGCCCAGGGAGTGAGGCCATGCTCATGGGAGGATGAATGGATGGGTGGATGGGTGGATGAATGTCGGACAAGAAGGGTCTTTCATCCATCCAATCATCCAATCCCCCATCCATCCCCTTTGTCTGACAGGGTAACCTTGCGATGGAAGTTGGCTACTATCCCGGCTGCGCACTGAAGGCCCATGCCACGGGGCTGGAGTACGGCACATCCATCGAGGCCGCGCTCGGCGCGCTGGGCTTCGAGTTGAAGGAGGTGCCCGACTGGAATTGCTGCGGGGCCTCGGCCGGGCACATGACCAACACGGCACTCACCCGCGCCCTGAACGTCCGCAACCTCGCTCTCGCCGAGGCGGCGGGCCTCGGCGAAGTCCTCGCCCCCTGCCCCCTGTGCACCAAGGAGCTGGCCCTCGCCCACCACGAGGTGAAGGAGCATCCCGACCTCCTCGCCCAGGCCCAGGAAGCCGCGGAAATGGTCTACCGCTGCACGGTCCAGCCCATCACGCTCATCGAGCTGCTCCACCGGCACCGCGACCTCATCGGCGAGCGCGCCGCGGGCAAGCTGCCCGCCGTCAAGGTGGCCTGCTACTACGGCTGCCTCCACACCCGACCGCCCGAGGTGATGACCTTCGACGACACGGAGCAGCCGACGACGATGGACGAGGTGTGCCGCATCCTGGGCCTCGCACCCGTCGAGTGGACGCACAAGACCGAGTGCTGCGGGGCCGGCTTCACGATGAGCAAGCCGACCGTCGTGGCGCGCCTTACGGGGCGGATTCTGGCGGCCGCGAGCCGGGCCGGCGCCGAGGCATTCATCGTCGCCTGCCCCATGTGCCACGCGAACCTGGACATGCGCCAGGGCGAGGCCGCGGCCGACGCCGGCCTCCCCGAGGACTTCCACATGCCGGTCCTCTATCTCGCCCAGGTGCTTGGCCTGGCACTGGGCCTCGAGCCGGCCGCCCTCAAGCTCGACAACCATTTCGTCGACACCACCGACCTCGTGGCCCGGCTGCGGGGCGAGACGGTCGCCGCGACCACGCCCGAGGGCGAGTAGAACCCTTACCCTCCCGAAGGTATTGGAACCTTCGGGAGGGAGGTAATGAGCAGGAGAGACACGACGTGTCCCGCATCGGCGTCTTCATCTGCCACTGCGGCGAAAACATCGGCAGCGTGGTGGACTGCCCCCGCGCCGCGCAGACCCTCGCCACCCACCCCGGGGTCGTCTACTCGACCGACTACAAGTACATGTGCTCGGACCCCGGCCAGAACCTGATCAAGGACGCGATCGAGAAGCACAAGCTGACCGGCGTCGTCGTCGCCGCCTGCTCGCCCCGGATGCACGAGCCGACCTTTCGCAACGCCGTCGCCGAGAAGGGCCTCAACCCCTTCCTGTGCGAGATGGCAAACGTCCGCGAGCACTGCTCCTGGGTCCACACCGACAAGGAGGAGGCGACGCAGAAGGCCATCGAGCTGATCCGCCTGATGGTCGAAAAGGTCAAGAACAACGAGAAGCTCCAGCCCATCCACGTGCCCATCACCAAGCGGGCACTCGTCATCGGCGCCGGCATCGCCGGCATCCAGGCCGCACTCGACATCGCGAACGCCGGCCACGAGGTCGTGCTCGTCGAGCGCGAGGCGAGCGTCGGCGGCCACATGCTCCAGCTTTCGGAAACCTTCCCCACCCTCGACTGCTCGCAGTGCATCCTCACCCCCCGCATGGTCGAGGTGGCCCGCCACAAGAAGATCAAGCTCTACACCTGGAGCGAAGTGGACGCGGTGGACGGCTATATCGGCAACTTCGAGGTCACGGTGCGGATGAAGCCGCGCAGCGTGGACCTCGCGAAGTGCACGGGCTGCGGAAGCTGCTGGCAGAAATGCCCGTCGCGCGCCATCCCCAGCGAGTTCAACGCCGGCCTCTCCGTGCCCGACCCCGAGAATCCCAAGAAACGCCTGGGCTACCGCACCGCCATCTACACCCCCAGCCCCCAGGCCGTGCCCAACAAGCCGGTGATTGACCGCGAGCACTGCCTCCACTTCACGAAGGGCAAGTGCGGCGTGTGCGCCAAGGTCTGCCCCACCAAGGCCGTGGACTACGAGCAGAAGGAAGAACTGGTCAAGGAGAAGGTAGGGGCCGTCGTCGTCGCCACCGGCTACCAGGTGTGGAGCGTGGCCAAGGCCGCCGCCGACTACCCGTACATCGGCTACGGCGAGTACGGCTACGGCGCGCACCCCGACATCATTGACGGCCTCCAGTTCGAACGGCTCCTGAGCGCCAGCGGCCCCACCGGCGGCAAGGTGCGTCGCCCCTCCGACGGCAAGGAGCCCGAGACCGTCGTCTTCCTCTCCTGCGTCGGCTCGCGCGACAACGAGAAGGGCTTCACCTACTGCTCCAAAATCTGCTGCATGTACCTCGCCAAGCACGCCATGCTCTACAAGCACAAAGTCCACGACGGCCAGGCATACAACTTCTACATGGACCTCCGCGCCGGCGGCAAGACCTACGACGAGTTCTCGCGGCGCACCATCGAGGAAGACGACTGCGTCTACCTGCGGGGCCGCGTGTCGCGCATCTACCCGCGGGACGGCAAGCTCGTGGTGCAGGGCGCCGACACGCTGTCGAACGCGCAGGTGGAGATCGAGGCCGACCTGGTCGTGCTGGCCACGGCCATGATCGCCCAGCCCGACGCCGAGGCCCTCGCCCAGAAGCTCCGGGTGGCCTACGACAAGGACCGCTTCTTCTCCGAGGCGCACCCGAAGCTGCGCCCCGTCGAGTCGCAGACGGCGGGGATCTTCTTCGCCGGCGCCTGCCAGGGGCCGAAGGACATTCCGGAGGCCGTCGCCCAGGCCAGCGGCGCCGCCAGCAAAGTCGTCGCCCTCCTCAACGCCGACGAGTTGGAGCGCGAGCCCGTCGTCGCCAGCGTCCACCGTGCCCCGCCGCCGGTCTACTCGACCTGTTTCGGCTGCTTCTTCTGCGAGCGCATCTGCCCCTACGGCGCCATCGAGCGCGAGGAAATCCGCGACCGCAAGGGCAACCTCATCAAGACCGTCGCCAAGGTCAACGAGGGCCTCTGCGGCGGTTGCGGACTCTGTGCCGCCGCCTGCCGTGCCCACGCCATCACCCTCAAGGGCTTCAACGACGAGCAGCTCTACGCCGTCGTCAACGCCCTGGGCGAGGAATAGCACCGCCCGTCCCACCGCTTCTGTGCCTGCGGGAGATAGGACGTATAGGGCCGATAGGACACCCGGCCTCCGAGGGTCCTATGGGTCCCATACGTCCTATCTGCCCTATGTCGCCGCAATGGCGGTCAGGCGGCCAGTGTGACCGTCCGCAGGGTTGCCGAGAGGCTGCGGACCGATGCCTTCCTGGCAAAGGCCGTGATGGCGTGCAAGGAGCGGCTGGCGAAAAACTAGATTCTTACGACCTGACCCCAAACAAAGACCAGACGGATTCATCGGAAAGGAGCAACCATGCACAGCGTCACGATCGGACTGGCCCTCCTGGCGTCCGTGGCGGCGACAGGCTGGACAGCCGACGGGCCGTCGAGCGCGACGTCCACAACGCCTCAGCCGCCCGGCGATCCGGCCGCCTTGCCAACGCCGGGGGGTTCGCTGCCCAAGAAGCTTGTTCTCGAGCTGGGTGGCAACGTCCCGATGAACCTGGTCCTGATTCCCGCCGGGGAGTTCCTAATGGGCAGCCCCGACGCCGAGCCAGGCGCCCTGCCAGACGAACATCCGCAGCGCCGGGTCAGGATCACCGCGCCGTTCTACATGGGCACCACCGAGTTGACGCAGGCGCAGTGGACGGCCGTCCTGGGCACGACCATTCGGGACGTCCAGGCCAAGCTGACCAAGCCCTGGCCGTTGCGCGGCGAAGGCCCCGATGTGCCGATGTATCTGGTCCGCTGGAACGAGGCGGTGGGCTTCTGCAACAAGCTCTCCGCCAAGATCGGCCGACCGGCCCGGCTGCCGACCGAGGCAGAGTGGGAATATGCCCTGCGGGCCGGCACGCAGACGACCTTCTTCTTCGGCAACGACAAGAAGGACTTGGCCCAGTATGCCCGTACGCGGTCGGCCGAGCGGGACCGCAAGGAAGCTTATCCGGTCGCCGGCCTTAAGCCCAATCCTTGGGGCCTCCACGACATGATGGGCAACGTCTGGGAGTGGTGTCACGACTGGTACGACAAGGGCTACTACGCCCAAGGCGAGAACGTGGACCCCCGGGGTCCGGCCAGCGGCAAGCAGCACGTGCTTCGCGGCGGGGCATGGTTCAGCTACGAGATCCCGCGGTCGGCCAAGCGGCAAAAGGACAACCAGGAAGACCGGTGGGGTTGGGGGGTGGGCTTCCGCGTTCTGGTCGAGGCAACTGCCAGACCGGCCCCGATCCCGCATGACGGCACTTCTGCGCCCGTGGACGAGTCAGGGGTCGTGAAATGATGGCTGGGGTCAGGTCGTAAGGGCGTGTTGCCCAAAGGGTGAACTCGTTGGGAGTCCCGCCTTCAGGCGGTCTTCTCCCACACTAATCCGCCTAAAGGCGGGACTCCGAACGAGGTTGATCCCCTCAACTGCGTTTGGGCAACACGCCGTTAAGGCCTGCCCCCCCCCTTCTTGGGGATTGGGCAAGGCGTCCCCGAACCACGCCATCAGTTCCAGTGTTTTCCCTTGCACCCGTTGGGGGCGGTGGCTATAATCCAGCATAGGAAGCGCTGACCAGCGGGGTCGGGCAGAACCAGGTCGGAGGCCCCGGATCAAGGAGAGAGGGCATGCGCGTACAGAGCCGTCCGGATCGGGACCAGTCGAGTTGGCTCAGGCGGACAGGAGGGGGAAGTCGCGGCCCAACACCCTGCCTCCAGCCGAGCGCCCGGCGCGGCGCGGCGCGCAGGGTGTGCTTGAGAGGAGTCCTGGCGCTGGTCGCTCTGGGAGTCGTGGGCGAGCCGTTGCGAGTGTGGGGCGGCCCTGTGGCCGAGACGGGGCGCGCAACGTTCAGTCAGGCCAATCGCAACGCGTGGCAAACGGTCCAGCTCAAGGGGCGGTACGACCATCCGGTGGTCGTCGCCGGCCCGCTCTCCTCCGCTGGCAGCGACCCGGCGATGGCTCGAATCCGGAACGTCACCGGCAGCAGCTTCCAGATCCAGATCGACGAGTGGGACTACCTGGACGGCGCCCACGCGGCAGAGACCGTCGGCTACCTGGTGGTCGAGGCCGGCTCCCACACCCTGCCCGACGGCACCAGGATCGACGCGGGAACGTTCCCCACCGATCATCGCTGGTACATCGAGCACTTCGGCACGGACTTCGCCGCAACGCCTGTGGTCCTCACGCAGTGCCAGAGCGCCCGGGGCTCGGACGCCATCGTCACACGGCAGCGGGGGGCCACTCGGCATCAGTTCGCCGTATGCCTTCAGGAGCAGGAGAGCAGCGGGCCGCATGCGGTGGAGACGATTGGCTACGTGGCGATCGAGCCACGCCGCGGCGCACTGGCCGCCGGGGAGTGCGAAGTGGCACGAACACCGGACCAGGTGACAGACGGCTGGTATCGGAGGCCCTTCTCCAGCACCTTCGCTGCGGCGCCCGTGCTGGTGGCGTGCATGCAGACCTTCGACGGATCGGACACTGCGGCACTCCGGTACCGCAACCTGGGCCGCACCTCCGTGGAGATTCGGGTTCAGGAGGAGACCTCGCGGGACAAGGAGACGTCTCACACCACGGAGGCCGTCGGCTACGCGGCGTTCGCCTTCCTCGGCGTGGTCCCGCTCACGCCGCTTTCCAGCGGCCCGCCGTCTCCGAACCTCCTTGTCAACGGCAGCTTCGAGGAGCCGTGCGTTTCTGGCGACTGGGGCGTCTTCCGGGCCATCCCCGGCTGGCGACTTGTGGACGGGCCCAACTTCGAGCTTCAGCGGGGGATCCTGGGCGGCTCTGCCCACGGCGCGCAGCACTTGGAGCTCGATGCCGATGTGAACGGCCCCGGGGGCGGGAGGCTCCCCAACGAGCACGGCGCTATCACGGTGGCACAGCAGGTCGCCACCGTTCCCGGCCAGCTCTACACCCTGAGCTTCGCGTTCTCCGGCCGTCCCGGGACCTCGGCAACGGAGAACATCCTTGGCGTCGAGGCGCTGAGCGTGAAGGGCGGGTCTCCGTCGGAGCCCATCGCTCTCCAACTCCGCGACGAGAGCGGAGCCGTCGTGGTGGGTGACCCCACGCTTCCGGGCAACAGCGGATGGCGCTACTACACGACGACCTTCGTGGCCACAGAGGCGCGCACGGAGATCCGCTTCGGCGACCGCGGGGCGAGCAACAACACCCTCGGCACGTTCCTGGACGATGTGCAGCTTCGGGCCGTCGTGGTTCGCGCTCTGGTGGACGTCAAGCCAGGGGAGACCCCGGCGAGGATCAACCTTGCCGCCCAGGGCGTCATCCCCGTGGCGGTCCTCACAACCGGCGACCTGGACGCGGCGCGGGCGGCACTCAGCACCGTGCGGTTCGCCGGGGCGGCGCCGGCCCAGGGCGCCACGGAGGAGGTGAACGGCGACGGCGTCGCCGACCTGGTCCTGCACGTCAAGACGCAGGAAACGAACCTGCTGGACGTCTACGCGGCCCACCTCCTGGCCGACATCGCGGCCGATGGCGTCCTCGACTCGCCGATTCAGCCCTACTCCGCT
Source organism: Planctomycetota bacterium (assembly GCA_035527715.1). Taxonomy (GTDB): domain Bacteria; phylum Planctomycetota; class PUPC01; order DSUN01; family DSUN01; genus DSUN01. The sequence continues at coordinate 4,477 of DATKZY010000281.1, read as the reverse complement.
GGCCTCACGGGCCGGACGACCGCGGGTGTCGCGTTCGTCGGCGAGGACCGTGTGGAACTGATGCTCACGGGGGACGCGCTCCAAGAGTTCCTCAAGCAGCTCCTGGCCGAGGAGGACTTCTGAACCCTCTGTCACGCAAAGCCGTTCCAGGCGCTCGGAGGCAAAGCGGGGGCCCGCCCGCGAGGAACGACGCGGGGCAGACACGCCCCGCCTGCACAGGCAAGATGCCTGTGCCACCAGAATGCCCTGCTCCTCGGCGGCGGGACAGGCTTCCAGCCTATGTCCGGCAGGCACTTCGACAGAGCGCCAGACGCCCCTGTTGCCTGTCGGGGATCGGGTCGGGGAGAAGGCGGAGGGCATCGCACAAACACGTTTGGCGTCATGGGGTCCGCCCCGATGCCGAGCGCACCGTGCCCAAGATACGGCCTGAAGGCCGCACTACGAACGCGGGGCTTTCCGCGATGGGGACGGCGGGCAGAGGGGGCGGGTCCGCGACGGTTGAGGGCTTGCACGGGGCAGGGGAAACAAGTAGAATCTAGGGCCGTGGGGAGGACGCCGATTGCGCCGGCGAGGTCCCGCGCGCGGGGCGCGAAACGCGCGCAGGGATGGGTGGATGATTGGATGAATGGATGGGTGTCGGACAATCATCCAGTCCTCCATTCCTCCATCCATCCGCTCCGGGGCCGGGACTTCGTGTTCCGTTGCGGCCGGGGCCCGCATTAGGAAAGGCTATGGGAGCACAAGACCAGGAATTCGAGCCCCGCATCGTGGCCTTCGTCTGTAATTGGTGCACCTACGCGGGCGCCGACCTGGCGGGGACGAGCCGCCTGAAATACGCGTCGAACGTGCGGGTCGTCCGCGTGCCGTGCAGCGGGCGGGTGGACCCGCTGTTCGTGGTCAAGGCGTTCGAGCGCGGGGCCGACGGGGTGCTGGTGAGCGGGTGCCACCCGGGCGACTGCCATTACGCCGAGGGCAACTACTACGCCCGGCGGCGGTGGACCGTGTTCCGCGACCTGTTGCTGTTCCTGGGCATCGAGCCCGAGCGCCTCCAGTTCTCGTGGGTCTCGGCCGCGGAAGGCGCCAAGTGGGCCGAGCTCATCAACGAACTCACGGCCAGGCTCCGCGCGGTCGGGCCGTTCCAGGGCTACCGCGAGCTGGCCGAGGCGTCCCGAGGACCGTCCTGACGCCGAGGGGTCAGGCAGAGGGCGAGCACGTGCCAATAGACATCTTCGACACCGAGAGGCCGGCGCCGGACCGGGTGTTCCGCTACCCGCTGCACGAGCGGTGGCTGTGGATCGTCGTCGTGGTCGTGGTCGCGCTGGGCGTCGTGTTCTTCGGGCACATCCAGGAGTTCATGTCGGCCGAGGGGCAGCGGGCGCTGGCGGTGCTGGGCGTGGTCGTTTTCTTCCTGCTGATGACCATCTGGGTCTCGCTGCGGGCCTGGATATCGAAAGTCGTCCTCTCCCCTGTCTCCCTGAAGGCCAGGGTCTTCGGCCAGGGGGTGCAGCGGATCAGTTGGGTGCACATCCAGGCGGTGGTCTACAAGTGGCGGCCGCTCGGGCACAAGCTCATCTTCATCGGCAGCGACGGCGCGAAGGTGACCTTCCGCTCGTCCATCCGGGGCTACGACCAGCTCCTGGGCTTCATCCGCGAGAGCGCCCCCCCACACGTCAGGGACCAACTCGACGATATCCTCGGCGAGGAGGAAGAGGAGATCGAGGACGAAGTCGTCGAGGAGCAGCCCTCGCAGCAGGAAACGCCACAGCCCGAGCCCGCGGGGCCCGCCGCGCCCGACGCCGAGCCGCTTGAGCCGGAAGGGCCGCCAGAGGCAGAGCCCGAGACCCGCGACACCGAGCCTCCGGGGGCCGTTGACGCCCAGGTCGAGGCCGAAAGCACCCCGCCGGATGAGGCCACGGGGGAGCCGCAAGTCGAGGAGGGAGAAGAGGAGGGCCAGGAGGGCCGCCGGAAGCGCAAGTGGTGGTGGGTGCTTATCGGCAAGTAGGCGCGGCAACGCCCATCCATCACGCCCCTGGCCAACAGAGAACACGGGAGCCAGCAAGAAGAGGCAATGAGCACACCCACGGAAGACCTTCAGGCCCGCGCCCGCGCGCTGCTCGAGAGCGGCGAGGCGGACCTCGTGATCGGATACGGTCAGGGGACGACCCCGCAGAAGACCACGCCCATCTTCATCACGAAGGCGGAGGACGCGGGCCAACTCGTCCTCAACCCCTTCTGCCACAACAACCTGGCCAACTGGCTCACGCGCAAGGACCTGCGCGCCCGCTTCCCGCGCATCGCCGTCGTGGCCAAGGAGCCCGACATCCGCGCGGTCGTCGTCCTCATCCAGGAGGAACAGGTCAAGCCCGACGCCCTCCGCGTCATCGGCGTCCGCGTAGACCGCCCCGGCGACCCCGACTCCCCCTGCGAGGTCCTCCCCCAGACGACCCTCGAAGACCTCCAGAAGCACCTCCGCGAGAGCTTCCAGCCGCGCGACCTCACCCCCGACCAGCTCGCCGCCGTCGAGGACCTCGAAGCCAAGCCCCCCGCCGAACGCTGGGCCTTCTGGCGCCAGCAATTCGACAAATGCACCCGTTGCCATGCCTGTCGTCAAGCGTGCCCGATGTGTTACTGTGACTCATGTATAGCCTCCATGAACCAGCCCCAATGGCTCGACACCTCGGCACACCCCCAGGGCAACATGGCCTGGAACATCACCCGCGCGTTCCACCTCGCAGGCCGCTGCATCAATTGCGGGGAGTGCGAGCGCGCCTGCCCAGTGGACATCCCGCTGATGCTCCTCAACCGCTTCCTCGCCCGCCAGGTCAACGCCCACTTCGGCTACCTCGCCGGCTACGACACCGAGGAGTACCAGCCCTTCGCCGCCTACAAATGTGAGGACAACCAAGACTTCATCCTATGAGCACCAAGACCCTCCAAGCCAGCCGCCTCCCCGCCCTGCTCGACGCCATCCGCCAGAGCACCCGCCTCGTCGCACCCGCACGCGACGGCGACCGCATTCACTTCCGCCCCGTCGCCGCCGCCGCCGCCGAAATCGCCTCGCACCGCGACTACATCGTCCCACGCAACTCCATCAAGGAGTTCTTCTTCCCCCGCTCCGAGCCCCTCCTGGCCTTCGAGCGCCGCGAAGCCGCCGTCGCCGTCGACGACCCCCCGATGGCCTTCCCCCCCACCGTCCTCTTCGGCTGCCGGCCCTGCGGCGCCGCCAGCCTGCCCATCATGGACGCCCTCTACAACTGGGACTCCCGCGACCCCTTCTGGAACGCCCGCCGAGCCGCCACCACCGTCGTCGCCATCGCCTGCACCCGCGCCGACGAAGCCTGCTTCTGCACCGCCCTCGGCTCCGCCCCCAACGCCACGGCCGGCGCCGACCTCCTCCTCACCCCCCTCGACGACACCCGCTACCTCGCCGAGGTGTTGACCCCCAAGGGCGAAGCCATCGTCGCCCTCGCCCCCGACGCCTTCCGCGACGCCGCCCCCGGCGACGCCGACAAGCAGGCCCCCTGCCAGGCCGCCCTCGACGCCCTCCCCTCCCCCCTCGACCTCGACCGCATCGCCGCCTGGCTCGCCGCCAACTTCGAGAGCGACCGCTGGGCGCCCCTCTCCTACAAATGCCTCGGCTGCGGATGCTGCACGTTCCTTTGCCCCACCTGCCACTGCTTCGACATCGTGGACGAAGGCACCTACCGCCGCGGCCAGCGCCGCAAGAACTGGGACGCCTGTCAGACCCCCCTCTTCAGCCTCCACGCCTCGGGCCACAACCCGCGGCCCGACCAGGCCGCCCGCTGGCGCCAGCGCATCGAACACAAATTCAACTACTACGTCCAGAAATTCGCTGTCCGCTCCTGCGTCGGCTGTGGACGTTGCATCCGCCACTGCCCCGTCAACATGAACATCCTCGGCCAGCTCCAGGAGATATCAACCTTGTAGGTTGCGCTTAGCTCGCAGACCAGGCACGCCAAAGGGCATGGAGGCAACAGGCATGTCAATCGGGGCGATCGTTCTAAAGTGCTTCGGCATGGTGACAGACGCCGCAGTGGCAAGAGTGATCGACCGGCTTTTGGAGACTCGACGGGAGTGTAACTCAGAAGAGCTCTTCAAGCGCTCATTCCGACTGGCAGTGACGCGTGAAGCCCCCAGGCTGGCGCACTTCACAGAGGGGAAGACCACCAAGGAAGTGTATGTTGAGGGATCCGCGCTGGACGCGGCTCTTGCGGGTTTGCCTGCTGATCTCGCCTCACTGCCTCAAGGGTTGGAGCAGGTTGCTGCCACCCTGGCCCCGATCTTCAGCGGGTCGCTCGTCCTCTGTGGCACGCAGTTACTACTCTGGTCATCATTTATGTAGCTTTAGGCGGGCGAATAGTGTATGATGGCGGACATGAAAAACGATGCCCGACGACTCGCCCCGAAAGCGCAGGAAGCACTGCGGCGTCGCGCCGTGGCCGCGGTGTTGGCGCGC
>DATKZY010000280.1:0-54850 GCA_035527715.1 Planctomycetota bacterium | reverse complement strand
GTCAGCTGCGGGATGGGGGGTGCCCGCGATAGTATCGCGCAACTGGCTTTTCCGACCGAAGGAGATTACACGCACCCTTCGCGTGGGGTGCGAGGCGGAGCGTCATCGGCGCTTGAGGAGTTCGCGGTAGAGCTGGCGGCGGAGCCCGGCGGCGAGGGTTCTGGAGTGCAGGACGGTGTGCGGGGTGATGACCCGGCGGGCAAGGCGTGCCGCGCGGGCCAGGCACGGTGCCCGTCGGATCAGCTCGGCGCAGGCCGGCTCGCGGAAGAGGCCCTCGGCCAGGCGGAGCGCGGTGGCGAGGGCGAAGGCCGCGCCCGTGCGAGCCGCGGCATCGGCCAGCCACGCGGCATCCACCGGCCCTGCCGCGCCGCGCGCGGCCTGGCACACGTCGGCCAGGGGCTGGAGGCGGTCGAAGCGATGGCTGGCCGCGGCGTGGACGGCTGCCACGAGGAGCAGCGAGGCCGGCGTGGCCCGCGGGAGCGCCCCTGCCGCGGGCGGCTCGAGCTGGAGGTCGCCGAACCCCACGGAGCAGCGCTGCCGCAACGGAGGCGAGTTCACCAGGTCCCAGTGCAGCTCGATGGCGCCGGCGGACGGGTCGCCGAGCCGCCACGTCTCCTCGCCATAGTCGCCGCGGTACTTGCCGCGTGGCGGAGGGTCGCGGCGGTAGCCCAGCCGCGCGAGGGCTGCGCCCGCGTCGGCCAGCGCGTCGCGCGGGAGCAGGAAGTCGAGGTCGGTGAACGGCCGCAGCGACGGCTCGGCGTAGAGGCGGTCGGCGAACTCCGGCCCCTTGAGCACGAGGGCGGGAACGCCGCCGGCCACGAGGGCGGCCACGACCGGCTCGAGCTGCTTCCGCAGGCGCAGCGCGAAGCCGACCCGCCCGAGCAGCCGCTCCTGCGCCGCGGCCAGGAGCGCGCGCAGCGACGGGTCGGATGGGTCGGGCCCTCGACCTGCCTCGGGCCAGTGCCGCCGCAGGTTGCGCACCAGGGCGGGGACGACGCCGTGCCAGTCGGCAAGCTCGCACACCTGTGCGGGGTCCCACGCCGCGGGCGCGGGCGGCGGCGCGGCAGCCAGCGCGGGGTCGGCGAGGGCGAGGAACCAGGCGTCGAACGCGCGCGGGGCCACGGCGTCACCTCGGGGAGGCCAGCAGCGGCAGAAGGGACTCGTGGAGCGACTCGAGGTCGGGCCCGACGCTGAGCGTGCAGGTGGGGGTGCGGCGGGCCATGTCGGCGAGGGCGCGGAAGGCATCGCCCGCCGGCCCCTGGCCGCGGAGGTCGGCGGCCCGCACGTTCTCGTTGGCCAGGCGGGCGACGGCCTGGACCTTGTCGAGCGGGCGCAGGCGATGGGCCAGGGGGTTGCGCTCCTCGAGGAAGAGCACGAGGGCCGGCTCGGCCATCGCGAGCGCGCCCGACCCGGCGAGCGCGGCCAGCTCGACCAGGTACTCGTCGCCCACGGGGCGTTGGCCGTCGCAGTGGGGGCGCAGCCAAGGCATCAGCGCCACCGTGCGCCGGTGCACCTTGCACGGGCGCGGCAGGCCCCACACGCGGAGGGCGGATTCCACGGGCGGGACGCGTGTGCCACCGGGCGGCTGCGCCACAAGGAACGTCGCGTCGTCGGTCAGCAGTTGCATGCCCGCGTGGGCGAGGGCGAGAGCGGTCGTCGTCTTGCCGAAGCCGCTGGGGCCGCACAACAGCAGGGCGCGACGCCCGCCCGCTGCATCCCACGAGAGGGTCCCCGCGTGGACGACGTAGTGCCCGCGGCGCGCGAGGAACTCGCACAGGGCAGGAAGCAGGCAACCGAGGTTCAGGCACCAGTCGGCGCCTGGGGCCACGTGCACGTCGGCGCCGCGCTCGGCCAGGCGCATCCGCGCCAGGCCCGGCAACAGCGTCTCGCGTTCCGAGGGGCCACGGAAGCACACCGCGGGCGGCCCGTCGGGGAGCGTGCCCCGCCAGTGCTCCTCCATGCCATCCGGCGTGACGTCGGGAAATGGGCCCGCCTCGTGGCGGACGTCGAGCAGGAAGTCGGCCTCTGCGGTCTCCGCCTCGAAGGGGCCGAGGATGCCGCGGAGGCGCTGGGCGAGGGACGCCGTGTCCACCGTCGCCCGCAGCCGCACCCCATGCACATTGAAGGCAAGGACCAAGGCAGCCTCGTCCCGCGGCAGCGACGCCCTACGGCGCGACGTGGTTGTTCTCGGCGACCCCGGTGAGCCGGGACGGTCCGCCCTCTGCGGTGTCCGCGAGCCGCCGGCGCCGCTCAAGGCGGGGCCGGCGATAGGGCCGCCGAAGCGTCGGGGAAATGTAGCGTTTGCCCTTGGCCATCGGGCTTTTCTCCAGAGGGAACGGGAGCGCCGAGGGATTGCCCTGCCTCGATGCCTAGGTTCGGACCCCGGTCACGGGGAGTTCCTGCTCGGTGACCTTGGCGAGTTTCTCGCGCCGCCGAAGCGTCGGGGCGACGTACTGCTTCTTCCCAGGCATTCAAGCTCTCCTTACGGCGGGGCAACGACCGTCATGCCGCCATCCGTGATGGGACCGGGAGCCCCCTCGGCCGCCTTGGCGAGGCGTTGCCGCCTCCGCACTTTGGGGGGCGCGTAGACCTTCTTCACCGCCACGTGCGCTCTCCTTCGCAATGCCTCCCGACCGGACACCCTCGTTCGCGGCGCCTCACGCAGGGGGCGCCGTTCTCAGCCGGGGAGGCGACCCGTGACCGGAGGCGCGGCCTCCGTCACCTTGGCCAACTTGTCCCGCCGCCTCAACGACGGCCTGTGGTACTGCTTCTTCCGTGCCACGACGTTCTCCTGACGGAAAGGGCCGCTCAGTCGCCCGAGCCGCGCCGCTCGGCCGGCGATGCCGCCGGCCCCGGAGGCGCTAGTGAGAATTGCCGTTGACCACGATACGGCCGGTGACCGGCGGCGCCGCTTCGGTGACCTTGGCGAGGCGCTCCCGCCGCTGGACCCTGGGCGCCACGTACCGCTTCTTCTGAGCCACGCGCGCTCTCCTCGACAAGAATGCGGCCGGCCACCCGACGCCGCGCCCTGGTGCAGGACGCCCGGGCCGAGCGACGCCGCACTCACCCAGTGGCGACCCCCGTGACAGGGAGCTCCTGCTCGGTCACCTTGGCCAGCCTGTCGCGCCGCCTCAGCGATGGCCGCTGGTACTGCTTCTTCCGTGCCACGACATTCTCCTGACGGAAAGGTCGCTCAGTCGCCCGGACCGCTCCGCTCGGACGGCGATGCCGCCGGCCCCGGAGGCGCTAGTGGAAGTTGTTGACCACGACGACGCCAGTGACCGGCGGCGCCGCTTCGGTGACCTTGGCGAGGCGCTCCCGCCGCTGGACCCTGGGTGCCACGTACCGCTTCTTCTGAGCCACGCGCGCTCTCCTCAAAACGACCGCGGCCGTCCGCCCCCCGACGCCCCGCTGGCGCGGGACTCCCCGGGCGAGCGACGCCGCACTCAGTCAATGACGACCCCCGTGACAGGGAGCTCTTGCTCGGTCACCTTGGCCAGTTTCTCGCGCCGCTGGAGCGAGGGCCGCTGGTATCGCTTCTTCAGCGCCACGGTGTTCTCCCGGCAGAAAGGGTCGCTCCGTCACACGAAACGCGCCCCTCGGCCGGCGATGCCGCCGGCTTGGGAGGCGCTAGAACAAGCCGTCGATCACTGCGACGCGGCCGGTGACCGGCGGCGCCGCTTCGGTGACCTGGGCGAGGCGCTCTCGCCGCTGGACCCTGGGCGCCACGTACCGCTTCTTCTGAGCCACTCGCGCTCTCCTCAACAAGAATGCATCCGGCCACCCGACGGCGCGCCTTGGTGCGGAACGTCACGGGCGAGCGACGCCGCACTCAGGCAATGGGCCGCCCTGTGACGGGAAGCTCTTGCTCGGTCACCTTGGCCAGCTTCTCGCGCCGCTGGAGCGAGGGCCGCTGGTACCGCTTCCTGGCTGTCATGTGTTTCTCCTGAGCCAGCGACATCACCCGCCCGTCTTCTTGGCGGGGAGCTCGGTGATCGTGGGGTCCACACCCTCGGCGATCCTCGCCAGCCGTTCGCGCCGGCGCAGCCTCGGCGCGCGGTATTGTCTCTTCTCGACCATCACGGTCCTCCGGCAAGGGAATCACATGCCCAAATTACCATGTGCCCTAGAGTAGCAGCCATCGCCCCCCGAGTCAAGGCCCCGGAGGAAATTCTCGGGGGCGCCGGGCGTGTTCCGCTTGCCGCGCAGGCGCGGTCACGAGGGCGGCAGCAGCCTGGCGCCCGTGCCGCGCGCATACCGCATCATCTCGGCGCAGGGCGGCTCGGCGGGCGGGGAACAGGCCACGCCGCCCAGCGTCACCCAGCAGTGCGCGTGCATCGGCCGGGGCGGGGACTCGGCGGGGAAGACGGCGAAGTGCAGCTCCGGCTCGTGCCCGGCCAGGCACAGGAAGTGGAAGAGCATCAGCCCCTGGCGCAGACAGGCCCGCCGCTTCATATGGCGGGGCCGGGCCAGCCGGCGGCGCACCAGCTCGCCGATCGCGTCGGGCGACACCCCGCGGTAGGGATGCCACCACCGCGGCGGCGACAGCAGGCGAAGCACCCACGTCAGCGGCAGCAGCTTCACGAGGAGCAGGATCAGGCAGGCCTCCCACCACACGTGCGCGCGCAGGACCAGCCGCCGCACCTACTCGCCCTCCTGACGCACGACGATGAGCTTCTCGGCGAGGAGTTCCTCGGCCAGGGCCGCCAGGTCGGCCGCCAGCGTCGCGCGCGCCACGTCGAACTCCCCCTCCAACAGGTCCACCACCTCGCCCAGCGTGCGGCGGCCGTCGAGCGCCTCGAGGAACCGCTGCGTCGTCTCGTTGCACGTGTAGAGGTAGCCGGACTTCAGCGACAGCACCACCGTGTCCTGCCCCTCGCCGAGCGACTGGTGGGCCACATCCTCGCTGAGGGCGAGCCGCGCGCTCTCGGGAATCATCGGGCATCTCCGCGTGGGGGACTCACTCGGGCCTGATCCGGCGGAGGTCGTCCTGCGCCAGCCACTCCCACTCCGTGTGCGGGTAGGCGCTGATCACGTGCTGATACGTCTCGCGGGCCTTCTCGATCTGCGCGGTGTACTCGTACGAGCGGGCGGCGTAGTACCAGGCCGCGGGGGCGATGGGGTTCGCGGGGCCGCGCTCGGCCAGGGTGCGGAAGCCGGCCAGGGCCGCCTCGAAGTCCCGGTGACGGAAGCTCGCGCGCGCGGCGTTGAACTCCTTGACCTCGGGCGGGTCGGGGCGGAACCAGTCCCACGGGTGCCACCAGTGCTCGCGCAGCCGGTCCTCGGGCGGCCCGGCCTTCAGCGCCACGAGGTCCTGGCGCGCGAACAGCGCCCAGTCGGTCATCGGGTAGTCCTTGCCGATCCGCTTGCAGGTGGCCACCGCCTCGGAGCGCTTGCCCGCGTAGTACTGCGAGATCGCCAGGTAGTAGAGCGCCGCGGGCTCCAGCGCGTTCTTCGGGTAGGTGGCCAGGAAGCGCTGGAGGAGGAACGCCGCCTCGGCGTACTGCCGCCTCCTGTAGAGCGTCTTCGCCGCGTCGTAGCGGCCCACGGGCGTGGGGCTGGCCTGCGACCAGAGGGCCTCGCGGCGCGCCCGGGCGCGTGCCTCCGCCGACGAGCCCGATGGCCCCGCGCACCCGCCGGCGCCCAGCGCGACCCCCGCCGCGATGGCCGCCAGCGCGCCCATCCCTCGCCGCCAGCTCCGCATGCCCGCGTCTCCTCGCACTGCCCCCGCAGGGGCACTCCCCTCACGCCACTACCCTAGCACAACCGCGCCGACGAGTCAAGGCGCTCCCCCGCCCGGGGCGGGTCGCCCGTGAGCCGCGGACTTGCCGGGATTTGCCTTGACACCGTACGGCGCCGGGTCCATAATTGATGTGATTCGGGCCGGCATCCCAACACGGGTGTGCTACCATGGTCGGACGCCTGCTCGACCGTTGGCGGGAACGGAAAGCTCTGAAGAGCGTCGAGGGAGCGCTCCGTGGGCGCATGGCCACCGAGGAGGCCCTTGCTGCGCTCCGCGACCTCCCGGCCATTGCCTCCCTACGCAGCATCCCCACCCTGTGCCTGCTGCTCACCCACGGCCAGGAGGCGCTGCGCGCCGAGGCCTGCGCCGCCCTCGCAGCCATCTACAGGCGACGCCAGGACCAGCGAGTCCTCGAGGCCCTCAACGCCGCGATCCTCTTCGAGCGCCAGCCCGACAGCGTGCGCACACAGGCCATCGAGGCCCTCGCCGGGATCGTCCACACCCGCCACGTGGGAAGCCTGATCGAGGTGCTCAAGAAGGCCACCACCCCGCTCCCCGTGCGGACGGCGGCCCTGCACGCGCTGGAGCGCCTCGGCTACCCCGAAGTCGTCGAGCGCCTCGTGGAGAACTGCCTCCTGGCCCGAAGCGCCGACTCCCGGGGAGAGCTCCGAGCGTGGGTCGTCGAGCAGCTCAAGGCGCTCGACGACAAGGAGAAGCTCACCAAGATCCACGAGATCGTCCACAACCGCCGCAGGCTGCGCTACCGCGCCATGAGCGTCGAGGCAGGGGACCACGCGACCCTCGTGCAGTTGATGGCCGAGGTGGACCCCGACCACGCGGTCCGCTTCCTCGGCCACATGGTGGACCACTCCACGACCATCATCTCCGCCGCCGCGGTGAAGGCCCTCCGCGAAATCCGGGCCGACCAGAAGACCGCCGCCGACCGCGCTCCGCGCACGCGCCCGTCTGCCTCCCACTGATGCCCCCGACGGCCCCGCGCGCTTGTGCGGGCCAGTCCCTGCATGTAGAATGAGGGCCATGGACGCGAGGCCCCTCGACCCCCGCGAGAAAGGAACGGCAATGGAGCGGCCCGTGCGAATCGGCGCGGCCGAGTACCGCGACAAGGTGTTCGCCTGCTGGCTCGGAAAGAACATCGGCGGGACCCTCGGCGCGCCCTACGAGTGCAGGAAGGAGCTTCAGCACCTGACCTTCTACGACCCCCTGCCGAGCAAGAGCGCGCCGAACGACGACCTCGACCTCCAGCTCGCCTGGCTCAAGTGCCTGGAGGACCGCGGGGTGGACATCACGTGCGGCGACCTGGCGGACTACTGGGTCAAGTTCCTCTCGGCCTATCCCTGGAACGAGTATGGCTTCTGCCGCCGCAACCTGGGCCGCGGCCTGCGCCCGCCCATCAGCGGCTGCTTCGAGAACTACTACATTGACGAAATGGGCTCGCCCATCCGCAGCGAAATCTGGGCCTGCGCCGCCCCCGGCGACCCGCAGCTCGCCGCGGCCCTGGCCTGGCACGACGCCGTGCTCGACCACGCGGGCGGCGAGGGCGTCCACGGCGAGATGTTCTGGGCCGCCCTCGAGTCCGCCGCCTTCGTCGTCGGCGAGCCGAAGACCCTCATCCAGATCGGCCTCGCCATGATCCCCATCTGGTCGCGAATCTCCCGCGTCGTCCGCGACGTCGTCTGGTGCCACGACAACGGCGTCGCCTGGGAGGACTGCCGCGAGCGCATTCTGCGCTCCTTCGGCCACCACAACCCCTGCCACGCCCCGCAGAACCACGGCTTCACCATCCTCGGCTGGCTCTACGGGGCCGACTTCGGCGACAAGCTGTGCAAGGCCGTCAACTGCGGCTTCGACACCGATTGCACGGGGGCCACCCTCGGCTCCGTGCTCGGCCTCCTGGGCGGCACGGCGGGCATCCCCGAGCGCTGGCGGGCACCCGTCGGCGAGGCCATCGTCCTGCACAAGTTCACCGGCGACTGCGGCGCGCCCAAGGACATCGCGGAGCTGACCCGCCGCACCGAGGCCGTCGCACAGCAGATGCTCCCCGCCCGCTCCGACGCGGCCCGCTTCGGCGATGCCACGCTGTGCCCCGACGACACGTCGGTCCTGTTCCGCAGCGACAGGGCCCGCCGGGCACTCGCCCGCGACCCCATGTCGGCCATCGAGAGGGTGGACGGCTATGACCTCGCACTCCACTACCACGGCGAACCTGTCCTGCGGCCCGGCATCGCCAGGACGCTCGCCGTGTCGGTCGCCCGCGACGACGTGCCCGAGCCGGTGAGCCGCATCGAGCTCGCCGTGCCCGACGGCTGGCAGGCCGAAGTGACGAAGCTGGAGGCGGGCCGCTGGCAATTCGTCCTCCGCGCCCGCGAGGTGGCCGACCATAACCAGATCACCGTCACCGCCTATCCCGTCAACAAGGTGGTCCGCGCCACCTTCGGCCTGCTTGGCCCAGGCGAGGCCCTGGGCTATCCGTGCAACGTGAACGTCCCGAAGTGCGAGCGTTGCGGCGCCCGCAAGGAGGCGTGCGTCTGCCCACCCTGACCTGGGAGCGTCACCCCCGACTCGGCGCGAACCGCGGCAGGGAGCGGGGTTGACTCTTCGCACAAATCCGGGTCGTATGTGGTTTCTGTTGCGGTCGAGAGGACACACGACGATGAGGTGCGGGAGTTTCTGGCGCGAGGCGGGGTCGGTGGCGGCGCTGCTCGTGGCGGCCGCCTGCCTCCCGGCCACACCGAGCGCCGGGGCCGAGCAGACGCGGGACGCCAAGAGCTTCTACGACGAGTTCGAGGGCCTCAACCGGCCCGAGAACCTGGACCGCCGCGTCGTCGGCGGCCGCCTCCCGGAGTTCGTCACGCTCCAGATTCAGCTCCTCGAGCGGATCGCGGCCCGCCCGCCCGCCGAGGCGGTGCCCATCCTCCTGCGCATCGTGACCGAGCACATCGAGCGCCTCGAGGCAACGGAGGCGGAACGCCTCGCCCAGTCGCCGCTCCCGGCACTCCAGGTGCCCCTCGTGGACGCATTGAGCCGCCACGCGACCCGCGACGACGTGCGCGGCGCCCTGGCCCGGCTGGCGCAGTCCGGCCTCGTCAAGGAATACGCCCGCGGGCGCGCCCTGGACGCCCTGGTCGAGCGCGAGCTCGCCGCCATCACCCCCGCGGTGGACCCGAAGGGCGAGAAGCGCGCGGAAGTGCTGCTCGAAATGCTGCTCGGCGGCCTCACCCTGTCCGATGTGTTCCAGACGCCTGGGCGCCTGCGCTCGCTGTCGCGGCGTGCGCCCGCCCTCGTCCGGGACGACCCGACGGCCCCCTGGCGCGCCCTGGCCGCAGTGGCCGGGACCGCCGCGAAGCGGTACGCCGCCGACGCCGCGCTCGCCTTGGCCTGCGCCCAGAAGGAGGCCGCGGGCGCTCCCATCACCCAGGAGGAGAAGGACCTCCTCGTCGCGGCCTGCGCGCGCTGGCTCGAGGAGTTCCGGCCCGCCGCCGCGAAGGAGCGGTATCCGAGCGACCTGTTGGGCGAATCGCTCGTGCGCCTCGGCGCGCGCCTGAGCCACGAGCCCCTGGCCGCCCCGCTCCGCGAGGCCGGCCTCCTCCCGCCCCGATAACGGACAGCGGAGAATCCATGACCGTGTCGCGCAAACAAGTCATGTTGACCGCGTCGCTATGCCTGGCCCTTCTGGCCACCCGCCCCCTCTGGAGCGCCGAGGACAACTGGCCGCAGTTCCGCGGGCCGACAGGCTTGGGCTACACACGGGAGACGAACCTGCCGATCACCTGGGGCGGCCCCAAGGACGAGAACGTCCGCTGGAAGTCGCCCCTCGTCGGCCAGGGACACGCCAGCCCGGTCGTCTGGGGCAACCGCTTGTTCGTCTGCACGGTGCGCTGGCCGGAATCGGACCGGCCGCGGGAGAAGGTCATGCCCGAGCACCACGTGCTGTGCTACGACACGGCCGACGGCAAGCTCCTCTGGGACACGCAGGTTCCGCCCGGCCCCTGGCTGCGGAACGATTTCCGCAGCGGCCCCGGCGGCGGCTACGCCTGCCCGACGCCGCCCACCGATGGCAAGCTCGTCTACTGCGCCTTCGGCTCGCAGGTCCTCGCCGCCCTCGACTACGAGGGCAAGGTCGCCTGGCGGCGGGAACTCAAGCCAGGCGACTTCGACGTCACGGTCGGCAGCAGCGCGATCCTCTACCAGGACACGCTGATCTTCGCCTACGAGACGCGGCGGCCCGAGGACGCGCGGGTCGCCGCCTACGACAAGGCCACGGGCGAGGTGAAGTGGGAGGCGAAGTACCCCACGATGGTCATGGCGCACAGCACGCCCACGATCATCGAGGTGAAGGGCAAGCCGCAGATGCTCATCCTCGCCGGGGGCCTGGGGCGGGTGTCCGATGCGCTGCGCAGCCTCGACCCGGCCACAGGGAAGACCCTCTGGTGGTGCGGAGGAGCGGGCGAGAGCTCCTCCCCCGCCTACGGCGCTGGCATCGTCTACTTCGACAACGGACGCGGCGGGCCCGGCGCGGCCGTTGATCCCACAGGCGAAGGCGACGTCACTCAGACCCACATCAAGTGGAAGGTCAGCACGGGCGGCGGCCTCAGCTCCCCCCTGATCGTCGGCGATCACGTCTACCGGCTCTACGACTCGGGCACCCTGAAATGTTGGGAGGCCGCCACGGGAAAGGAAGTGTACTCCAAGCACCTCGACGGCATCTCGTCGGGCTGGGCGAGCCCCATCGCCGACCCCAACGGGCACATCTTCTTCGCCAACGCGGGCAAGAGCTTTGTGGTCAAGGCCGGCCCGGAGTTCGAAGTCCTCGCCACGAACGACCTGGGCGACGGCAGCCATCCCTCCCCCGCCGTTGCCGGGGGCCGGATCTTCCTCGTCGGGCTGAAGAGCGTCTTCTGCATCGGAAGGTAGCTGCTCCCGTCGCGCCATTTGACTCACTTCCCGGCGGCGGTACAATGTCGCCACGGGGCTGCGTCTCCACCAGATCGCCCAAGTCTCAGGAGGACCCGCCATCGCCCGCTTCACGATCATCGGCGAACGCATCAACATGACCCGCAAGAGCATCCGGGAGAAAGTGTTCGCCCGCGACGCCGCCTTCATCGCCAACCAGGCGAAGAGACAGCAGGCGGCCGGCGCCACGCACATTGACGTCAATGCCGGCGGCGACCCGGCCCGCGAGGTCGCCGACATGGCCTGGCTCACCGAGGTCGTCGCCGAGGCCACCGGCCTGCCCCTCTCCTTCGACTCCACGAACCCCAAGGCCCTCGAAAAGGGCCTCAGCCTGTGCAACCGCCCAGGCACGATCATCAACTCGATCACGGGCGAGAAAGGCCGCCTCAAGACCATCCTGCCTCTCGTCAAGAAGCACAAGACGGGCGTGGTCGCGCTCACGATGGACGACGGCGGCATGCCCGAGGACCTCGATGGCCGCGTGGCGCTCACCCGCTCGATTGCCAAGGCGGTGAAGGCGAAGGGCGTGGGCCTCGACCGCGTGTATTTCGACCACCTCGTGCGCCCGGCCTCGACCAACCCCGGGCAGGCCCGCCACATCCTCGAGGCCATTCGCATCACCAAGGCCGAGTTCCCCGAGGCCCACATCGCGCTTGGGTTGTCCAACGTCTCCTACGGCCTGCCGACCCGCAACAACCTGAATCGCGCGTTCCTCGCGATGCTCGTCGCCGCCGGCGCCGACGGCGCGATCATTGACCCCTGCGAGGAGGGGATGATGAACACACTGCTCTCGGCCCGCGCGGCGCTTGGGCTCGACGAGTTTTGCATCGAGTACATCACGGCCTATCGGGAAGGGAAGCTGGGGGAGAAGAAGGACGCGTGACCCGTGATGCGGAAGCCTTGGGCTCGCGGCTACGTGCAGGTGTACACCGGCGACGGGAAGGGGAAGACCACGGCGGCGCTGGGCCTGGCGTTGCGCGCGGCGGGGCACGGCCTGCGCACCTACATCGGCCAGTTCGCCAAAGGCCAGCCGAGCGGCGAGCGCGAGGCGGCAAAGCGCCTCGGCGGCCTGATCGTCATCGAGGCGTATGGCAGCGGCAAGTTCCTCGGCGGGGCGCGGCCGCCCGACCCGGCCGAGGTCGCCCGCGCCCGCGACGGCCTCGCCCGCGCCCGTGCCGCCATGCTCTCGGGCGAGTACCGCATCGTCGTCCTCGACGAGGTGAATGTCGCCCTCGGCTTCGGCCTGCTCTCGGTGGCCGAGGTGCTCGCCGTCGTGCGTGCGAAGCCCGAGGCGGTGGAACTCGTCCTCACCGGCCGCGGCGCTCCGCCCGAGCTGATTGAGGCCGCCGACCTGGTGTCCGACATTCGCGCCGTCAAGCACTTCTTCGACCAGGGCATCGAGGCCCGCGAGGGGATCGAGCGGTGAACGCCGCGGACTCCTGGCGCGCGCCGCGACGCCTTGACCCGATGCTTCTGCAAGCGTAGAATGCAGGTGTGGGGAGGGCTGGAGGACGGAGCATGCCGCGCGAACTGTGGAAGACGCGTGTCGTCGTTGACCCCGGGGTTCACCACGGCGAGCCCTGCATTCGCGGCACACGAGTCCCCGTCGCAACCATCGTGGGCAGCCTGGCTGACGGCATGGCCGCCGAGGACGTGCTTCACGAGTACCCGCAGCTCAGCCGCGAGGATATTCTGGCGGCCCTCGAGTATGCCGCCGAAGTCCTGCACCACGAAGCGCTCGTCCCCTTTGCCTCGTAGGACATGCCGTGCGAATCAAGGTGGACGAAGACCTCCCCCGGGCGGTAGCGACGCTGTTGAGCGAAGCCGGGCACCAGGCAGTGACAGTCCTCGATCAGCGTCTTGGCGGAACCAGCGACGAGGCGCTCTGGCCCATCGTGCTGGAGGAACAGCGCTTCCTGGTCACCGCCGACAAGGGATTCGGCGACATCCGACGCTACCCGCCCGGCTCTCACCCGGGCATTGTCATCCTCAGACCCAGAGAGGATGGCATCCGTCCGTTGCTGCACCTGATTCGCTCACTCATCGCCACCTGCCGCTTGGAAGAGCTTGCCGGCCTCGTGACTGTAGTCACGCCAGCCGGTGTCCGCGCTCACAGGCCGCGTGCCGGATGACTGGAGGGCTGGACGAATGGGTGAATGCAAGGACGTTCGGGCAGTTCTCTCCTGGCTTCCTGCCTTCCTTATCGCTTCTTCTTCCTTCGCCGTCGCGGCCGATGCGAAGGCGGTGGCCGACGCGATTCGGGCCGAGGCGACGCGGCCGAACGACGACAAGGAGGGCCGGCCCCTCCCGCTGGCGACCCACTGGTGCACAGGCTCGCACCCACGCTCGGAGGGCCTCGCCCCACGCCACCAGATCCGCCTGATCGAGGAGGGGCACTACCTCCTCCCCTGGTTCGCCCATCCGCCGCGCGAGGCCCAGGCCTCGCCCGAGGCCAGGGAGCGCTTCGCGAAGTACTACGAGGAGCCGATCAAGCGCGCCGCCGAGCTGAAGCTGCCCCTCTGCTTCAAGGCCACGCAATGGGAGAGCCTGCTCTCGGCTGAGCCCTACATCAGCCTGCCGCCCGAGAGGAACCCCAACACGGTGACGCCCGAGGGCAAGATTCGCAAGCAGGTGAGCCCCTTCGGCCCCGTCGAGCCGTGGGCCGAGGTTGGCCGTAAGTGGACCGACAACGAGCCGCTCAAGCAGCTCGAGGCCTGGTATCCCGACCCGCCGTTCGTGATGTTCCTGTCGAACAACGAGCACGCCGACCTGCGCTGGCACAAGGCCGAGGAGTCGCAGCGCTACCTCGACAAGTATGGCAAGGACAAGGACGGCGACCTCAAGCGCCGGGTCGTCGCTGACGGCTGGATCGAGCGCTACCGCGCCCTTCAGAAGGGCATGCGCGACGGCCTCGCCAGCGCCCAGTGGAGAGACAAGGCCATCTTCGTCGGCTACGGCGCCTTCGGCCCCGAGCACATGGGCCGATGGGGCGGATGGCCCAACTACTCCCTCCACTCCAAGGGCCGCATCAGCCCCTACCCGCTGATGTGGGACGGTGGCAGCCCATCCTACTATACCCACGACTGGAACCCCAGCACCGACCACACGGTCTGGAGCCCGCAGCTCGAGTTCATGAACCTCGTGTTCATGCAGCGGGAGGCGTGGAAGTTGAACCCGAAGTTCTGGTTCGAGTTCTCGGTGTGGGACGGCTACAGCGGCCCCGAGGGCGAGAAGAAGCGCCCCGCGCCCCGCACGCTGTATCGCCTGAACGGGCAGACCTACGACCCTGCGCGCTACGGCGGCTTCGTGCAGTTCGGCATGTGGCTCCTCCGCCCGCGGGCGGTGCGCGAGTTTCGCGGCTGGACCTTTCCCTCCGACGAGGCGATGCCCTACTTTCTCGCCATCGTCGAGGCCGTGGACCGCGTGCACACGAACGACACGCTACGGAAGTTCTGGCGACAGGGCGAGCTGGTGCCCAATCGCGCCCGCAAGCACCACTACCAGGCCGGCATCCCCGAGGAGTGGCAGGGCGAGGACCGCTGGTTCCTGCTCGACGCGAGCGTGAATCCGCAGGAGTTTCCCTGGGACATGCACTGGGACATCCCGGTCTTTTCACTGGCCCTCGTGATGGGCAAGGCCCCCGAGCGGCAGTGGCTCGTCTACGCCCATTCGCCCGTCAAGGAGCGCAAGGGCGTCAAGCTCACGATCCCCGACTATCAGCAGATCGCCGTGGACATCTCGCCCGCCGGCGTGTTCTACCAGGCGGATGAGAAGTCGGGGCTTGTGGAGGGGGTGAAGTAAGCTCACGGGCACTTGACAGGGCGCTTCTGCTGGGTACGCTAGTGGGCGAAAGGAGGGTGCAACACGTGCCAAAGGTTAGAGTTCCGTGGAGCGCCCCAAAGGACCTCTGGGAACGCTTGACCGCGTTCGCACAGGATAAGGGGGTATCCCGAAGCCGTGTGATGGAGCGCGCACTGGAGGAGTACTTCCTCTACCACCCTGATGAGGGACTCGCGACGAAGCCCGACGGTGCCTCGCCCGCTCGGCCAGGGAAGAAGGAGAGATAGCGGAATGCTGAACTTTGGGATCATCGGGTGTGGGGGAATGGGGCGACATCACACGAAGCTGCTCCAGGCCATCGAGGGGGCGAAGGTGCTGGCGTGCGCGGACTCGAACGCCGCGGCGGCGCACGAACTGGCCCAGGCCAGCAACATCCCCGAGGCCTGCGACGACTACCGCCACATCCTCGACCACAAGGACATTGACGGCGTGTTCGTGTGCACGCCCACGTTCACCCACCGCGAGATCGTGGTCGCCGCGGCCCAGGCGGGCAAGCAGGTCTTCTGCGAGAAGCCGCTCGCCCTCACCGTGGCCGACTGCCAGGCCATGCTCGACGCCTGCAAGGCCGCCGACGTGCAGCTCATGATCGGCTTCGTGCGCCGATTCGACAGCCACTGGGGCAAGGTGCGCGAACTCGTCCAGGCCGGCGCCGTCGGCCGCCCCGTCGTCTGGCGACAGTGCAACGCCGGCTCGTGCCCCAAGTCGCCCTGGTACATGTACAAGGACAAGGGCGCCGGGCCGCTGATGGACGGCGCGGTGCACACCTATGACTTCGCGCGGCACATCTACGGCGACGCCGCGGCCGTGTGGGCCGACATGACAAGGCTGCGCCGCGACCGCACGGCGTGGGACACCGGCACGGCCGCCATCCGCTTCGCGAGCGGCGACGACCTGATTCTCTCGTGGTCGTGGGGCTTGCCGAGCGGCGTGAGCGCCGGCGGGTTCACCGACGCCTTCGGCCCCGACGGAGCCATCCTCTTCTCGGCGCCGCCCGACAAGTTGCCGGCCGGCTGCCCGCCCGAGCAGTTCGGCGGCATCGCCATCGTCCGCGAGGGAGGGGCGACCGAGGTCGCACCCTTCCGCAAGACCAACATGTCCGCCGACATGGTGCGGGCCTGTGTGAACGCCCTCACCGACGGGCAGCCCGTGCCCATCCCCGGCGAGCACGGCCTGCGGGCCACCGAGATCGCCTGCGCCGTGTTCGACTCCAGCGAACAGCGCCGCTGCGTGGAACTTTCTTGAGGCGGCCCTCTGCCGCGGCCAAACGGTAGACACCAATCCAGAGGGGGATGAATGGATGAATGGATGGTTGGATGATTGCTTGACACCCATCCACTCATCCACCCATCCATTCATCCACTACGAACGTTACGGACCAGTTGTTCAGGGGACAGTGCCATGGGCATGGGCTTCGGAATGATGGAGCTGCTGATGCTCCTGCTCAGCGGCGGGGGCTGGGGCAACGACCTGATGGACTACCTGCCGACGAGCGCCTACTGGAAGGCGAAGGGGGTGGAGGTCTCCGCCGAGCGGATGACGGCGGAGCTTGCGGTCGCCGAGCCGGCCGACCTGGCGCAGCTCATCCGCGACCTGGGCGCGCAGAAGCACGAGACGCGCGAGGCCGCCTCGGCCAAGCTCCGCGCCATCGGCCCTGTCGCCATCCCGGCCCTCAAGAAGGCCGCGGAATCCGACGACCCCGAGGTGCGGACCCGCGCCCGCGAGCTGCTCGCGGGCCTCAGCGGCGGCGCACAGGCCAACGCCATCCGCCGGCTCATGGCCATCCGCACCCTCGGCGAGCAGAAGAAGCCCGAGGCCGTCGCCGCCCTGCGCCCGCTCCTGGAGTCCAAGGAGCCCTTCGTCGCCGACTACGCGGCCCGGGCCATCGCGGCCATCGAGGGCCGAGCCCACGAGCGGCCCGCGCCGACCCGCGAGATGCTCTGGCGCGACCTGTGCCTGCTCCCCGCCAACTGCGGCATCGTGGCCCAGTTGCGCATGCCCGGCGGCCAGACCACGAGCTTCGAGGAGGCGCTCAAGACCATCGTCCCCACCCTCCCAGGCGGCCAGGACGTCGGCAAGGCCGTGGCCGAGTTGACCAAGGGCATCTCCGCCGTGGCCGAGCGCGTGGGCAACCTGCGGCTCGAGGGGCTGACCCTCGGCGTGGCCGACGACGTGGGGAACAAGACAGGCTTCGTCGTGATCGTCGCCCGCGGCCGCTACGACGCCGCCGCCGTCAAGGCCGCCTTCACCCAGCTCAACCTGAACGCGACGAAGGTCGAAGGCATGGACACCTTTTCCCCCGACCGGGAGCTGCGGCTCATCCCATGCTCCGATGAGCGCTTCGTCTTCACCGGCGGCCCGTCGAGCGAACAGCTCCCCCTCAAGGAGTTGGCCGCCGCGCTCCAGGCGAACGCCGACAAGCCGGCGTTGGCAGCGAAGATGCTCGACCTCATCAAGGGGATTGGTCCCGACGCTCCCGTCTGGGCCGCCGTGGCGATGAGCGACACGTATCGCCAGGCATCGTTCCTTGCCCCCTACGACACCATCACGGCCACGGGCAGAAACGCCGAGGTAGGCGTCCTCGCTGTCACCGTCGCCGCCGTCGGCAAGGACCCCGAGGCCGTCAAGGGGTCGGTCGCTGAGGTCGAGAAAGGCGTCAAGGAGGGCCTGGCGGAGATCAAGCAGCACGCCGCGGAGATGCCCTTCGTCAAGCCCATCGTAGAGGTAATGGAGAGCATCCGCATCGAGACCGCCGGCGCGAAGGCCACGCTCACCGCGAAGCTGAAGGGCCAGGGCGCCGCGCTCATGATGCCGATGATGATGCTCTGGGGCGTTCGGTCATCGGCGATGGACGAAGGCATTCCTGCCCCGGCTGAGCCCATGCCGGCGGTGCCGGAGCCGCAGTGACGATGGTAGGCCGATGGTTCTACGCTCGCCCCGCGCTCGACGTGGCCCGCGACCTGCTGGGCCTCGTGCTCGTGCGCCGCACGCCCGAGGGCACCGTCGCCGGGCGCATCGTCGAGGTCGAAGCCTACGTGGGGATTGACGACCGGGCCTCGCACGCCTGGCGCGGCAGGACCGCGCGGAACACCGCGATGTTCGGCCCGCCCGGCCACGCCTACGTCTACTTCATCTATGGCATGCACTGGTGCCTGAACCTGGTGACCGACCGCGAGGGCGTGCCCTCCGCCGTCCTGCTGCGCGCCGTGGAACCCGTCGAAGGCATCGAGTTGATGCGGGCGCGTCGGCCCAAGGCCCGCAAGGATACCCAACTCACCAGCGGCCCCGCCCGCCTCTGCCAGGCATTCGGCGTGACGGGGGAACTCAACGGAGCCGACCTGTGCGCGCCCGGCGCCTCCCTGTACGTCGCGGACCGCCGCCTCGGCCACGGCCCCCTCGTTGCCGTCCCGCGCGTCGGCGTGGACTACGCCCGCGAATGGGCGGCCAAGCCCTTCCGCTTCTACGACCAGAGCAGCCCATACGTCTCCGTACGGTAGGAGAGAGGAGGGCGTCGCGCCCGCTCCGCCGCTTGACATCCTCTGTCCGTAGCACTATTATTCAAAGTGATGCCACTCAAGGAGAGACCGCATGAGCGAACTGGTGCGCTTCGGAGTGTCCCTCGAGGACTCGCTGCTCCAGGACTTCGACCGGCTGATTGACGAGAAGGGCTATCCGAGCCGCTCGGAGGCGCTGCGCGACCTCATCCGCAACTACCTGGTGCAGGCCGACTGGAGCAAGCTCTCGGGCGAGCAGGTGGCCACGCTCACGCTCGTCTACAACCACGAGTACCGCGAGATCACGGACCGGCTGACCGACATGCAGCACGACAGTCACAGCCTCATCGTGTGCGCGACCCACGTGCACCTCACGGCCCACACGTGCCTCGAGGTGATCGTCCTGCGCGGCACCGCCGCCGACATCACGAAGATCGCCGACAAGCTGATCGCCACGCGCGGCGTCCAGCACGGCAAGCTCACCATGACCACCCTGGGGCGAGCACGGTGAATGCCTGGGTGGCATGACTCTCGAAAGGAGTAGCACGATGCACATGGCGGATCAGGTGCTGTCGCCCGCTGTGGCCTACAGCTTCATCGGCGTGAGCGTGGCGGCGCTGGCGGCGGGCGCGGCGCTGGCGCGCCGCACGTTCCACGAGAGCAAGGTGCCGCTGATGGGGGTGATGGGCGCCTTCGTCTTCGCGGCGCAGATGGTGAACTTCCCCGTCCTCACCGGCACGAGCGGGCACCTGGGCGGCGGGGTGCTCCTGGCGATTCTCCTCGGCCCGCACGTGGCGCCGCTGGTGATGGCGGCCATCCTGACGGTACAGTGCCTGGTCTTCGCCGACGGCGGGCTGTTGGCCCTCGGCTGCAACATCTTCAACATGGGCATCGTGGCGCCCTACGTGGGCTACGGCGTGTATCGGGCGATCCTGGGGCGGCCGGGGGAGACGAAGAGCGTGGGGCGGCTCTACCTGGCGAGCTTCGCGGGCGCTCTGGTCGGCGTCGCGGTCAGCTCGGCGGCGGTGCCCGTGCAGATCGCCCTGTCGGGGCGGAGCGCGGTGCCCTTCTCCACCTTCTTCCCCGTGATGGTGGGGGTACACCTGCTCATCGGCGTGGTCGAGGGGCTGATCACGTTCGCCGTGCTGGCGTACCTCGTGCAGGTGCGGCCCGACGCGTTGGCCGTGCAGGTGCCGGGGAAGGAGCGGCTGTCGCGGCGGGCGGTGGTCGGCTCGATCGCCGTCTTCGCGCTCCTCGTCGGGGGGCTGCTCTCGCTGGTCGCCAGCGGCCTGCCGGATGGCCTCGACTGGATCAGGGAGAAGAAGGAGTACGTGCTGCCGGCCGAGACGGCTGACCCGACGATGGCGCGGGCGAGCGAGGCGCAGGCGAAGATCGCTCCGCTGCCCGACTACAGTGTGGGCGAGAATGCCCCAGGCTACTGGACCTCGCTCTCGGGCATCCTCGGCTCGGCGGCCACGCTGGCACTGGTCTACGTCCTGGCCCTTCTCGTGAGGCGGCGGATGCCGGCGCATGCCCATCCCCACCCGCACCAGCACTGAGGCCGCGTGGGTTCTGAGGTAGTTTCCTGTGCACCACGACTACATTGACCACCTGGCGATGGGCGACACGCCCGTGCACCGGCTCGACGCGCGGGCGAAGCTGGTAGTTGTGGTGGTCTTCACGGCGCTCATCATCACGGTGCCGCGGTACGAGGTGGCGGCGCTGTTCCCCTACGCGATCCTGCCCTTTGCGTGGCTCGCCTTCGGCGGGGTGCCGCTCGGCTTCGTGGCGAAGCACCTGCTCCTCGTCTCGCCCTTCATCCTTTTCGTGGCGGTGTTCAACCCGCTCTACGACACGGCGCCGATGCTCGTGCGGCTGGGGCCGTGGGCGTTCTGGGCGCGGGGCGGGGTGCTGTCGTGCCTGAGCATCTGCGGGAAGTTCGTCCTCACGGTGAGCGCCCTCGTGGCGCTGGTCTCGACCACGCGGTTCCACGACCTGTTGAAGGCGATGGCGTGGTTCCGGCTGCCGAGGCTGTTCGTCATCGAGTTGAGCTTTCTCTACCGTTACCTGTTCCTGCTGGTGGAGCAGGTGCAGCGGATGAAGCGGGCGCGCGAGTGCCGCGCCGTCGGCAAGAGCCGGCTCGGCTGGAGCCTTCGCTCGACCGGCGGCATCATCGGCAACCTGTTCCTTCGCACCCTCGAGCGCGGCGAACGGGTCTACGCGGCGATGGCGGCCCGCGGCTTCGACGGCTCGGTGAGGACCCTCACGCGGTTCCACATGCGGGCCGCCGACTATGCGTTCCTGGCGGGCAGCGTGCTCTTCGTGGCGGCACTGAGGCTTGGGCCTCTCCTGGGTGCCTGATGGGGGCGAGCGGTGGCCGACGCGCTGATTGACGTTCACGACCTGACCTACGTGTACCACGACGGCACGAGGGCCCTCGACCGCCTGTCGCTCCACATCGCGGTCGGCGAGGCCGTGGGCCTCGTGGGGCCGAACGGCGCGGGGAAGTCCACCCTCATCCTCCACCTCAACGGCACGCTCCGCGGCGAGGGCGTCGTGCGCATCCACGGCGTCGAGTTGGACAAGCATCACCTCCGCGACGTCCGCCGCATGGTCGGCCTCGTCTTCCAGGACCCCGACGACCAGCTCTTCATGCCCACCGTGGCCGACGACGTGGCCTTCGGGCCGCTTCACCTGGGCCTCTCGGAGGCCGAGGTGCGCGAGCGGGTCGCCTCGGCCCTCGCCGCCGTGGGGTGCAGCGGCCTGGAGCGCAAGGCCCCGCACCACCTGTCGGCGGGGCAGAAGCGCGGCGTGGCCATCGCCACCGTGCTGGCGATGCGGCCCGACATCCTGGTGATGGACGAGCCGACGAGCAACCTCGACCCCCGCTCGCGCCGCCGCCTCATCGAGCGCCTCGCCTCGCTCGACATCACAAAGGTCATCGCCACGCACGACCTCGACCTCATCTTCGAGCTGTGCCCCCGCACGGTGATGCTCGACGGCGGCCGCATCGTCGCCGACGGCCCGACGGCGGCCATCTTCGCCGACGAGCCCCTCCTCCTCGCCCACGGCCTCGAGCGCCCCCCCTCCCGCCAAGGCGTCCGCCTACCGTCTCTTCCCCTCTGAGCATGGCACACTCCCACACCGTGCCAGGCACGAGCGGCAGAGCACCCTCACTCCGCCCCTCCCAGTCCCACACCAGATCGCCACGCCCGCGAGCCTGGCCATCTGTCGCCACAGCCTAAGTCTATACATTGCAAATACATGGCGATACTGCCACCTACAGGCCGCCACTCTCACCGCCTGGGGATCTGGCATTCTGGCACCGTGGCTATTAGAGCACTTGATATCTAATAGGTGGCGGCAGACCTAATAGCGCGAAGGTAGATCTAATACTCATCTGTCTGTGCCTGGCCCCCAGGCTTGGCGCCTTGGGTAGCTCGGGGCGCCAACCCTCCCCCCAGCCCCTCCCTGGGAGGGAGGGGGGTCGGACCCCTCTCCCTTGAAGGGAGAGGGTAGGGTGAGGGTGAAAGCCCGGCAATCTGGGGAGCGTGACCGGAATCAGGGGCCATACCCGCCGTTCGCATTCGCATTGACAGCCCGCCACGAGCCTGCTACGATGCTCGACACAGCACGCGAGCCTTCCTGGGCCAGGGGGCAGAGCCGATGCCAGAAGACTTCGAGTTCGACGTCTTCATCTCCTACTCCAGCAAGGACAAGGAGTGGGTGCGAGGCGAGTTGCTGAAGCGCATCGAGCAAGCCGGCCTCAAGGTGTGCATTGACTTCCGCGACTTCAAGGCAGGCCGGGCGGCGCTCCTCAACATGCAGGACGCCGTTCGCACCAGCCAGCGCACTCTCCTCGTCCTCACCCCGCACTGGTTCGCCAGCGAGTGGACGTTGTTCGAGAGCATTCTGGTTGGCCGCAGGTCCCCGGCCGGCCTGAAGGAACGGCTCATCCCCGCGCTGCGTGTGGCCTGCGAGTTTCCCGATGACGCCGATTTCATTGCCAACCTCACCTACGTTGACTTCACCGATGGCGCGGATCCTGATCTCGCCTGGCGCCAACTGCTCACCGCGCTGGGCGCCCCGCTGGAGCCGCCGGTGGTCAAGGAGCCCAAGCGCGCCGGCTGGTCTCTCAACTATCCCTACATGATGCCGCCCAACTTCACTGGGCGCGACACCGAGCGCAAAATGCTCACCCGCTGGCTCAACGGCGACCCAGCGCATCCGCTCCTGGTGCTGCGCGCCCTCGGCGGCTTCGGCAAGAGCGCGTTGAGCTGGCACTGGCTCATGAACGACGTGGCGCCCCCGACCTGGCCCCGCGTCGTCTGGTGGAGCTTTTACGAAGGCGACGCCAGCTTCGACAACTTCCTCGAGAGATCGGTGGAATACCTGAAGGCGGGCGACCCGGCGCAACTCGGCCCGCGCCAACGTGTGGATGCTCTGCTGAAAGCGTTGCACCAACCGGGAACGCTGCTGGTCCTGGACGGCTTTGAGCGCCTGCTCCGGGCTTTTAGCGGCCCCAATGCTGCTTATCAAGGCGACAAGGCCGAAGAATCGGCGAGTGACCGCGACTGCATTTCGCCACACGCTGAAGTCTTCCTCCGCGGAATCGAGAGCTTGCCGGACATGCAGGGCAAGGTACTGCTGACCACTCGGCTCCGGCCCACCCCCGTGGAAACCCGCGACGGCATTCTGCTCCACGGCTGCCGAGAGGAGGAGCTGACCCAACTCCAGCCCGCCGACGCCGTCGAGTTCTTCCGCGCCCAGGGCATCCGCGGCACGCACACCGAGATCGAAGAGGCGTGCGCGCCCTACGGCTATCATCCGCTCAGCCTGCGCCTGCTGGGCGGCTTGATCGTGCGCGATTTGCAGCAGCCCGGCGACATCGCTGCGGCACGCCACCTGGACGTGAGCGGCGATCTGAAGCAACGCCAGCATCACGTCCTGGAGACGGCCTACGACAGCCTCACGCCCGCTCGCCGCGCGTTGCTGGGTCGCATCGCCTGCTTCCGCAGCCCGATGAAGCACGAGGCGCTCGTGGCATCGGCGGAGAGAGAATCCACCACGGAGACACGGAGGCACACGGAGAAAGCAACTCAATCAACCCCCTCTTCTCCGTGTCTCCGTGTCTCCGTGGTGAATCTGGATTCCGACTTGCACGATCTTGTCGCGCGCGGCCTCCTCCATCACGACCCGAAGGAAAACCGGTTCGACCTGCACCCGATCGTGCGCCGCTACGCCTATGACCGGCTGGCCGCGCCCGACCGCGCCGCCGCCCACACCCGCCTGCGCGACTACTTCGCCGCCGTGCCCGCGCCGAACAAGGTGACGCGCCTGGAAGACCTGGCCCCCGTGATCGAACTCTATCACCACACCGTCCGCGCAGGACAGTTCGACGAGGCGTTCACGCTCTTCCGCGACCGCCTCTGCCCGAATCCTCTCTACTTCCAATTCGGCGCCTATCAGTTGATCATTGATCTGCTGCGCGCGCTCTTCCCCGACGGCGAAGACCGCCCGCCGCGCCTGAAAGACGAACGCGACCAAGGCTGGACGCTGAACACAGTGGCGAACGCCTACGGCCACAGTGGCCAGCCCCGCCGTGCCGCTGACGTTTGGCAGGTCGCCTTGCCGATCGCGGCGGAATCGGGCAAGAAGAGCAACTTCGCCATCGGCTTGGGGAACGTGGCAACGCAGCAACTCGTTATCGGCGCGCTCCGGGCCGCCGAGGCCAACCTGCGCCGCTACATTGCACTGAGCCGTGAACTTGGAGTCGAAGAAGAAAACGCGGATGCGAACGCTGAACTGGGCCTGCAGCTGGCCTATCGCGGCGCGTATGCCGAGTCGGAAAAGGAACTGGCGATGGCGCTGACGATGTTCGAGAAGCGGAAGAACGTGCAGGGGCAGGGTGTCACCTGGGCCTGCCGCGCCCAGCGCGAACTCCTCCTGCTCCGCTCTTCCCACTCCGCACTCCGCACTCCGCATTCCCCACTCGAACCGGCTCGCCGCGCGCTGGAACTGGCGGACGAGGACGCCCGCACCGATTCCCCCGTCGAACGCGACTACGTCCAGGCCCACTGGCTGCTGGGCGCGGCGCACCGCGTCGCGGGGCAGCCCGAAGAGGCCGAGAGCCACCTGCACGAGGCGCTGGAACGTTGCCGCCGCATCAACAACGTGGAAAACGAAGCCGACATCCTCATTGACCTGGCGCGGCTGCGCGCCGCATCTGGCTCCCCGGCGGAGGCCCAAAGGCTTGTTGAGGAGGCGCTGGTGATCACCGAGCGCAGCGGCTATGTGCTGCAAGGGGCGGACGCGCAGCTTGAACTCGCCAAGCTCGCCCTCGGTCGGGGCGACAAGGCCGCCGCGAAAGATCACGCGCAGAAAGCCAAGGCCCTCGCCACCTGCGACGGGCCGCCGGATTACACCTACAAAGCCGCCTACGACGAAGCCGGGGCGTTGCTGAGGCAGTTGGGTGATTGACTTCTGCGGAAGTGATGTGCCGTGGCGAAGTGAGTGAGAGGACTGCCTGGTAGCCCACGAAGTGGGCGAGCCAGCCGTAGCCCAGGGCGACCGAAGGGAGCCCTGGGAAACGGGTCCAACCGCACCCATGAGCCCCTGAAGGGGGCGATTCACGGGCTTCTGAATCGCCCCCGTTCGAGGGCTCCCCCTTGGGGGCCCGGCCCTCCCAGGGCTCCCTTCGGTCGCCCTGGGCTACGCCTGCGTCGCCCCCATTCGGGGGCTGCAAGACAGAGGACGCGGAGATTGGGGGCGTGTCAGATTCCGCGGGCCTTGACGCCCCACGCGGCTCCCGCTAGAATGCGCCTTGTGAGCAGACTCGCCGCCATCCTCGCCCTCGCGCTGATGTGGCCCGCCGCCGCGGAGGAGAGTCCCAACGCCGCCGCCGAGGGACTCCTCGCCGCGGCCCAGGCCAACCGCCTGTCGCCCGAGCAGCTCGCCCTGGCCGCCGGCCTGCTGAAGCACGCCGACCCCTTCGTGCGCGGGATGGCCGACTGGGCAATCGCCATGAAAGTCGGCCTCGACAACAACGGCCAACAGGCCGTCTGGCCCCGGGCGAACCCGCCCGAGTGGTTCCAGGTCTGGCAGAGCCTGTCCCCCACCCTCGCGCTCGAGGCCGACTGGGTGCGCCAGGCCGTGTCGCTCGGCATCCACCGCGACGGCGCCAGGCTCCTGGCCTCGGTGGACGCGATGCTCGCGCGAGCGGGTCGCATGGCCGCCGACTTCGGCCCACAGGCTGGAAGCCTGCGCCGCCCCCCAGCGCACAGGCTGGAAGCCTGTGCCACCAATCCTGACGGTGGCACAGGCATCCTGCCTGGAGCCGAACCTCATGGTGGCACAGGCATCTTGCCTGTGCTAGGCCACCTCGATGCCTTGCGGGCGGCGCGGGCGAAGCTGGCCGAGGGCCTCAAGGCCGCGCCCGCCGACCTGGCGGCCCACCGCACGCTCTGGCTCGAGGCCCGCCGCCACGGTCGCGCCATCGCCCTCGCCAACCCCGCTCTCGACTTCGACCAGGTCGTGTTCCTCAAGCAGTTCGCGCCCCACACCGTGCGCAACATCACCCGTTCGTATCCCTGGAAGCACAAGCCGGGCGGCGGGGTCTGCGTCCTCTCCGCGCTCCGGCCCGACGCGCCGGTGCGCGACGTGATCCAGGGCCGCCTGGGGCCGGGCTATGTGTGGGGCCTCGACCTCTGGTGGGACGCCGATCGCGTGGTCTTCGCCTACGCGCGCCAGCCCAACTGGCCGCCGCACGTGAACACGGCGCTCCACGACGCCGAGGGCAGCCACGCCCTCGAGCTGCGCAAGCGCCACGAGCCCCTCCACCTCTTCGAGGCCCGGCTCGACGGCTCGAGCATTCGCCAGATCACCGACGACCGGTTCTGGGGCGACTTCGAGCCGACCTATTGCGCCAACGGCGACGTCGTGTTCGCCTCCGACCGCTGCGGCCGCTCGCCCGAGTGCGGCTCCTTCCACCACGACCACGCCAACCCCAACCTCTACATCGTCGCACCCGACGGCTCGAATCTGCGGCGGCTCACCGACAGCAGGGACGTGGACCGCTACCCCCACTCGCTCGACAACGGTCTCATCGCCTACACCCACTGGGAGTACCAGGAGCGGCACTTCATGGAAGTGCACGCCATCTGGACGCTTCGGCCCGACGGCTCACAGTCCGACACGCTCTTCAAGCACCACATGAAGGCGCCGCTCGCCCTGCGCGACACCCGCTCGGTGCCGGGCACACAGAAGCTCGTCGCCACGGCGGCGGGCCACCACACGTTCGCCTACGGCCCGGTCGTGGTGGTGGACCCGCGCCGCGGGATGAACACGCCCGACGCCGTCACGATACTGACGCCCGGCGTCAAGCCGCAGGAAGGCCCGACGGCGGGGCGGGTCGCGCCCGAGGGCGGCGTGGCCGACGCCGGCGGCCTGTATCAAACCCCCTGGGCGCTCAGCGACTCCTGCTTCCTCGCCGCCTACGCCTACGCCCGGCCCAAGTGCACCGCGCCCGCGGGCGCCGACTCCAACGGCTTCGCCATCTACCTGATTGACGCCTATGGCAACAAGGAACTGCTCCACCGCGACCCCGTGCTGTCGTGCACGTTTCCCATTCCGCTGCGGAAGCGGCCGAGGCCGCCCGTCGTGCCCAGCGTCATCGAGGAGCCGAAGGGCATCGCGGCCTGCTTCGTGAACGATGTCTACCAGGGCCTCGGCGACGTGCCGCGCGGCACCATCAAGAGCATCCGGATCTCGCAACACGTCGGCTGGCCGCTCGATGCCGAGCGCGGCGCGCAGCCCTATCTGCCCAGCAACGCCTACGCGAAGCAGTACGGCTACTGGAGCTGGTCGCCCGTGCGGGTACTCGGCACGGTGCCGGTCGAGAGCGACGGCTCGGCGCACTTCGAGGTGCCCGCCGACGTGGCGCTCTACTTCCAGGCCCTCGACGAGCGGGGGATGGAGGTGCGGCGGATGCGGAGCATGGTGGGCCTGAAGGCGGGCGAGGTGCGCGGCTGCATCGGCTGCCACGAGTCGCGCGCCGCGGCGCCCCCGGTCGGCGCCGCCCCGCTCGCCCTCCAGCGGCCGCCGCAGCCGCCGACGCCCCCGCCGTGGGGCGCCGAGAAGCTGCTCGGTTACGAATGGCTCGTCCAGCCCGTGCTCGACCGCCAGTGCGTCCGCTGCCACGACAGCAAGGACGCCAAGGGCCTCGACCTGACGGCCACCCGCACCGACGGCGGCTTCTACAGGTCCTTCCGCACCCTCTTCCCCGAGGGCAAAGGCAAGCGCCCCCTCGTCGCCGTCGCCGACCGCTTCGGCGACGCGGCCGTCACGCAGCCGAGGCAGTTCGGCTCGCACCGAAGCCCGTTCATCCGCGTGCTCGACGACGACCTGCACAAGAAGGAGGTCAAGCTGAGCGAGGCCGAATGGCTCGCGCTCGTGACCTGGGTGGACGCGAACGCGCCCTATCACGACGCCTTCTTCAACAAGCGGCCAACGGGCGGCGAGAAGCCTCGCCGCGAGGCCACCGCAATGAACGCACAGGGGAGATTGCCGTGACCTGGCTTCGGCTCGTCGCTGGCTTCCTCCTCGTTCTCCTGCTGGGGCCGGCTGCCGCCGGCGCGACGGCAATGGAGTCCGCCGAACGCCTCCTCGGCCTCGCCCGCCAGAAGCGCCTCACCGACCCCCTCGCCGAGCAGGCGGCACAGCTCGTGGGCCACGACGACCCCTTCGTCGCCGCGATCGCGGAGTGGGCCATCGCCATCAAGGTCGGCATCGAGAACAGCGGCCAGCAGATTGCCTGGCCCCGGCCCGATCCGCCGCAGTGGTTCAAGGCCTGGGCCAGCCTCAAGCCCGAGTTCCTGCTCGACGCCGACTACGCCCGCTTCGCCATCCTGTGGGGCATTCACAACGACGGCTCGAAGCTCCTCAGCTCGGTCGGCTCCATCCTCAAGCGTGCCGAGGGCGCTGCCCGGGAGGCCGGCCCCTCGCCAGCCATCGCAAAGCAACTCGACGCCATCCGGGCGATCCAGGCGAAGCTCGCGGAGCGGCTCAAGGCCGCGCCCGACGACCTCACGGACCACCGCAAGCTCTGGCTCGAGGCCCGCCGGGCCGCCCGGCCCATCGTCCTCGCCAACCCCGCCGTGGACTTCGACCGGCTCGTCTTCGTGAAACGCCACCCCGCCCACTCCCACCGCAACATCACCGGCTCGCAATACCCCTGGTGCCACAAGCCGGGCGGCGACATCTGCGTGCAGACCGGCCTCCAGCCCGGCGCCCCGGTGCGCGGCGTGCTCAACGGCCAGCTCGGGCCGGGACACGTCCGCGGCCTCGACCTCTGGTGGGACGCCGACCGCGTGGTCTTCGGCTACGCCCGCCAGCCCAAGTGGCCGCCCAGGCTGGACGCCCTCAGCGGCGACAACGTCTTTCTCCTGCGGAAGGAGCAGGAGCCGACTCACATCTTCGAGGCCCGCCTCGATGGCACCGGCCTCCGGCAGGTCACGAATCACGCCGTGTGGAGCGACTTCGAGCCGACCTGGTGCGCGAGCGGCGACATCGCCTTCGCCTCCGACCGCTCGGGCCGCTCGTCCGAGTGCGGCAAGTTCTCCGCCGACCACACGGTCATCAACCTCTACGCCGTCGCCCCCGACGGCTCGGGCCTCCGCCGCCTGAGCGACAACAAGGACATTGACCGCTACCCGCACAGCCTCGACAACGGCCTCATCGCCTACACCCGCTGGGACTACCAGGAGCGCCACTTCTTCGAGATCCACTCGGTCTGGACCGTTCGCCCCGACGGCACGATGTCCGATGCCCTCTTCAAGCAGCACCTCCCCGCCCCCTTCGGCCTGCGCGACACCCGCTCGGTCCCCGGCGGCTCCAAGCTCATCGCCATCGCCACCGGCCACCACACGTTTGCCTACGGCCCCGTCGTCGTCGTGGACCCCCAGAAGGGCATCAACACGCCGGGCGCCATCCAGGCGATCACGCCAGGCGTCCGCCCGGAGGAGGGGCCAGCCGCCGGCGCCCCGCCGCCCGAGGGCGGCGTGCCCGACCGCGGCGGCCTTTACCAGACCCCGTGGGCGCTCTCCGAGAAATGCTTCCTCGCCTCCTACTCCTACGCCCCGACCCCGTCGGGCACGGCCGGCGGCGACAACCCCAACGGCTTCGCCATCTACCTCATGGACGCCTGCGGCAACAAGGAGCTCCTGCACCGCGACCTCTTGCTCTCGTGCTCGTTCCCCATCCCGCTGCGGAAGCGGCCCCGCCCACCCGTCCTCGCGGGCGCGGAGGCGCAGCAGCCGCACGCGACGTGCTACGTGACCAATGTCTACGACGGAGCGGGGCTGGTGCCCGGCTCGGTGAAGCACCTCCGCATCCTCCAGCGCGTGGGCTGGCCCCTCGACACGCAGATCGGCGCCATGCGCTGGATCCCCGGCAACGCCTACGCCCGTCAATACGGCTTCTGGAGCTGGGCGCCCGTGCGCGTCATCGGCACCGTGCCCGTCGAGACCGACGGCTCGGCCTGCTTCCGCCTGCCCGCCGACGCCGCCGTCTACTTCCAGGCACTCGACGATAAGTACATGGAACTGCGCAGGATGCGGAGCCACGTCACCTTCCAGCCCGGCGAGGTCCGCGGCTGCCGCGGCTGCCATGAATCCCAGGCGGCGGCCCCCGCCGCCGCGCGCGCCCCGCTGGCACTCCTCCGCGAACCCGACACCCCCACGCCGCCGCCCTGGGGCAGCGCAAGACTGCTCGGCTACGAGTGGCTCGTCCAGCCCATCCTCGACCGCCACTGCGTCCGCTGCCACGACAGCAAGGACCCCAAGGGCGTCGTCCTCACCTCGACGCGGGCCGCCGACGGATTCCTCCAGTCCTTCCACACCATCTTCCCCGACACCACGGGGAAGGACAAGAAGGCGATGCCCCTGGTCGCCGTCTCCAACCGCTTCAGCGGAGCGGGAATCTCCCAGGCCAGGGAGTTCGGCTCGCACAAGAGCCGCCTGATCCGCGTCCTCCTCGACGACGCGTTGCACACGAAAGAGGTGAAGCTCGGCGAGGCGGAATGGCTGTCGCTCGTGACCTGGGTGGACGCGAATGCCCCCTACTACGACCGCTTCTTCAACCGCCGCCCACCCGACGGCGGCCCGCCCCGCCGGGACATCGTGCTCGAGTGCCCTCCCCCCTTTCCCTCCGTCGCCCTCCCGCCCAGGCCATAGGGCGCCAGTGCCGGCGGATTGGTGATCGCCTGTGGAATCCGCGAGCATCCTGAACGACGTGTTGGGGCCTGTGATGCGGGGGCCGTCCAGCTCGCACACGGCCGGCGCGTTCCACATCGCCCTCCTGGCGCGCTCGCTGCTCGGGGCCGCGCCGACGCGGGCGGCCGTGTGGTTCGACCCCTCCGGCTCCTACGGCGCGTGCTATCGGCAGCAGGGCGCCGACCTCGCCTTCGCCGCCGGGCTGATGGGCTGGACGATGGCCGACGAGCGCTTCGGCGACGCACTCCGCATCGCGGCGGACGCCGGGCTCGCGCTCGAATTCGGCCTGCGAACACTCCCCGAGGCCGACCACCCCAACACCATGGACATCGAGCTGTCGGGGGCCGACGGCCGCACGCTGAGCCTGCGCGCGAACTCCGTCGGCGGCGGCGCGGTCGAGATCGTGCGGCTCGCCGGCTGGCGCGTTCGCTTCACAGGCGACGCCCACGAGATCGCCGTCGAGACCGCGCCCGGCCGCGAAGCCGCCATTGCCGAGCTGTTGAGCCGCGACGGCGCCGCCCTTCGCCAGCCGGAATCCCAGGCAAGAGCGGGCCGGGCACTCGTCGCCGCGCGGCGACGCGCCCCACTACCACCCGATGCAGCCGCGGCCATGGAGGGGCTCGCCGTCTGGACGACACAGCCCGTCTTCTTCGTGCGCGTCGGCCCGCCGCTCTTCGCCAGCGCGGCGGAGATGCTGGAGCGGGCGATGGAGCGCGGCGACTCGCTGGGCCACGTGGCGCTGGACTACGAGGCCGAGCTCCTGGGCATCTCGCGGGACGCGGTTCTCGCCGAGGTCGCCCGCCGCCTCGACGTCATGGGGCGCGCCGTGCAACGCGGGCTCGCGCCGTCGGGCCACGCCATGCAGTTCCTCGAGCCGAGCGCGGGCGCCATCTTCGCCGCCGAGGCGGCGGGCCGCCTTGTCGGCGGCGGCATTCACACGCGGGCGGCGGCCCGCGCCCTGGCGGCGATGCAGGTGAACAGCAGCATGGGCGTCGTGTGCGCCGCGCCGACCGGTGGCTCCGCCGGCACGCTGCCCGGCGTGCTGGTCACGCTGATCGAGGAGAAGGGGCTGAGCCGCGAGGCGGCGTCGCTCGCCTTCCTCGCCGCCGGCGCGGTCGGCGTCGTGGTGGCCAACCGCGCCACGTTCGCCGCCGAGGTCGCCGGCTGCCAGGTCGAGATCGGCGCCGCCGGGGCGATGGCCGCCGCGGCCGTCGTCGAGGCCGCGGGCGGCACGGCCCAGCAGGCCGCCGATGCCGCGGCCGTCGCGTTCCAGAACGCGATGGGCTCCGTGTGCGACCTCGTCCAGGGCGCCGTCGAAATCCCCTGCCACACGCGCAACGCCGCGGCCGCCGCCACAGCGCTCCTCTGCGCCGACCTCGTTCTCGGCGGCTACCGCAACCCCATCCCGCTGGATGAGACGATTGACGCCGTCTACGCGGTCGGCAGGATGCTGCCGCCCGAGCTGCGCTGCACGGCCCTCGGCGGCCTGGCCGCCACGCCCTCGGCGCACGCCCTGAAGCCCCGTGCGGCCCCGCGCCGCAACACCGATGGAGACCCCGCGTGAGCGAGCGCACCCTCCGCTTTCTCTCCGCTAGCGACGTGGTGCAGGCCCTGCCCATGAGCGAAGCCATCGAGGCGATGAAGCACGCCTTCCGCCTCCTCGCCGCCGGCCAGGTGGTCATGCCGCCCAGAACCCACATCGAGGCCGCCGAGCCGCCCGGCGACGCCCTGGTCATGCCCTCCTACGTCCCCGCAGACGAGGCGATGGGCATCAAGGTGGTCACTGTGTACCGCGGAAACCGCGCGAGCGGCCTGCCCGTCATCCAGGCCCTGATGCTCGTGCTCGATGCCGCGACCGGCAGCCCCGTGGCCGTGATGGACGGCACGTCGCTGACCGCAATCCGCACCGGCGCCGCCTCAGGCGCCGCAACCGACCTCTTGGCAAACCCCGACGCCTCGACCGTGGCCATCTTCGGCTCGGGGCCGCAGGCGCGCACCCAGCTCGAGGCCGTGTGCACCGTGCGAAGCATCCGCCGCGCCCGTGTGCTCGACCCCGACGCGGCCCGCGCCGCGGCGTTCGCCCTCGAGATGGCCGAGCGCCTCGGGGTCCCGATCGAGCCGGTCCCCTCCTCCGCCAATGCGTTGGCCGAGGCCGACATCGTGTGCACGGCCACCACGTCCACGGTCCCCGTCTTCGCCGACGCGGAGCTTGCCCCCGGCGCCCACATCAACGCCATCGGCTCCTACAAGCCTGCCGTGCGCGAGATTCCGGGGGAGACCGTGCGGCGCGCCCGCGTGGTCGTGGACCACCGGCCCGCCGCCCTGGCCGAGGCGGGCGACCTCCTCATCCCGATGGTGGAGGGCCTGATTGGCCGCGAGCACATCTGGGCCGAGCTCGGCGAAATCCTGGCCGGCACGAGGCCGGGCCGCCAGTCCCCTGGCCAAGTCACCCTCTTCAAGTCCGTCGGCCTCGCCGTCCAGGACCTCTGTGCCGCCCGCCGCGTGCTCGCCAACGCCCGGCTCCGCGGCCTCGGCAGCTCCCTCCCGCTCTGAATGCCCCCCCTCGCATCGCCTGCGCGGGTCCCTGGCTAGATCTCGGTCCAGACGCCGGGGATGGGCACGGGGTAACGGCCCTGGGCGTCGGGCTTCACTGGCGGCTCCGAGTCGGGGGTCAGGGTGTCCATGTTGGGACAGAACTGGAATTTGGAGGCCATGGCCTCGTCCCAGGTGATGATCTTGCCGGAGTGAATGGCGGCGCGGCCCATGATGTCCGCGAGGTTCGACAGGGCGGCGCGCTTGGCCTCGTTGTGCGGCTTGTCCTTGCGGATCGCGTCGAGGAGCACGTTCCACTCCGCCTGCCAGGGGGTGAACTGCTCCTTGTCGGCCTTCCACGCGATGTTGTCGCGGGTCATCCGCTGGTCTTTGTAGAGGATGGCCGTCCCCGCGTGGCCGCTGCCGGAGAACTGGGCCGCGCACTTGGTGCCGTGAACGTAGGTGGCAAACTCCATGTGACAGTTGCGGAGGTAGCGCACCACGTCGGTCGCCTTGGTCCCGTCGGCAAAGGTCCACTCGGCGGAGAACGAGTCGAGGTTCTGGCTACAGTCGGTGCTGTTCGCCGCGCGACCGCCGACGCCGTGGGCGGCGACGGGCAAGGCGTCCTTCAGCCAGCAGAGCTCGTCAATCTGATGAATGTCCATCTCGGCGTAGAGTCCGCCCGAGACCCAGTAGAAGCGGGTGAAGTTGCGGATTTGCCAGAAGAGCTCCTTCTCGCCCTCGGGCTTGCGGCCCATGGGGCCGACGGGTTCCATGCGGTAGGCGCGGATGAGTTGGAGGTCGCCAAGCGCGCCGTCGCGAATGCGTTTGATCAACTCCTGTCGGGCGACGGAGTGGCGGCACATCAGGCCCGCGGCGATCTTCAGGTTCTTCTTCCCGGCGGCCTCGCCCGCCTGGATGACGCGGCGCACGCCGGGCGGGTCGGCCGCGAACGATTTCTCCATGAAAACATTGATGCCCTTCTCGACGGCGTACTCGAGCTGTGCGGGGCGGAAACCGGCGTAGCCGGTCAGCATCGCCACGTCGCCCGGCTTCAGGCAGTCAATCGCCTTCTTGTAGGCGTCGAAGCCGAGGAAGCGGCGCTCGGGCGGCACGTCCACCTTGTCGGCGAACTTCTGGCTCAGGTGGTTGTGGGAGCCCTTGAGCCGGGTCTCGAAGAGGTCGGCCATCGCCCACAGCTTCACCGGGCCGCCGGGCGCCTCGAAGGCGTTCGCCGCAGCCCCGCCGCCGCGCCCGCCGCAGCCGATGAGTGCCAGGCGAATCGTGTTGTCGTCTGCCGCATAGACCGGCGGCAGGGCCACGCCCGCGAGGGCAGAGGCGGCGGCCACCTTGCTGCTCGTGCTCAAGAACTCCCGACGCGACGAGGCTCTCTCCTGCGTCATGGCCGCTTCTCCTCTGTGCCTGAGTGATGCCCTCGGAGCTTCCACAGCACCTATCATGTCAGTTCCCCAACGGCGCGCAAGCGCGCTTGACCTGGCCCAACCTTCCTGCTAACCATATAGGGCGCGAAGCCTTTCCCAGAGGGAGACCGAAGATGCAACATGTCGGCAACGAAGTGCTCTACTGCGAAACCGGCCCGGACAACCCCGTGACGCATCGGGTGGAGCCGGGCGAGACGTTCGAGGTGCAGACGCAGATCAACGCAGGGCCGTGGATTGACCGCCTGCCGCCCGAGGAGCAGGAGGCCTGGCGCAAGCGCCTCCGCGGCGGCAACCCGGCGAGCGGCTGCGTGTTCGTCGAGGGCGCCAGGCCCGGCGACATGCTCAGCGTCGAGATCGGCCCCATCGAGGTGGACCCCGTCGGCTACACGAAGTTCGGCGGCGGCACCGACGCGACGCCGCGCGGCCTGAAGTGCGGGCCGTGCGAGAAGCTCGTCGAGATCACGAAGGACGGCATCCGCTGGAGCGATTCGCTCCTGCTGCCGCTTCGGCCCATGCTCGGCTTCGTCGGCGTCGCGCCCGCACGCGAGCGGCACCACAACGGCTGGGCCGGCGTGTGGGCCGGCAACCTCGACGCACAGGAGGTCACCACGGGCGCCACCCTGCACATCCGCATCCAGTGCCCGGGCGCGCTCTTGCACGTGGGCGACATGCACGCCATTCAGGGCGACGGCGAAATCTGCGGCGCCGGCGGCATCGAGGCCGGGGGGCGGGTGCAGCTCACCTGCCGCGTCACGTCGCCCGCGCCGAAGTCGCTCCGCTTTCCCCGCTTCGAGAACGCGACGCACATCGGCGTCTTCGGCCTCGCGCGGCCCGCCGAGGACTCCTTCCGCCTCGCCCTCGCCGAGCTGCTTGCCTGGCTCGAGGAATCCTACGGCGTCTCGCAGCCCGAGGGCATCATGCTCCTCGCCCAGGTCCTCGAGGCTCGCGCCACCGAATTCGTCAACCCGCACTTCACCTACGTGGCGAAGATTGAGAGGCGATTCCTGCCGCGCTAACGCCGTCGGGGCACGTCGTGCGTCCCATGGGTCCCATAGGTCCCATTCGTCCCATCGGACCTATGGGACGTATGGGACCTATCGGACCCAGTCGGGGTCCGAGCACGGCGTCTCGGTTTCCTGGGGCTGCCCCCTTCGCTATAATGGAAGAGCCACATCATTCACGGAGAACCACGTTGAAGAGCCGAGCTACAGCCTGTGTTTGCGCGCTGGTCCTGGCACCACTCACCCTCGCCGCCGACTGGCCGCAGTGGGGCGGGCGCGACTGCCGGAACATGGTTTCCGACGAGAAGGGCATCCCCGAGTCGTTCGACCCCGGCCGGAGGAAGGACGGCAGCCACGAGATTGACCCCGCCACGACGAAGAACATCAAGTGGGCCGCACGCCTCGGCACCGAGACCTATGGCAACCCCACGGTCTCGGGCGGAAAGGTCTTCGTCGGCACGAACAACGGGGCGCCACGCGACCCGCGCCTCAAGGGCGACCGCAGCATCCTGATGTGCTTCGAGGAGGCCACGGGCAAGTTCCTCTGGCAGCTCGCCGTGTCGAAGTACGCGCAGCTCCGAAGCTTCAACGGCGACTTCCGAGCACTCGGCATCTGCTCCTCCCCCGCCGTCGAGGGCGACCGCGTCTATCTGGTCACCAACCGCGACGACGTGCTCTGCCTCGATGTCAACGGCCTCGCCAACGGCAACGACGGGCCGTTCACCGACGAGGGCGAGTACATCGCCGTGGCCACGCGCCGCAAGCCCGGCAAGCGGCCCCCGGGCGGGAAGCCCGACGAACAGCCCCCAGCCCCCGTCAAGCCCATCGAGCTGGCGCCGACCGATGCCGACATCATCTGGCGCTACGACATGATGACCGAACTCGACGCCTGGCCCCAGGACGCCTCGTCGTGCTCGGTCGTCGTCCACGGCGACCTCGTCTACGTGAACCCATCGAACGGCGTGGACCTCTCGCACAAGAACATCCCTTCGCCGCAGGTGCCGACGATCATCGCCCTCGACAAGAAGACGGGCAAGCTGGTGGCCACGGACGAGGAGAAGATCGCCCCAACCGTATTCCACGGCACCTGGTCCTCCCCCTCGCTCGCCGAGGTCAGCGGCAAGAAGCTCCTGCTGTTCGGCGCGGGCGACGGCTTCTGCTACGCCTTCGACCCCACGCCGGTCGAGGTGCCCGGCAAGCCGCTCAAGGTGCTCAAGACCGTGTGGAAGTGCGACGCCAATCCGCCCGAGTACCGCACCCGCGACGGCAAGAAGCTGCCCTACAACAAGAACGCCGAAGGCCCCAGCGAGATCACCGGCACCGTCGTCTTCGCCAACAACAAGGTCTACACCACGGTCGGCCAGGATACGCGCCACGGCGTGGGCAAGGGCTGCCTCACCTGCATTGACGCCACGCGGGCACCCGGAGCCGGCGACGGGTCGGGCGACATCTCGAGCACCGGCGTCCTCTGGCGCTACACCGGCATCAGCCGCTCGATGGCCACGCCATCCGTCGCCGACGGCCTGGTCTTCGTCGCCGACTACGTGGCGACCGTCCACTGCCTGGACGCCGAGACGGGCAAGCCCTACTGGACCCACGAGACGGGCGGCCGCGACTGCATGGGCTCGACCTTTGTGGCCGACGGCAAGGTGTGGTTCGGCAACAAGAACGGCAAGCTCACGGTGCTGGCGGCGAGCAAGGAGAAGAAGGTGCTGGCCGAGATCAACCTCCGCACCCCCATCCACGCCACGCCGATCGTCGCCAACGGCGTCCTCTACGTCGCCTGCAACAACCATCTCTACGTCGTGGAGAAGTGACCGCTCCCACTCGCCCTCGTCCTCGTCGCCGTGCTAGGGTTGCACCACCCAGCTCAGAATCTCCACGTCTCCCGGCTGGATGGTCGCTTCGCGCTTCCGGGCCGAGAGGCGCGTCAGCGTGCCGTCCTTGGCCACGGCGGCCACGGCCGCGGATTCCTGCCAGGCCACTTGTAACGGCATTGGCTTGTTGAAATCGCGGTTGACGATCACCAGGAAGCGGCGTGCGTCCCTGGCGAGCAACGAGACGACGGCGCCCTCGCCCTCGGTTCGCAGGGCCGTGATGGGCGCCGCCGGAGCGTAGGCCGCCGTCCCAGCGGGCGGCTTCCCCGTGTGCCCCACCGAGAGCACGCGGCTGCCGACGAACACGCCGCTCAGGCCGCGGAGCTCCCGGTTCATCTCCTTCACCAGGTCGTAGACGGCCGTGCGCCTGCCGTCGTTCGCGACGGGGGCCAGCCCCCATTCGGCCCCTTTGGGCGCCCAGTAGGTGAAATACTGTATCCCCTGCGCCCCGTAGGCCAGGTCGCTGTACACCTCCAGGCGCAAGTGCGCCAGCGTGGGCACCGGGTACGAGTAGTGCGCCACCGACAGGGCAAAGGCCCAGAACGGCTTCCCCGCGTCCCTCGCCGCCTTGGCGATGATCTCCAGGTTCTCGTACCACTGCGCCCGCAGCCGGTTGCCCGTGATGGGGTAGTGGTCGAAGGAGATCACCTTCACCGGGACCTCCTTGACGAAGCGCTCGATGTGCTCCCGATAGCTGGCGGTGCCCAGTTGGCCGTTCGGGCCCGTGCTGGCATAGTTCGGGAAGAGGTTGATGTAGCAGAAATGGTCGGGGTTCTTGTCCGCCGCCGCGAACTGCCGGATGCACTCGGCCAGTTGAGCGAAGTCCCGTGCGCTGGGCTCGTCCCGGAGGTGCCAGGCCGCCAGGGCCGGGTGCTCCTTGAAGCGCGCCACGGTCGCGGGAATGTCCTTGAGCATGTCCTTGTAGAAGGCATGCACCTTGACGCCGGCCCGGCTCGCCGCGTCGAGGGCCTTCGCCAGCTCCTCGGCGCTCGCGTAGGAGTAGGTGAAGTGCTGGTTGAACCCGGCGTCGGCCAGCTCCCGGAAGCGCTCTACGCTCGTATGGGCGGCGTCAATGCTGCCCCAGGCCAGGATCGGCATCCCCGCGGTCGCGGGCAGCTTCTCGGGCGCGGCCTCCCCGGCCTCGCCGGCCAACCCGGCGCTGCACAGCATGGCGCTGAGACACAGAGCGACGCCGATCGTCACGTCCATCGCGGCACCTCCTTCTTCGCTCGTCTTGTGGCGGAACATCTCAGGGCCTTTCGCTACGTCCCTGTCGGGCCCTCCAAGGGGCTGAAAAGTCCATCTCGGGTGTCAGGTCCACATTCTACACTTCCCCACTCGGCATGGCGAAGCAGGAAAGTGTAGAATCTGGGCCTGACCCCCAATCGCGGGAAGGAGATGGCAATGCCGCAGACGCTTCGCATGGGCTACGTCGGCTGTGGATTCATGGCGCAGAAGGTGCACATCCCCAACATCCTGTCGCTCGACGGCGTGGAACTGACGGCCATCGCCGAGCTGCGCCCGAAGCTGGGAGCGAAGGTGCAGGAGCGCTTCCGCATCCCGAAGCTCTACGCGAGCCACGCCGAGTTGGCAAAGGACCCCGACATCGAAGCCGTCGGCGTCTCGGGGCACTTCTACGCCCAGGGCGAGATCGCCATTGACCTGTTGCTGGCGGGCAAGGACGTGTTCATGGAGAAGCCGATGGCGGTCAGCGTCGAGCAGGCCGAGCGTATCCTCGACGCCGAGCGCCGAAGCGGCAAGCGCCTGATGGTCGCCTACATGAAGCGCTACGACGCGGGCAACGTGCTGGTGAAGAAGCTGGTGGACGACGCCCGCAAGAGCGGCGAGATGGGCAAGCTGCGCTTCGTCCGCAACCACGGCTTCTGCGGCGACTGGACCGCCGGCCTCGATACGCCAATGGACAAGACGGATGAGCCGTATCCCGCCGTCCAGCCCAGGTATCCCGCGTGGCTGCCCGACGAGCATGTCAATGGCTATCTCGGCTACCTCCAGCAGTACACCCACAACGTCAACCTTGTCCGCTGGCTCCTCGACGCAGGCGGCGACGTGAAGGTGAAGGCGGTGGAGCTGGACCGGGAGCGCGGCTACTTCGGTGTCGTCGTGCTCGAGGTGGGCGGCGTGCAGACGGTCATCGAGTCGGGCGCCGTGGCCTACCACGGCTGGGAGGAGCACACGCAGCTCTATTTCGAGGGCGGGTGGATCAAGACGGAGGCCCCGCCGCTCCTCCTCCGCAACGTGCCGGCCACGGTCGAGGTCTACCGCGGCAACACGCCCGCCAAGTCCACGACCCACACCTTCCCCGAGGGCGGGCGCGAGTGGGCCTACAAGGCCGAGATGCGGCACTTCGTCGAGTGCGTGCGGAGCGGCGCACCCTTCCGGTCCCCCGCCTCCGACACGCTGGAGGACGTGCGGACCTTCGAGGCGATCTACCGGAGGCACATCGAAGCCTTGGCTCCGTAATGAGCCGCCGGCCGGTGGCCCAATCCAAGAGTCTTTGGAGGATGGGGGCTGGGGAAGGAACCTTTCTGCCAGAAAGGTTCCCTCCCCAGCCATTCATCTCCCTCATATCCCATTCAGTCCCAACACCTCG
This sequence comes from Planctomycetota bacterium, assembly GCA_035527715.1. GTDB lineage: Bacteria > Planctomycetota > PUPC01 > DSUN01 > DSUN01 > DSUN01. The sequence continues at coordinate 15,073 of DATKZY010000280.1, read as the reverse complement.
GCGGCGTTGCGCCACCAGAAGCGCTCCTGGAGGTCGGGCGGGAGCTGAAGCTCGTCCATCAGGCGCTGGCTCAGGGCGATCCAGCGGGGCGGCTCGGGGTTGTCGGTGGCAAAGCAGAGCTTGGTGAACCACCGGAGCGCCTGGTTCTCCTCGGGGTCCGCCAGGTTCGAGCCGGGCAGGGGGGCGAAGACCTTGCGTAGCGTCGTCTCCCGCCACTTCGAGCCGCTGTGGCCCGAGAACTCCGCGTAGATGTTCCTGAACGAGTCAATGATCGAGAGGGCCACGGGGAACTCGGGATTACCGAGATGGGCCATGATCATCCTCAGGTTCGGGAAGGCGCGGCCCAGGGTGTCGAGGCGCACGGGACGCATCTTGTCGGTGGACACGCGGCGGGCGCCGTCGCTCGGCGAGATGGCCAGGAAGCCCGTGTGGAACAGGATGGGCATGCCGAGCGTCTGGGCACGCTCGTAGAGCGGGTAGTAGCGCTCGTGGTCGTAGGGCTCGGAGGGGGCGATGAACTTCAGCCCCGTGAAGCCCTGCTCCTTCAGCCGGTCAACCTGTTCGGGCAGGTCGGCCCGCGGGCCCAGCTCCACGTAGCCGAAGCCCAGGATGAGGTCGGGATACTTCCGCATCCACTCCAGCACCTCCGCGTTGTCGCAGGTCGAGTCGGCGGGGTCGGCCGTGAGCACCTGGACGCAGACCTTCACCAGGCCGCACTCGCGCCAGAGCTTCACGCGGGCGTCCACGTCCTGGCTCCTGTGGAGATGCGTGTGGACGTTGATGATTCGGGTCGGCGGCATGTCGGCTCCTCACAAGGAACGTAGCGGGTCCGTGTGCCCGCCGTCAGCCGCGGTCCACGGTCCAGACAGGGCTCTTGAGGGCGGCCGGGTCGAGCTCGAGGCCGAAGCCGGGCGTGTCGGGCACGTGCATCGCGCCCTCCCGCAGTTCGTAGCCCTTCGCACTGACGGCTGGCATGTTCATCGAGTCGATCTCGGCCATGGCGAAGCGCGGGCAGCCGCGCCCGAACTGGGCAATGTAGTAGCCCGACAGGTGCGAGCCCCAGTTGTGCGGCGACGCCAGCGCCTTCGTCCCCTCCAGGCGGCGAAGGTAGCGCCACCATTTCGTCAGCTTGTAGCTGCGCAGGTCGAACTGGACGACGTCAATGCCGCCGGCGCGGACAATCTCGGTCAGCTCCTGCATGCGTTCATTCGAGCCTTCTCCGTCGGCGATGAGGGTCCGCCAGCCGCCCTCCCTCAGGAACTTCTTGAAAGCGAGGCACGGCTCGGCGCCCTCGGGAAACGGCTCCTCGAACCAGTGGAGGTCGCAGCCGCCGGCCTGCCGCATCAGCTCGCGGGCCTCGTCGGGCGAGTAGCCGTTGTTGGCATCAACCATGAGCTTCCCGTCCTTGCCGATCATCTCGCGGATGGCCTGGATGGCCTCGACGTCGCGGCGGAAGCCGGCCGCCTTCTCCATCCACTTGTTGCCCCGGCCGATCTTGGCCTTGAAGGCCCGGAAGCCCGCGTCGAGGCCCGCCTTCACCCCCTCGAGCAGCTTGGCAAGGCCCCTGTCGCGCCCCGTCTCAGGATCGAGGTCGTCGAAGTAGATCGCGCCGTCGTAGACGGGCACGGGGTGGCGGCCGGCGCCGCCCAGGAGGGCGTAGACGGGTCGCCCGAGGATCCTGCCCGCGAGGTCCCACAGCGGGAAGTCGAGGTGGGTGAAGGCGTCGTTCACCCCCGTCCGCAGGTCGAATGCCTCGTGGAGCTTTCTGCCGACGAGCTTCCGCGCGTCCTCGGGCTTCACGCCGCACCACCCCCAGGCCGTGACGCCGGCGTCGGTGTGAAGCCGAGCGATCGGGTCCCGCGCGTGCGTGCCATGAACGCCAAGCCGCGCGTTGCGTCCGACCACGCGGGGCCTCGTGCCCTGGAGCACGGCGGCCTCGATCTTCGTGATGGTGACGTCGGTGGGGATCACAGGTGGGCTCACGGTTCCCTGGGGCTTGTCTTCTGCGGCGGAGAGGCCGGCCCCGAGCATCGCCGCCGCGGCGCTCGCCGCCGTCCGCGTGAGGAACGCTCGTCGTTCCATGCCGTCCTCCATTCACCGTTCGCCTGCCGCGCCTCCGGCCCTGCGCGGTCCGACGGCCGACAGGTCAATCGGCTGGAAGCCGAGCTTGAGGGCGGGGGAGGCAGGCTTGAGGGTGAAGTCGCCCTTGTCGGGCGCGACGAAGAGGGGGTCGGCGACCAGGCTGTGTACGTCGTAGCCCGCCTTCTGCCAGTCGGCGAAGCTCTTGCCCGCGAAGTCGAAGGGCTTGCCCGCCGCCTGCCAGTAGAGGTTGTGGTCGAAGATGAACTTGCCATTCCGCCAACTCCCATGGAGCAGCGGCCCCTCGGTCCAGGTGACGATGTTGCGCTCGAAGGTGAAGGAGATGTGGTCCTCGTCGCGGGTGCGCTGGAGTTGGCCGACTTTGGCGAAGGCGAAGATGTTGTTGCGGACGATGTTCTCGCGGCCGTAGTGCTGGTGGAAGCCGCCGGTCTTGGTGTTGTAGACGACGTTGTTTTCGAGGACCATGCCGCTGCTGCCCTCGTCGGTGTAGAGGCCCCAGCCGCCATAGGCGTGGGAGACGACGTCGTGGATGAGGTTGTGGGTGAGGCGGGTGCCGGGGCTGACGCCGAGGGAGTAGATGCCGCCCATGTCGCTGAGCACGCCCTGGCCGAGGTTGTGGATTTCATTGTACTCGATGGCGTTGCGGACGGCTTTGCTGGGGGCGTAGCCCCAGGTCCAGCCGACGCTGATGCCGGTGTAGAACAGGTCGCAGATGTGGTTGTGGGAAACCGTGTTGTCGCCGCTGTGGCCGATCCAGATGCCGACGGCGCTGGGGAACATGCGGCCGCCCTCGGTGATGACGTTGTCGGTGACTGTGGAGAAGTGGCTGTCGTGGCCGAGCTTGATGCCACCGGCGCCGAGGTCCCAGATGTCGTTGCCGACGATCTGGTTTCCCTTGCAGCCCTTGACGAGCTCGATGCCGTAGCCGCCGACGTGCTCGATGGTGCAGTCGCAGATGGCGCACTCCTCGGCCCCCTGGAGCCAGAGGGTGCCCGGGGCGCTGGTGATGGCCTGGCCGTCGCCCGCCTTGTCGGCCGGGAGCGTCCACTCGGTGTGGGCGAAGATGAGGCCCTCGAAGCGGACGTGGCTGACACGCAGCCCGGCCTCTGGATCCCCCACAATGCGCACGAGCTGGACGAGGCACGGCGCGACGATCTCGGTCTTGCCCAGCCTCTCGCCCTCGAGCGGCAGGTAGGTGAGGACGCCCGACCCGTCGCCAGCTCCGGGTGCCCGGCGGTCGAGATACCACTGGCCGGGGGTGTCGAGGGCCTCGGCGACATTCTCGACGTAGTAGCGGCCGGGGTCGGCCTTGAAGTCCTCAGCCAGCTTGAACACGCTCTTGCGCGTGAAGGTGACGACGCCTTCCTTCTCGTCCACGCTCGCGAGCGGCAGGCGCGACTCGGCCCAGAGATGGAGCGCGATGATCTCGACGTCATTCAGGCCTGCCCACGACGCCTTGAGGTTGCCGGCGGCGAACTTCATCGCCTGCTGCCCCTTGTTCCACGGGAGCTTGCCATCGTCGCCGAGGAAGCCGGCGAAGTGGTAGAGCCCCTGCTTGGGCAGGCGGGTGCGGGAGCGGCGCTGGCCGTTGACGAAGAGCTGGCGGAAATACCACTTGCCCTCCTTCACCTCGGGCAGCTCGGCCTGCCAGGCCCGCTGGCCGTTGACCTTCGTCTCCTTCCAGCCAGTGATCGTTGCGCCGCCGCTGAGGACGGGCTGCTCGTCGCGATAGGCCCGGTAAATGACCGGGCAGTCGGTGGTGCCGGAGTCCTCGGGCGTCAAGACCAGCGGCTCGGCGAGACGATGCGTGCCGCCGCGCAGCGACACGACGACGGGCTTCTTCGGCCCGCCCTCGGCCCGGCGCAGCTCGCGAACGGCGTCGCGCGCGCGGGCGACGGTGGCAAACGGCCCGCCCTTGCCGCCGAGGATCGAGCGACGCGGGCTCCGCCCCGACCACGCGTCGTTGCCGTCGGGCGACACGTAGAGGCGAGCGGGCCTTGGGCTGCCCGCCCCAGCACTGGCGGCGACCATGAGCAGAAGGAGGAACCACACGCCCGTGGAATCTGCCATCGCTGTTTCCCCTCGCAGAGCCTGTGAGCCCGGCTGTGGACCGCGATGCGGATCGTAGCCCGTTGTGGCGGAGATGTCAAGTGTCAACACCACCAGCCCGACGGAGCGCCCAAGGCCCTCGGACGTGTTGATTCCCCCACGCGCATGTTGCCAGACGTCAACACTCCGTAAGTATCTGTTCGACGGCTACTTACGTCCTGAGTCACGAATGGGCCAATGAAACCATGTTGCCAGGCGTCAACATCTTGGCTCGGGAAGGTGAAGCACGTGACTCGGGCGCGAGGCGCCTGCGAGTTGTTGATAGCCGTAACTATCTAAGGCCACAACACTTACACGTGGATGCATGATATGGCTCTGGCGGGACGCGTACGCATCGAGAGCGGCACGGTAATTGCGCGGCATCACTTCAAATGTGTGAGGAGCTTGTGCCGCTAGGCCCCCCTTTCTGGAGGACCGGCGGGTGAGAGCGAAGGGCATGGTGGCCGTGGTTCTGGCGGTTCCTCTGGCTGGCCCTGGAGGCGCGGCGTCGGGAGGTCTCCACGACGACGCGGTGCTGGCCGACCGCCCCATTCGGTACTACCGCCTTGGGGAAGCGGGTGGCCCAACGGCCATCGACTCCCCGACCAGGACTCGAACCGAGGTTGCACCTTGACAATCGGGCGCCGGCGCGCGATCTTAGTGGCCGCTGTCATAGGTCCGATGGTGGATTCGGATCCGCTCAACCCAAGTCGGCCGGAAGACTCCGGCAGGGAAAGGAGGTTGCCCATGTCCAGCACGGGCAAACGTAGCGGCGCGGTGTTGTGGGCTGTGGCTTTGTTCCTGGGCGTCACGACGGCGCACGGCGCCGTGATCAACTTCGGGACGCTTGGGACCTTCACCGGCCCGGGCGGGATCGACCTCGCGGGCCTCACCTACGCGGTGGACCTCGCCGGCCCCACGCTCACCGTCGGCTCGGCGACGTTCGTGAACGACGCGACCGCGGCCGGCCAGGGCATCGTCATCACGGCCCAGAACACCGCCACGAACTGGGGCACGAAGCCCGAGTACGGCGGCACGACCGACGCGAATAACCTCGAGACCATCATGTGGAACATCCGCTGGGCGGCCAGCCCCAATTCGGTCAGCATCAGCGTGCCGAGCGTCTTCGGCCAGGAGTACGCACTGCAACTGCTGTTCTCGGAGAACTTCTGGAAGGCCCCGAACCAGAGGACCTTCGACATCAACGTGCAGGGCGCCCAGGCCGTGGCCGGGTACGACACCAACGAGACCACGGGCGGCTGGAGCGGCAACCCCAGCCCCACCGTTGGGGCCGTCTACTCCGTCACCGTCCCCGCCACCTCCTCCCAGCTCAACTTCACCCTGTCGCCGGGCGGCACGGCCACAGACAAGAGCCCGATCCTCAACGCCTTCACGGTCAAGCAGCTCGGCAGCGCGCCGGGCTTCGACCTCAGCTCGCCCTACGCCCAGCTCGTCATGTCGGACAACCCCCACATCTACCTGCGCCACGCCGAGCCCAGCGGCTCCGTCTTCGCCGTGGACCTTGCCACGGCCGACGGCAGCCAGAATGGCGTCTACATGAACACTCCCACGCTCGGTGTCCTCGGCATCCCCGGGAACCAGCTCGATGGAAACACCGCGGTGCGGCTCAACGGCGTGAGCCAGCGGGTGGACATCGCGGACGCCTCCTCGCCGACCGCCTACACCCTCGAGGCCTGGGTGAGGACCGAGAGCACGATCAACCAGAGCATCATCGTGCGCACCAACGCCAGCGGCCCCGGCGCTCAATGGTCCCATCAACTGCGGATCAACAACGGGTACTTCCAGGCGTATCTCTACGACCTGAGCGGCGGCGAGCGCATCGTCACCGGCACCACGATGGTCGAGCCCGACGTGTGGTACCACGTCGTCAGCACCGCCATGAACAGCGACGAGATAAAGCTCTACGTGGACGGGCTGATGGAGGGCAGCCCCGCGCCCGTCGTCAACATGTGGAACGGCGGCGACCGCTGGATGCTCGGCTCGAACTCCGCCCAGGCCATGAACTTCTTCATCGGCACCCTTGACGAGGTGGCCATCTACTCCAGCATCCTCGGCGAGGCCGACATCCTGGCACACTACCAGCTCGGCAGCTACCTCGTCCCCGAGCCGGGCACCCTCACCCTCGGCGCGCTGGGGCTTCTTAGCCTGGTCGCGCGCCGGCGCCGCCGGAAGGGGGGCAGCCCATTAGCGCGGGGGCGAGCCTCGCGTCGCCTGTGCCCTGGCCGGCCGGCCCCCGCGATGAGGCCGCAGGGCGTGGTGGGCATGGTCGTGGTGGTGGTTCTTCTGGCCGGCCTTGGAGGCATGGCGTCGGGAGGTCTCTACGACGCCGCGGTGCTCGCCGACAACCCCATTCGGTATTACCGCCTTGGGGAAGCGAGTGGCACAACGGCCCTCGACTCGTCGAGCTACGCGGCGAACGGGACGTACAACAACCTTGCGGCGGGGGACTATGGGAAGCCGGGGGCGATCCTGGGCAATCCAGATACCTCGGTGTGGCTCAACGGCTCGAATGCGACGGTGACGGCCCCCGATGCGGCCGCACTCGACCTCATCGGCGACATCACCATCGAGTTCTGGTACAGGAAGACCGCCGAGGCCAACGACTGGCAGCGGATTGTGGGCAAGGGGGCCACCGCCGCGGGCCCGAGCCGCAGGAACTACGGGGTGTGGGAGGAGAACGGCGCCGCCGGACACATCCTGTTCCAAGAGTACGACAGCAGCGGCGGGAGCGTGCTGAACTTCGTGAGCAACACGAGCATCGGCCTCGACGTCTGGACTCACGTCGTGGCCACGGTATCGGGGAACGCCGCGACGATCTACATCAATGGCAACCCGGATGCCACCGCGACGCGGACCGGCACCCCCGGCGCGAACAGCGACCTGCTCTACATCGGCTACGGCGAGCAGCACGACCATTTCCCGGGCTACGTGGACGAGGTGGCGATCTACAACTACGCTCTCTCCGAGACGCGCGTTCAGGCGCACTACGCCGCGCGCTTAGAGCCGCCGACCCAGCCGTACCACCAGCTTGTCCTGGCCGACGGCTCGGATGCCTACTATCGGTACAACGACGCGAGCAGCGCGGACGGGGCGACGGTGGCCGACTCGGCCGACGGCAATCCCGCGACCTACCGCGGCAGCGTGACGCTGGTCCCCAGCCAGTTGCTCGGCGCCCCGGGCAAGGCCGCGAGCTTCAACGGCACGAGCGACTACATTCCGCTCCCCACCGCCCCCTTCGGCGCCTATCCGACGAGCGGGTCAACGAACGCCTACACGCTCTCCTTCGAGACCTGGTTCCAGACCACCGGCGATGGCGTGATCCTGGGCCACGTCGGAGGCACAGCCACCCCCGGGGGAGGCGCGCCGTCGGACGGATATGTCGCAGCCATCTACGTGGACACCGCGGGCCTTGTCCGCGCCAGCATGATCTGGCACGGCGGCGCCGATGCGGCGCACCAGATCATCTCTGCCAGCGCCTACAATGACGGCGACTGGCACCACCTGGTGGACGTCTACAACAACGGAACCGAGTACCTCTACCTCGATGGCACGCTCATCGGACAGCAGGTGTTCGCCGAGTTCGGCTACAACACCACCTACAACTACTACCTGGGCACGGGCTACGCGGGCGGCACGTGGCCGAGCACGAACGGCGGCTGGTTCTTCTTCACGGGCATGCTGGACGAGACGAGCATCTACGGAGAGGCCCTGACCGACGGCCAGATCATGCAGCACTACATGGCCGGCCTGACCGAGTTCCAAGTGATCCCGGAGCCGGCCACTGTGACCGTGCTGGGCCTGGCGCTGGGGCTCCTGGCCCGTCGCCGCAGGCGCGGGCGCCTACAGTGAGGTCAGGCGCTTCGGCTGGTCCGCGCGGGCCGAGGCATTGGCCGCGAGCGACACGGCGAGGCTCTTCACCGCGTCCTCATACGGCGTGAGGATGCCCGAGCGGTCGCCCGTCCGCACGGCCTCGACGAACACCTCGTCAATGGACTTGCCGAGCGCGGCGTCCACCGCGAACGCCTCGCAGGCGGGGGTGATCGTGGGCGCGCCCACGCTCCAGGCGATGCGATAGCGGTCGAAAAAGATGTCCACGACATTGCCGTCCCACCCCTCGAAGGCCCAGCAGGTGGTGAGGGCGCCGAGGGCGCCGCTGGCGAACTTCAGGGCGAGCACGTTGTGGTCGGGGCAGTCAATCTCCTTGAGCGTGCGGTTGGCCTGGAGGCAGTGGACCTCGGTGACGTCGCCGCAGAGGAACCGCATCATGTCGATCGTGTGGGTGGCCTGCTCGACGACCTGGCCGCCGGATTTCGCCCACTGCTGGAGCCAGGTGTTGCCTCGGCCCGAGGGGCACCAGTAGCGGCCGACGGCCATGCCCACCGTCTTGTCGGCCAGGAACGCCCTGGTGGCCTGGGCGGCGGCCGTGTAGCGGAGCTGATAGCCCACACAGGTGAGGGTGTTGGTCTCGCGGACGCGGCTGGCGATCCGCTGGGCCAGCTCGAGCGTGAGCGCGACGGGCTTCTCGACGAAGAAGGGCAGGCCGCAATCGAGCACGTCCAGCTCGATCTCCCCGTGGGCGAAGGGCGGCACGGAGATGTAGACGGCGTCGAGCTCGCCGGCGTCGAGCATCGCCTTGTGGCTGGGGAAGGCTTGGGCGCCGAACTGCTCGGCGGCCTTCTGCGCTGCCGCCTCCGACACGTCGCACACGCCCACGATGCGTGCCAAAGGGGTCACATCTTCATTTCGCACCTGGCCGCCCGGTGCCAAATGAAGATGTGACCCCGCCACCTGGCGCATGTGCCCCTGAGCGTTGCCCCCGCAGCCGACGAAGCCCACGCGAACCTGGTCTGCCATGGTGAATCCCCCTGCCTGCCTCCCGGCGTCCCGTGCCCGTGCGATTGGAGAGCAGATTACACCGCGCCCCGCGCCGTGTCAAACCCATCGGCGGGGCATCGGGCCGCTCCTACTCGGCGGCGGCCTCGAAGGCGGCGAGGGCCGCGGCGAGGAACTCGGGGGGGATGCGGCCGAGGGGCGACGGGGTGTCGAGGATGCGCTGGGCGATGGGCACTCGTCCTCTCACGCCTGTTCGGGCGGCTCCTTGATTTCGCCGACGTTGATGCCGTGCTTCTTCACGCGGTGCCAGAGGCTGCGCTCGGTGACGCGGAGAAGCCCGGCGGCCCGCTTCTGCACGCCGCCCGTGCGCTTCAGCGCGTCCTCGATGAGCTGCCGCTCGACGCCGGCCAGCAAGTCGTCGAGCGAACTGCCGGGCGGGATCGCCGGCTTGTCGGGCACCCGGAGCTTGTAGGTGGTGACCTGCGTGGGCAGGCACGAGGCGTCCATCGTCTCGCTCGTGGCCCGCAGGACGCTTTGCTGGACGGCGTGGTCCACCTCGCGCACGTTTCCCGGCCAGTTGTAGGCGAGGAGCAACTGGACGGCGTCGGGGGAGAAGCCGCTGATGCGCTTGTGGTGGGTGCGCGTGTGCCGTCGGACGAAGTGCTCGATGAGGGGCAGGACATCCTCCTTGCGGTCGCGCAGGGGCGGGAGGTAGACGGGGAAGACGTTGAGGCGGTAGTAGAGGTCCTGGCGGAACGAGCCTTCGCCGACGGCCTTCTCGAGGTCCTGGTTGGTGGCGGCGATGATGCGGACGTCGGGGTGGAGGGTCTCTGTGCCCCCGAGGTGCTCGCACTCGTGGTGCTCGATGACGCGGAGGAGCTTGGCCTGGGTGGAGAGCGACAGGTCGCCGATCTCGTCGAGGAAAACCGTCCCGCCCTCGGCCAGCTCGAACTTCCCTGGCTTGCGCTTGAGCGCGCCGGTGAAGGCCCCCGCCTCGTAGCCGAACAGCTCGCTCTCCAGCAGCGTCTCGGGCAGCGCGCCGCACGACACGGTGACGAAGGGGCCGGCCCGCCGGGGGCTGTTGTCGTGGACGACCCGGGCGAGCAGGGTCTTCCCCGTGCCGTTCTCGCCGAGCAGGAGCACGAGGACGTCGGTGCTGAAGACAGCCGAGAGGCTGTCGAGCACGGGCTTCATGACGGGGCTCTGGGCGATCAGGTTCTCGATGCGGGCCTCGGCGCCGAGGCGGCGGGTGAGCGCGGAGACCTCGCGGACCAGCCGGCGCCGCTCGAGCGCGCGGCGGACCACGATGGTGAGTTCCTCGATCTTGAACGGCTTCTCGAAGAAGTCGTAGGCGCCCTTCTGGATGGCCTCGTAGGCCATCTCGCGCGAGCCGTAGGCGGTCATCAGGATCACCGGCAGGTCCGGGTCGGCCCGCACGATCAGCGGCAGGGCCTTCATCCCGCCCATGCCTTCCAGCATCACGTCCAGCAGCACCAGGTCGAACGGCTCGGCCCGCAGCCGCTCGATCGCCGTCTCGGCGCTCGACACCACCGCGGTGTCGAACCCCTTCGCCTTCAGCGTCTCGCGCAGCGTGTACTGCACGTGGGGGTCGTCGTCTACGACGAGGATTCGCCCGTCCATGAGTGCCTGCCCAATAGGAGCCCCCGCGCAGAACCCCCCGCTCCGGCGACGGCGGCCCATCGCCGCCGACTACGGCTCCACGGCCTCGGGCGCGGGGCCGGCGACCGGGAGCTCGACCGTGAATGTGGTTCCCCGCTCCGGGCCGCTGTCCACCAGGATGCGCCCGCCGTGCGCCCGCACCACCTGCTGCGATATGGCCAGGCCCAGCCCGGTCCCCTGGCGCTCCGTGCTGAAGAAAGGGGTGAAGAGCCGCGCTTGAACCTCGGGGGGGATGGGGGAACCGGTGTTGCGAATGGCGATGGCCACGACGGAGCCGGCGGAGCGCGTGGTCAACGCGATCTCGCCCCCGCCCTTGCACACGGCGCGGTAGGCGTTCCGCAGGATGTTGAGCACCACCTCGGCGAGGCGCTCGCGGTCGCCGGGCACCAGCGGCAGGTCGGCCGCGTAGTCCTCGCGGACCTCGATCCCCCGGGTGTCGGGGTCGTGGCGGCACAGAGCCACGGTGCGGCGCACCAGCTCATTGATGTCCACCGGCTCCACCTGGCGTGGCTCGGGGCGGCCGAACGTGAGCAGCTCGCGCGACAGGCGCTTCAGGCGCTCGATCGACTCCAGCACCGTCCTGCAGTGCTCGCGGTTGGGCGAGTCGGGCGGCGAGCTGTCGCCGATGAGCTCGACGAGGCCGGAGATGGCGGTGAGGGGGTTCCCGATCTCGTGGGCGAGGCGGAAGGCCATGGTGCCGAGGACGGCCAGGTTCTCGGCCCGGCGCACGATCTGCTCGGCGGCCTTCTGCCCGGCCAGGTCCTTGAAGGTCAGCACGATGCCGAGCCGGGCGCGTGCCTCGTCGCGCAGCAGCGACACGGTGTAGCCGAGGCGGGCGGTGCGCCCGTCGTGCGTCCGCACCGTCGTCTCGGCCGAGGAAGCGCCGCCCCCGCCGGCCAGCGTCTCGCCCACCGAGGCGAGAAAGGCGGCATTCACGGGGTCCGCGGGCAACAGGTCGCGGAGGGGGCGGCCGATGGCTTCGCCCGCCGGCCACCCCAGCACGCGCTCGGCCACCGGGCTCAGGCTCGTCACGATCCCCGCCTGGTCCAGCGTCACCACGCCGCCCTCCAGGCTCCGCAGCGTGTAGCCGTCGTGCACCAGGGCGGCCAGCGAGTTCACGGCGTCCTTCAGCGCGCCGTGCACCAGGTCGGAATCGGGCCCGGGGGCGCGCGCCGGCGCGTGCTCGCCCGTGATGCGGCGCGCCGACTCCACCTGGGACACAAGCGTGCGCAACGGACGCGCGATCCACTCGGCCAGGATGATGGCCGCCACGAGTGCCACCAGGGTGAACGCCCCTCCGACCGTGAACACCCAGGTGACCCGCCGTTCGACCTCCTGCACCGTCGCGAGCCCCGAGTGCTCGAACAGCAGCGGGTAGCACAGCCAGAGCACCACGAAGCTGCTCAGCAGCACCACGAAGCCGGCCGCCAGGGGCACGGCCACCTCCAGCCGCGTCCGCAGGCCGCGAGCCAGCGACGGGTCGTGCTCGGTTGCGTGGTTTCGCTCGTCGCCCTTGTCGTGGGGCATCGCGCCGTCTCTCGGTCTCGCAGGTGCGCCGTGGTCGCCGCCCCGGTAGTCTATCCCCCCCTCCGGGCATTGTCAAGCGACGGGGGAAACGAGCACGCCGGCGCCTCGCGGGGATGCGAGACGCCGGCGTGGTGAGGAACAACAGGCGGTCGGGGCCTAGGACTTCTTGCTCGTCTTGACGAGCACCTCGCCGTAGACCTGCTCGACCTTGCGCTTGCCGCACTTGGGGCACTTGGGCTTGCGCTTGTCGAACTCCGCCCAGGTCATCATTGCGCTGAAGGCTTTCTTGCACTCCAGGCAGCGGAAGTCGTAGCTTGGCATCACAAGTGCCCTCCGGGGTGTTTAGAAGTCGCCGCCGCCGCCGTATTCGCCGCCCGGGCCGCCGGGGCCGCCAGGGCCCGGCTTCTTCTCGGGAATCTCGGCGACCAGGCAGTCGGTGGTCAGGAGCAGGCCAGCCACGCTCGAGGCATTCTGGAGGGCGCAGCGCACGACCTTCGTCGGGTCAATGATCCCCGCGTCCACCAGGTCGCAATACTTGTCCGCCAGCGCGTCGTAACCCTCGGTGGCCTTCATGTCCTTGACCTTTTCGAGGACGACCGCGCCGTCGAGGCCGGCGTTGTCGGCGATCTGCTTCATCGGCGCCACGAGGGAGCGGCGCACGATGTCCACGCCAACCCGCTCGTCGCCCTTGAGCTTCAGATCGGCGAGGCACTCGGCCGCGCGGACCAGTGCGGCGCCACCGCCGGGCAGGATGCCTTCCTCGACCGCGGCGCGGGTGGCGTGCAGCGCGTCCTCGACGCGGGCCTTCTTCTCCTTCATCTCGACCTCGGTGGCCGCGCCCACGTTGATCTGGGCCACGCCGCCGGCCAGCTTGGCCAGGCGCTCCTGGAGCTTCTCGCGGTCGTAGTCGCTCGTCGTGCTCTCGATCTCGTTCCTGATCTGCTTGATGCGGCCCTGAATGGCGGCCGTCTCGCCCGCGCCCTCGATGATGGTGGTGTTATCCTTGTCCATCACCACCTTCTTCGCGCGGCCGAGGTCGCCCAGCTCGATCTTGTCGAGCTCGATCCCGAGGTCCTCGAAGATCGGCTTGCCGCCCGTGAGGATGGCGACGTCCTGGAGCATCGCCTTGCGGCGGTCGCCGTAGCCGGGGGCCTTGACGCACGCGCACTTGAACGTGCCGCGCAGCTTGTTGACCACCAGCGTGGCCAGGGCCTCGCCCTCGACCTCTTCGCAGATGATCACCAGCGGCTTGCCGCTCCGCGCGATCTTCTCGAGCAGCGGAATCAGCTTCTGCACGCTCGAAATCTTCTTCTCGTGGATCAGGACGTACGCGTCCTCGAGCACCGCCTCCATCGTGTCCGCGTCGGTCACGAAGTAGGGGCTCTGGTAGCCGCGGTCGAACTGCATGCCCTCGACCCACTCGACCGCGGTCTCCATCGTCTTGCCTTCTTCGACCGTGATCACGCCGTCCTTGCCAACCTTCTCCATCGCGTTGGCGATCATCGTGCCGATCTCGGTGTCGTTGTTGGCCGCGATGCAGCCGACCTGCGCGATCTCCTTCTTGCCCTTCACGGGGATGGACATCTTCTTGAGGCGCTCGACGATGGCCTCGACCGCCTTGTCAATGCCGCGCTTGAGGAGCATGGCGTTGGCGCCGGCGGCGACGTTCTTCAGGCCCTCCTCGAAGATGGCCTCGGCCAGCACGGTCGCCGTCGTCGTCCCGTCGCCCGCGATGTCGCTCGTCTTCGACGCGACCTCGCGGACGAGCCGGGCGCCCATGTTCTCGAACTTGTCCTTGAGATCGATCTCTTTGGCGACCGTCACGCCGTCCTTGGTGACGGTGGGGGCGCCCCAGCTCTTTTCGAGGATGACATTGCGGCCGCGCGGCCCCAGGGTGATCTTGACGGCCTTGGCCAGGATCTTCACGCCCCGGCGAATGCCCTCACGGGCTTCCTGATCGAACGCGAGTTGCTTGGCTGGCATCGGTTTCTCTTCCTCCGAAAGTGCCTGTAGGTTCCGCTGGCCCTCGGCCCATCAGCCCTGGACGATGGCCAGCACGTCATCTTCTTTCATGATGAGATACTCTTCGCCGTCGAGCTTCACCTCGGAGCCCGAGTACTTGCCGAAGAGAATCTTGTCGCCCTTCTTCACCTGCATCGGGACGAGCTTTCCCTCCTCGGTGCGGCGGCCTTCGCCGACGGCCACGACCTTGCCCTGGATCGGCTTCTCCTTCGCCGTATCGGGCAGCACGATGCCGCCGGCCGTCTTCTCCTCCGCCTCGAGCCGTTCCACGAGCAGCCGGTCGCCCAGCGGGATCAGCTTCGTTGCCATCCTCTTCCCACTCCTTTCTCAACGCGCCTTGCGAGGTCTCCTGGGAGGCCAGCGGGCGAGCCACGCCCACGCCTCGCCGATTTCCCTGACAACCAGCGCGACTAGGGAGCAAAAACCGTGCCTTAGCCTTCGCCAGACCTTCCGTCATCACCAAAGTCTTGCCACGCCAATGGCTTACAGCCACCAGCCCCTCGCCTCTCCCCCCCGCCCCCTGCCATATTGGCAGAGCAAACCCACTCCTTCCCCTGCGCCCCGCCTGCCAACCTGACAGCCCCGCCTATTCCGCCCGGCGCCCCGCCCTGACGCCCGGTCCACTAGGCCGCCACTCCCCCCGCCCCTGGATTTGGCGGTCTAGTGGACCGGGCGGCGTCTTCGTAAGCTCTTACAAGCGAAGCGCTTATGCCACGATTGGAAGGCACTGCCCCCCGCGCAAGACCGCCAACTGCCCCCACCCCCCCCTCTGCGTTTGGAGTCCTGGCTTCAGCCAGTCTTG
>DATKZY010000279.1:0-6518 GCA_035527715.1 Planctomycetota bacterium | reverse complement strand
CGCGGTGATTTACCGGACGATGGGGAGCCTGGGGTTCGTGGCCGCGTCGCGGGCCGTGTGGGCGGTGGGGCAGGACCGTCGGGAGCCGGGGCGAATGCTGCTTCTGCCCGTCAAGTGCAACCTGGCGGGCGGGGTGACGGGTCTGGCCTATCGGATCGTGGGGTCGGCGGGGGACGCGTCGGTGCCCGTGCTGGCCTGGGAGCCCGAGGCCGTGACGGCGACGGCGGAGGAGGCGTTCGGGGTCACGCGCCGCGCCCCGACGCTGTGCGAGCAGGCGCAGGCGTGGATCGCGGGACTGCTGTGCCGGGGGCCGCTTCTCGCGCAGGAGGTCGAGGAACGCGCTCGGGGCGCGGGGTTCAGCTCAGAGACGCTGCGGCGCGCGAGGCGGGCACTGGGCGTCGTCGCTTACCACAAGGGCTTCGGTTCGCCTTGGGTGTGGGGTCTGCCAGGGGCACAGGGGGCCGCCACGGCCTCCGCGCCTGACCCTGCCGTGAACACGGCGGGCGAGGCCGAATGCGAACCTGTGGGCGCCCATTGTGGGTCAACTCCATAGGGAGCAGGTGACCCACAATGGAGACAATGGCTCCGGAGCCACGCTATTGGCCAAAGCGCCCATTGTGGGTCAACCTTGTTGGAGGGGCAGGGTAACCCACAATGGGAAGGCGGGGATGTGCGTTGACATTGGGTGTGCCGGGCCGTATAATCCGACGTGCGGGCGGCTGGGAGAGGGTGCGCCGCGCCCTGCGGTCGGCCTAAGGGTATATTCTGTGGGCGCTTGCGTCGCTGGGGGCCGTCCGGATGCGAAGATTTTGTGGAACTTTGCGCAACGGGCGTCGTCTAATGTAGCGGAAGAGCGAACCCGATGGCCCGAGTGGACGAGGCCGACGAGCTTCTGGTCGCCGAGGCCCAGCGTGGCGATGTGGCCGCCTTCGGGCAGCTCGTCGAGCGATACCAGGACGCGCTCTTCAACGGCGTCTCGCGCATGGTGAGCCAGCGGGAGGACGCCGAGGACCTGGCTCAGGAGGCATTCGTCAAGGCGTTCCGTGGCATCGGGGCGTTCGAGGGGCGGTCGAGCTTCTACACCTGGCTCTACTCGATCGCCTTCAACGTGGTGGTGAGCCACAGGCGAAAGGTCGGCTCGGCGCGCCATCTCCGCCCCCTGTCGCTCCACGAGGGGTCGGAGGACGACGGGCGCGGCCACCAGGTCGAGGACAACGCGGAGCGTCCCGGAGCCGCCATCGAGCGGCGCGAGCTGCGGGAGCGGCTCGAGCTGGCCATCGCGGACCTGGCGGACGACTACCGAGAGGTGATCGTGATGCGCGACATCGAAGGGTTCGGTTACCAGGCGATTGCCGAAGTGCTGGGCTGCCCCGAAGGCACCGTGAAGTCGCGGCTGCACAGGGCACGCCAGGCGCTTCGAGAGCAGCTCAAGGACCTGCTGGTATGATCAAGGACGAGGTGGGAACTCAGCTTTCGGCGTATCTCGACGGCGAGCTCGGCGAGGCCGAGCGCCGCGCGGTGGAGGCGGCCCTGTCGGCCGACGCCGCGCTGCGGGCCGAGCTGGACCAGCTCCGCCGCACCGCCGAACTCGTCCGCGCGCTGCCGCGGCGGGCCGCGCCGGCGGGCCTGGCCCCGCGGGTGCGCCGCGCCATCGCCGTTGCCCAGCGGCCCTCGCGGCCGTGGCTCGGCGGCTGGCGCGCGGCGGCCCTCGCGGCTGCGGCCTGCCTGCTCTTCGGCATCACCCTCCTCCTGACCCATCGCCCCGACCGCACGCGCGAGGTCGCCCGCGACGTCACGCCCCTCCGCGAGCACAGCAAGGGGGAGCCGGAACACGCCGCGCCGGCCGAGGCGCTTCGCGCCGCGGGCGACGTGGCCGCGCGCGGCCGGTCGAGCACGCGGGCCGAGGCCAACGGCGTGGACAAGCTGGAGGCCGACAAGGAACTCCTCGCCAGGGCAAATGACGAGGCCGCCGCGCGGCGCAAGGCGTTCGGCTACGGCGACCTCTCCGAGGCGCCTCGCCCGGCCCTGGCCGAGGCGAAGACGGGCAGCGACGGCCGGAGTGTCGCGCCCGGCCTGGTGAAGAAGGCCGAGGCGTTCGCCGAGGGCGAACGCGCCCCTGCCGACGACGGGCGCAAGGACCTGAAGGTCGCGGAACCCGCGGCGCCCAGGCCCACCGCCGCCCCCGCCGCCGAGGTGGCGAAGGAGGAGACGGCGAAGCAAGACCTCGATGGCTATGCGAACGCCGGAGAGCTGCGCAAGGCGGGCAAGGCCAGTTCCGAGGCCGCCGCGGCACTCGCGGGCGAGAAGCGCCGCGCCGCCGACCGTCAAGAGCTCCTGGACGAGATCGCGCGGGAGCGCCGCTTCGCCCAGAGCGCGCCTCACCGAGCGGTGGGCGCGGCCGGTGGCCAGGCGGCCAATTCCGCTGCCGAGCGACGCATCGAGCGGCGCCTGGCCTACACCGACCTCGCCCGCTGCCTCGCCGAGGCGCAGGCCACGCTCGACGCGGCCAGCCTCGCCTACGCCGTGCAGCCGGTGGGCGGCGGCCAGTTCGTCATCGAGACCCGTCTCCCCGAGCCGGAGGCCCGCGCGCTCCTCGCCCGCCTCACCGAGCCCGCGAAGGACAAGGGGTGGGAAAAGGGGGAGCAGCCCCAGGCCGGCCAGCCCCGCGAGGCGCAGCGGCCCGACGCCCTGGTCGTGGCCAAGGACGCCCCCCCGCCGACCGTTCACCTGGTCCTCCGCTTCGTCCGCGTCGAGGGAGTGCCTGCCGCCGGGCCCGCCGAGCAGAAGAGATAAGAAAGCGGGGAGGGAGCCTTTCTGGCAGAAAGGCTCCCTCCCCGAGCCCCTCCCCCCAAAGACTCTTGGACTAGCCCTGTTTGAGCTGCTTGAGGACGCTGGCCAGTTCGATGGCGGCGATGGCGGCGTCGTAGCCGCGGTTGCCGGCCTTCGTGCCGGCGCGCTCGACGGCCTGCTCGATGGTGTCGGTGGTGAGGATGCCGTAGATGACGGGCAGGCCGGTCCGCAGGGCGATCTCGGCCACGCCCTTGCTCGATTCGGCGGCCACGTAGTCGAAGTGCGGCGTCGAGCCGCGGATCACGGCGCCCAGGCAGATCACCGCCTCATACGCCCCGCTCTCGGCCATGTGCTTCGCCACGATGGGCACCTCGCGGGCGCCCGGCACGCGGGCCACCGTGATATCGCCGTCCGCCGCCCCCGACCGCTGGAGCGCGTCGAGCGCCCCGCCCAGCAGCCGCGAGGTGACGAAGTCGTTGAACCGGCTCACCACGATCCCCACCTTCAGCCCCTTGGCCGACAACTCGCCCTCGATGATCCTCGGCATTTCCTTGCCTCCTTCTCAGCTTTCCTGCGGACGCGGGGGATGGATGGATGATTGGATGAATGGATGGATGTCGGAGCGCGAACTCGGCTTGTCATTCATCCATTCATCCACCCATCCATTCTTCCACCGTTCTGACCGGCGTGATTCGCGGTTGCTTTACTCCGTCATCTCCAGCTCGCCCAGCTCGGAGATGTCGCGCTTCGGGATGTCGGCCCAGTGGAACTCCTTGTCCGACGGCCCGCCCTCGTTCTCGAACACGTGGCGCCAGCGCTTCTTGAACCGCAGGCCGTTCTTGATCGTCACGTATCTGTAGTTGATCGTCGGCGTGTCGCCCGACGTCACGTTCTCACAATGATACATTTCCACGGTCGGCAAGTAAAGCACGGAGTGGCCGGCGGCGCGGGCGCGGTAGCAGTAATCAATGTCCTCGAACTGGAGGGGGTTGAAGCCCTCGTCGAGCGGCCCCAGCTCGTCGTAGAGGCGGCGCGGCATCATCCAGCAGGCCGAGATGAGGCACTGCACCTCGCGGGGCTGGTTCAGGGCCGGCGTGTCGCGCGGCTCGCCGCGGCCCAGGAAGTGCACCCAGCCCGTCGGCGTCACCGCCCCGCCCGCGCACTGGATGAGATAGGGCGGGAAGGGGTAGATGAGCTTCGGCCCCACGATGCCCGCCCGCGGGTCGGCCTCCAGCGCCGCCCGCAGCCGTTCGAGCCACGAGCGCGTGCGGGGCACCACGTCGTTGTCGAGGAACACCACGTAGTCGCCCCGAACCTGGCGGAGGGCCAGGTTGCGGCCGGTCACGGCGCCGGCGTTCGAGTCGAGGCGGGTGGGGCGGAAGGCCACGCCTGCGGCCTCGGCCTCGGGGCCGAACGCGGCATAGAGGTCGGGCGTCGAATCTGTCGAGCCGTTGTCCACCGCCACGATCTCGAAGGGGCGATACGGCGAGCGCAGCAGCCCGGCGAAGCAGCGGCGCGTGTGCTCGACCTTGTTGTGGGACAACACGATGAGCGAGATCAGGGACATTTCGGGACTTCTGCCGCCTTCGGGCCTGGGGGGCCAACCCGTGCCGACGCCCAGTATACGGCCCTCCGCGCGCCGAGTCAAGGCGCCTCGGTTCGTAGTGCGGCCTTCAGGCCGTATCTTCTCTTGGAGCACGCGCGGGTCGGCTTTGCCCTTGCATTGTGGGCGGGGCGTCCCTGCCCCGCGTCCTCTTTCCTGCGAACGGTGAAGAAGACGCGCGGGGCACGGAGGCCCCGCCCACAATGAGAATCAGAACTTGATGATCCCCTTCTTCCTCAGCTCCAGCGCCTTCTCCAGGACCTCGATCATCTCGGGCGTATACCGACACCCAATGTCCCCCCCATCGCTCGCCTTCTTGCGGCACGGGCTGGTCGGCTTCAGGCGATAGTCGAAATTGTCCGGATCGCGGAACTGCGGGTCCGCACTGAAGCAGCCCTTGCCCGGCCTGGCCAGATCCACGAAGGCAGGCTTCCCCAGAATGTCGCAGTGCTCTATGCGGTTACCCGCATTGGGGGATTCGACCTCTCCGAGAACAATACAGTCGAGAACGTGGGTTCCCTGATCCTTCAGCTTGGCTGGGCCCACGATCGTGCAGCGCCACAGCTCACACTGTGGGAACGGAAATGGGTCGCAGATCACTGCATTCTCAATGCGCGAACCTGGAGAAAGGCCATAGAGCCCAACGAGCCAGATCGAGTCCCTGCTGGACAGCCGGCGCTCCAGAGTCGGGTGTGCCCCCGCAACGAGGCTCCCGTCAATCTCGCCGGGTGCACCCATACTGAAGGCATAGACCCCGTTGCGGCCAATCACGACACAGCGGCGCACATGGAAGGGCCCGCTTTCTGCCCGGACGCATGAAGGGCCCTGGCCAGCGGCATTGACGTGCGCAAGCACGAGGCGGTCGAGGGTGACACGGGGTGCCGCAAGGCGCACCAGAACCGGGAACGGCGACCTGCACCCGGCTGACGTCACAACGGGCCAGCAGCCACTCCTGCCCCGCAGCGCCAGCCCGCTCATCTCCTTCGGAATCTCTATCTTCTCACTATAGGTGCGGCTGTCCTGAATCTCGACCAAGCTATTCGCCGGCGCGGCATCAATGGCGGCCTGGATGGACGTGAAGTCGCCCTTGCCGTCCTGGCGGACGGTGATGAATTTGCCGAGGGTTTCGGTGGCTTTGAGCATTTCGGCGAAGGTGGGTTTGCGGGCCGCGTCGGTGACGGGACGGGTCTTGGGGTAAGAGGTCTTGAGCTTTTCGATGAGGGGCTTGAGGTCGAAGAGTTCCTTCTTCTCGAAGAGCTTCGACGCTTCGGCGTAGAGCCTTTCAGCTTCGGATTCGGCGACGCCAGACTTGGCGGCGGCGAGGGCCGAGGCGATGTCGTCCTTGTGGGCGGCGAGCCAGGGGGCCTTTTCATACTTTTTCTCGATGGCAGCCAGGGCGTGTTCCGCGGCGGCGAACTTCTCTCCCTGTTGTGGGCGGGGCGTCTCTGCCCCGCGTGCCTCCTCAATCAATGTCTTGGCGCTGGCGAAGGCGGCAGCAGCCAGAGGGTCGAGATACCGATCAATCGCGGCGCCCAGGGCCTTCGCTTTGTCGAAGAATGCCTCCGCAGCCGCAGAATCGCGGGGCACGGAGGCCCCGCCCACAGAGAGGAGGAAGATGCCCGCGGCGAGGTGGTCGTCGGCGCTGTCGGAGTCCACGGTGAGATGGAGGAGTCGCTCGACAGAGCGCGCGGTGAGGTCGGGCCAGTCGTGGCTCTCGGTCTTGCCGTTGTCGAACTGGGCGCTGATGGCCTTGTCGTCGGCCTTCACGAGGTCGGCGTTGATGCCAGGGATGAGGAGGGAGCCTTTGCGGAGCTTCGGCGTGGCCGTGTTGATGCGCTCGATCATCTTGAGCTTGAGCTTGCCGAGACGCTCCAGCTCGTCGCGGCGAGTGGCGAGGCGGGAGGAAAACGGTGTCAGGTGTTCGGTGTTGGGTGTTGGGGGTAAGAGCTTGGAGAGGGCTTCAAGGGCGGCGGCGAAGTCCCAACGGGCCACCAGGGCCTCGACGGGCTTCATTGCCTCGGCGAATCTCGCCTCGGCCTCTGCTCGCCGCCGCGCTTCCGCCTGCCGCTGTCTTTCCTCTTGTTCTTTCTTCTTGGCGTCCTCATCTTCCTTGGCGGTCGTTTTC
>DATKZY010000278.1:0-3415 GCA_035527715.1 Planctomycetota bacterium | reverse complement strand
ACGACGCCCTGCGGTAGTCGGCGTTCTCGTGGTACTTCTCGTTGATGAGCTTCCAGGTCTCCGTCCAGTCCTTCGGGTTCTCCTTGTGCCACGCCAGCACGTCGCGGATGCACTCGGCATATTGGCTGCCCTGGGGGATGCACTTGAGGCCGGCCTCGACGAGTTTCACGGGGTCGCTCTCGAAGAATGCCTCGGCGTACATGCCGCCGAAGAGCTGGCCGCCGTAGAGGCCGTCGCCGTAGTTCATCAGGCGGCCGAACTTCTCGCCCAGCTCGATCACCACCTGCGGCAGGCCCGGTGCGATGAGGCCCGAGTAGTCGCTCTCGATCTGATAGTCAATGTCGTCGGCGTGCTTGTTGAACTGCGGGTGCCCGCTGTCGGGCGGGGCGATGCCGCGGCGCAGGTTGTCGCGGCCCGCCTTGTTCGCGTGCCACAGAGGGTAGCCGCTGTTGGCGAAATCTATCCCCGCCTGGCGAATCGGGGCCTCGAAGCCGTGCTCCTCCAGCGTCCGCAGGAACGTCATCTCCACGTAAATGTCGTCCTGGTTGAACTGGTTGATCAGCCCCGGGTTCCACTTGGGCATCTTGTCCTCGGGGATGATCTTGCCCTTGTAGCGGAACTCGGTGGGCCCGCCCCAACCCACGCCGGCCATCTGGCCGATCCAGCCGCCCTTCATCTTGTCCAGGTAGTCCTTCACGGGCAGGCGGCGGAACTCGCCCGCCTGGGCCAGCGCCCCCACGAGGACACCAACCCCGACACAAACGGCAGCGGTCTTGCGCATCGGCTTCTCTCCTGGGCCTGACGCCCGGCCAGTTCGCCCATAGACTATACCAACCTTCCGCCCGCTCTGCAAGAACGGCTGCTTGCTTTCCGCGGCGGGAAGCGCTATCAACAGGAGGGAGGCCGGCCCGGGAGAGCAAGGCACATGAACGGACGCGAGCTTGTCGAGGCGTTGCACAGCGGGAGACGGGTCTACGGCACGTGCATCACGGCGCCCTCGCCACGGTGGCCCGGGGTCGTGAAGGGGCTCGGACTCGACTTCGTGTTCATTGACACGGAGCACGTGGCGCAGGACCGCGAGAGAGTCGCGTGGATGTGCGGGGCGTATCGCACCCTGGGCATCGCGCCCGTGGTGCGCATCCCCGAACCCGACCCGTATCAGGCGTGCATGGTCTTCGACGGCGGGGCCGAGGGGGTGATCGCGCCCTACGTGGAGACGGCGGCCCAGGTGCGCGCCCTCGCCGGCGCGGCCAAGCTGCGGCCGCTCAAGGGCAAACGCCTCTACGACCGACTCGACGGCGCGGCAGCGCTGGAGCCCGAGCTGGAGCGCTATCTCTCCGAGCGGAACGCGGCGAGCGCCCTCATCGTGAACATCGAGAGCACGCCCGCCCTCGCGGCGCTCGACGAAATCCTGGCCGTCCCCGGCCTCGACGCCGTGCTCATTGGCCCGCACGACCTCACGTGCAGCCTCGGCATCCCCGAGCAATACCGCCACCCGCGCTTCGACGAGGCGGTGCGGACCATCGTCCGCAAGGCCCGCGCCGCGGGCGTGGGCGCCGGCATCCACTACTGGCTGGGCACCGAGCAGGAGATCGCCTGGGCGAAGGACGGCTTGAACCTCCTCATCCACAGCACCGACAGCGTGCTCTTCGCCGCGGCCCTCCGCGCCGACCTGGCGACGCTGAAGGAGGCGCTGGGGGATGCGCCATCGCGCACGCGCCCGGAGGCCAGGGACACGGTCTGACCCTTGTCAGGGGATGTCACGCTGCGTAATGTTGTGTAAGAATGCCATGTTGTGGACGGAATGGCCGCCCGCGCCGTTTGACTTCCCTGTGGGTATCCGTATATTCGGGGGAGGATGGTTGGATGAATGGATGATTGGATGATTGGAAGAGCAGCAGGTGCGAGCACACTGAGCCGTCCGCTTCTTCCATCCATCCACCCATCCACTCATCCATTCATCTCCCGATCCCTTTCGTCCATTCGCCCAAAGGAGGAGTTCCGTGGCATCCGAGCCCGAAGCCCTGTCGCCCGGTGAGGCGGTCGCCGCGATTGACGGCGAAGACATCCAGATGGTGAAGGCCCTCAACGCGGCCTACGAGAAGCTGACGGGGCAAATCTCCCGCGTGATCGTGGGCCAGAAGAAGGTCATCGAGGAGGTGCTGGTGGCCGTCTTCTGCCGCGGCCACGGCCTGCTCGTCGGCGTGCCGGGCCTGGCCAAGACGCTGCTCGTGAGCACCATCGCCCGCGTGCTCCAGCTCTCCTTCAAACGCATCCAGTTCACCCCCGACCTGATGCCCAGCGACATCACGGGCACCGACGTGCTGGAAGAGGACCGGACGACGGGGCGGCGGGTGTTCCGCTTCGTCCGCGGCCCGCTGTTCGCCAACATGATCCTGGCCGACGAGATCAACCGCACGCCGCCGAAGACCCAGGCCGCCCTGCTGGAGGCCATGCAGGAACGCATGGTCACCGTGGGCGAGGAGGACTACCATCTCCCCGACCCGTTCTTCGTGCTGGCGACCCAGAACCCCATCGAGCAGGAAGGCACGTATCCCCTGCCCGAGGCCCAGCTCGACCGCTTCATGTTCATGGTCATGGTGGACTACCCGTCCGCCGAGGAAGAGATTGACATCATGAAGATGGTCGCGGGCACCTACGAGGCCGACCTGTCGGTGGCCCTGACGGGCGAGGACATCGTGCGGCTCCAGCAGATCGTGCGGCGGGTGCCCGCGGCCGAGCACGTGTTCCAGTACGCGCGCGACCTGGCGCGGGCGACGCGGCCGAACCAGCCCGAGGCACCCGCGTTCATCAACGAACTCGTCCAGTGGGGCGCCGGGCCGCGGGCCAGCATCTACATGATGCTCGCCGCCAAGGCCCGCGCCATCCTCCACGGCCGCTACCACGCCACCACCGAGGACGTGCGGGCCATGGCCCTCCCCGTCCTGCGCCACCGCGTGATCACCACCTTCAACGCCGAGGCCGCCGGCATCAAGGCCGACCAGGTGGTCGAGCGCCTCCTGGCCGAGGTGAAGCCGAAAGTCGAAGAGTCCGTTGCCGTTGCGAGGTAGCCCAGGATGCGTGACGCGTGACCCGTGACGCGTCATGGGAAAGCTCAGAGAATGTCTGACCCAACGGCTGCTCCCAGGTATATGCGCCTCCTCGACCCCGACGCTCTGTCGAAGATCGGGCGGATGGAGATGATCGCCCGCGGGGTCGTCGAGGGCTTCGTGGCCGGCCGCCACCGCAGCCCCTACCGCGGCTTCTCCGTCGAGTTCGCCGACCACCGCGAATACGTCCCAGGCGACGACACCCGCGGCCTCGACTGGCGGGTCTACGCCAAGAGCGACCGCTACTACATCAAGCGCTACATCGAGGAGACCAACCTCCGCTCGATCATCCTCCTCGACGCCTC
>DATKZY010000277.1:0-2575 GCA_035527715.1 Planctomycetota bacterium | reverse complement strand
CACGGCTCCCAAAGCATCGCCGTGGGCTTTATTCCTCCGCCTCCTTCGGAGGCTCAGAACGCGGCCACCTGTCTCGAAGGAGATTACACGCACCCGGCGAAAAAGTCCTGTTGACGCCCAGCCGCTTTCGGCTATACTGCGTTGTCACCCCCTCAGCGCGTCCCCGCAGGAGACCGAGAGAGATGCGAACAAGCGATTTCGCAGGGAAACGCGTGACCGTGATGGGCATCGGGCTGTTCGGCGGAGGCGTCGGCGTGGCCCGATTCCTCGCACGACAGGGCGCGCGCGTCACGGCGACCGACCTCAAGGATGCCACGGCCCTGGCCGGCTCCCTGGCCAAACTAGAGGGCCTGCCCATCACCTGCCACCTGGGCAGGCACTTCGACGAGGACTTCACGGATACCGACCTGGTGGTCGTGAACCCCGCGGTGCCCGACGAATCGCCGTTTCTCGCCACAGCACGCGAGGCCGGCGTGGCGCTGGAGACCGAGATCAACCTCTTCTTCAAGCTCTGCCCCGCTCCGATCGTCGGCTTCACCGGCAGCAACGGCAAGTCCACCGCCGCCAGCCTCGCTGCGCACCTGCTCGAGGCCGGGCCGCGCCGCGCCTGGCTCGGGGGCAACATCGGCCGCTCGCTCCTCGAGGACCTCGATGCCATCCGCCCCGACCACCTGGTGGTGCTGGAGCTCTCGAGCTTCCAGCTCGAGCGCCTGGGGCCGACCGGCCTCAGCCCTGCCGTCAGCATCGTGCTCAACCTGCGGCCCAACCACCTCGACCGCCACAAGACGATGGCGAACTACGCCCGGGCCAAGCAGCCCATACTGCTCCACCAGCGCGAGGGCGACGCCGCGTTGCTCAACGCCGACTGCGAGGTCGTCTCCACCTGGGGCGGCCTCGGCGCGGGGCGGAAGCTGTTCTTCAGCACCGGGCGCCCCGTCGAGCGCGGGGCCTGGCTCGACGGCGACCAGGCCCTCTGGCGCGACGGCGGGTTGCCCCAGCCGCTCTTCCGCCGCGGCGATCTCGTGCTCCGCGGGCGGCACAACGCGGGCAACGCGCTCGCCGGCGCCGGCGCGGCCGTGCTCTGCGGCGTGGCCCCCGAGGCCATCGGGCCGCGGCTCGCCGCCTTTCGCGCACTCGAGCACCGCCTGGAATTCGTGCGCGCCCTGGATGGCGTGGAGTACTACAACGACTCCAAGGCCACGACGCCCGAGGCCGCCATCGCCGGCATCGAGGCGTTTGACGAGCCCGTCGTCGTCATCGCCGGCGGCTACGACAAGCACCTGCCCTTCGACAACTTCGGCAAGGCCGTTGCAGGAAGGGCCAAGGCCGCCGTGCTCCTGGGCGCGACGGCGGGCAAGATTCAGGAAGCCCTCGAGGCGGCCGGGGCCACGCCGGTGCAGCGCGTGGCCGGACTCGCCGACGCGGTCCGCGTCGCCCGCCGCCTCGCCGCGCCGGGCGACGTCGTACTCCTGTCGCCCGCCTGCGCCAGCTACGACATGTTCGAGAACTACGAGCAGCGCGGGGCCAACTTCAAGCAACTCGTGCGGGAGCTCTAGCCGTGGTGCGCGTGAAGGTCTGCGGCATTTGCCGACCCGAGGACGCCTTGGCCGCGGCCGAGGCGGGGGCCGACGCCATCGGCCTCGTCTTCGCCGAAAGCCCGAGGCGGGTGGGCGTGGCGCAGGCGCAGGCCATCCTTGCGGCGCTCCCCCCCTTTGTGACGCCGGTCGCGCTCTTCGTCAACGAGTCCCCTGCAACCATCCTCACCAAGTGCGAGCTGCTCGGCATCCGCACCGTGCAACTGCACGGCGACGAGCCGCCCGACGTGGCGCGAGCGTTGGGCGGCCTCTGCGTCATCAAGGCGTTCCGCATCAGCGGCGAGGCCGACCTGGAGGCTCTGACGGGCTACCCCGCCGCCGCATATCTCCTCGACTCCAAAGTCGCGGGCCGGCGCGGCGGCACGGGCGTCGCGCTCGACTGGGCGCTCGCCGCCCGTGCCGTGGGCCTCGGGCGCATCATCCTTGCGGGCGGCCTCACCCCTGACAACGTTGCTGAAGCCATCTGCCGGGTCCGGCCCTACGGCGTGGATGTCTCCAGCGGCGTCGAGAGCGCCCCGGGCGTCAAGGATGCCGCGAAGCTCCGCGCCTTTGTCGCCGCTGCCCGTGACGCGTGGGGCGCCTGGGGACGCGAGTGAGCGCGTGGCGTCGCGGAGCCCCGAGCTCATTGCCGGTTCCCTGAGCCCCGTCCCTCCGTGCGAACGGTCCTGGTGGCCCATGACCCTCGCAGCCCCACAGCCCCAGAGCTGGTGGGGCCGTGGACCGTCGCGCTTTCGCGCGAAAGCGCGACAATCAGTGGACGCCCGGACCCACACGCGGTCAACACACACGCCTCATGTGTCCTCTGCTCCCAGAGGCGCGAGCCGCGACGCGATGGCTCAGCCGGTCGCGAGCACAGGGCGGGACGCGGACCGTCGCGCTTTCGCGCGAAAGCGCGACGATGCACAAAGGTCAACCCTGCTCCTGCGAGGCCACGCGCGATGCGTCCGCGTTGGTCTCTTCCACGAGGTCGCGGCATGCCT
>DATKZY010000276.1:0-13304 GCA_035527715.1 Planctomycetota bacterium | reverse complement strand
GGAACTACGACGTGACGGTGACGATGGGGGATGCCTCGTATGGGTACGACCAGATGGGGGTATTCCTGGAAGGGGTGCAGGTCGACAGCCTGACGACGGCGAAGGGGGAGTTCGTCACGCGGACGTACCAGGTGGCGGTGTCGGACGGGCAGTTGACCCTGGGGCTCGACGATCTCGGGGGCACGAGCCCCTACGTCGTGATCAACGCCCTGACGGTGACCCAGGTTACTGTGGGTGGCTTGGGCGGGTTGGCGGCCGGCGCAGCCGCACCCGCCGCGGAGGAGGAGCCTCTGTCGCTCGTGGTGCTGCCCGAGCGCGGCACGGCGCCGCTCGAGGTCACCGGGATCGGCGTGGGCGCGCCGCTGGGCGCGGAATACACCTGGGACCTCGGCGATGGCTCGACGGCGAGAGGGTCCATGATCGTCCACACCTATCTGTCTCCAGGCACTTACACTGTGACGCTGCGCGCGGGAGGCGAGGTGGCGCAGGCAACTGTGGTTGCGAGGGAGAGATGACAGACGACGTGTGCAGCCTGCTCCGGGCGATGCCCGGGCCGCTCCGCACGGCGCTGGAGCGGCAAGGCATCCCCGAAGCCAAGGTGTTGCTGGCCACGGACTCGGATCTGGACTTTCAGGGAAACTACGCGGAGCACTGGCTGGTCATCACGGCCGAGCGGGTGCTGACGTTCGCGCTGGACGGGGACGGTGCGCAGCCCGGGCCGAGCTTCGAGGTGAAGGACATCGAGGCGGCCCAGGCCGATGCGCGCGTGGGCAGCGGCTTCGTGCAGGTGAAGACCGCGGATGGCTGGGTGAACGTCATCCGCTTCTCGAACGCGCAGGCCGGCAAGTTCACCAAGGCGGCGAGCAAGCTGCGCATGATGCTCCGCGGCACGCCGCTGGTGTGCGCCGCGGCGGACGACGCGGACATCCGCCGCTGCCTGAAGTGCAAGCGGATGCTGCCCGAGGGCACCTCGGCCTGCCCGCGCTGCATCTCGAAGCGCCACGTCTTCGGCCGCTTCTTCAAGCTCATGCTCCCCTACTGGCCCTATGCCTCGACGGCGATGGTGCTGGTGATCATCAGCATCGCGCTCAACCTGGTGCCGCCCCACCTCACGAAGACGCTGGTGGACAACGTCGTGGGTCCTGATGCCGACAAGAACCCCGTGTCGTCGTGGTTCCGCTGGCTCACGGGGGTGTTCGGGGCCGAGACGAAGGTCGGCTGGCTGCTGTTGCTCGTGCTGAGCCTGGCGACGACGCAGATCTTCCAGATCATCGTGGGCATCCTGAAGGGCCGCCTCTCGACGATCATCGGCACGCGCGTGAGCTACGACATGCGCCTGCGTCTCTACCGCCACCTCCAGAACCTCTCGGTCCGCTACTACGACAAGAACCAGGTCGGCTCGCTGATGACGCGCGTCGCCCACGACGTCGAGGAGCTTCAGGGCTTCATCTGGCAGCTCACCAGCGGCTTCCTGTTCAACATCCTGATCATCGTGGGCGTGCTCATCATGCTCTTCACGCTCAATTCCACCCTTGCCATCTACGTGCTGATCCCGGTGCCCTTCGTGCTGGGCTCCACGTATGTGTTCTGGCGCTACATTCAGCCGCGGCACTATCGCTACTGGGACAGCCGCTCGAAGATCGCCAACGTGCTCTTCGCGGCGCTCTCCGGCGTGCGGGTGGTGAAGGCGTTCGCGCAGGAGGGCCGCGAGTTCGGCCGCGTGCAGAACTATTGCCAGCGCCTGCGCACGGCGCGGCTGGGCGTGGACCTGTCGTCCACCACCTTCTACCCCATCGTGAGCTTCGTGTTCAGCCTGGGCGGCCTGATCGTGTGGTTCGTGGGGGGCCGCCACATCATCGAGAAGCACACGATCACGCTGGGCGAGCTGATGGCCTTCCTGGGCTACCTGGGCATGTTCTACGGCCCGCTCAACACGCTCATGTCGCTCTCCCAGTGGCTCACCTCGTTCACCACCCAGGCCAACCGGGTGTTCGAGGTGCTCGACACGGAGCCGGAGATTCAGGAGGCGGCCGACGCGGTAGACGTTGACGTGCGTGGGGCCATCAAGTTCGAGGGCGCCGTGTTCGGCTACGACCCCCACGTGCCCGTCCTCAAGGGCATTGACATCGAGATCCAGCCCGGCGAGATGCTCGGCATCGTGGGCCAGAGCGGCTCGGGCAAGACCTCGTTCGTCAACCTCCTGTGCCGCTTCTACGACCCGAACGAGGGCCGCATCCTGATTGACGGGGTGGATCTCCGCAAGATCAAGTTGGACTCGCTGCGCAGCCAGATCGGCCTGGTGCTCCAGGACGCCCAGCTCTTCACCGGCACGATCCAGGAGAACATCTCCTACGGGCGGCCCGAGGCCACGCTCGAGGAGATCTTCGACGCGGCCAAGGCGGCCAACGCCCACGACTTCGTCGTGCGCATGCCCGACGGCTACGACACCCGCCTGGGCGAGCGCGGCGCCGGCCTCTCGGGCGGCGAGCGCCAGCGCATCTCCATCGCCAGGGCACTCCTGTTCAACCCCAGAATCCTCATCCTCGACGAGGCCACGTCGAGCGTGGACACGGTGACCGAGCGCGAGATTCAGAAGGCCCTCGACGCCCTGACCCGCGGCCGCACCACCATCGCCATCGCCCATCGCCTCTCCACCCTGCGCAACGCCGACCGCATCCTCGTCTTCGAGGAGGGCAGGATCGTCGAGGTCGGCACCCACGAGGAGCTCCTGGCCCGCGGCGGCCCCTACGCCAAGATGGTCAAAATCCAGACCCAGCTCACCAAGGACAAGGAGAGCGTGGACGACGTCCGCGCCCTCGCCGCCGAGGAGGCCGACAAGAAGGCTGACGCGAAGGACAAGGATAAGACGCATGGCCGAACGCTATGAAGGCATCCGCTACTTGGGACCCGGCGACGTGCGCTTCTTCCAGAACGAGCTGCGCCAGCTCTGCGCCCGAATGGCCGACGGCACCGAACACAAGGACGTGTTGGTCTACCGCACGCGCCCCATCTCGGACCCCGGCCGCTACATCTCGGTCCGCGTCGGTGCCACGATCGCCGAGCAGCGCGAGATCGGCCTCCTCCGCCACCTCGATGCCCTGGCCCCCGACCAGCGCCGGTTGCTGAAGGAGGCCCTCGACCGCCGCTACTTCATCCACCTCATCACCGAGATCCGAGCCATGCGCGAAGAGTTCGGCTACCTCTACTGGGATTGCGAGACCGACAAGGGGCCCCGCGAGTTCCCCACCGCACGCTGGGACCAGAGCAAATGCGTCCACGCCGGCGACGGCTGCCACATCGTCACCGACGTGGATGGCAATCGCTACGAGATCCCCGACATCGAGAAACTCGACGCCGAGAGCCGCTCCCGCTTCCGCCGCTACATCTACTGGTGACCCCGCCGGCTCCTCTGATGCCTGTACTCCGTCGTCCCCTGGCCGGCAACGCGCCAGACGATCAACCAGGGCGGGGCCTTACTTCTCGTCCTTGGTGTCCTTGATCGCGATCAGCTCGACTTCGAACACGAGGGTTTCGTTGGGGCCGATGGCGCGGCCGGCGCCGCGCTCGCCGTAGGCGAGGTGGGCGGGGACGAAGACCTGCCACTTGTCGCCGACCTTCATGAGCTGAAGGGCCTCGGTCCAGCCGGGGATCACCCCGCCGACCTCGAACTCGGCCGGCTCGCCCCGCTTGATCGAGCTGTCGAACTCCGTGCCGTCGAGCAGCGTGCCGACGTAGTGGGTGACCACGGTGTCGGTGGCCTTCGGGTTGCGGTTGCCGGTGCCCTTCTTGATGACCTTATACTGGAGGCCGCTGGGGCGGGTGACGACGCCTTCCTTCTTCTTGTTGTCGGCGAGGAAGTCCTCGCCTTCCTTCTTCGCCTTGTCGCCGGAGGCTTTTCGGGCCTCGGCCTGCTTCGCCTGCATCTTCTTCTGGAAGCCCGCCATGGCCTCCTGGATCTGCGCGTCGGTCAGCAGCGGCTTGGCGCCGGTCAGGGCGTCCTTGATCCCGCGGACCAGCACGTCGGGGTCCAGCTCCACCTGGTCCTGCTTCATGCTCTTGCCGATGTTGAGACCGATGGCGTAGCTGACCTTCTCCTTGAGCGACTTGAACTGGGGCTCCTCGCCTGCGAACGCGCCCGCGACCAGCCCCACGAGCAACAGTGCCACGATTAGCCTATCCACGAAGCGTCCTCTCTGGTTCTTGCCAGTGCGCCGGGGTTCCTCGGGCAGGAGCGCCAGGGCCACATTGGCCGCTGGCTGAAGGGTTCCTGCTCCGTGGCCCCATTGCGGCAGGGGATTCGCTCGGGCGGGCTGGCCTCCCCAGCAGGGCCGCTGCCGTGGCCAGCTTGGCCTTGATCTTACACGAGGCCGTGTTTCGGGTCAAACCGCGTGTGTGGCACTTGACACGAACAGTGCCCACGGATAGCCTTTCATCGTTGCTTCGAAGCCGCTCAACTGGAGGATCCGGGATGAGACGGGTCGTGTTTGCCGTGGCGGTCGTGGCCTGCGTGACGGCGCTCGCACGAGAGGTGCACGTCTCGCCGGCCGGGACGCCCGAGGGCGATGGGAGCAAGGAGCGGCCGCTCGATGTCTTCACGGCCCTCTCGGCGAAAAGCCCCGCGCAACCGGGCGACACGATTTTGCTGGCTGGCGGCGTCTACGAGGGGAAGATGGATGGTATCAAACGCATCCCCTTCGCCCTCGCCGTGTCGGGCACCAAGGAGAAGCCGATCCGCGTGACGCCCGTCGCCGGCCAGTCGGCCCACCTCAACGGGACGGCGGCGCTGACCAGTTCCTACGCGGAGTACGTGGGGCTGGAGATCGGCGACCTGAAGTGGGACGCCACGCAGAAAGAGCACAAGGCCGAGACGGCGCTCAACGCCACCGGCGGCACGGGCGCGAAGGTGATCAACTGCAATCTCTTCGGCGGCGCGATGGGCACGGGCTGCTGGAGCCCGGCCGTGGGCCTCGAGCTTTACGGCTGCCTCATCCACGACTTCGGGTATCTCGACCCCCGCGGCGGCCGCGGCCACGGCCACGCCTACTACGCGCAGAACGAGAAGGGCACCAAGGTCTTCCAGCACAACATCGCCTATCGCGGCTGCGGCTGGAACGTCCACGTCTACACCCAGGGCGGCCAGATCACCGGCTTCGACCTCCTGGAGAACATCTGCTACATCGCCGGCGCCTACAAGCCGGGCCAGACGATGGACAACTATCTGATCTACGGCTACGTGCCGGCCGACCGCATTCGCCTCATCGGCAATGTCGGCTACCAGCCGACCGATGTCGAGCGCTGGCGCCCCAACGCCCGCATGAGCCACCTCAAAGCCGTCCAGAACCTCACCGGCGAGGTCCGCGACAACTATCTTGCGGGAGCTTTCTACGGCCTGTCCCTCGGCGACTGGAAGAAGATCGAGGTCACAGGGAACACCATCTGGTCCACCGGCATCCACGTCGAGATCAGTTCCTCGCCCACAGGCTCCGCCCTCGGCAAGCGCGAGGCGAAGCCCGACCTCTCCGGCTACAAGCTCGACGGCAACACCTATATCGCCAATGGCAAGGGGAAGACGTTCTACCACGGCGCGAGCGAGAACAAGGTGGAGGCCGAGCTGCTGACCTTCGCCCAGTGGCAGGCCCTCGGCCTCGACAAGACAAGCAAGGTCGAGCCGGGCAAGAACGGCAAGCCGACCGGCACCAGGGTCTTCGTGTTCCCTAACAAGTACCAGAAGGGCCGCGCGAACGTGGCCATCTTCAATTGGGACGGGCACGACAAGGTCGAGGTGGACCTGTCGAGCGTCCTGGGCCAGGGGCAGATGTTCAGGGTCTACAACTGCCTCGACATCAAGCAGACGCTCGGCCAGGCGAAGCCCGTGCTCGAAGGAAAGCACGCGGGCGGCAAGCTGGCCTTCCCGATACGAAAGGATAGGGTGTCACCCGATTTCGACGCCTTCCTGGTCATTCCCGAGTGAGGGGTTAAGGCTATGAGCAGCGCAAGCGAGGCGCCGGCGAAGGCAGCCGGCTGGCGGGCCGCGGTGCGCGGCAACGTGCTGATGATGGGCCTGGTGAGCCTGTTCACCGATTTCTCCAGCGAGATGATCTACCCGCTGCTGCCCGTGTTCTTCTCGGGGCTGGTGAGTCCGGGCTGGGTGGCGATCTACGTGGGCCTGATGGAGGGGGTCGCGGAGGCGACGGCGAGCCTGCTGAAGCTGTTCTCGGGTCGGATCAGCGATGCGGTGGGGAAGCGGAAGGCCCTGGCCGTGCTCGGCTACGGCATCTCGTCGGTTGTGCGCCCCCTGATGGCGGCGTGCTTCGCCGGCTGGCACGTGGTGACGCTGCGGTTCCTCGACCGCGTGGGCAAGGGCATCCGCACGGCGCCCCGCGACGCGCTGATCAGCGATTCGGTGGGCAAGGACTACCGCGGCATCGCCTTTAGCTTCCACCGGGCGATGGACCACACGGGGGCGATCCTGGGGCCGGTCGTGGCCGTGGCCGTCCTCTACGCCTTCCTCGGCTACGGCCTGTGGAAGGAGTCCACCCAGCGGGCGACGCCTGAGGAGATGCACGCGCTGCGCTGGCTCTTCGTTCTCGCCATCCTCCCCGGCGTCGCCGCGATGGTGTCGCTGGTGGGCAGGGTGAAAGAGATCGCGCCGAAGGCCCCGGCGAAGGGCGAGGCCGGCCCGCGCGCGAGGCTCCCCCGCCGCTTCTACGCCTTCGTGGGCGTGGTGACGCTGTTCGCGCTGGGCAACAGCTCGGATCTGTTCCTCGTGTTCTACGGCCGCACGAAGTTCGGGCTGAGCCTGCCCGGGCTCATCGGGTTGTGGGTGGCGCTGCACGTGTCGAAGGCGGTGTTCAGCTTCCCCGGCGGCTTCCTGTCGGACAAGTTGGGCCGGCGGCCGGTGATCATCACGGGGTGGCTCGTCTACGCGCTCGTGTACTTCGGCATGGCGTTCGTGGCCGAGCAGTGGCAGTTCTGGGCGCTGATCGCCGTCTACGGCTTCTACTACGGGATGACGGAGGGTGCGGAGAAGGCGCTGGTGGCCGACTTCGTGCCCGGCGAGCTTCGCGGCACGGCCTACGGGATCTACCACGGTGCGGTGGGCCTGGCGGCGCTGCCCGCCAGCCTGGTGTTCGGCGTGCTGTGGGGGAGCATCGGCCCCGCGGCCGCCTTCAGCATCGGCGCCTACCTGGCCGGCGGGGCCGCCGTGCTCCTGCTCCTGCTCCTCTCCACCGGCAAAGGCAGATCGTGAGCGCCGGGGGCCTAGGGCCGCGCGCGGGGCTCCCAGCCGAGGAGGTCGCGGGCGCGGGTGCAGCGGACGCGTCGGCCCTCGTAGTCGCCCGCGACGTTGACGGCGTGGGCGCCGGCGATCGGGGCGGTGAGGGACAGGGCGATGGCGCTCGCCACGTCGGGGGCAGCGGTCTGGGCGACGAGGCGGCCGGCCCGGGCCGCCTGCTGCCAGTCCTCCAGCGGCATCGGGTTGTTGAGGCGCAGGGAGACGATGACCATGCCGCGGACGCGGGCGAAGTACTCGCAGACGATCTCGCCGAGGCGCTTGGTGAAGCCGTAGAGGTCGGCGGCGTCGGGCGGCGTGTCGTCGCCCTCGGAGAAGCCGTGGGGGCGGTAGGCGTAGACGGACATCGAGCTGGCATAGACGGCGCGGCCGATCCCGGCCTCGGCCGCGGCCAGCAGCACGCGGTGCAGGTGCTTCACGTGGAGGTCGTAGTTGGCGTCGAGGTCGCGGACTTCGTACTTGCCCTCCGCCGTCCGAGCCATGGTCATGTAGACGACGGCGTCCATCCCCACGAGAGCCTGGCGGACGGCTGCCAGGTCGGCCACGGAGCCCTGGACGTATTCCACGGCGGCGTCCTTCGGCGGCGTGAGGTCGAGGACGCGGAGTGTGTGCTCGGTCTTGAGGTAGGGGATGACCATGGTGCCGACGTAGCCGGAGCCGCCGAGCAGAAGGATCCTCATTCGCTCTCCTTTCCCCCCACGCAGGAGCCAGCGGGAAAGACACCCGCTGTCTCTTGCCGTCCACGGCCCTGCGGGTGCTTCGCACAAAAGACAGCGGGTGTCTTTTCCGCGCTCGCAGGAGCAGGACGCCGCGAGAAGTTGATGGGCCACTATAGCCGGCGACGACGGGTTGTCAAGCGCGAGCCGCGTTTGCCTCGCCGGGGCCGCCTGTGTAGAATGTGGCGCGCGTGTGCCCGGCGGGAATCGGCAGCGCGTGAGGAGCACCTGATGCAGTATCGGCCAGTGGGGAACACCGGCGCCCACGTCTCCGTGCTGGGCATCGGGACGATGCGGTTCAAGGGACGCGAGAACGCGGTCGAGGTCATTCGCCGTGCGGTGAAGCTGGGGCTGAACTACATAGACATCGGGGCGGGGTATTCGTATAAGGGCCCGGACGAGAATGCGGAGGCGTGGGTGGGGGCGGCGATTCGGGGCCTCGATCGCTCGAAGCTGGTGATCTCGGCCAAGGCGCAGCCGCGCAAGGGCGAGGCGCGGGTGGACCGGTGCCTGGGCATCCACACCCGCGACCAGATGTGGAAGTGCATCGAGACGTCGCTGCGGCGCGCCGGGGTAAGCTACTTCGACTTCTACCAGTTCTGGGACATGAGCCAGGCGGCGCACTTCGAGGCGGCGTGCGGGGGGAAGGACAGCCCGCTGCTGGCGCTGCGCGAGGCCCGGGAACAGGGCCTCGTGCGCCACTTGGGCTTCACCAGCCACGGCGGCCCCGACGACATCATCCAGTGGCTTGGGCGCGTGCCCGACTTCCGCTTCATCACGGTCTACTACAACTTCACGAACCGCTACGTGGAGGAGGCGATCGGCTACGCCCACGACCACCAGATCGGCGTGGCGATCATGGGGCCGCTCTACGGCGGCATCCTGGTGGGGCACTCGAGCGCCTTCGACGACGCGCTGGTCGAGCTGCGGCGCATGCCGGTGCAGGAGATCGCCTTCCGCTTCCTCTACAGCAACCCGGCCATCGCCACCGTGCTGAGCGGCATGAACGACCTCGGGCACCTCGAGGAGAACACGGCCATCGCCACCGACCGGGCCGGGCTGACGCCCGGCCAGTGCGAGCGCTTCGTGCGGGCGTTCCAGGACTTCACGAAGGGCGAGGCCCTCTGCACGGGGTGCCGCTACTGCGACAACACCTGCCCCTTCGAGCTGCCGATCTACCAGCTCATGAGCACGTACCAGCTCAGCCAGATCTTCGGCCTGCCCGCGGGCGACGAGCAGATCGAGCGCCTCCGCGAACAGGGGAAGCTGGACGCCGCGAAGTGCCACGCCTGCGGGAAATGCACCGAGAAGTGTCCGCGACACGTCCCCGTCGGCAAGCGGATGAAGCACCTGGCCGAGCTGCTCAAGACCGTTTGAGGCCGCGCCCGCGGGCAATCTGGAAACCGGGATCTGGAATCCGGGATGCCGTGGCCCGCCCTGTGGGCTACCGCGGCCAGGCGAGGCGAAAGCCGGTGTACGGGTCGCGCAGGTCGGCCTTGCGC
The DNA here is from genome assembly GCA_035527715.1 of Planctomycetota bacterium. GTDB lineage: Bacteria > Planctomycetota > PUPC01 > DSUN01 > DSUN01 > DSUN01. Next base: position 3,795 of record DATKZY010000276.1, on the reverse strand, counting down.
GTCAGCCGTGCGTGGGCCGCGGCCGCGGCTTCGGGGTCGGCCGCCGAGCCGCCGACGACGCGGTAGCTGGCCACGGCCCCTCGGGCGTCGAGGACGGGGGAGCCCGTCCACTCCCGCACGTTGCCGCACAGGTGGTAGAAGGGGAAGTCGTCGCGCCGCGGGTGGCGATAGGCCGGCAGCAGGGCAGAGGGCGCGAGGGGGCCCTTGGCGCCGGCGCGGGCCAGATTCACACGGCCCGCCTCGAACGTGTCGCCCCAGGGGTACAGGCGGCCCTCGGTGCCGCGGACAGCGCGCTCCCACTCCAGGTCCGTCGGCAGCCGCATGTCCAGCCACAGGGCGTAGGCGTCGGCCTGCTGCCACGTGATGTTGGCCACGGGGTGGTTGTCGAGCCCCACCTTCCAGTCGGGCGGGAGCGCGGCCTTTGTGACTTGGGCGAAGAAGGCGAACTCGGCGTTGGTGACCTCGCCGCGCCCGAGCAGGAAGTCGTCCAGGGCCGCCGCTTCCTTGCGCGGGCCCGCGAGGAACCGGCCGCCGGGCAGCCGGACGAAGCCCTGCGCGTGGTGGCGGAGGAACGCGACCGCGGCATCGAGCGCGCCCGGCTCCAGCTCGCCGGCCTTGGTGAACTCCTCGAAGGCGGCCTCCATGTCGCCCGCGCGCAGGGCGACGAGGCCCAGGGCCAAGTGGTCGGCCGCGGCGGCCTGGCCCGGCGCGGCGCGCCCGAAGAGGAGCAACTGGTCCACGTGCATCTCGCCCCAGCCCACGCGGCCCTTGTAGCCGAGCATGTCGGCGTTGAGGCCGGCGGGGGACGGGTCGTCAATGATGGCCTTCAGCCGGGCGCCGGAGCTGCGCTGGAGCCAGATCTTGCCGTCGCCTCCGGCGGCCTTGGCCTGTTCGGCCTTGGTCTGTTCGGCCTTGGCTCCTGCCGTGATACGGTCGCGCGCGCGCAGGAGGACGGCTGTCTCGCTGGCCTTGGCCTCGAGAAGCTCGCGGAGCACGGGGTCGTCCGCCTTCGCGGCGGCTTCGGTGGCCGCGGCGTGCGCGTCCTCGAGCTTCCACTCGCCGGCGAGGTCGTCGAAGCCGGACAGGAAGGCCCCGTAGCCCTGGACCACCTTGCCCCGGCGCTGCCGCAGCGATGCCACGAAGTCGTCGGCCTGCCTGCGCACGTCCTCGAGCTGCCAGCGGTTCAGCGGCGCGTCGAGGCGGGCGATCGCGTCGCTGAAGGCGGCGCGGCGGACCCGTTGCTCGGCGGCAGCCATCGCCTCCTTGAACTCGCCCGCGAGCTTCTGGCGCAGCTCGACCGCCTGCGCGGCAGCGGTGGCGCCGGCCTTCGTCCCCTCGTAGGTCTGGGCCACACCCGTCAGGAGGTCGAGGATCGGGCCGTATGCCTCGGCCTTCAGGTGCTTCTCGATGTTGGTCTTCTGGAGCGCGGCGGCCCGCTCGGCGGCGCCCTCCTGCGCGGTGACGATCTGCTCGCGCTGCTTCTGGCCCAGTGCGGCAGCCTTGGCTCCCGCGTGCTTCTTCAGGAAGGCGTCGAGCGCCTCGACGCGTCGCGTGTAGGCCGCCTTGCTGTCGCGCAGGAGGGGCTGGAGGGCGCGGTAGTCGGTATCCGCGTCCCTCTCCCGCTGGAGCGCGAGGGCGTCGTCGCGGATCTTCGTCACGGTGCCGGCGTGCCCGCTCGTGCTGTATTGCTGGAGGAATGCCTCGCAGAGCTTGACGACCTCTTCGGCCTCCTTGGGGCCCTTCCTGGCCAGGGCCCCAATCCTGGCGAACTCACGCTCCACGTCGGCATTCGCCTTCTCGGCATCGGTGAGGGCCCTCTTGCCCGGCCGGGCCGGGCGCCCCCCCTTGTCTGCAACGGCCGTGGAGTCCGGCTCGGAGCCACAGGAGACGAAGCGCGTGACCAGGAAGATGCCGAGGGCGGCGGCAGCCACGCCGGCCAGCAGCATTGCCCGCGGGGTCAGCAGGCCGCGGGTGGGCTCGGACTCGGGGATGGGGACCGCCGCGCCATCGCCCGAGGAGCCGCCCGGCGGTTCCTCGGCCTGGAGGACGAGTTCGTCGGCCGGCGGCCCAGGGCGGCTCGTCCGGGCCGCGGGTGCGGGCCGTGCGGCGGGCCGCCGGAGCGCCGGGGCCGGTGCAGCAGGCTTCTCGTCGGGCCGAGGCCCGATCTCGAGGGAGGGGAGCAGCCGCCGGCGCTCGTTCTCCTCCACGGGCTCATCGGTTGCCAGGGCGAAGATGTCGTCCTGGGCGGCAGCCGGGGCCTCCTGCCTCGCCCGCGGCTGGGCAGCGGGCCGGGGCCGCTTCGCCGGGAGAGGCGCCGGCTTGGCCAGCGCAATCGTGGCTTCGTCAAGATGCAGGCCCGAGCCGGCCGACCGGCCCCGCGGCGACAAGACGGCGGGCTTGGCCAACGCATCAATAAGCCCTCGGGCGTGGGCGGGCCGAGCGCCGGGGGCCGAGGCCAACAGGCGCATCAGCAGGTCCACGAGCTCCGGCGGCGCGCACGACGTGAGGGCCTCGCGCGCGGCGGCGGGGCCGGCGAGCTGGCTGCGGATGGCGTCGGGGGCGGTGGCCCCCGGGAACGGGGGGCGCCCCACCAGCGCCAGGTACAGCAGCGCGCCGAGCGAGTACAGGTCGGCCGGACCACCCAGCGCGTTCCCCGCGACCTGCTCGGGGGCCAGGAAGCCCGGCTGGCCGACGACCTCCTTCGGCTCCAGGGGCGACTCGGGGCCGATGGCGAACGCGAAGTTGCGCAGCATCGGCTCGCCGTTCGGGAGGACGAAGACGGAGTGGGGGCCGACGTTGCGGTGGATGATGCCGCGCTCGTGGAGTGCCGCAATGGCCTCCGCGAGGCGGCGGACGATGCGCACGGCGTCCGGGAGGGCCAGGCGCCCCGCCCCCTCGACGGCTTGCAGGAACGTCTGGCCCTCCAGGGCTGGGGCGATCGTGAAGAGCCCGCCCTCGAAGCGCGCCAGGTGCGTGACGTTGGCGAGCGCCGCGTGGCGGGCCGCGGCCGCGAGCTTGCCCGTGCGGACGAACGCGTGCCATAGCGTGCGGTCGCGGGCTGCCGCGCCGGTGAGGACCCGCACGGTGCGCGACTGGTTGAGTGCGGCGTCGAGCCCCTGGTAGATGGGCAGCCCCCCCTCGAAGCCGGCCCGCGCCACCAGGCGGCAGGGGCCCAGCGTCTGCCCGACCAGCGCGTCCTCCGCCTGCACCGTCACCGAGTCGCCCGGGGCCTGCACGGTGAGCACGTAGCGCGGGTCGCCCGCGGGGCAGATGGCGATCAGGAGGTCGCCGGCGCGCGTCACCGCGCACGGCGCGCCGCAGCGCACGCACGGGAATGCATCCGTCGGCCTCAACTCCACTCCGGCCATTGTCGCTTCCCAGTTCCACCCCCCGCAGCGTACAGTGTACCGGGTCGCGGCGGCGCGCGCAACTGCCCGAGGCGCTCAGTCCTGTCGCTCGAGGAAGGCGGCCACCTCGCCATATGTGGGGATGCCGGTGCGACCGCCCAAGGCGCGGCACTTCAGGGCCGCCGTGGCCGACGCGAAGCGGGCGTTGCGCGCCACGTCCCAGCCCTGCGCGAGGCCGAAGGTGAAGGCGCCGTGGAACACGTCGCCGCAGCCCGTGGTGTCCACCACCTCGACCCGGAAGGCGGGCAGGCGTCGCACCTGGCCGTGTTCGAGCCAAGCGCAGCCCTGGTCGCCGAGGGTGACCATGGGGGCCCGGCCGCCGAGCTCGGCGAGCTTGCACAGGTCGCCCTCGACCGAGTCGGTGCCGCCGTAGCGCCGCGCGCAGTCG
>DATKZY010000275.1:0-5035 GCA_035527715.1 Planctomycetota bacterium | reverse complement strand
TTTCTCGACGGAATTCTGCACCAGGGACTTGATATTCCCCCGCGAACGAGGATGTATGTAAGCAGCGGCTGCGGCGGCACTTGGGCCGCCCGCCGATGGAGGATGGACCATGGAACGAACGCTCGAAGTCGCCTGCGAGGGAACGGCCAGCAGCTTCACCGTCCGCAAGCTGAGCCGGGCGACGCTGTACGGCTCGAAGCGGCGGGCGCCGGTGGACGCCGAGGGCCGGGAGTGCCGGGCCGCTGCTCTGACCCGCGACGGCCGGTTCCTGCTGCCGCTAGGCACGACGGCCACGCTCTATCTCGATGACCAGGGGGACACCGTCGAGCGCGGCGAGCTGCGCTCAGCGCGAGGGGGCGGGAATGCCGCGTCAGGCTCCGAGCCGCATCCTGCGGAGGCGATTGAGCTTCTGGGCTGCACGGCCCGGCAGGTCTATGTCCTGGTGCCCGTCGCGGTGTCGGGCCGGCTCGACGAGCTTCTGGCGGCCACGGGCCTCTGCCGCCTGGATGCCGGGGACGGCGGCGACGGGAGAGGCGAGGCGCGCTTCCTGGTGAAGAACGACGCAGGCTACTTCCTGCTGGTCGGGGAGAACGCAGGCTTCGCGCTGGTCGGCCCGGAGCAGGCGGACCTCTCTATCCCCGATGCCGGCGAACCGTGGGACGACCTTGACCTGGCCATGCTCTGATGCAGGAGACAGATGATGTCGCGCTGGATTCGGATTCAGGATGGCCGAGGCCGCGACGCACGGGTGAGGATGGAGCCTGCCCATCGGCGCGGCCGGTCCAAGCTCCAGACGCCAGACGGGCGAGCCGTCAAGGCCGCCCGGTTCATCAGAACTCCCCTCGCGCGGACGTATGCGGCGCTGCGCTCGCGTTGCCCCGACGACGCGGAACTTGCCGAGCTGCTGCTCGAGGAGGACCCCGAGATCGACTTCGAGGCAGCGGGACGAAGGACGGGGCCCACCGACCGCGTGCTCCTCGACCCCGAGGGCAACGTTCTCTATGCGGCAGCGGAGGTCGAGGTCGTTTGCGACCGCGACGGCGTCGAGATGGAACGCCGCCTGCCGGCGGACGCGCCGGCCAACGTGGATGGCGAGTCTCCACTCGTCTGGACGGGGCGGATGCTCGCCCGCTCCGAGACAGCGCGGCGCTTTGCCTTCACCCGCGCCCTCCAAATCCGCCACGTGGACGGCCTCACCTACGACTTCCTCTTCGGGATGGCGCGGGAACTCGAAGAGGCGGACGCCCTCGTTCTGGTTGGGGCAGGGCCGGATGGGCGCGACCCGATCCGCCTCGAGCGCAACGGCGTCCCCCATCGCGGGTTCCTGGAGGGCCGGGTGGACGGTGACGGCTACCTGCTCGTCCTTCACCTGACGAACCTGGAACTGGCGGTTCCTGTGGAGGTGACCCTATGATCGCCCAGGAACAGGCCCGCTGGCAGCCGCTGGGGACGGGGCGCATCGCGCCCCAGGGCAGCATCGCCGACCGGGCGCTGGCGGAGCGCCTCGCCGCCTACAAGCGTCAAGTGGCCGGGCGGTACCGGAGCGTCTCGCCCGCCGACCTCGCCACGGCGCTCCCACCGGGCCCCTACAGCATCTCCCCGAAGCTCGACGGCGAGACGTGGTTCCTGCGCGTCACCGGCGGCGAGGCGTGGCTGCTATCGCCCAGCGGGAAGGTCATCGGCGACGTCCCGGCCACGGCAGAGGCCACCCGCCTCCTGGCAGGACGCGACCTGCTCCTGGCCGGCGAACTCTACGCGAATGGCTCAGGCCGCCGGCCGCGCGTCCATGACCTCGCGGCGGCGCTGGGTAGGGGCTCTGACGCTCCCATCCAGCACCTCGGCTTCGGCGCCTTCGACCTGCTGGAGGGCGGCGGCGAGGACGCGCAACGCATGCCGTTCGTTCAACGGGCGGAGCGGCTCGCCTCCCTGCTCAATGGCGGCAAGCTATGCCGTTGCGTGCCCTTCGAACAGGTCGCCGATGCGCGTGGGCTGCTCGAGGCCTACGAGCGCCTGGTGACCCGCGAGGGCCACGAGGGCCTGGTCATCCGCTGTGGCGACGGGCAGGTGACCAAGGTGAAGCCGGAGATCACCATCGACGCGGCCATTGTAGGGTTCACGGAACGGGCGAGCGGCGGCGCGGCGGAACTGCTGCTGGCTCTCCTCCGGCCTGACGGGGTGTTCCAGCTTCTTGGGCGGGTGGACACGGGGTTCAGCGAGGTGGACCGACTGGAGCTGGCTGAGCGACTTCGCCCGCTGATGGTGGAGTCATCCCACCTCGCCGCCTCGCGCGGCGGCGCGCTCTTCCGCTTCGTACGGCCCGAGATGGTCGTCGAGGTCAAGTGCAACGACCTCCTGACCTTGAGGGCCAGCGGCGAACACGTGCGGCGGATGGCCCTGTCCTACGACGCCATTGCCGCGCCGCCCTGGCAGGCGCTCCGCCCGCTGCCGGCGGCCAGCATGATGCACGCCGTCTTCCGCCGGGTCCGCGACGACAAGGTTGTGGACACGGACGGCGTTCGCTGGAGCCAGGTGACGGACCTCGTGGTGGTCGAGGGTGTCGGCGCCGCGCAAGCTGTGGAACTCCCTCGCTCCCAGGTCCTTCGCCGCGAGGTGTTCACCAAGAGGGACAAGGGGGCGCTCTGCGTCCGCAAGGTGGTGGTCTGGAAGACGAACAAGGAAGAGGCCGATCCCCTCTATCCACCCTACGTGGCCTTCTTCACCGACTTTGCCCCAGGCCGGCAGCAGCCGCTCCGCACGGACGTCCGCGTGGCATCCATTGCGGAACGCATCCACACCCTCGCCGACGCCTGGATAAAGGAGCACGTCACCCAGGGATGGGTCTGCCGCACAGCCATGACAGACTCATCTCCCCTTCCGGCCTCGTGCCACGGGAGCAACGGCTTTCGCCTGGACCTGATGGCCTCCTTCGCCCGGACCTCCTCGGTGAACTTCCACGTTGCCGTGCGGCGGATGAAGGCCCTCGCCGACGCGGGCAGCCTCAGCATCGAGAGCGACGAGAAGGGCCGGCCGCGGCACTACAGCCTGGCGATTCGCCAGGAGGCGCTGGTCGAGAACGTCCGCCGCCTCGAGAGCCTTCACCGCGTCATCTCGCGCTGGAGCGGCGCCGAGGTCAGCGTCAACGGCGAGCCACTGGCCTTTCATGACGTGCAAGGCGTCCTCAACGCCATCGCCGACGTCGCCTCGTGCTGGCGCCAGCAGAAGAAGCAGGCCACAGGCGGCGCCAATCCCTGCCGGGCCTGCTTCGCCCTCGGCTGCCAGCAGCTTCGGTTCGCGGCGTCGGCCGGCTTCCCCGGCATCCCCCGCGACCACCCGGCCTGGTACGCCGTGGGCAGCTTCGATGGGAAGCTGGTCACCCTTGACAAGCCCGCGCTCCTCGCCCAGCTCGACACGCGGCTCAACGAGTCTCTCGTCATCTGCCCCTTCTTTGACCGCGAACACACGACACAGCGCATCCGCGAGTTGCCCGACACGCTCGACCCCGCCGCCGACCCGGCCCGCTGGGCTCTGGGCTACGCCATTGACAGCAGGAAGCCGGCCTGGGTGTTCCCCAAGGCTGCCCGCCGTCTGCCCTACGACGTGGGCCTCCAGCCCGAGGCCGGGTCCCCCTTCCGACGCCCGACGACAGCCGGCCACACGCTCGCCATGAACGGCCCAGGGGCGAGTCTCCTGCCCGCCTTGGCGCCTGGGCCGCACCGGAACATCCCCGCGGCCAGGTACGCCGACGTGTGCGGCCAGGACGCCGCCGTCGAGGCCGTCCGCGACTACGCCGAGCTTCCCCTCAAGCACCCCGAGCTCTTCCAGCGGGTCGGCGTCCGCCCCGGCCGCGGCATCCTCCTCTGGGGCCCGCCGGGCAATGGCAAGACGCTGCTGGCACGGGCCGTGGCGGGGGAATCGGGCGCCCACATCGAGATCATCTCCGGCCCTGAGGTCCTGAGCAAATGGGTCGGCGAGGGCGAGCAGCGCCTCAGGGAAGTGTTCCAGCGTGCTGCCCGCCTGGCGCCCTCGGTCGTCCTGATGGACGAGCTGGACGCCATCGCCGGCTCCCGTGCCTCGGACGACGCCCGCCACTTGCGGGAACTTGTCTCCCAGCTCCTCGTCCTTCTCGACGGACTGGAGGACCGTGGCCGCGTCCTCGTCATCGGCACCACGAACCGGCCCGAGGACATTGACCCCGCCATCCTCCGCCCCGGCCGCATTGACCGCAAGGTCTGCCTCGGCCCGCCGAACGCCACGGGCCGGGCGGCGCTGTTCACCAGGCTCCTCGCCCGCATGCCCGTGGCCGAGGACGTCCGTCCCGACGCCCTCGCCGCTCGAACCGCGGGCTTCACCGGGGCACAGATCGAACACGCCGTCAACGAGGCGGGGTTGGGCGCGGTCAAGGAGGCCATTGCAGGGCAACTGCCGGCGGACGGCGTCCGTGTCTCGATGGAGCACTTTCAACATGTGATCATGGGCGGAGGGCAATCCCTGGGAGCGAGAGGAGGCAGGAATGGATGCTGCGTTGCGGGAAGAGATTGAGGGCCTGGCGGCCCTGGGGACGCCGGCGCTTAAGGCGAAGTATGTGGAGGCGTTCGGCGAGCGCTCGCGCTCGGCCAACGCCGCGTTCCTGCGGAAGCGGATCGCGTGGCGGCTCCAGGCGCGGGCGATGGGCGGGCTGTCGGAGCGGGCACGCCGCCGCGCCGAGGAACTGGCCGACGAGGCGGACCTGCGGGTTCGGGCGCCGAACCCAAGCCGCCGGACCCGGGCAGACGGCACACAACGCCGTGGTCGCGCCGATGCGTCACGACCGCGCCGCGACCCCCGGCTCCCGCCGGTCGGGGAACTGCTGGTCCGCGAGTTCCGCGGGATGGCGGTCGCCGTCCGGGTTCTGAACGACGGCTTCGAGTACCAGGGCCGGCGCTACGCCTCGCTCAGCACCATCGCCTGCGAGGCCGCCGGCACGCGGTGGAATGGATACCGGTTCTTCGAGCTGGCCTGAGGCCAACGCCCACAAGGAGCAGGAAGGAGCAACACA
>DATKZY010000274.1:0-6423 GCA_035527715.1 Planctomycetota bacterium | reverse complement strand
TTTCTCGACGGAATTCTGCACCAGGGACTTGATATTCCCCCGCGAACGAGGATGTATGTAAGCAGCGGCTGCGGCGGCACTTGGGCCGCCCGCCGATGGAGGATGGACCATGGAACGAACGCTCGAAGTCGCCTGCGAGGGGACAGCCAGCAGCTTCACCGTCCGCAAGCTGAGCCGGGCGACGCTGTACGGCTCGAAGCGCCGGGTGCCAGTGGATGCCGAGGGCAGGGAGTGCCGCGCCGCTGCTCTGACCCGCGACGGCCGGTTCCTGCTGCCGGCGGGCGCTACGGCGACCCTCTACCTGGATGACCAAGGGGACGCTGTCGAGCGCGGCGAGCTGCGCGCGGCGCGCACTGGCCAGGATGTGGCCTCGGCTCCCGAGCCGCAAATCGCGGAGGCGGCTGAGCTTCTGGATCGCGTGGTCCGGCAGGTCCATGCCCTGGTGCCCGTCGCAGTGTCGGCGCAGCTTGACCGGCTTCTCGCGGCCACGGGCATCTGCCGCCTGGACGGCGGAGACGGGGATGCCGAGGTGCGCTTCCTGGTGAAGAGCGCCGCCGGCTACTTCCTCATGATAGGGGAGCCGAGCGGCTTCCGCTTCGTGGGTCATGACCAGGCGGACGTGTCCATCCCCGAGAGCGACGAGGCGTGGGACGGCCTCGACTTCGCCGGGCTTTGATGCAGGAGGATGACGATGTCGCGCTGGATTCGGATCCGGGATGGCCGCTGCCGCGACGCGCGGGTGAGGATGGAGCCTGCCCATCGGAGCGGCCGGCCGAAACTCCAAACGCCCGACGGTCGGGCCGTCGAGGCCGCCCGATTCATCAAGGCGCCGATGTCGAGGAGCTACGCGTTGCTCCGTCACCGGTGCCCCGACGACGAGGAGCTTGCCGAGCTGCTGATCGAGGAGGACCCCGAGATCGACCTCGAGGCGACTGGACGAAGGACTGGGCCGACCGACCGCGTGATCCTCGACCCCGATGGGAACGTCCTCTACGCCGCGGCGGAGGCCGAGGTCATCTCCGACCGGGATGGTGTCGAGACGGAGCGTCGCTTGCCGGCGGACACGCCGGCGAATGTGGATGGCGAGTCGCCGCTCATCTGGACAGGCAGGATGATTCCCCGCTCGGAGGCGACGCGGCGCTTCGCCTTCACCCGCGCCCTTCAACTCCGCCACGTGGATGGCCTGACGTATGACTTCCTTTTCGGGATGGCGGAGGAACTCGACCGGACGGATTCCCTGGTTCTGTTCGGAGCGGGGCCAGGTGGGCGCGAGCCGATCCGCCTCGAGCGCAACGGCGTCCCCCATCGCGGGTTCCTGGAGGGCCGGGTGGATGGGGAGCGCTACCTGCTCGTCCTTCACCTGACGAACCTCGAACTGACGACGCCTGCGGAGGCCAACCTATGATCGCCCAGGAACAGGCCCGCTGGCAGCCTTTGGGGACGGGGCGCATCGCGCCCCAGGGCAGCATCGCCGACCGGGCGCTGGCGGAGCGCGTCGCGGCCTACAGGAAACAGGTCGCCGGCCGCTACCGCAGCGTCTCGCCGGATGGCCTCGCCACGGCGCTCCCACCGGGCCCCTACATCATCTCCCCGAAGCTCGATGGCGAGACGTGGTTCCTCCGCGTCGCTGGCGGCGAGGCGTGGCTTCTGTCGCCCAGCGGGAAGGTGATCGCCGACGTGCCGGCCACAGCGGAGGCGGCCCGCCTTCTGGCGGGACGCGACCTCCTATTGGCCGGCGAACTCTACGCGAACGGCTCGGCCCGCCGGCCGCGGGTCCACGACCTTGCCGCGGCCTTGGGCGGGGGCGCCGGCGCGCCCATCGAGCATCTCTGCTTCGGTGCCTTCGACTTGCTCGATGAGGGCGGCGAGGATGCGCAGCCGCTCCCGTTCCCAACGCGTGCCCAGCGCCTCGCGGCTCTCATGGGAGGCGGAGAGCTGTGCCGCCCGGTGCCCTTCGAGACGGCTTGCGAGGCCCGCGAGTTGCTCGGAGCCTACGACCGGCTTGTCACCCGCGATGGCCACGAGGGCATGGTCGTCCGCTGCGCCGATGGGCAGGTGATCAAGGTGAAGCCCGAGATCACCATTGACGCGGCGGTGGTGGGCTTCACCGAGCGACCGAGGGGCGGCGTGGCGGAGTTGCTGCTGGCGCTGCTCCGCCCCGCCGGGGCCTTCCAGCTTCTCGGGCGGGTGGACACCGGGTTCACCGAGGCCGACCGCCTCGAGCTGGCTGAGCGGCTTCGACCGCTCGTCGTCGAATCATCCTGCCTTGCCGCCTCCCGTTCAGGGGCGCTCTTCCGCTTCGTGCGCCCGGAAATGGTCGTCGAGGTCAAGTGCAATGACCTTCTGACGCTGAAGGCCAGCGGCGAACACGTCCGGCGGATGGCCCTGTCCTTCGACGCCAATGCCTCACCATCTTGGCAGGCGCTCCGCCCCCTGCCGGCGGCGAGCATGATGCATGCGGTCTTCCGCCGGGTCCGCGACGACAAGGCCGTGGACACCGATGGCGTCCGCTGGAGCCAGGTGACGGACATCGTGGCGGTCGAGGATGCCGGCGCCGCGCAAGCTGTGGAACTCCCTCGCTCCCAGGTCCTCCGCCGCGAGGTGTTCACCAAGAGGGAGAAGGGAGCGCTCTGCGTCCGCAAGGCCGTGGTGTGGAAGACGAACAAGGAAGGGGCGGATCCCCTCTATCCTCCCTACGTGGCCTTCTTCACCGACTTCGCCCCGGGCCGGCAGCAGCCGCTCCGCACGGACTTGCGCGTCGCATCCACCGTGGAGCGCATCCAGGCCCTCGCCGACGCCTGGGTCAAGGAGCACACGGGCCAGGGCTGGATCTGCCGCACGGCCATGACGGACTCATCGCCGCTTCCGGCCTCGTGCCACGGGAGTGACGGCTTCCGCCTCAGCCTGACGGCCTCCTTCGCCCGGACCTCCTCGGTGAACTTCCACGTCGCGGTGCGGCGGATGAAGGCCCTGGCCGACGCGGGCTGCCTCACCGTCGAGAGCGACGAGAAGGGCCGGCCGCGGCACTACAGCCTGGCGATTCGCCAGGAGGCCCTCGTCGAGAACGTCCGCCGCATCGAGAGCCTTCACCGCGTCATCTCGCGCTGGAGCGGCGCCGAAGTCAGCGTCAACGGCGAGCCGCTGGCGTTCCACGACGTGCAGGGGGTCCTCAACGCCATCGCCGACATCGCCTCGTGCTGGCGCCAGCAGAAGAAGCAGGCGGGCGACGGCGCGAACCCCTGCCGGGCCTGCTTCGCCCTCGGCTGCCAGCAGCTTCGCTTCGCGGCGTCGGCCGGCTTCCCCGGCATCCCGCGGGACCATCCCGCCTGGTACGCCGTGGGCGGCTTCGATGGAAAGGCTGTGACCCTCGATAAGCCAGCGCTCTTCGCCCAGCTCGACACACGGCTCAACGAGCCGCTCGTCATCTGCCCCTTCTTCGACCGCGGGCACACGGAGCGGCGCATCCACGACCTACCTGACACCCTCGACCCCGCCGCCGACCCGGCCCGCTGGGCACTGGGCTACGCCATTGACACGCGGAAGCCGGCCTGGGTGTTCCCCAGGGCCGCCCGACGACTGCCCTACGACGTGACCTTCCAGCCCGAGGCCGGGTCTCCCTTCCGACGCCCGGCGACAGCCGGCCACACGCTCGCCATGAACGGCCAAGGGGCGAGTCCCCTGCCCGCCTTGGCTCCTGGGCCGCACCGGAGCATCCCCGCGGCCCGGTACGCCGACGTGTGCGGCCAGGAGGCCGCCGTCGAGGCCGTCCGCGACTACGCCGAGCTTCCCCTCAAGCACCCGGAGCTCTTCCAGCGGGTCGGCGTCCGGCCCGGCCGGGGCATCCTCCTCTGGGGCCCGCCGGGCAACGGCAAGACGCTGCTCGCCCGCGCCGTGGCGGGTGAATCGGGCGCCCACATCGAGGTCATCTCCGGCCCTGAGGTCTTGAGCAAGTGGGTCGGCGAGGGGGAGCAGCGCTTGAGAGAAGTGTTTCAGCGCGCCGCTCGCCTGGCTCCTTCGGTGGTGCTCATGGACGAACTCGACTCCATCGCAGGTTCCCGTGCCTCGGATGACGCGCGCCACTTGCGGGAGCTCGTCTCCCAGCTCCTCGTCCTCCTCGACGGCCTGGGGGACCGCGGCCGCGTCCTCGTCATCGGCACCACGAACCGGCCCGAGGACATTGACCCCGCCATCCTCCGCCCTGGCCGGATTGGCCGCAAGGTCTGCCTCGGCCCGCCGAATGCCAAAGGCCGTGCCGCCCTGTTCGCCAAGCTCCTCGCCCGCATGCCCGTGGCTGCCGACGTCCGTCCCGACGCCCTTGCCGCTCGAACTGCAGGCTTCACCGGGGCACAGATCGAACACGCCGTCAACGAGGCGGGGCTGCTGGCGGTCAAGGAGGCCGTTGTACACCAACTGGCCGCTGACAGCGTCCGCGTCTCGATGGAGCACTTTCAACATGCGATCATGGGTGGAGGGCAATCCCTTGGAACAAGAGGAGGCCGAAGTGGATGTCGCGTTGCGAGAGGAGATTGAGGGCCTGGCGACCCTGGGGGCGCCGGCGCTCAAGGCGAAGTACGTGGAGGCGTTCGGTGAGCGCTCGCGCTCGGGGAATGCCGCGTTCCTGCGGAAGCGGATCGCGTGGCGGCTCCAGGCGCGGGCGATGGGCGGGCTGTCGGAACGGGCGCGCCACCGCGCCGAGGAACTGGCCGACGAGGCGGACCTGCGGGTGCGTGCGCCGACCCCAAGCCGCCGGACCCGGGCAGACGACGCACATCGCCGCAACCGCGCCGATGCCTTGAGACGGCGACGCGACCCCCGGCTCCCTGCGGTTGGGGAACTGCTGGTCCGCGAGTTCCGCGGGATGGCGGTCGCCGTGCGGGTGCTCGAGGACGGCTTCGAGTACCAGGGCCGCCGCTACGACTCGCTCAGCACCATCGCCTGCGAGGCCGCGGGCACGCGGTGGAACGGGTACCGGTTCTTCGAGCTGGCCTGAGGCCGGCGCCGAGAGGCGCCAGGAAGGAGGCACACGCCCATGCCCAACGGAAGACCAGGAGCGGGACAGTGGAGTCGCGAGCGGCGGGAGGTCCGCTGCGCCGTCTACACCCGGAAATCCACGGAGGAGGGCCTCGAGCAGGAGTTCAACTCGCTCGACGCCCAGCGGGAGGCGGGGGAGGCGTACATCGCGAGCCAGCGCTCCGAAGGCTGGACCCTGCTGCCCGACCGCTACGACGACGGCGGCTACACGGGAGCGAACGTGGATCGCCCGGCCCTGCAGAGGCTGCTGGTGGATATCGAGGCGGGGCGCGTCGAGTGCGTCGTCGCGTACAAAGTGGACCGGCTGAGCCGTTCGCTCCTCGACTTCGCCCGCCTGATGGGGGTCTTCGAGGCGCACGGCGTCAGCTTCGTCTCGGTCACCCAGCAGTTCAACACGGCCACGTCGGTGGGCCGGCTGATGATGAACGTCCTCCTCTCGTTCGCCCAGTTCGAGCGCGAGATCATCGCGGAGCGCACCCGTGACAAAATGTCAGCCGCCCGCCGCCGGGGCAAGTGGACCGGCGGCGTGCCGGTTCTCGGCTACGACGTGGCGCCGGAAGGCGGCCGGTTGCTCGTGAACCCCGAGGAGGCCGAGCGGGTCCGCGCCCTCTTTGCCCTCTACCTCGAGCGCCGAGGGCTGGTTCCCGTCGTCCAGGCGCTGGAGGGCCGGGGATGGCGCAACAAGCGGTACGTCACCCGCGAAGGCAGGCCTCGGGGCGGCGGGCCGTTCAACAAGACGACCGTGCAGAAGCTGCTGACGAACCCCCTCTACATCGCGCAGGTCCGCTCGAACGGCTCCCTCCATCCCGGCGAGCACGAGGCCATTGTGGACGAGGCCACGTGGCGGAAGGCCCAGGAACTGCTACGCCGCAACGGGCGGAACGGCTCAGGCCGCAGGCGCCCCGGGCCGACTCCCCTCCTTCAAGGCCTGCTCCACTGCCGGCCCTGCGGCAGGGCCATGACGCACTCGGTCGCGGCCCGCGGCACGCGGCGCCATCGCTACTACGTCTGCCAGACCGCCCAGAAGCGCGGCTGGGCGGCGTGCCCCACGAAGTCCGTGTCCGCCGAGAAGATCGAGGCCTCGGTCATCGAGCAACTGCGCGGTCTCCTCGCCGCCCCAGGGGCGAGCGGCATCGAGGCCATGGCGCCCTTCGGCAATGGGTGGGAAGCCCTGCCTCTTCGAGTCCTCGTCGGGGAGCCACAAAATTTCGGCCCGAAGCCGGGCCGCCGTTGGTTGACTGGAGCCGTCGTCGAACACCCTCGCCGACGGCTCCCCGCATGTCTCGCCTGGACGCAGGCTTACGGCCTCCCCCACATCACCGCCCCATTCTCCGAGACCACCCCAGACCCCAAACAAAAAAGCATGGTTCAACCCCATGGGGGTCCGGCCCG
>DATKZY010000273.1:0-2371 GCA_035527715.1 Planctomycetota bacterium | reverse complement strand
CTGAACAGCACGGCCCGCGTCGGCCAGGGCGGCGCACAGATCCCAGTGGCCCCCGCCGACGACGCGGGAACCCTTGAGCGGCGTAGCGTGGTGGAGCTTCCAGTTCCACCGCTCCTCGTCGTCGCTCCAGAGCATCGTGACGGAGCGGGGGCCGTGAAGGTGGACGAGCACGGCGTCGGGGGCGGACATCACTCGCCCCCCTTCGGCACGAGGCCGGCGGCCACGGCGGCGAGGCACGCCGCTCGGTGAAGCGATTTGCCCGGCGTGGGCAGCAAGTGCTGTCCCGTAGTGCAGTAGAGAGCCTCGATTAGGGCGTTGCCTTCGGTGAATCCGTCGCGCATCAAGTCGAGGGCCATCAGCCTCATGACCTCGGCGAGCAGCCCCCAGTTCGCGAAGGGGTCCAAGTCCCCGCCGGTGAAGTAGGCGGGGCACTTGCCCATGATGTACGTGCCCGATACGTCCACACGACACCACTTGCGACCAACGTATGCGACAGGGACACCCAGCGCCCTCGCCATCGCGGCGTCGCGGCTCGCGTCGTCGGCCAGCGCGGCGAAGCTCGCGGAGTCGTGAGGATCAGCGCTCATCGTGTCTCCCCCGTTCGTTCGACTCGCGCGCGAACTCGTCGTCGTACTCCTCGACGCCAGTGTGCTCCATCGTCGTGCGGCAGCATCCGCGGCCCTGGTGCTCAAGCTCGCGGATGTCCACCATCTCCTTGCGCCCACAGATGCGGCACCGGACTTCGGCCTTGCCGTACATGTCACGCCTCCTTCACGGGTTTCACGATTGTGTCGAGCTTCGCGGCGCCGTGGCGCGCGGGCACGCGGCCCGTGCCCTTGCACGTGAGGCACTTCACCACGCTGTACGCTTCCTCGCCAATGCAACTCGGCGCCTGCGAATGGATGAGGCCCACGCCCCAACAGTTGGGGCAGCGCACCGCCGCGGCCACCGGCAGCCCGCACTCGTAGCACGTCCGGGGCCGCGCCTTGTCCACGAGCGGCTCCCGGCAGCGGCACGTCGAGGGCGGGCACGGAGCGGCGTTGCACATGCTCATTCCTCCTCTGGTTCCTCTGGCAGGTACTCACGCAGCCGGATGTCCAGCCGCTCTAGCTCCCCTGTCGATGTCCACTGCTCCCAGCCCTCCGGCACGGTGACCTTGCAGCCCGGCGGCAGCCTCCGCACGGCGTCCTTGACGCGGAAGTGCCAGAAGGTCAACTCGTCGTCGCCGGTCTTCGGCGTGTGCTCGCGGGAAGGCGGCGGGTCCGCCGATACAGACTGCGGACCCGCCGCGTCTGTTGAGCTGTCCTGGTTCAGGTCATTGGCCTCCTCCTCCACCTTGCGCACGGTGTGGGCCGAGGCGTAGGGGTTGCCCTTCCCGCTCTCGGCGGCCTTGAACACGATGCCTTCGAGCACGTCGCCGACGACGAAGCCGTTCTTCTCCGGCAGGCTCGCGGTGTAGATCCTGCCCACCAGACCCTCGAACTCCATCCAGCCGGTGGCGGCCTGGTCGTCCTTGCCCTTCGTCCACGGGCGCTTCTCGACGGCGGTGAGCTTGCCGAGGATCTGCTTCTTGGTGTCGATGACGAGATCGCTGGCCTTGCGGTCGCCTTCCGCCGGCGGCTTGTCCTTGAGCCAGTCGTCGGCCTTGCAGGGTGGCTTCTTGGGCTTCTGCGCCTTCTTGGGCGGACTCGCCCGCCCGTCGTCGTCCTCGTCAATCACCAGTCCGAACACCCCGCCCAGCGTGTAGCGCTTGAGGTAACTGTTGCTCGACCCCCGCGACTGGATGGCGTTCTTCTTGCCGCTCGTGTCGGCCGGGCCGCTCATCGACGTGCGCTCGCTGTGGCCGGCGACGTGGGTGGCGATGCACGTCACGCGGATGCTGCCGCCCTCGATGTCCTCCTGCTCGAAGCGGAACGACAGCCCGCACTCGGCCAGCGGCTCCTTGATCGTGTTGACGATGTGGGTCAGCGTGGCGTAGCGGTAGGCGGTGGCGCCCTCGCCATAGCTCACGTCCTTGTCCTTGACGATGGCCGGCACTGTGGACTGGAAGCGGGTCAGCGCCTCGAAGAACAGGCGGCGGGCCTCGTCCTTCTGCTGCTCGCGGTAGAGGGCGAAGAGGCGCTCCATCGTCTCGATGGGCAACTGCTGCGCGATGGCGGCGGCGATGAAGCCGTCCACCCTCGTCACCACGGCGGGCAGTTGCGGGTCCGCGGGCGCCACTTCGGCGGTAGTCGGCTCGGCTCGCTCATCCATCGGCTGGCTCCTTCTTCGCGGCCTTCTCCACGGCCTTGGTCAACTTCCCGATGGCGAGGCCAACCCGGTTCACCTCGTCGCCGAGCGCTTCGATGTATCCACTGTGGACGGTGGCCGA
>DATKZY010000272.1:0-26846 GCA_035527715.1 Planctomycetota bacterium | reverse complement strand
GGCCACCATCCTGCGGGCACGCTCGTCCAGGTGCGGCCAGAGCCGGGCCAACTTGCGCGTGAGCACAGCGGCTGCTACCATGTCCCCAGTCTATCAAGTCCGCCTCGCAATGTAAAGTTTATTTATTGACGCCGCCTAAGGTTGTTTCATTCCCGCTCTTCCCGCTCTCTCGGGTTCTTTCTGAACTGCGAGCCAGGCGATGGCCCAGCCAGCTTCAAAGGGCTCAGCGGAGTCGTGTTGGGACTAGATCTCTGGCATCATGCGGCATTCGGGTATGAAGGGACGGTGTGCAGGAGTTACCTCAACGGGAAGAAGGTGCGGGAGGCCACGTGGGCCGTTCGGCCCCACAGCGACACGTCGCCCATCCGGATAGGCAAGGGCGCGGAGCCGGGGACGGCGTTCCGGGGGCTGATCCGGGAGTTGCGCTTGTGGAAAGTCGCGCGAACAGACGAGCAGATAGAGGCCAGCGCGGACGCCAAGCTCCGCGGCGACGAGCCGGGCCTGGTGGGGTACTGGGACTTCAGCGAGGGCGAGGGCGACGTCCTCCACGACCGCTCATCCGTCCGGAACCACGGCGCGATCAAGGGAGCAAAGTGGGTCACCCTCGACGAGACGCCGCCAACACCGCGGCCCGCGGTTCAGCCAGAGCCGGGCGAGTGGGTGAGCCTCTTCGACGGGAAGACGCTGGACGGCTGGAAGGGGCCGAAGGAGTTGCACGTGGAGGACGGTCAACTGGTGATGGAGATCGGCAAGGGGGCGCGCGGCGGCTTCGCCTGGACGGGCGAGTTCCCGAAGATTGACTATGAGCTGGAGCTGGACCTCGTGAAGACCGAGGGCACGAACGTCTGTGGCCTCATCCTGCCCGTGGGCGAGTCGCCGGCCGCCCTGGGCATCGCGGACCACGACATCGGGCTAGGTTCGGTCAACAAGAAAATGCCGTTCCCGCGCGGCAAGTGGTTCCGCCTGCGCGTCCGCGTGACGCAGCCCAAGGTGCAGGTGTGGGTGGACGATGCGCTGGTGATTGACCTGCCGACCGAGGGGGAGCAGTTCGGGATATGGAGCGGCTTCCAGGGCCTCCGCCCGTTCGGGATTCACACGAGGACCACCCGGATCGCGCTGCGCAGCATCCGGCTCCGCAGCCTCGCGCCAGGGGCCGCCGAGGCGCCGAAGCCGGGCGAGTGGCAGAGCCTTTTCGACGGCAAGTCGCTGGAGGGGTGGACGCCGTTGCGCGAGGGGGAGTTCCAGCAGGGGAAGGTCGGCGTGCAGGACGGATTGCTTGTGGTCGAGGGCGGGCGGCCCGTGGCGGGAATCGCCGCCTCGCGCGACATGCCGAAGATAGACTACGAACTGGCCTTCGAGGCAAAGCGTGACGGCCCCACCGACGTGTTTTGCCAGATCGTCTTCCCGATTGGCGGCTCGGCGTGTTGCCTCGTCGTGGGCGGCTACAGGGGAGTGCGGGTCGGCCTCGAGTTCTTCGATGGCCGCTCTCCCGACCGGCGGGGAAGCCCAGCCGACAAGGTGATGAAGTTCGAGGACGGGAGATGGTACTCGGTGCGGCTGAGGGTGACACAGGCCGACCTCGCCTACTGGGTTGACGACGAGAAGCTCTTCGAGACGCCGCTGGCGGGCCACACGTTCACGATGCACCGGCGTTGGAATCCCCTGAAGCCCCTCGGGTTGCTCACCGGGGCGTCGAAGCTGTCCCTTCGCAACATCCGCCTCCGCCGCGTCGAGCCAGGGGCCGCCGAGGCGCCCAAGGCGGGCGAGTGGCAGAACCTCTTCGACGGCAAGACGCTGGACGGGCGGCGCCTGGCGCGGGACCATCGAGGGCGTCACCGTCACGCCCGTCATCCAGGACAGGACCTCCTTCGAGCCAGGCCAATGGTACAAGGTGCGGGTCAAGTGCCTCGTCGAGCAGTTCGAGTGCTACCTGAGCCAGTTCGGTAAGTGCTGGTCCTGCGACGAGAAGGCGCTATAGATCCGCATTTCACGCCAGCTCTGCCTTTCAAGGGAGTGAACCAGCGTGAGAAAGGGCAGGGTGTTGCCGCAGTGCGCTCCTCTGACAGGTGCTTCGACAAGCTCGGCATGACAAGGGCGGAATCGCGTCCGGACTTGACTTGGCCGCACCGCCGGTGTAGGCTCTCAGCCACTGGCGAATAGTTGACTCGGTGCCCTCAAGGAGAAGTCACGTGATCCGCATCGGAATCGTCGGGTCGGACAACTCGCACGCCATCGCCCTCTCGCAGCTCTGCAACCTGAGCGACACGCCGGAGCGAAAGGCGATTCGCGGCGCCCGCGTCGTCGCCCTCTTCGGCCTCGTGCCCGAACGCAACGACGAGGTGGCCCGGGCGGGCAAGATCCCCACCATCGTCGCGAAGCCCACCGAAATGATCGGCATGGTGGACGCCGTGTTCGTCGTCTTCCGCCACGGGGGGCTCCACTGCCGCTACGTCAGGCCGTTCCTCCAGGCGCGCATCCCCGCGTTCGTGGACAAGCCGCTCGCCTGCTCGACGGCCGACGCGAGGAAGATCCTCGCCCTGGCCAAACGCAACAAGGTGCTCCTGACCTCCTACTCGACGGTTCGCTGGGCGAAGGGCACGCAGGAGCTGATAGGCCGCTGCGGCGAGCTGGGCGGCGTCCGCAGCGGCGTCTTCGGCTGCCCGTCCGACCCCACCAGCGAGTACGGCGGCATCCACTTCTACGCCATCCACGCCGTCGAGGCCATGCAGCAGATCATGGGGCTGGGTGCCACCGAAGTCACGGCGCGCCAGAGTGGAAAAAACACCGTCGCCGCCGTCTCCTATGGCGACGGGCGGACCGCCACGCTCCACCTCCTGGCCGACGCGAAGCACGGCTTCTACGCCACGGCCTTCTGCAAGGAGGGCGTGGCCGGCGGCGTGCTCGACATCTCCGACTGCTATGTCGCGGGCCTCCAGCGCATCCTGGCGATGCTCCGCACCGGCCAGCGGCCCCTCGTCGACGCCGAGATGCTCGAGCCCATCCGCGTCCTCGACGCCATCGTCAAGTCCGCCGCCACCGGCCAGACCGTCCGGCTGCGCCCGATGAAGGCTTGACGATTGTCCATCCTTGTCCATGCTCTGTCCTCTGTCCTCTGACATCTAGGGTTTGTTCCTGGGGCGGGGAGCGCGGCTTTAGCCGACACGCAAGTGTCGCTGCGGCGTTACGCCGCGGACGTGACTCAGCTCGCTTCACGCCAGCAGGAGATGAAGGGAATTTTGCGAATTCCCTTCATCTCCGGCGCCGGAGAGCGATGTAAAGCCCTCCCCGCCCCTTCTCCTACACGCCTCGCCTGCGCCCCTCGGCGGCAGGAGCGACCTCGACGTGAACATCCTCTGGATTATCATCGCCTGCATCGCCTTCTGGCTCCTGATGCGTGCCCTCGCGAGGCATTCCTCGCCCCGCTCGACTCCCTGGGGACGAGGCGACGAGGAGCCGGCAGGCCGCAAGCGCCTCCGCGCCTCCGCCGCCCACCGCCCCCAGCTCCTCGCCGAGAACGGCCTCCCGAACCTTGCCAGCCGTGACGACCTGGCCGCCGCGCTGGGCATCCCGCGGGGCGCCCTCGACTGGCTCGCCTTCCCCGACTCCGCGAAGGAGCCGCCCCACTACACGGCCTTCGCCGTGCCCAAGCGCTCGGGCGGATACCGCGTCCTCTACGCCCCCAAGCCGAGGCTGAAGGCGGCGCAGCACTGGATTCGCCGCGAGATCCTGGCCAAGACCTTCGCCGAAGACCCCGCCCACGGCTTCGTCGCCGGCCGCTCCATCCACACCAACGCCCAGCCCCACGCGGGGAAGGACATCATCGTCACGCTCGACCTCCAGGACTTCTTCCCCACCATCACCTACCGGCGGGTGCGGGGCATCTTCCAGTCGCTCGGCTACGGCGAGGAGGTGGCCATCCCCCTGGCCATGCTGTGCACGGTGAAGCCGGCGGAGAAGGTGCAGGAGTTCGTCGGCGGCCAGCGCCACCGCATGCTCCCCCAGGGCGCGCCCACGAGCCCCGCCCTCGCCAACCTCGCCTGCCGCCACCTCGACGCGCGCCTGGCCGGCCTTGCGGCGAAGTTCGGCTGCGCCTACACCCGCTATGCCGACGACCTGACGTTCAGCGGCGGCGAGGCATTCGAGCGCTCGCTCAAGCGCTTCCTATTCCTGTTGTACAGGATTCTGGAAGATGAGGGGTTCCGCGCAAACCGCAAGAAGACCCATTTTGCACGTCGGGGCGCCCGCCAGGAGGTCACCGGCCTCGTCGTGAACGATGGCCCGCGCGTGCCGCGGGCCTATCGCCGCCAGCTTCGCGCCATCCTCCACAATGCCCGCACGACCGGCCTCGACGCCCAGAACCGCGAGAAGCACACCCACTTCCGCCACGCCCTCCGCGGCCGCATCGAGTTCGTCCGCTCCACCCACGCCGACCTCGCCACCAAGCTCCTCGCAGAGCTGACGGCCCTGGGATGAGGCGGGCCAAGAATGCGAACTTTGTCGGGCTTGCTGATGGTCGTCGCTCTGGCCTCTGCTGGGGAGCAACTGAGGCGGGAAGCCCCTCCTCAGATCCCCTACAGCTTCGGCAATGAGTACGTTCGGCTGGTCTTCCAGCCCGCGGCGGGACGCTACCCACTCGCTCGCGTAATCAACGGGCTGAGCAAGCGAACGCTGGCGGTGGCCAGCGACGATTTCGCCGTGGGCATCGAGGGGCGGCCCGCCCTTCGAGCCGCAGACTGCACGTTCCAGCAGGCACGCAAGGAGGCGATCCCCGGCGGCGAGCGCTTCATCATTCAGCTCACCTGCCCCGCGCGCGGCAACCGCCTCGACATCGTGTACGAACAGGCCGCCAACAGCGCCTTCATCCGCCGCCGCCTCGAAGTGACCTCGGCCAAACCGGTCGAGCTCCGCCAGGTGGACGTCTGGCTCGTCGGCATCGAGGGCAAGGCGTCGCACCTGGGCTTCGGCGAGCCCGTGTTCCTCGACGACACGTTCTGGGGCCTCGAATACCCCGGCGGGCACAACAGCTTCCCCAACGGCACGGTGAAGCTCACCCACTACCCGGGCAGCACGACCGGTCGCTTCGTGAGCAAGACCGCCGTCCTCGGGGTCGCCGAGCAGGGCCGGGTTGCTCAGCGGTTCCAGGACTACATCGCCACCATCCAGGCCACGCCGAAGGAGCAACGGCTCTTCGTGAATTACAACACCTGGTGGACCCTGATGCCGCCGACGGAGAAGAACTGCGTCGAGCTGATCAGGCTCTTCAAGGAGAAGCTCTTCGACCCCCACGGCGAGTCGTTCGACACCTTCACGATTGACGACGGCTGGGACAGGAAGGAGACGCTCTGGGAGCTTGTGCCCGAGCGGTTCCCCAACGGCTTCGCGCCGCTTGTCAAGCCGCTGAAGGCGATGAAGGCGAACCTCGGCCTCTGGCTCTCGCCGTCCAGCGGCTACAGCCACGCGCCCCACCTCGCCAAGCAGGGCTACGAGCACAACTCCAATGCCTGGTACTGCTGCCAGAGCGGCCCCAAGTACCGCCGCGACATCGTCCAGCGCGTCACCGCCCTCGCCAAGCAGTACGACCTCGCTTTCTACAAGTTCGACGGCTTCTGCCCGAGCTGCGAGGCCACGGGCCACGGCCACCTGCCCGGCCACTTTGCACGCGAGGCGAACATTGACGCCTACATCGAGCTGATGACCGCCGTGAAGCAGGCGAAGCCGGGCATCTTCCTCGACCCGACGTGCGGCATGTGGCTCAGCCCCTGGTGGCTCCCCTACTGCGACTCGATCTGGGGCAGCGTGTCGGGCGACTACCCCGACGTCATCGTCCCCGCCCCCATCATCCGCGACAGCGCGACGGCCACCCGCGACGCCGTCTTCCGCCAGCGCTGCCGCGAGCACCCCGGCTATCCGCCGAACGCCATCGAGCACCTCGGCATCATCGTCATCACGCCCGAGAAGTGGGAGGACAACGCGATCGCCGTCGTCGGCCGCGGCTGCCGACTGCTCACGCTCTACATCAACCCGAAGTTCTTCACCAAGGGGGACGCCGACTGGGCCTTCCTCGCCTCCGTCCTCAAGTGGACCCGCCACAACGCCGAAACGCTCGGGCACACGGTGCTCATCGGCGGCGACCCGCTGAAGCGCGAGTGGTACGGCTACGCCCACTTCGCCGGCAACCGCGGCGTCCTCTCGCTCCGCAACCCCTTCATCGAGCCGCAGAAGGTGAGCCTCAAGCTCGACGAATCCATCGGCTGGCCCCGCGAGGGGGCCGCCGGCTCGTTCGTGGCAGCGGTCGTTTATCCGCGCCGCGAGGTGCTGAAGACTGGGCTGCTTCATGGCAGCGCCCTCGATCTGACGCTTCAGGGCTATGAGACGATGCTCGTCCAGGTCGCACAGGCCTCGCCGTTCGGCGCAGTGAGCGAAACGAAGCAGACCGGCGGCAGACCGTCTTGCAGCGTCGAGGGCGCGGGGCTGACCCTCCAGACAGCCGATGCGTCAAGCCAGCTCCGGGGGAAGTGCCTCGCCAACGTGCCCGAGGGCGTAAACGCCACGATGCACCTGCTGGCAGACCCGCGCGGGGCGGCATCGGCCGCCGTCGAGTGCGCCGCACAAGTCAACGGCAAGCCGGCCACAGTCCGCCCCGTCCGCTCGGGCGCTAACCAGGCGCACTCGAGGCATCCCTGGACCTGGTTCGAGTTCGACCTGCCCGCCGGCAGGAGCGATGTCGCGATCACCATCAAGCCGTCGAAGCAAGGCGGTTTCACCCGCTGCGAGGCCGGCTGGTGGCTCTGGGCCGAGCATCCGCTCCAGACGAAGACCCTTCCGCAGCCACCCGCTCTCAAGGAGCCGCTGCCGCTGCCGATCGGCATGGAGACCGAGCGCGAGATCATCACAATCCAGTCGCCAAAGCTGTTCGCGGCGCCGCGCGTCTGGCCGAAGGCCGACGCGCCGAGCGTGTGGCTCGATGAGCTGCCGCCCGACGACGCGACCCTCGGCTGGGGCAAGCTCCAGACCAACCAGAGCGTGTGGGAGAAGCCGATGACCGTCGCGGGACGCAAGTTCGCCCGCGGCCTCGGCACCCACGCCGAAAGCCGCATCGTCTACGACCTCAGCGGCGGCAAGTTCAAGTCCTTCCGCTGCCTCGTCGGCCGCGACGAGCACGCCCAGGACGGCGCTATCGTCTTCCAGGTGAAGCTCGACGGCAGGAAGCTCTTCGACAGCGGCCCGATGACCAAGGCCACCGCCGCGAAGGCCGTCGAGGTCGCCGTCTCGGGCGGCACCACCCTCGAGCTGCTCACCCTCGACGGCGGCGACGGGATCGGCGGCGACCACGGCGACTGGGCCGAGGCTCAGTTGCTGAGACGGTGACACCTCAACCATCTGGTGCTCCTGTCCCCGCGCCCCTGGTGTTGTGAGGGGAACGGGTGGGTGCCACGCCCAGACTTGTTTGGGCGTGCGGGTCCCGGCGCCCGCGGCGCCCTGCAATCCCTGCCCGCACCCGCACCAGGAACGCGCTGACACGCTCCCGGTTTCCGTGCTCGGCGCTCCGTAGCCCTGCAAGGGCGTCATAGGATAGCCCAGGGCGGAGCCCTCATCTTTGCCCACATGTTCTGGTGAGCCGGGCTTAGCCCCCGAATGGGGGCGTTTGAGCCGTAGCCCAGGGCGACCGAAGTGAGCCCTGGGAAGGGGTGCCCCCGCCGGGGAGCCCCCGAAGGGGGCGATTCAAGCGCCGAGAAGCACCCCCTTCGGGGGCTTCGATGGGGGAAACGCCGTGGTCCCAGGGCTCCCTTCGGTCGCCCTGGGCTACGACTGGCTCGCCCGCGTTCGCGGGCTACAAGACCTCGAGATGTGGGCAAAGATCAGGGCGTTGCCCTGGGCTATCCCATTTCGCCCCGTTGGGGCTCAGGACAAGTCGAACAGCAGAGCCGGGGGCGTGTCAGGAGATCAGGGACTTGACAAGCGGGGCCACGCGGTGTATAATGAATGCGGTTCAACTAGTGGCGCATCTTCACAGAGGCAACGATGGGCACGCGAGAGCGACGGGAACGCGAGAAGCAGCAGCGACGTGAGGCGATCCTCGATGCCGCGCGCAGGCTCTTCTGGGAGAGGGGCTACGAGCGGGCCACGATGCCGCAAATCGCTGAAACTGCTGAACTTGCACCCGGCACCCTCTACCTCTACTTCCAAAACAAGCAGGCCCTCTACGCCGAGCTGCTGATCGAGGGCTACGAGCGTCTCGCCGAACACCTGCGCCAGGCCATTCAAGGGGACGCCTCGCCCCGCCAGCAGGCCGACGCGCTGGTTGACGCGTTTCTCGGCTTCGCCCGGGAGCACCCTGAGTACTTCGACATCATCTTCTTCGTCGTCCAGCGCGAAGGGCGAGCCCTAGCCGAGTTGGCGCTCGACGCCGAGCAGCGGAACGCGCTGTCCGTCGCCGAGGGCGCCTGTCGCCGCGTGGCCACCGAGGTGCTCGAGCGAGCGGGCGTCCCAGGCGAGGCGGCCCCCAGCAGGGTCCAGGCCGTCTGGAGCATGCTCGCCGGCGTGGTCCTCTACTTCGTCCGCGACGACGCGGCGACCTTTTCCGCCGTGGCCAGCGAGGCGAAAGGCCTGATTCTGAGGGGAGCCTTCAAACTGTGAGCCGCGGTGCGGCGCGGTGTTGGCCGCAGTGCGGCTTTTTCGAGGGCAAGAGATGAATTGTATTCAGGTACTGGCCTGCGTTCATCCCTGTTCCCTGGCGCAGCACACGCTGCACAACCCGCCGGTCCGTGAGCGCGGGAAGGGCGCAGAGGAGAATTGCATACTTGAACAACTATGCAATTCCCAAGGGCCAGGCACACTCACGACCACAGGGTCGGAAACGAACCACGGCTGCACAACCCGCCGGTCCGTGAGCGCGGGAAGGGCGCAGAGGAGAATTGCATACTTGAACAACTATGCAATTCTCAAGGGCTGGGCACACTCGCGGCCACAGGGTCGGAAACGCACGACGCTCAGACGAGTTGGAGGACACGCCAATGAAGGTGCTTCTGGTCCTGCCGGCGGTCGAGCATCTCCGCGTCACGCGGGCGAGCCGCCGCGTGCCCAGGCGGGCGATGCTGCGGTTCAGCGTCCTGCCACTCACGACCGTGGCCGCGCTTACCCCGCCGCAGCACGAGGTCGCCTTGTGCGACGAAAACGTCGAGCCGCTCGACTTCGAGACCGATGCCGACCTCATCGGGGTCACCTTCATGACGGCCCTGGCGCCCCGCGCGTACGAGATCGCGGCGGAGTTCCGCTCGCGCGGCAAGCTGGTCGTCGCCGGCGGCTACCACCCCACCCTCTGCCCCGACGAGGCGGCGGAGCACTTCGACGCCATCGTGGCCGGCGACGCCGAGGGCGCTTGGCCCCAGTTGCTCGCCGACGCTGAGGCGGGCTCCCTCCGCCGCATCTACCGCAACGACACGCCCTGCAACCTCGCCGACACCCCAATCCCCCGCCGCGACCTCACCGCTCGCACCGCCCGCCACTACGTGACCGTGAACGCCGTGCAGACCGGCCGCGGCTGCCGCCACGGCTGCCGCTACTGCTCCATCGCCGCGTTCCACGGTCGCACCCATCGCAGCCGCCCGCTCGACCACGTGCTCTGCGAGCTTCGGGAGGTCCCGCGCGACTTCATGTTCGTGGACGACAATCTCATCGCCGACCCTGCCTACGCCCGCGCCCTCTTTCGCGCGATGGCGCCGCTCGGCAAGCGCTGGGTGAGCCAGTGCGCCATCGAGATCGCCGACGACCCCGAGCTGCTTCGCCTCGCCCGGGCCGCCGGCTGCCGCGGCCTGTTCATCGGCATCGAAACGGCCAGCCAGGAGAACCTGGCCGCGCTCGACAAGGGCTTCAACGACTCCGCCCGCTACCGCCAGCGCCTCGCCGCCATTCGCCGCCACGGCATCGGCGTCGTCGCCGGCATGATCGTCGGCCTCGACGGCGACGACCCGGGCGTCTTCGCCCGCACCCTCCGCTTCCTCCAGAGGCAGCGCATAGGCGCCCTCCAACTCAACATCATGACCCCCCTGCCCGGCACCCCGCTCTTCGACGAGATGCAGCGGCAGGGCCGCATCGCCGACCGCGACTGGGCTCGCTACGACTTCCGCCACTGCGTCTTCCGCCCCGCCCGCATGACCGCCCGACAGCTCCAGGACGGCGCCGACTGGCTCTACGCCCAGTTCTACCGCCTCGACCGCATCCTCCTGCGCTTCGTGCGAGCCGTCTTCGCCCTGGGCTGGATGCCTGCGCTCCTTGCCCTTCGGCTCAACCTCACCTATCGCTACGACAACCTCCGCGAGGGCGTCGTCGGCCGCAACCCCGCCGCGGCCCCCACCCCATCCCTCCGCGAGCGTCTCGCCCGCTGGCTTGCGGCCGCGAAGCAGTTCCTCTCCCGCTGCCGATTGAAGGGCGCAAGAGCCCACCGCTGACCCACGGACAGGCCCGGGGCAGCGCTGGGAGGCCATGGCCCTCATCTCTGCCCACATGTTCTGATGATCCGGGCTTAGCCCCCGAATGGGGGCGTTTGAGCCGTAGCCCAGGGCGACCGAAGGGGGCCCTGGGAAGGGGTGCCCCAGCCGGGGAGCCCCCGAAGGGGGCGATTCAAGGGCCGAGAAGCACCCCCTTCGGGGCTTCGATGAGGGAAACGCCATGGTCCCAGGGCTCCCTTCGGTCGCCCTGGGCTACGACTGGCTCGCCCGCGTTCGCGGGCTACAGGACCTCAAGATGTGGGCAAAGACCAGGCCACCGCACTGGGAAAGCGCTTGACATGATGGCCCGTCGCACAATACTATGTATGCACCCATCCGAGACGGTGAGGGAAAGAAGGGCGGACCGAGATGAAGGACCCAATTGTTGACGAGATCCATGCCATCCGCGAGCAGATCGCCGCGGAATGCGGGTACGACCTCCACAGGATGATGACGAGGCAGCGTGAGGTGCTGAAACGCTGGAAAGGCAAGGTAGTGACCAAGGCGGACCTCCAGAAGGAACGGCAGCGCGCAGGGAGCGCTTGATGGACGACCCGGCCATTCTCAGTGGCGCCGAACGGCGCGTTCAGGAGCACCGAACCGCGGAGGCCAGTCTCCGCTTCGTGGACAAGGCGGGCAAGCCTCTGGCCGGCGTCGCCGCCGAGGTGCGACTCGTTCGCCACGAGTTCAAGCTCGGCGCCAATGCCTTCCGCATCGGGGCCATCGAGGACGCCGCCCTCCAGGCCGCCTACTACGAACGCTTCGCCGCGCTCCTCAACTACGCCACGCTCCCCTTCTACTGGGGCGGATACGAGCCCGAGAAGGGCAAGACCCAGGAAGACCGCCTCGACACGATGGCCGAGTGGTGTCACAGCCACCGCATCACGGCCAAAGGCCACCCCCTCGTCTGGCACGAGGTCTTCCCCAGGTGGGCCGAGGCGATGCCCGACCCCGGGGTCCTCGCCCTCCAGGAGCGCCGCGTCAAGGAAATCGTCTATCGCTTCCAGGGGCGGATTGACCTCTGGGACGTCGTGAACGAGGCGACGGTGAGCGCCCGCTTCGACAACGCGGTCGGCCGCTGGATGAAGGCCCAGGGCGCCGCCAAGTGCGTCGCCGACGCCCTTCGCTGGGCCGACGGCTCGAACCCCAAGGCCGTGCTCCTCTACAACGACTTCAACGTTTCGCCCGACTTCGAGAAACTCGTCCAGGCCCTCCTCGACGCCAAGGCCCCCGTCCGGACCCTCGGCATCCAGAGCCACATGCACAAGGGTACCTGGCCCATCGAGCGCGTGTGGAGCGTGTGCGACACCTATGCCCGCTTCGGCCTGCCCCTCCACTTCACCGAGGCCACCGTCCTCTCCGGCGACCTCAAGAAGCCCGACGACAACGACTGGCACCGCCGCCGCGACGACTGGCACTCGACGCCCGACGGCGAGAAGGCCCAGCTCGATTACGGCCAGCAGTTCTACACCGTTCTCTTCAGCCACCCCGCCGTCGAGGCCGTCACCTGGTGGGACTTCTCGGACAATGGCGCCTGGCAGGGCGCCCCCGCGGGCCTTGTCCGCAAGGACATGGCGCCCAAGCCCCTCTACGACTGGCTCGTCGAGGCGTTCCACGCGCGCTGGACGACCAACGCGAAGGTGACGGCCGACGCCGCGGGAGCCGCGAAGCTCCGCTGCTTCTTCGGCGACCACGAGGTCCGCGCCACGCTCCCCTCCGGCGCCGAGCTCAAGGGCCGCTTCGCCCTCGCCCGCCGCGGCGGGCGCACCATCGAAGTCACCCTCGCGTGACACCCACGCACCGGGTGCTGAGGCTTGCGCCGGCCGCCGAGTTGGAACGCCCGGCGGGTCTGAGCGCCTGTTCCGTTTCTTGTCCCTCGGATACCCAGTCACCCTCGGAACAGGTCGGCGTGGGTGCCCGAACGCTCGAAGACGATGGCGTTGGCTTCGCGCTTGTAGATGAGCAGCCAGTCGGGCTCGATGTGGCACTCGCGCCGGCCCTGGTAGCCGCCGACCAGCTTGTGGTCGCGGCGGAGCGGGTCGAGCGGCTCCTCCGCGAGCAGCAGACACACAATGGCCTTCAGCTTCTCCATGTCCTTGCCGCGTTTCTGGAGCCGCTTGACGTCGCGCCCGAACTGCCGGGTGTAGACGGGCTTGAGCATCAGACGCCCAACTTGCGGAACATGTCCTCGGCATCCTCGCAGACGACCAGGTCGCGGCCCGCATCGGTGTCCCTGAACGTCTTCAGCGTCGTGGCGTTGGGGACGACGACGTCGAAGGGCAGGCCGTTGCGTAGCTCGATCTGGCGGTAGAAGACGGTGATCGCCTCGGTGGGGGTGAGGCCGAGCCTGTCGAGCACCCGCTCCGCCCGGTGCTTCAGGCGCGGCTCGATTCGCGCTCGGACCATCGCGCTCTTGGCCATGCGTTCGCCTCCTTCCCCCTTAGTGTAGCGCAAATGGGATACATGTCAAGCGGAGGTGAGCGTCACGAGTCTGGCCCCCGATCTTGGGGGCCGCCTGCATTCCCGTCTTCTCGTGCTCGTCGTCGTCGTCGAATCCGATGGCTCTCTCTTCCACCAGGGCATTCGACGACGAGGACGACGACGACAACGACGACGATTGGGAACCCCAAGATCAGTGGCCACACGCGAGCCTCACGCCTTCAGGCGGTAGAGGGCGATGGGGTTCTCGACGAACCACTTGCGGGCGAGGGCGAGGGCCTGGCTCTCCGTCATCTGCCCGTCCTCGATGCGGGCGGCGAGGACGCGGGCGACGTCCTCGCGGGCCATGACGAGGTGGCCGTAGACCTTCTCGACGGGCGTCGCGTAGTCGCCGCCGAAGGCGAGGAGCTTGTTCATCGGCACCAGGTCAATCGCCTCGTCCAGGGCGTCCATCGCGAACCGCTGCGAGATGATGTGGGTCCAGCAGAAGTTGAGCCACACGTTGGCGAAGCCCTTCCCCAGCATCAGGGCCTCGCGAACCCACGGGTAGCCGACGTGGTAGATGTCGAAGCGGGCCTTGGGATGGCGCGTGAGGATGGGGATCATGTGGAGTGGGTCGAGGGTGCGGAAGTCGCCCCAATAGCCGGTGTGGACGCACACGACCATGTCCTGCTCGGTCGCGATGGCGATGGCCTGGTCCACGACGTAGTCGCGGAGGGGGTTGGGCACGGGGAGACGGGCGACGGCGCCGCTCCGCAGGCTCTCGAAGGCGCTCGCCGCCTCGTCGCGGCGCGGGTCCTTGTACGGATTCGACATCATTTTGAGTCCGACGGCGCCCTCGGCCTTCACGCGGGCGACGTAGCGGCGGACCGCGTCGAGATAGTCGTCGAGCGAGCGGACCGCGGCGGAGGGCTCGAACGGCGGGCGGCTGAGGGCCTGCCACGACTCCAGCTCGTAGACCATCGGCATCACGGGCGTCAGCAGCGGCGTGCCGCCGAGGTCGGTCGAGCCGCATTGGGTGAGGGCGGTGCGGATGTGGCACGCCTCGCGGAGCACGTGGTCGTAGAGGCCGGGGGTGTTGGCCTTCTGCATCGCGTCCGAGATAGCCTCGGCGGTCCGGGCGTTGATGTCGTCGGCCCCGTAAAACTTCTTGGCGGCGAGGAGCGCGGCGCGGGCGTAGGAGGCCCAGCGGATGCGCTCCCAGAACGGCTCGAAGACGGCCCAGCGGCGCCCGAGCGGGATGTCGCGGTTGTAGAGACCCTGGTACTGCGCCTCGCTCATCCCCGCCACGGCCAGGTCGTGCCGCGTGTAGTGCGAGAACAGCGTGAACACGTCCACCTGGGCCGCCACGCGGTTCTTCTCCGGCCCCAGGTGCTCGTGGCAGTCAATGATCTCCAGCTTCGCCAGTTCGTCCACCAGGGCCGATTCGAGCGTGGAGAGCTTCATGGCGAACTCCTCAGGATGCGACGGGAGAGGCGCCAGCGACCGACCCATTCTACCGCCGGCTCCTGGGGAGTCAAGGCGTGCATCGCGCTTGCATTCGCGGCGGCTTCGGATACCCTGGAGGAGGTGGCTAATCAATGAGGAGTCGCACACATGCACGGTGAGCTGAGCCGACGCGAGGTGATGAGAGACACGCTGGCGGGGCTGGGGGCGCTGGCCCTCGGGGGCGCCGCGGCGAGCCCTGCGGCCCAGGCGGAGGCCGACCCGACGAAGGACTGGCTGCCGCGCTGGGAGAAGAAGATTCTCGACAGCGCCCGCTCGCGCTATTGCGACAAGGAGACGGGCGAGGAAATCGGCTGGCTCATCAGCCCGTTCCTCAACGGCTTCGCCTACGGCTACCGGGCCACGGGCGACGCGAAGTGGGTCGAGATGCTCCTCGACTGGGCGGATGCCT
The DNA here is from genome assembly GCA_035527715.1 of Planctomycetota bacterium. Lineage (GTDB taxonomy): Bacteria > Planctomycetota > PUPC01 > DSUN01 > DSUN01 > DSUN01. Next base: position 12,023 of record DATKZY010000272.1, on the reverse strand, counting down.
GGCTCAAGCGCGGCGTGAAGGAGCCCGACGGCTACGTCGGCTGGCCCAAGGCCGGCTCGGGCGGCGCGTTCTCGCGGGACCTCCTCGCCGACAGCCTGCTCGGCGAGGCGATGGGCCTCCAGCCCCTCGCCCTGATGGCCGACACGATCCTCAAGACCCCCGCGCTCAGGGCAAAGCACGGGGCGAAGGCCGAGGAGTTCATCAAGCTCAACGAACAGGTCTTCGAGAAATGGGACACCCGCTGCGCCTGGCGCGAGGTGAAGGAGGGCGGCGTGTGGGTCGTGCCTCCCTTCGGCATGGACCCCAAGACGGGCAAGTGGTCGGAGGGCTACGAGCAGCGGAAGACCGACGGCTTTTCCCACCCCGCGAACAAGCAGAACTTCATCGCCTGCTGGCTCATCGCGCTCCACGACGTGACGAAGAAGCCGGTCTACAAGGACCGCGCCGAGAAGTGGTGGCGGCAGATGAAGTCGCGCCTCCGCACCCGCGACGACGGCAAGTACTACGTGTGGAACTACTGGGACCCCGCCGGCCCGTGGGACTACAAGCCCGACGGCTCGACGAAGCACTGGGTGGGCGTCCACCCCAACGGCGGCTACTACGGCATAGACGTCGAGGGCATGGTCGCGGCCTTCGAGCACGGCCTCGTCTTCACAAAGGCCGACATTGACCGCCTCGTTGCCACGAACCGCGATTACATGTGGAACCAGCAGGTGCAGGGCGCGGCGTTCCAGCGGATAGACGGCGGCAAGCCCGACAAGCGGTGGGCCAGGACCCCGGGCGTCCTCTGGACCGCCCTCGTGCCCCACGATGCCACGCTGCGCAAGGTCTTCGAGGCGAACCACGACCCGGGCAGTTGGGGCGGCATCAGCGCCACGCCCCGCTACCTCGCTCGACGGGCCAAGCCCACGACGTAGAGGAGCGCCCGGGCCCCACGGCGCGGCCGTGGAGCCCGGGCGCGTTGCTCTTCACTTCTCACTTTGCGGTTGCCTTCACGCGATCCTCCTGCGACATGGCGGCCAGATGCTCGACGTCGGCCACATCGAGGCCGAGGCCCTGCGCCACGCGGCGGCCGTAGTCGGGGTCGCACTTGAGGAACAGGGCCGCCTGGCGGCGCTGGATGCGCTTCTGGGCATTGCCCAGGTGCGCCACGATGTTCCCGACGAGGTGCTCGCGGTCGGTGTCGCTCATCACCTTGCGGTAGAGCACGCCCGGCTGCACGAAGTCGTCGTCGGTGAGGGTCTGGGGGTGGCGAGCCGCCTCGCCTTCCAGCCCGATGGGCGGCTCAGCAACGGACGGGTCGGGGGCCGGCCCGCCCATCGAGTTCGGCCAGTAGTTCGGCCCGCCGCCGCCGTTGCCGTCGAGACGCATGTGGGCGTCGCGCTGGTAGTTCGCGGCCTTGCAGGCCCTCGGGGCGTTGACGGGCAGGAGCTGGTAGTTCGGCCCGAGGCGGTAGAGGTGGGCGTCGTGGTACGACACAACGCGCGCCTGGAGCATCTTGTCGGGCGATGCCCCGATGCCGGGGACGAAGTTGCCTGGGGAGAAGGCGGCCTGCTCGACGTCGGCGAAGTAGTTCTCGGGGTTGCGGTTGAGGGTCATGCGGCCGATCTCGATGAGCGGGAAGTCGCCGTGCGGCCACACCTTCGTGATGTCGAAGATGTTCCAGCGGTAGCTCCTCGCCTGCTCGGGCGTCATGATTTGCACGCAGACGCGCCACGACGGGTGCTCGCCGCGCTCGATGGCCGCGAAGAGGTCCTTCGTCGCGTGGTCGGGGTTCTCGCCGGCCAGGCGGGCGGCTTCCTCGCGCGTGAGGTTCTGGATCCCCTGCTCGGTCTTGAAGTGGTACTGGACCCAGAAGTACTCGCCCTGGGCGTTGTACCATTTGAACGTGTGGCTGCTGTAGCCGTTCATGTTGCGGAACGTGCGCGGCGTGCCGCGGTCGGAGAAGAGGATCGTGACCTGATGAATGGACTCCGGGGTCAGCGACAGGAAGTCCCAGAACATGTCCGGGTTGGGCGCGTTGGTCCTCGGGTCGCGCTTCTGGGTGTGGATGAAGTCGGGGAACTTCAGCGGGTCGCGGATGAAGAAGACCGGCGTGTTGTTGCCGGTCATGTCGTAGTTGCCCTCCTCGGTGTAGAATTTGATGGCGAAGCCGCGGGGGTCGCGGGCCGCGTCGGCCGAGCCCTTCTCGCCGCCGACGGTGGAGAAGCGGGCGACCACCTCGGTCTTCTTGCCCGCCTGCGAGAGGAACCTTGCGCGGGTGTACTTCGACATGTCAGCCGTGCACTCGAAGACTCCGAATGCCCCGGCGCCCTTGGCGTGCACGACGCGCTCGGGGATGCGCTCGCGGTTGAAGTGCGCGAGCTTCTCCAGCAGATGCACGTCCTGCATCAGGGCGGGGCCGCGCGGCCCGGCCGTGATCGTGTTCTGATCGTCGTCCACTGGCGCGCCCGACGCGGTCGTCAATCGCTTCCTTTCGTCCGCCATGCTCAGTCTCCTTTCTCCAGCACTGGAACGGTTCCGATGTCGGAATGACTCCGACATTCGCGCAAGAAAGAGACGCCCCTGTCAGGGGCTCTTCGCCACACGCCGCCTCCTCGCCGCGGATCCGAGGATGCGCGCGGCTTGCGCAACCGAGGCGTTGTCGTGGACCATGGCGCAGATGGCGCGCATCATGGCGAGGGGGCGGTCGTGCTGGAAGACGTTGCGGCCGATGCACACGCCGGTCCCGCCCGCGGCCAGGGCGCCGCGGACGTTCCCGAACACGTCGCGATCGCTCTCCGCCTTCTCGCCGCCCGCGATGAGGACGGGGATGGGGCAGCCCTCGACCACTGTGCGGAAGGTGTCGGGCGAGCCGGTGTAAGTGACCTTCACGAGGTCGGCCCCCAGCTCGGCGGCGATCCTCGCCGCGTGCTTCACTGCCGCGGGGTCGCTCTCACTCTTGATCTTCGCGCCGCGCGTGTACATCATCGCCAGGAGCGGCACGCCCCACTCCATGCAGGCGACCGAGGTCTGGCCGAGGTCGTGCAGCATCTCGGCCTCGCTTGCGGCCCCGATGTTCACGTGGATCGAGACGGCGTCCGCGCCCATCTTCAGCGCCGTCTCCACCGAGTTCACCAGCACCTTGGCGTTCGGGTCGGGGCTCCAGACGGTGGAGCCCGAAAGATGGAGGATGAGACCGATGTCTTTGCCGCTCCGCCGGTGGCCGTAGAGGGGCAGGCCCATGTGGCCCAGCACGGCGTTCGCCCCGCCCTCGGTCACGTCGTTCACCATCGTCCGCATGTCGACCAGGCCGCGGATGGGGCCGACGGTGACGCCGTGGTCCATGGGCACGACGACCGTGCGGCCCGTGTTGCGGTTGAGGATGCGCTCGAGACGGATCCGTTTGCCGAGAAGCATGCCCGTTCTCCTGCATTGGGGTTTGGGTGCAACGTATGGGGACATGCTACCAGCGGGGGGGCGGAACGTCAAGAAGGCAAGGGCGACGTTCTCACATTCTCAAGAATGTGAGAACATCGCGGAGCCTGGGCGCGCCACGAGCGAGGGTGATGGTACAGCACGCCGGAGGGCGTCGTTCAGCGGACGTGCTGGGCGGCGGCGGCACTCGCCCGACCGGGCGAGGAGGGGCCGGCCTGTCACCTGCCGCGGTCGCATGCGCCCAGGAAGAGGGCGCATGCAATCGCCGCCAGCCCAATCAGTCGCTTGACCATTCCGTTCGTCCTGTCCGCTCCTCAGCGAGGGAGCTGGGCGACCTGCACAGGGGGAGGGCTCACCCGACCGGGTGAGGGTCTGTCCATGGATCACCCACCGGGCCCGCAGCCGCCGCCGGGCACGCAGCCGGCGAACAGCAGCGCGCCTGCCAGGCCGAGCAACGCGAGGATCCGTCTCATGGTTTCGCCTTTCTCCGCGTGAGGGATGCCCGTCTCGAGTATTCTACCACAAAGCCGGTCAGGTTGCGCCGCCCCCTCGTCGGAAATCGAACGCCGAGCGCGGCCCTCAGTACCCGCGGACGCGCTTGAGCTGCCGTGCCAGCCCTTCCAGCCTGGGGGCGGCGACGGCGAAGAACTTCTTCAGCCCCGCACAGTGGGCGTTGCGGCCGCTCGGCTCGCGGTCGCGCGGGCAGCCGCCGTTGCACACGGGGAACCACTCGCACTCGCGGCAGGCGGGGTCCACTTGCCCCTTGAGCTGGTGGAACCCCTGGCGGGCGACGGTGAACATCTCGTCGAGCGGCCGCTCGCCGAGGACGCCCAGCTTGTGCTCGGGCTGGATGTAGAAGTCGCACGGGAAGATCTCGCCGCCGCGCTCCACCGCCACGTAGTCGCCGCAGCGGGAGCGAAACGTGCAGAGGTTCGGCTCGCCGCAGGCGAAGTGCGACAGCAGGCTGTTGAAGACCCGCTCGTTCACGACCCCCACATCGCGCGGATACCAGCGCTCGAAGGCGGCGAGCAGGAAGTCGCCGAACTCCTCGCCCCGCACGCTGAACGGCGCGGCCGAGCCGTCGGCGCCGACCTCGCGGGCGGGGATGAACTGGATTTCGTTGAAGCCCTGGCCCACGAGCCACTCGTAGACTTCGGCCCCGTGGCGGGCATTGGCCTGGCTCACGACGCACAGGATGTTGAACTCCACGCCCTGCTCGCGCATCGTGTGCGCGGCCTGCGTCACCTTCTCGAACGTCTTCCCGCGATAGGTCTCGTGGAGCTTTCGCGGCCCGTCGAGCGAGAGGCCGACGAGGAAGTGGTACTCGGCAAGGAACTTGCACCACTCGGCGTCGAGGAGCACGCCGTTCGTCTGGAGCGCGTTGCCCACCACCTGGCCGTCCACCCCGTAGCGCTTCTCGGCCTCGACGGCGGCCCGGAAGAAGCCGAGGCCGCACAGCGTCGGCTCGCCCCCCTGCCAGCACAGGACGCTTTGCTCCATGCGGTACGAGAGGAATTCCTTGGCCAGGCGGTCGAGGGTCTCCAGCGACATGGCCTTGCCGCGTCGCTCGCCGGGCGGCTCGAAGAAGCGGTCGTTGCCGGCGTAGAAGCAATAGGTGCAGCGGAGGTTGCAGCGCGAGCCTGCGGGCTTGATCAGGAGCTGGAATTGCGTGCGCGGGTGGGGCATAGCCTGTACCAGGGGCGCCGCATCGGCTCGCGACGCGGGCGAAAGGGATGAGGCGGGCGGCAAATGGCGGAGAGGGAGGGATTCGAACCCTCGGAAGAGGTATAACCCCTTCAACGGATTAGCAATCCGCTCCTTTAAGCCGCTCAGGCACCTCTCCGTGGCCGTGCCAATCCGTGCGCGGCGCCGCTCGGGCCCCACGATACTACCACGGAGGCGCACGAGTTGTCAAGCCTGTCGTCGCTCGAGCAAGGCCCCCGACCCCGGCGAGCAGCCGAGTCTTCCTATCGTCCTCGACTCCTCCCGGGCGTTCGAGAGAGGGACGAGGACGATTGCAGAAGGCGGACTCGCCACGGCTCGGGGCCAGACTCCTTGCCCTCGCCCGGGCCGAGATGGGGTTGACAGGCGGATGCAAAAGCGGTATGAGAAGGGCAGTGGCGACCGATGCTTTCCGGATCCCGGATCGTGGGCTTTGCGCCGCAATCCGCAATTGGCCGCATCGCCATGGCAGACGCTTCTGAGGCGGAACGCACGACAGGCGCCCCGGACCCCGTGGGGCTGACCGATGCCTCGCGCGAGCAGATGGAGCGCTACCGCGTGGCCCACGCCACGCAGGTGCTGACGATTCTGCTGAGCGACCTGGAGGGCTCGACGCAGCAGCAGAGCACGCTGGGCAACGTGCGCGCGGCGGAGCTGGTGCGCGCGCACCGAGCCGTGTTCCGGGCCGCGCTCGCGGAGGCAGACGGCGAGGAGGTGGAGACGGCGGGCGACTCGTTCCTCGTGGTGTTCGCCACGCCGTCGGAGGCCGTGAAGTTCGCGCTGCGCATGCAGGCGGCCATGCGGGCGGCCCGGGCGCACGAGCCGGGGCTGCCGCCGGTGCGCGTGGGAGTCCACCAGGGCCAGGTGGTCGTGGAACGCCACGAGGAGGGGCCGAAGCGGCTGGACATCTACGGGCTCCAGATCTCGGCGGCCGCGCGGATCACCGACCTGGCCCGCGGCGGCCAGGTGCTCTGCTCGCGGGCCGTGTTCGACGACGCGCGGGCGATCCTGAGCGGCGCCGACCTGGCCGGCCTCGAGCCCGTCGTGTGGTGCAACCACGGGCCGTATCGCTTCAAGGGCGTGGCCGACGCCTACGAGGTGTGCGAGGTGGGCGAGCGGGGCCGCGCGCCCCTGGCCGCCCCCGTCGCCACGGCGAAGGGCTGGCCCGCCGAGCAGGCCGACGAGGAGCTGGGCTGGCGCCCCGCCGTGGGCGCCACCGTGCCCGGCACCAACTGGGTGCTCGAGGAGCGCCTCGGGCGCGAGGAGGCACGGCCCTCGGGGTCACGCCGCTACCGCGGCGCCTTCGGCGAGGTGTGGAAGGCGTTCAACCCCGGCGACAAGAGCCGCCAGGTCTTCAAGTTCTGCTTCAAGCGCGACCGCCTGGCGGCCCTCAAGCGCGAGGCCCGCCTGCTCAAACGCCTCCATCGCTACCGCCATCCCAACCTCGTCGAGGTCTACGACGTCACCGAGGGCGACAAGCCGCCCTACTACCTGGAGATGGAATACGTCGAGGGCCCCTCGCTCGACGAGTGGCTGGCGGGCAACCCGCCGCGGGCCGAGCGGCTCGACATCATCGCCCAGATCGCCGACGCGCTGGACACCGTGCACGCGGCCGGCATCTACCACCGCGACATCAAGCCCTCGAACCTCCTGCTCGCGCGCCGCGAGGACGGGGCGCTAGTGGCCAAGCTCACCGACTTCGGCCTCGGCGCCACGAAGGACGAGGACATTCTGCGAAGCCTGTACGCCACCCGCGTCGAGGGCGTGGCCGGCACCTGGGACTACATGGCCCCCGAGCTGCGGCACGGCGAGCCGCCGTCGGCCCGCAGCGACCTCTACAGCCTCGGCGTCACCCTCTACCAGGTCCTCTGCGGCGACCTGGAGCGGACGCTTGGCGACTGGGAGCGGCACGTGGACAGCGAGGTGCTGCGCGAGGACATCGGGCGCTGCATCGCCACCGACCCCGCCGCGCGGTGGGCCTCGGCGGCCGAGCTGTCGCGCGCGCTGCGCAGCCACGACGAGCGGCTGCGCGAGCGCCAGCTCCGGCGCGACCGCGAGGCCCAGCGCCGCCGCATCCAGCGCCTCGGCACCATCTCGGGCCTCGCGGCAGCCGCGGCGCTCGTCCTGGCCGCCCTGGGCGCCTACGCCTTCGTCCAGCGCCGCATCGCGCGCCGCCAGGAGGCGGTTGCCCAGAAGGAGCGCGACGAGGCGGTGAAGGCGCGCCGCCGCACCGAGGCCGAGCTCTACTTCTCCAACATCCTCCTGGCCACCCGCCAGATCGAGCAGCAGCGCTACGCCCAGGCCCAGGACGTTCTCTGGGCCTCGCCCGAGCACCTCCGCAACTGGGAGTGGGGCCACCTGCTGGCCCGCTGCACGACCGACCTGTGCACCCTGCGCGGCAGCGGCCAGGGCATGGCCAGCGTGGCCTTCAGCCCCGACGGCGGCCGCCTCGCCGCCGCATGCGACGACGGCAAGGCCTACGTGTGGGACGCGCGCACCGGCCGCCAGCTATCCACCCTGGCCGGCCACAGCAGTTGGGTCACCAAAGTCGAGTTCAGCCGCGACGGCGCGCGCGTGCTCACGGCCGCCAGCGACGGCGCGGCGCGCCTGTGGCAGGCCGACACAGGGAAGCCGCTGGCCGCCCTGCGCGGGCACTACCCGGTCCTCCTCGTCGGCCCGCCCGGCGCCCCGCAGCTCTCGGAGCAGTCGCAGGTCACCCTCGTCGAGGCCTGGGCCGGGCGAACCGAGCGAGAGGTCTTCGAGTCGGTCAAGGACGCGCCGTTCGCCGTGCGGCCCGAGGGCGGGCCGGTGAGCGAGTTCGGCGCCGGGCCGCGTGAGGCGCAGGGCGCGCTCTTCCTCGCCCTCCGGCTCTGCCGCAACATCGTGCTGGCGCGCTTCACCCCGGACGGCCGACACATCGTCACCGCCGGCGGCGACGGCGCGGTGCGCGTCTGGGACGCGCGGTCGGGCGCCTGCCTCCGCACGCTCCTCGACCAGGCGCGCCGCGAATCGGCCCCGCGCCGCTTCGCCGCGGTCGAGCAGATCGTGCGCTGGCTGGCCCGCGTGTGGCTCACCGCAGCGGCCCTGAGCCCCGACGGCTCCCGCATGGCCACGGGAGCCGAGGACGGCACGGTGGAGGTGTGGGACGCAGGAACGGGCAAGCTGCTCTGGTCGGCGCCGGCGCACCGGGCGCCCGTGGCCAGCGTGGCGTTCCGCCCCGACGGGCGGCAACTGGTCAGCGCCCCAGGCGAACGGACGGCGCGGCCGTGGGACGCCTGGCTCGCCTCCCGGTCTCCCGCTCCACAGGGCAGCGCGGCGCCGTCGGACCGCACGGCGCGGGTGTGGGACGCGGCGACGGGGAGCCCCATCTCGGGGCTGCGCTGCCCGGCCACAACGCTCGGCGCATCGTTCGTGGCCAACGGCGCGCAGATCGTCACGGCGCACACCGGCAAGTTCGCCATGAGCATCCTCTGGGACGCCGCGAGCGGCCAGAGCCTGCGGACATTTGCCGGCCAGCCCCTGGCGCCCAGCCCGGACGGCACGCGGCTGCTCGCCACCGCGTGGGGCGGAGCGGCGCTCGTCGAGGTAGCCACGGGGCAGCCGGTCCTCACCGCCCTCGGCCACAGCAACGTGGTGAACGCGGCGGCCTTCATGCCCAACGCCCCCTGCTTCGCCACGGCCTCGGCCGACGGCACGGTGAAGCTCTGGGAGGCCGTCGAGTCGTCCGCTCCCGCGCGCCCCACGCCGCTCGTCTACCACGTCGCACAGCAGGTCTTCTGCATCCCAGGCGCCGCGGTGCCCGACCTGGTGGTCCTCAGCAAGGGCGGCGCCCGCCTCGCCGCCGTCGCGGGGCAGCAGGCCCACGTGTGGGACGTGGCGACAGGGGCAGCCGTGGCGGCTGCGGAGGGCCTGGGCAGGGTGGGCAGCGGGATTGACCTCAGCCCCGACGGGCGCCGCCTCGTCGTCCCCCTTAGCGCGGGCGGCGTCGCCGTGCTGGACCTGGATGCCAATCGCCGCGTGTGCACCCACGCCGGCCACACCGACGTCGTGTACCGGGCAAGGTTCAGCCCCGACGCAAGGCGGGTCGTCACCGCCTCCAAGGACGGCACGGCGCGCATCTGGGACGCCGCGACCGGCCGCACGCAAGCCGTCCTCGCGGGGCACACAGCCATCGTGTGGGACGCCCGCTTCAGCCCCGACGGGGCGCGGGTGGTCACGGCGTCGAACGACCACACGGCGCGGGTGTGGGACGCCCGGTCGGGCAAGCTCCTCGCCACGATGCACGGGCACACGACGGGGTTGCGCGACGCCGCGTTCAGCGCCGACGGCGCCCGCGTGGCGACCACCGCGGCCGATGGCACGGCCCGCGTGTGGGACGCCGCGACGGGCACGCCCATCGCCACGCTGGCCGTGGACGGGGAATCGGCGTGGCGCGCCCAGTTCACCGACGGTACCGCACATCTCCTCGTCACGGCCATCACGGAGGCGGGCGACCTCACGGCCCGGCTCTGGGACGTGGCGTCCGTCGCCCCTGTGCGGGCGTTCCATGGCCGTGGCGGCGACTACCCTGGGACGAGCCTGAGCCCCGACGGCACCCGCGTGGTCGTGGCCGACGCCGCGGCGGCGCGGGTGTGGGACCCCGCGACGGGGCGCGAGCTGGCCGTCCTGGAGGGCCACTCCGGGACCGTGACCCACGCCACCTTCAGCGCGGACGGCGAGTGCGTGGTCACGGCCGCCAAGGACGGCACGCTGCGGCTGTGGCGCGCCGTGCCCTGGCGCAGTGCGGCGTTTCCCGGCGACCCGTCCACCCCATGGCGGCAACGGTTCGCCGACTGGCGCCTCGGCCAGTATCGCCGATGGCAGGCGGGCATTCGATGAGCGAGCCCCAGGGCATGGAGCAACTCCTCCGCCAGCAGTTCGGCGGGCGCTGCCGCGATGTGGCACTCGCCGCGGGCGAGGTGCTCTTCGCACAGGGCGACCCCGCCGACGCCGTGTACCTCGTCACCGACGGGCGACTCCGAGTCGTCCAGGCGGGCGCCGACGGCTGCGAGACGACTCTGACCCGCTTGCGCCCCGGGGACATCGTGGGCGAGCTGGGCATCCTCACGGCCGGGACGCGCACGGCCTCCGTGCTGGCGGAGGACCCGGCCCGGCTGCTGCGCCTGGAACGCCAGGACCTCGACGAGTTGCTCGCCTCGGCACCCGCCGTGGCGGCGCGGCTGGCCGACCTCGCCCGCGAGCGGCTGCACCGCAGCCAGTTGGCCGCGGCGCTCCGCTCGCTGCTCGGCCAACTGGGGCCCGACGTGCTCGAGGACATCGAGCGCCAGGTCGCGTGGGTCCCGCTGCGCGGCGGCGAGCTGCTGGTCCGCGAGGGCGAGGCCGACCGCAGTCTCTACCTCCTGCTCAGCGGCCGGCTGCGCGTCACCACGGGCGAGGCGGGAGGCGTCCTGGGCGAGGTCGCGCCCGGCGAAAGCGTCGGCGAGATTGCCCTGCTCACGGGCGAGCCGCGTTCGGGCGCGGTCCGAGCCGTCCGCGACAGCCTGCTCGCACGGCTCTCCCCCGAGGCATTCGAGGCGGCCAGCGCGCGCCACCCGGAGATCCTCGCCGCGCTGGCAAGGCTCACCGTCCGCCGCCTCCGCGCGCGCGAGCGGCCCCTGCCGGCGGTCCCGCGCGCGTTGGCCCTCGCGCTCGTGGCCGCGAGCCCCGAGGTCCCCCTCGCCGAGGCGGCCCAACGCCTGGCGGGAGCCCTGGCGCGCCTGGGGCCCACGCTGCACCTGAGCAGCGCGGCAATGGACCGGCTCACAGGGCTGCGCGGCGCGGCTCAGCTCGAGCCCGGCGCCCCTCGAAGCGGCTGGCTCGCCGCCTGGCTCGGCGAGCGCGAGGCACGCCATACGTATCTTCTCTTCGAGGCCGACGCCACGCCGTCGGCCTGGACCGATCGGTGTATCCGCCAGGCCGACCGCGTGGTGCTCGTCGCCCGCGCCACCGACGACCCTCGCGAGTGTCGGTTGGAATCGGTAATCGGGAATCGGCAATCGGAAATGCCTAAGCCCCTCACCCTCGTGCTCCTCCACCCCAGCGAGGCCCCCCTCCCCTCGGGCACGCGCGCCTGGCTCGAAGCCCTGCCGACAGCCGACCACTACCACGTGCGCGAGGGGGCCGAGGGCGACGTCGCCCGCCTCGCGCGCTGCGTGGCGGGGCGAGCCGTCGGCCTCGCGCTCGGCGGCGGCGGCGCACGCGGCCTCGCCCACCTCGGCGTCATCCGCGCACTCATCGAGAGCGGCGTGCCCATAGACCGCGTGGCCGGCACCAGCATGGGCGCCATCATCGGCGCCTCCACCGCGATGGAAATGGACTACGAGACGGAGCTTGCGCTCGGCCGCCGCGTGTTCATCGAGGGCAAGCCGCACAAGGAGTACACCCTGCCCCTCTTCTCCCTCGTGCGCGGCCGCAGGCTCGACCGCCACCTGTCCCAGATCTACGGCGACGCCCGCATCGAGGACCTCTGGCGCCCCTTCCTGTGCGTGTCGTGCAACCTCACCACCACAGAAATGGTCATCCACACGCGCGGACTCGTCTGGAGAGCCATCCGAGCCAGCCTCGCCATCCCAGGCATCTTCACCCCCGTCGTCCAGAACGGCGAGCTCCTGGTGGACGGCGGGGTGCTGAACAACCTGCCCGGCGACCTCCTCCGCCGCGCCGGGTGCAGCCGCGTCGTCGTCGTGGACGTCAGCCCGCCCCTCGACCTCGCCATCGAGTGCGCCGAGTTCCCCTCCCCGTGGCGGTGCCTCTGGCGGCGCCTCTGGCGACGGAAGCACACGCCCCACGTCCCCAGCGTCGTGGACATTCTCATGCGCACGGTCGTCATCAGCAGCGAGCAGAAG
>DATKZY010000271.1:0-16235 GCA_035527715.1 Planctomycetota bacterium | reverse complement strand
AAGAATCTCTCTGCGCTTTGAACCTTTGGCACAGGGCTAGCCTCCGTGCCCGGACGCAAGCCAAGAGAGATTCTTCGACCCGTTCGCTTCGCTCAGGGCATGCTTTGGCCGCCAAGAGGCGGCCTTCGCTCAGAATGACGGGCGGTTGAGGTCGCTTTCATCGAAAGTAGCGTTGTAGTGCTAGGCGCAGTGCCAGTAACCCAGGGGCGTCAGGCACCGTGCCGAGTCCGTAACGAGACTGGAGGCAAGAATGGAAGCGATGGCCATGGAATCGCTCGTCGCCAGCGCCTGGCGCTTGGATGGCTTTCTCCCGGTTGTTCGGGAGTGAAGGGTCACAGCGACCAGCCGGCGCGGTTGGGGCGGCGGAGTCTGATCCGCAGGCGAGCCACTGGACCTACGTAGGAAGGCGGCGACGCCACATGTCTGGGTTGCGGGATGTGTGGAGGACGCCGTAGATCGTGAGCGTGGCTTCCCTATGCTCGTAGAAGACAGCGTAGGGGAAGCGGCGGACGAGCGCGCGGCGGTAGTTTGCATGCACGATGGCGTGGATCTGTGGGGTGCGGCGAATGCTCTCTATGCAGGCATCCACGCAACCGAGGAACTCCTCCCCCAGCCCCGCGCGCCGGGCCTCGTACCAGGCGTAGGCCTCCGCAATGTCCGCCTCGGTCTCCGGAGCGAAGATCAACTCAGCGGCCATAGCGCGCCCGGACCCTTCGCTTGACTTCGTCCCAGGTGAGGCCGGAAGCGGGATTCTGCGTCAGGTTCGCCTTCCTGCGGGCAAGCTCCTCCTTCTGCCAGTCGTGAACCGGCACAGCTTCAGGAGTTGCGGCGAGATCGTCCCACAGGTCCTCGACGAGCTGGAGCTTCTCGGATGGACTCAGATCGAAGACCGAGGCGATGTGCGTGCTCATATCGCAATACCCCACAACCAGGGCGCACCTTACGCTCATCCGTGGCGCAGCCGGGTGTTTGAGCCAAGGCCACTACGAGTAATCTACCGGCCCCGTGCTGGATTGTCAAGACCAGAACGGAGCGCGAGTGTAGCCCCCAGTCCTGGGGAGTGCTTGGGTTCCTGTCTTCTCGTGCTCGTCGTCGTCCTCGTCGTCGTCGTCGAGTCTCTGGGCTCTCCCCGCATCAAGGATTCGACGACGAGGACGACGACGACAACGACGACGATCGAAACCCACGCGGATCACCATAACTGGAGGCCATGCTCACGGCGCGGTCACAGCGTCCAGCCCTCGCGGTAGGGACGGCGGAGGAGGAGATCGGCCTCGGGGTGGTTGGTGATCTTGCCCTCCAACGGGTCGTACTCCAGCTCGGCGTCGAACTGGGTGGCGACGTTGACGAGGAGGAGCATTTCCATGTACGGCCCAGCACTGGCGAAGCTCGACCAGGCAGTCCACTTGCCGTCGCGGGCCACGTGCAGCCAGTCGGGCTCGGGCATGCCGTGCGATTGGGTCAATCGCTGCGGGCGACTGATGTCCACCCCCTCGAATTGCTTCGCGGGCAGGAGGTCAATGGTGTAGTTGTGGCCGGTGGAGTGGAGTCGGCCCTTGGTGCCGAGGAGCATGGCTCCTGCGAATTCGGACCACGCTTTCTTCGGCTCCTTGCCTTTCGCTTGCTCCTTCGGCGCGGGCCAGTCGGACGGGCTCCCGATCAGCTCTGCAAGCTTTTCCTTCCACCCCTGCGCCGCGCCGCCGTTGACCCAGTGGATGGTGACGGGCGGCAACTCGCCTCGCGCCGGGATCGTGAAGTGCACTTTCTCCCATCGCGGGAACGACAGGCGGTTGATGCCGGACGTCTCGGCCCGCACCTTGATCCGGGGCTTCGTGGACGGATCAGCGTGCCAGAGGCCGAGGATCTTGAGGGAGAGGAAGGTGAGGTAGTTAGTGTGCGAGCCCCACATCCCGAGCTGCCCCGTGCCGAACTCGCGCCAATGGGGCCAGGCGAGCCATTTCGCGTTGAATGGCCGCTCCTTGTTCGGCCCGAGCCAGAGGTCCCACTTGAGGTACGGCGGGACGGGCTGCTCGCCCTGGGGCGGCTGCTTGTAGTCCTGGCCGCCACCGGAGTTCCAGACGTAGACCTCCTTGATGTCGCCGAGCACACCATCCTGGATCAGCTCGACGCCGCGGCGGAACTGGCCGCCGGAGGAGCCCTGGTTGCCCATCTGGGTGGCGACTTTGTGCTTCTCGGCGACCTCGCGCATCGTGCGAGCCTCGTAGACGCAGCCGCAGAGGGGTTTTTCCACGAAGGCGTGCTTGCCCGCCTTCATCGCGGCGACCGCGGCGATGGCATGCGTGTGGTCGGGCGTGGCGACGATGACGCCGTCAATCTCCTTCTGCTTGTCGAGCATCACGCGGAAGTCGTGGAACATGGGGACGTCGGGGTGCTCCCTGCGTGCAGCGGTGGCCTTGCTCTCGTTGACGTCGCAGAAGGCCACGACGTTGGCCTGCCGGAACATCACGTCGGCGTACCACTTGCCGCGACCGCCCACGCCGATGAGGGCGATGTTGAGCTTGTCGTTGGCCGCGTAGGTGCGCGCGGCGCGGGCGTTGGCGAGCAGCAGTGCGCCGGTGCCGAGGGCGGCCTCACGGACGAACTGGCGGCGCGAAATGTGGCCTCTCATCTCCGGGTCCTCCTTTGGAGCCATCTGTTGACCTGTGCGCGGACCAGGGCGTGCCGCCCACGAAGTGGGTGAGCCAGCCGTAGCCCAGGGCGACCGCAGGGAGCCCTGGGAAACGGGGTTACACCCACGCATGAGCCCCTGCAAGGGGCGATTCGCGGGTTCCTGAATCGCCCCCATTCGGGGGCTCCCCGTGAGGGGCACTTCGGCCCAGGGCTCCCTGCGGTCGCCCTGGGCTACGGCTGTGTCGCCCCCATTCGGGGGCTGGCCCCTGCACGACGCCATCACAGCGACCAGCCCTGGCGGTACTCGGGGTGCGCCGCGGCGTCGGCCTCCGCGTTGTTGACGATCTTGCCCTCCAGCGGGTCGTACTCCAACTCCTCCTTGAACTGGGTGGCCACATTGCCGAGCATCAGCAGCTCGATGTAGGGGCCGGTGTTGCTGAAGTTGGAGAGCGTGGGCGTGCCGCCGCGAGCGGCCTGAAGCCAGTCCCTCTCGTGCCCTTGCGAGCCGGGCAGCTTCTGCGGCGGCTTGGGCTCTCCCTCGAACTTGTCCTCGGGATAGAGGAAGATGCCGCCGTTGTGCTCGTTGGCGCGGAGCATGCCCTTGGAGCCGACGATGAGGGCGCCGCCGTGCTCCTTCCACCGCTTCTCGCCGGCGTCGCCCCAGTCGAGCTGGCGGCCGATGTGGGCCTCGACCTTCTTCCGCAGCTCCTGGTTGCCGCCGAACCAGTCAATGGTGACGGGCGGGAGGCCCTCGCGGGCCGGGAGCCGGAAGTGCACCACCTCCCACTTCGGGAACGAGAGCCTGTTGATCTCGGAGACCTCGGCCTGGACGCGGATTCGCGGCTTGGTCTGCGGGTCGGCGTGCCAGCAGGCGACGCCCTTCATGGCCATGAAGGCCAGGTAGGCGCTGTGGGAGCCCCACCAGCCGAGCTTCGACGTGCCGAAGTCGCGCCAGTGGTTGATGTGGAGCCATTCGGGGTGAAACTCGCGGTAGGCGGCGGGGCCGAGCCAGAGGTCCCACTTGAGGTACGGCGGGACCGGCTGCGAGCCCTTGGGGCGCTCCGTGCGGTTGGTGCCGCCGCCGGCGTTCCAGACGTAGATCTCCCTGATGTCGCCGAGCGCCCCTTCGTGAACCAGCTCGACGCCGCGGCGGAACTGGCCGCTCGACGAGCCTTGGTTGCCCATCTGTGTGGCGACCTTCTGCTTCTCGGCGGTCAGCCGCATCGCGCGGGCTTCGTGCACCGTGCGCGAGAGCGGCTTCTCGGTGAAGACGTGTTTGCCGGCCTTCATCGCAGCGACGGAGATGATGGCATGAGTGTGGTCGGGGGTAGGCACGACCACGGCGTCAATCTGCTTGCCCATCTTGTCGAGCATCACGCGGAAGTCGGTGAACTTCGGCAGGTCGGGGAAGGCTTTGTAGGCCTTGGTCGCCTTGCTCTCGTTGACGTCGCACATGGCCACGACGTTCTCGAGCTTGGGGATCTGGTCCACGAACCAACTGCCGCGCCCGCCGACGCCGATGAGGGCGACGTTGAGCTTGTCATTGGCCGCATAGGTCCGCGCGGCCTGGCCGCCGCCCAGGAGTACCAGGCCCGCGCCTCCCGCCGCGGCCTGCCGAAGAAACGCCCGCCGCGTCAACCCGTGTCCCATGATCTGTGTCCTCCTTCACTTTTCGCTCGGCGTCGTGTCGCCGGGCAGGTCACCGATGGCGAACTGGATTCCCGCGAGCAGATAGCGCAGGAATGCGGGGTTGAGGTACGTCCGCCAGTCCACGCCAAGGGAACAGTAGAAGACCCGCCCCTTGCCGTGCTGGCGGACCCAACTGATTGCGTAGTCCTTCTCGCGCCCCGTGTAGTCTACCTGCCGTTTCTCGTGGCCCTTCAGCCAGGCCTGCTTCTCGTTCGTCGTGGGGTCGGGCGTCTTGGTGAGGTCGAGGCTCAGGAGCACGCGGACCTTCTTGCGCGAGTACGGGGGGCCTGGCAGGTACGACTGGTCGTCGAGCTCGATGTCCTTGCCCTCGAGGCAGGCGGCCACGGGATGCTTCGGCTCCTCGACCTTGTAGACGTGTTTGCCGCGGTAGTGGCCGTTGTAGAAGGCGCCCATCATCTCACCGAACTCCTTCCAGTCGCCGAGGGCGGCGATGGAGCCTTCGATGCCGGCGATCCCCTTGCCGTCCTCCATCACGAAGGCCAGGATGCTCTGCTTGATTTCGGTGTCGAGCTTCTTGGCCGCGGCCAGCTCGTCGGGCGGGAGCGTCTTCCAGTTCAGTGGCAGGAAGGGCTGGGGGTCGTGGAGGCCGTTGAGGAAGAGGGCGTCGAAGGTCTTGAGGCTTTCGGGGAGCAGGAGCCGCGGGTCGTCGCCGGCGACGACCTCGAACGCCCCGGTCTTCCGCCCGAAGATCTTGACGCTCT
Organism: Planctomycetota bacterium; assembly: GCA_035527715.1. GTDB lineage: Bacteria > Planctomycetota > PUPC01 > DSUN01 > DSUN01 > DSUN01. The sequence continues at coordinate 11,193 of DATKZY010000271.1, read as the reverse complement.
CTTCGGTGAAAGCGTTGGCCAGATGGGTCCAGAGGCGGCCGTAGCAGAGGACTCTCCTGGGCTTCGCGGGTGCGGCGGGCGCTTTGTCGGGCGCGGCGGCTTCGATCTGCTGAAGCTCTCGCTCGGCGGGCCGGCGCGAGAAGCGCTTCTTCATCAGGGCTTCCCGGATCTCCGGCGGCGTCGGGCCGGGCCAGGGCCAGGTCGGGGGCGGCTCCTTCGCCGTCTCCCCGCCCAGCGCCGCTGCCATCGCTGTCGCGACACCAAGAAGACACTTGAGCAGTTCCATGGCGCTCTCCTCTCGGATTCGTTCCGCGTGCAAGTATGCACGCCCTACATCCTGGATGGGATGATTGGATGGATGAATGGATGATTGTCTGACACCCATCCACCCATCCATTCATCCCCGCACGAAGTGCCTAGAGCGACCAGCCTTCGCGGTAGGGCCGGCGCAGCAACGCGTCCGCCCCCGCGTTGTTGACGATCTTGCCCTCCAGCGGGTCGTACTCCAGCTCGGCGTCGAATTGCGTGGCGACGTTTCCCAGGAGCATCATCTCGGTGTAGGGGCCGGCCATGCTGAAGGGGGACATCACTCTGACCTTCTCGCCCCTGATGGCTCCGAGCCACTCGGGCTCGGGCATCCCGGGCGACGGGGCGAGGCGTTGAGGCGTCAGGTCAACCCCCTCGAACTGGTCGGCGGGGAGCAGCTCGATGCCCGAGTTGGAGCCTTTGGCGTAGATGCGCCCCTTGGGGCCGATGAGGAGGCCGCCCTCGTAGTCCTTCCACTTCTTCTCCCCGGCGTCGCCCCAGTCGAGTTGCCGGCCCATCTGGTCCTCGATCTTCTTTCGCCACTCCGGGGCGCCGCGGCCATTGACCCAGTGGATGGCGACCGGCGGCAACTGCCCGCGCGCCGGGATCTTGAAGTGCACGACCTCCCACCTCGGGAAGGAGAGGCGATTGACGCCGGAGGACTCCGCCGAAACCTTGATCCTCGGCTTGGACGCCGGATCCGCCTGCCACAGCTCGATGATCTTGAGCGAGTAGAAGTTCAGGTAGCCGCTGTGCGAGCCGCGGTTGCCGTTCATGCCGGTGCCGAACTCGCGCCAGGCGTTCCAGTGGAGCCACTGCGGATGGAAGGGGCGGTCCTTGTTCGGCCCCAGCCAGAGGTCCCACTTCAGATAGTCCGGGACCGGCTGCGTTCCCTGCGGGGGTTCCTTCTTATCGGGGCCCCCGCCCTCGCACCAGACGTAGGCTTCGCGGATCTCGCCGATGGCGCCGTCCTCGACGAGTTCCACGCCGCGGCGGAACCGCGAGCTGGCCGAGCCCTGGTTGCCCATGCGCGTCACGACGTTGCACTTGGCCGCGACCTGCCGCACGACTCGGGCCTCGTGGACGCAGCCCGTGAGCGGCTTCTCGCAGAAGATGTGCTTGCCCGCCTTCATCACCGCAACCGAAATGACCGCATGGAGGTGGTCTGGCGCCGCGATGATGACGCCCTCGATTTCCTTGTGCATCTTGTCGAGCATGACGCGGAAGTCGTGGAACTTCGGCACGTCGGGCAGCGCCTTGTAGGCCGCCGTGGCCTTGCTGTCGTTGACGTCGCAGAGGGCCACGACGCTGGCCTGCTTGGGAATCACGTCCACGTACCACTTCCCGCGCCCGCCGACGCCGACGATGGCGACGTTGACCTTCGCGCTGGCGGCGAAGGTGCGCGCGGCCCGGCTGCTGGAGAGCACCACCAGCCCCGCGCCGCCCAGGGCCGCGTCGCGCAGGAAAGCACGTCGAGTCTGTCGTGGCATGGCACGCACCTCCTTCATGACGTGGCCTACAGGCGCGACCAAACGGGAGCCCCAAATTCACAGGAGGATGATTGGAGGAATGGATGATTGGATGATTGTCTGACAGCCATCCATTCATCCACCCATCCATTCATCCCGCTCGTGCGCGTCCTGCGCACAAGTGAAGGCCCAAGACCGTGATTCACGGGGCTGGCGCTTTCTTCGCGTACACCTCGATTTCGGTGCAGTGGTTCAGGTCGGTCTCCGTGTTGCCGTTGCCCCAGAGCCGCACGTAGCGCGCCTCCGCGCCCGTGGCGTCAATCAGCAGCCCCTCGTGGCTGTCTATGTACTCCTTGTCCGTGCCGATGCCGAGGCGCGACGAGTTGTCGTGGTCGTTGTTGTAGACGGTGCGGACGTTGCGGGAGAAGGCCGGATCATCGGAGAGTTGGACGACGACATCGTGGTAGACGCGTGCCTGGGCGTGATAGTGCCAGACGACGATGGCGTGGATCTGGTAACGCTCCTTGAGGTCAACCTGAAAGTACTGCTTGCCGGGGCCGATCTCGACATAGCTCCCCTCGATGCCATCCCTGTCGCCATCCGTCACCTGACTCAGTTCACCCATGATGGGCGAGGTGTCGCTGGCCGTGACCGGCTTCTTGAGCGCCACGTTGGCGACGCCGACGGGGACCAGGAGGTCGGGGCGTTTGCCGGGGCGTGGCTTCTCGAGGTTCGGGGTCTTGAGGTTGACGGGCGTGCCGATGAACTGCGGCTTGGGCAGCTCCAGGACAAGCGGGGCCCTGCCCGGCACAGGTTCGCCGGCGCTGCTCGCCGTGGCGAGCAGAGAGGCCAGGACGCTGAGCACCCAGCTTCGATCCATCGGACAGCTCACGACGCGCGGCATCGCGCTCCCTCCCGACAGCGGGCAAGGTGCGCCCGGGACGGCAACGGCATTGTAGCCCCCCTTCCCCGTGGCGTCAAGGCACACGCGGGCCGCCGTCAGCGGTAGTCGGGGTAGAGCTTCTCCTCGACGACGCGCGAGCCGAGGAGGCGGTCAACCGAGCGCTTGATCTCGGCCCGGCGATCGTTGCAGCGATAGACGCTCCGGGCAAGCTCGACAAAGCGCGGGCCGAAGTCGCCTCGTCGCTCACAATCCCGCAGCGCGTCCTCGGTGTCCCAGATCGCTTGGTTGACTTGCGCCAGCTCATCGGCGATTGCCGCTGCGACCGCGCCCACGGGAATGCACTGCTCCCGGAGGCGTTGCAGGACGGCGAGTTGCGCCGCCGCGTTGGCCCGCGCGGGGCCTTCGGGCAGCCGCTCGACCTTGATCTCGAGGATCGAGATCCGGTCGAGAAGCTCGCCGGGGGAGATCTCGACTGTCACGCTGGACGGGCGGGCTGCCTGCGGCGCTCGGGAGGCCGCGGGGGCCGCCGTGGAGGCCAGGGCCTGCCGCCAGTCCGCACTCGGCTCCGTGATCTCCGTCAGGCCGGTCACGGTCGCACAGGTGCTCGGGTGGATGCAGAGCATGTTGGACGACACGACGGGGCCGAACACGTCGGCGCGGCAGTCGCGGTAGTTGTCGGGGCGGAAGAGCGGCGGAAGGTGCCAGTACATCCTGTAGCCAAGCGAGAGGATGAGCTGGATGAGGCCCGCCGAGCGCTCCTCGCGGTCGTTCTCGACGTACAGGATCGGCTTGTGGCGGGCGATCGTGCGGGCAGCTCCCTTGAGCACCTCGGCTTCCATGCCTTCCACGTCGGCCTTCAGGAGCGAGCAGCGGGCGAGGTCGAGGCCGTCCACCGTCTCGACCCTCACGGCCTCGCCGGCCTGGCCCTGCCCGAGCGCCACGCCACCGAAATTGGCCTCGGCTTCGTAGTCGAGCGCCGGCAGCCGCAACGTCCCGCGGGCCTCGCCCAGCGCCGCATGGCGGCAGCGGACGTTGAGCAGGGAGTTCAGGGCGACGTTGGCGCATAGGAGCTGGAACAGGACGCGCTGCGGCTCGAACGCGTGGACGACGCCCGCCGGCCCCACCCGCCTGGCGAGCGGGACCGTGTGTGCGCCGATGTTCGCCCCCGCCTCGACCACGACGTCGCCGGGGACGAGGAACTGGCTGAGCAGCTCGACCTCGCCCTCGGAGAACTCGCCGTAGCGGTCGAGCGACCGGCCGACGTAGAGGTCGTTGCAGTTGTAGAGCATCAGCCCGTGGCGCGCTCGCGTGAGGCGGTGCGGGCCGCTGCGATGCACCTCGCGGCCCGCGGCGCCCTCGCCCACGCGCAGCTCGGCTCGCGCCCTGAGCTCCGACGCCATTCGCCCGAACACATCGGCCCACTCCCCTCGGCGCGACTGGCGGAAGAGGCGCGCCGTCGGATACCACGGGCTGTCCTCGCGATCGAGAAGCCAACGGCAGTCGGGCGCTACCGAGAGCGCCAGCCACACAGGCACGCCGAGCGCCCCAGCGAGGTGCGCGACCACCGTGTCGCACGCGACCACCAGGTCCAGGCTTGCCAGGATCGCTGCCGTGTCCATGAACGGCCCCGCGCGCCCGTCCAGCCGCTCCCCGAAGTCCAGAATCGGGAACCGCGCGCGGGCCTCCGCAAGCTGCTCGACGCCGGGGCCTTTCTGGAGGCTGATCAACTGCACGTGCGGCACCGCGGCCAGCGGGGCGAACTCCGCGAGGGGAATGGACCGCTGTCGGTCGCCCGCGTAGGAGCGGTTCCCCTGCCACGCGATGCCCACCCGCAGGCCATCGAGCCCCGAGAGCTCGTCGCGCCAGGCCCGCACGAGGCCCTCGTGCGGGGCCAGGTACGGCACCTCCCCGGGGATCGTCTCCAGCGAGGTGTGCAGCCGCCCCGGCACGCTCATCAACGGGAGGTGGAGGTCGAAGCGAAGCAGGTCGGCCCCCTCGGCAAACACCCGGTCGGCGCCAAGGGACCCGCGCAGGAGCGCGACCAGGGGCTCCTGGCAGACGAGGATGACGCGCCCACCGAGCCGCTCCAGGATTCCGACGTACCTGGCCATCTGCACCGTGTCGCCGAGGCCCTGCTCGGCGTGCAGGAGAAGCGTGCGGCCATCCAGGGGCGAGCCGTCCCACAAGGGCTGCTCGAACGATGGCATCGTGAAGCCAGCCATCCGCCAGCGCCACTCGTACTCCGGCCAGCCCCGCTCGAAGTCGCCGCGCAGCAGCCACGCGATGGCGCGGTTCACGTGGGGCTCGGCCAGGGTCGGGTCGAGCGCCAGCGCGCGGTCGAAGCACGCCTCGGCCTCGTCCCGCAGGCCCAGCTCCCAGCGGGCGTTCCCGAGGTTGTTGTGCGCCATCACCAGGCTCGGGTCGAGCGCCAGGGCTCGCCCGTAGCACGCCGCGGCCTCCTCCGCCCGGTCCTGGGCCAGGAACACATCACCCAGGCTGGCGTGCGCATCCGCCTGTTTGGGCTCGAACTCCAGGGCCTTCCTGAGACAGGCGACGGCCTCATTCAGCCGCCCCGAGGCCCCGAGCTGGACACCGCGAAGATTGTGGTATGACGAGGCAACCCGGTTGAATTCCGCGGTCCGGCGGGTCCAGCCCACCATGTGCGTTCCAGGCGCTCCTGCCTGCGGCCCGCCGGCCTGCATCTCCCGGAGCATGCGCCGATAGGCTTCCTCCAGTTGAGCCACCTCTCGCGCCTGGGCGTCGCGCCCCGTTGCCGACCCGCTCATCTCCCGCGCCTCCATCCCATGAATCCTCGCCAGACACCCATTGAAGTCTACGTTTCCGTCAAGTCAAGCGCAAGCCGACCGAGGCCCCATTCCCAGGCATCGGTGGAACGTACCGATCCCAATGTCATGTCGCGGCTTCCTTGCGCGCCCCTGGAGAATGGTGTATCATTCTTCAGGCAGGGCCGGATGGGTTCACCGCATCGCCGAGGAGGACAGCTATGGCGAAGATCAAGACCTGTCCAGGCTGTGGACGAACCGGCGTTGACCGCTGGGCCATCCTACCGAAAGGCGAGGGCGTTGTCTGCCAGTCGTGCTTCCGGAAGACCACGGGGCACGCTGCGCTGCCGTCGTCGGGCCCACTCACGATGCTCACTTACCACCACGGCCAATCCCTCTACGACGGCCCGGGCAACGATACGTTCATGGTGCCTGCCAACGTGGAGCCTGACCGCAAGACCATCCGCACTGTGACGATCCGCGGATGCACCGTTCGGGGAGCAACAATCCGCGGCTGCACGATCCGGGGAGTGACGCTCAACAAGGTGACCGTGCGCCACGTGACCATCAACCGCGCGGGCAACCCCATCCTCGGGCGATGAAGGGCGAGGATCCGCCATGCGCCGCCGACAGGTTGGGGTTGCGCTTGCCGTTCTTCTCAGCTCGCTCACGGCGGGGTGTGTCGGTGCAACCGCGCCCCAACGTGGCCGGTCCCCGACATCTGCCCGCCAGCCCCAGATACCCTCCCTGCCGTGGACGCCCCGGTCCGACTGGGTGGATGTGAAGCGCATGGGCGCCCAGGGAAACGGCTTGGCGGACGACACGGCAGCTATCCAGAAAGCACTCGACGGCGCCGCCAACGGCTCGACCATCTACCTCCCCCCCGGCACATATCGCGTGACCGCGACCCTTCGGCTGAAGGGGCCGCTCGTCGGCGTGGCGATCATCGGGCACGGCCGCGACACCACCCTGGCCTGGGACGGCGAGCCGCAAGGCAAGCTGTTCGCGGACGACGGCGTGGCTTACTCGCGCTTCGTCGGCCTTCAGTTCGACGGCAGAAACAAGGCTGCCGTCGGCTTCCATCACGACTCCCATAGGCGCTTCGAGACCGAGGTGCGCCATCAGCATCTGGCCTTTCGGGGCTTCACGGACGCGGCCGTCCTCGCCGAGCCAAAGGACAAGTTCGCTCTCGCCGAGACGGCGTTCGAGAATTGTCTCTTCGAGGACTGCGGCCGAGGCGTGGCCTTCGTGAGTTTCAACGACTACAACTACACCTTCGACGGCTGCGAGTTCCTGCGTTGCCGCGTCGGCATTGAGTGCGTGCACGGGAACTTCTACGCCCGGAACTGCCACTTCGAAGGCAGCCGCGAGGTGGACATCCACTCGGCCCCCGAGCACGCCTCGTCGGTGCGCCGCTGCACGTCTCTGGGCTCACGCGCCTTCCTGCGCTACGGCAACCCTGTGGCCCCGATGACCGTCCAGGACTGCCAGGTAGCAGGCTGGACGGGCCCCGAGGGCGCCGTCGCGCTGAACGGCGCGCCGGTCTTGATGTTCGACTGCGTCTTCAGGGGCGGCCCGGAGGGCCATTCGCCGGTGCGGGTCCTGCGGTCTGACCAGCGCCTGATCGTCTCCGAGAACCGCGCGGAGGGCGCGCCCAGCGTATTCCAGGAGGGGCACAAGGGTCGCGTCTACGTCATCCCGCCCGGCAAACGGCACGGAGCCCTCTCCTCCGCAGATCAGCGGTTCCTGAGGGACACTACCGAGGTCCCCACCCGCGTGTTCGACGCGCGACGCGATTTCGGGGCGAAAGGGGATGGGAAAGCCGACGACACCGCCGCAATCCAGAAGGCGGTTGACGCCGCCCGGGACCACGGGCGCAACGCGATTGCCTACCTGCCCACGGGCTCGTACATCCTCACCGACACCCTCCATATCACAGGCGCCGATTATGTCGTCGGCGGGAGCGGCTTCCTGAGCCGCCTGGTCTGGAAAGGCGCCGAAGGCGGCACGATGATCGCCGTCCACGACCCCCGGAACGTGACTCTGGAGCACCTCGCCGTCGGCAACCACGACTCAGGCGAGATGAATAACGGGATTGACATTCTCCAGACCGGCTCGGACAAGCCATCCCGGATGACGTACGACGGCGTGTTCGGCTACGGCATGTACCAGAGGCAGCCATTCCGCAAGGGGCTCCACCTCCGGGGGCTGGGGAGCAAGGCGGTGGTCGTCGTCCCCCACGTCCAGGGGAATCTCCGCTTCGTGGACAGCGCCCAGGCCACGGTGCTCCTCAACTGCTCCTACGAGGGGTCCATCGTTGTCGAGGGCAAGGACCGGCGGCGCACCGGCCTCCTTGGCTTCCAGACGCGCCTCAGCACCATCGCGACGCACGGCCTGTATCTCAGGGACAACCACAGCATCGTCATGAGCGACTTCTACGTCGAGCAGGCCGACGACGGCTACGTCCTCGAGGGCGGGCCGGACGACCCGCCCGGCCGGGCCACCCTCCAGGGCGCCAAGGTGGACTTCACCCACGGAGACAAGGCGAGGGACGGCACCGTGCTCGACATCCGAAACTACGCTGGGGAGGTCTTCTTCGGCCCGAACCAATTCTACGCGAGCCTCCCACGGGTCCCCATACTCCATCGGGGGGAGCGGAAGCTCGATCTGTTCCTTTGGGGCAACTGCTTCTACAAGACACACCTGGAGGCGCAGAAAACGCCGTCACTGAGCCTGCATCTGCTGGGCAATGAAGGCGTGGCGGTGGATGCGAAGGACAAGGTGCTCTCGCACGAGAACCGGGCCGCAGACAACGTGCTCCCCGCCGACCTGGCGCGGTTCGCCGTCGCCCTGGACGACCTGCGTCGCCTGGGCGAACTCGACCTGCAACTGAACCACCCGCGCCCCTGACCCGCCTCGGCCCTGTGGCGCTCCTCGCGGGGCGGCGCGTCAGCGGGACGGACTCGGGCCGGCGCCCCGCGACGCCGCAGCGGCGAAGCACGTGACCGAGCCGTCGGCGGTCGTGACGCAGACCCTCCCCTCCGCAATGCTCAGGCCACCAGGGATCGGCGTGGCGGGCAAGGGAAGTTCCTGCTGCACCTGCCCGTCGGACAGGCGGAGCACCAGCAAGCGGTGCGGGAGCTGCTCCCGCTCGCGCCACCGGTCCCTCTCGGTCACCGACAAGCCGACCAGCACGCAATCGCCCGCCACAGCCATCGTCTGCGTGCCGTCGCCGCGGCGCGAGAGGGGCATGGGGTTCTCCCAGCGCATCTCGGCGCCGGAGAGCTTCATTCTGGGCTTGTCGGGGTTCTTGGGGTCGGCGACGGCCACCTCCGTGAGGGCCTGACGGCGCTGGAATGCCTTCACCGCCGAGCCGCCTCCGCCGCCCCGGTGCTCGACAAAGCCGCTCGTGCCCCCGACGCAGACAAAGCGATCGCCGCGGGATGCGAACTGCCGCGCCTGGACGTAGCCGTAGGCGCTCATCTTGTAGCCCCCGAGGAAGCTGAGGCGGTTGAGCAGGCCCTGGTTGCCGGGCACGAGGATGCCCGTGTTGTACGCGCTCTCCCACAGCCCCTGCTCGCCCGGCTTCTCCTTGCTGCTCCAGTAGTTCCAGGGAGCGAGCTTGCCGCCCTCGCGCTTGCAGTGGACGCGGGCCATGAGGAACAGCTTGCCATCGGTCACGGGCGGGCAGTTGGCGCCGTTGGGCCAGACGGCGTCGGAATCGGTCGCACCCGTCGCGCCGGTCGTGGAGCGAAGCTCGTCGCGCCCGAGGCGGCCGGCGGCGCGGGTCGCGCCGCTCGCGGGGTCGAGCCGCCACCACCAGAGGCCGCCGTCGCACTCGTTGTGCCGCCCGGCAACGGCCCACACACCCTCGTCGTCCGCCGTCACGGTGCCGAAGAGCGGCCAGGCCGACTCCAACTGGCCGTCCACCACGATGCGCTCGCGCCGCGGTGCCGCTCGGAACCGCCAGATCAGCTCGCCCGAGTCGCGATTGAGGGCGTAGAGCCAGCCGGCGCGGGTGCCGACGTAGACTGCCCCTCGAAAGATGGTCGGCTGCGAGTCCACCCGCCCGTCCACCACCGCGCGCCATCGCTCCTTGCCCGTCGCGGGGTCAATCGCCACCACCTGCTGGCGGTCGGTGAGCGCCAGCACGCCGATGCCTTCGGCGACGCTGAGGCCCGTGACCGGCCCCTGGCCGTGCCACTGATTCGTCCACTCCTGGCCGAGCAGGCCGTCGAGCGGCTGCGCCGGGCGGATGGTCCACGCGGCCTCCATGGCCTTGGGAAGCGAGGCATCGGTCCACGAACTGCGCAGGTTGTCGCGAAGGTACATCGGCCAGGCGTCATCGCCCGCGGCGACAGGGGCCGCCGGGGTCGCGGCGCCGCGCTCGAGCCGGCCCGCGTCGTCGGGTGCCTGCGGCGGCCGCGGATGGAAGGCGTTGTGCCCCGGCAGGTACGGCTGGCAGAAGCAGTGGTTGGGCGTGATGTAGGTCATCCCGTTGGCGGGGAAGGCGCCCACGTCGCACGTCGTCCGCGCCACGTTGGTGTGTTGTATGCCCGAGCCGTCGAGGGCGTAGGTCGTCAGCGAGCCGAACAGGTAGTTCGGCGAGGCGCGGTACACGGTGCAGCCCACGGGGCGCGGCAGCCTGGCGTAGGTGAGATCGAACTTCGCCGAGTCGGTCGGGGCCGCCGGGTCCGTGCTGCCGTAGATACCAATGGCGTCGGGGAACCACCATCGCCCGCCGACCGGCAGCACGCGGAAGTGGGAGTGCCCGCCGCCCATCCGTATGTTGCGGTGACCCTTCTCGCCCGGGGTCTCCCCGTACGCCGCCAGCTTGCCGGTCCGGGCGTCGAGCACGAGCTGGCGGACCAGCCCCGCCCCCTTCCAGGTCGTCTCCAGCTCGGCACGCAGAGCGAGGACCAGTCGGCCGCCGTCCAGGGCCATGTTGTAGGCCGCCCCAACGCGCTCGGCGGCCGGCGCGAGCTTGAGGTTCTTCGACACCTCCTCGGCCCCCGCGCCCTGGCGTTCGAACACGGCGGGCATCTCGCGCTTCCATTCCCACGCCCAATGCTGCCGGCCGGTCTTGAGGTCCAAAGCCACGACGCGCTCGACCAGGGTCATCGGCCAGTGGGTGTAGCTGGCCGACGGCGCCGAGGCTCCCTGAACGGCAAAGAGCGTGCCGCCGGCGACGAGCGGGTGCGCCCACACAAGGCCCTCGGGCGTCTCGGCTCCCCACAGCCGCTTGCCCGTCTTCGCCTCCAGCACGGCCAGCCCTGGCCCGGACGCTTGCACCAGCAGCCCGTCAATGAGCCGGGCCTGGAAGTCCTTGCTCCGAGCATAGAGAGCATCCCGGACCTCGCGCTCCTTGTCCTTGGGCACATCGGGCGGTCTGGTGAATGTGAGGCCCTCGGTGTACTCGAGCACCGTTTGGCCCGTGCGCAAGTCGAGCGCAACCTGGTGCGGGCTGGGGGTGGGCGGGTAGCCATGTTGGCCGGCCGGGTAGATGTAAACGCGCTCGGTGTCGGCCAGGAGGCCATACCGCGTCGCGGGCCGCAGATCGGGCCGGCGCCACCAGGGCAGCCCGCTATAGGCATCGCGAGCCCAGAGCCCCTGCTCGTCGTGGCCGATGACGATGTCGCCGATCACGCGCACGCCGTCGCTGTGGGTGCTCTGCGGGCCGGCCTGCCACTGGAGGCCGCGTGCGGGGCCGGCTCGGCGGTCGGCCGACAGG
>DATKZY010000270.1:0-35988 GCA_035527715.1 Planctomycetota bacterium | reverse complement strand
TACGGCCTGAAGCCCGCACTACGAACCCGACCCGCTTGACGCCTTCCTGCTTTTCTGCGATTATCTCATTCGTGTGGATTCGTGTGATTCGTGGCTACTCCCTGGAGGCCGTTCGGTGGAGATCAAGCTGAAGTACGGGCTGAAGCCCGCACTACGAACGTGAGACTGGCAAAGCAGGGGGCGAGGAGTATAATGCAGGCGACTGGGGAGACGCGCTGCCTCGTCTTGGACTTGAGGACGAAGGGGGACGCTGATGCGCCGGATCGCAGCCCTGTGTCTCGTGGGACTCTGCTGGGTCCACGCCGCCCACGCGGGCCTGTTCGGCGGCAGGTGGTGGAAGGAACTACCCGCGGGCGAAGCCATCGCCGAACTGCCGATGAGCCTGGAAAAGGCGAAGGACGGATGGGAGGTCGGCCCCGGGCTGAAGGTCGTGGGGGACGACCTTCGCAACCGCCCCGTGTTGGAGCATTCGGGCGGGGCGGTCGGCTTCCTGCGCACCCGCAAGGCCATCGAGGGGCCGTGCGACATCGTCGCGCGGGTCCGCATCACCGAGGAGAAAGCCAGCCGCCACGGGGTCACTCTCGCCTGTGGCGTCCGGGGGGCGAGCACGGCGCCCGAATGGGACTACGCGCTCGAGGCCGCCTCGTCGCCCGCCACGGGCCGCTTCCACCTCGCGCTCTCGCCCCGGATGGGCACGCCCGAGAGCCGAGTCTACCAGACCTCTCGGCCTGCCATCGAGGACCCGGTCCGTCTGCGATGGCCGCACGCCGTCACAATCGCCGAGCGCTTCCAGAAGATCCCGGCCGGCTGGCCCGAGGCGCTGCGAGCCGAGATCGAGGCAGCGATGTCGAAGGTCGCGAGGGTGCCTGAGACCTGGTTCACCCTCCGAATCGAGGTCCGCCCCGATGCCGTGCGGCTCTACAAGGGCGGCCTGCTCGTGGCCGAGCGGCGGCCGACGGGGCGCATCCAGGGCGGCGTTGGCGTCTGGTTGCGCGGAAACGTCCGTGTTGCCTCGCTCGTCATCCGGCGGCCCGAAACAGAGGAGAAGGGTTTCCTCGCCGTGCGCATTGGCGATGCGTGCAACGCGAAGGGCCTCGTCAACGCGGACTCTCTTCCGCCCGCAAGCGCCGCGGTCGCGGTCCGCTCCATCCCCTTCGCCTTCCCCGCCGGGCGAGGCCACATTGACGTGGGCGCGAGCCTGTTCCATTACAGGAGCCTCAGCGGGTCCACCGACGCGAACACGACGTGGCCGGAGCCATCGCTGCTCGACCCCGCGCGGATACGGCTCAGCGTGCCGAACCGCCCCTGGCGGCGGCTGTGGCTCGTCGCGGCGTCGGACGGCGAGCCGAACAAGGTGCCCATCGTCACCGCGCGCTTCTATCGCCCACGAGCCGGCTTCGCCGTGGATGCGTCCGCCGAAGTGCCCACGCTGGCCGCCCGCAGCGGTCCCAAGGGCACGCGGCTCCTGCCCGTGACGCTGGCCGACGGCAAGAGCGGCAGCCTGTGGCTCGTGCCCATCGAGTTGGACTCCGTGACCATCGCGTCGCGCTTCCGCGAGGAGCACACGCTGTCGCTCGAGCTGACGAAGCAGGTGCACGACTGGCGGATGTTCCCTGATCCCGCGGTCTACGACCGCTTCCAGGGCGGCCTGCCCAGCGGCGTGCGCATCTTCGCGATGACCCTCGAAGAGGCGCCCGTCAAGCTCATCGCCTCCAGCAACCGCACGGGCAACGCCTTCGTCAGCCCCGAGACTCCCCTCTGGCGGGTCAACCTCGCCAACCTCCGTTCCGAGGAGATCGCGGCCCGCGTCCGCCTGACGGTGACCGACCCCTACGGCGCCGCGATCCGCCTCGAACGGCGCGTTGAGCTTGCCCCGGGCCTCCGCGCTCAACTGGACTTCCCGCTCTTCCCCTCCGTCTTCGGCCTCCACCGCGTGAGGGCCGAGGTCGAGGCGGGCGGCGAGACATTCGCGCAGGAGGGCACATTCGTGCAACTCCCGCCCGACACGCGCCGGGCCAACGCGAGCAACAGTCGTTGGGGCCTCTGGTGGTGGCGCGGCGGCCATCTCACCAACCCGAATGAAGCCGAGGACCTCTACCTGCTGCGCGCCGCGGGCACCCGCGTCGCCGCGACGAAGGACATCCGCACCCGCCAGCAGTGGGGCATGATCCCCAACCCCCGCATCATCGTCGGCGGCCCAGCCAAGTGGGCCTTCCAGGACCCCTACGACCCCAAGGAGTACGAGAAGTTCAGCGAGGAGATCGGCCTGAAGGTCGCGGAACAACTCAAGGAGAATCCCGACATCCCCTACTTCTGCATCTTCGGGGAGAACGCGATCTCGACGCCGCTCACCTACGGCATCCTGCCGCGGTTCATCGGCGAGGGCGACTACGCGCTCAACGACCAGGAGAAGGCGCGGATTCGCGCGAGCATCCTCACCGCCAAGGCCGCATCCGAGGGCATCCGCAAGCACGCCCCCAAGGCCAGGATCTCCTTCGGCTGGTGCGAGCCGATCTTCAGCGTGCCCTTCATGTGGGAGAAATACCCGAAGGAGTACATGGACGCCATCGGCGTGGACACCCCGCAGTTCGAGCGGATGCCCGAAATGCCCATCCGCTCGGTCGCGCCGAACCGGATGTGGATGCTCCAGGAGGAGATGAAGCGCTGCGGCTACACGGGCATCCCCATCGTCCACAGCGAGAGCTACTTCCCGTCGAGCCATCCCCTCGCCCTCGGCCATCGCACGGCGGCCGACTACTACGTGCGGACGGCCGCCCTCTCGCTGGCCCTTGGCACGAGCCGCTTCCTGTTCTGCTTCACGCTCCACGACTGCGCGGGCTACTGGGGCAGCACCCACTACGGCTGCATCGGCATCACGGGGCCGCGGCCCGAGTTCAACCCCAAGCCCGCCTTCCCCGCCTTCGCCACGATGACCCGGCTGCTCGACGTGTTCGAGTTCGACGGCTACGTGCCCACCGGCTCGCACTCCGCCTACTGCCTCCGCTTCAAGAGCGGGAAGACATTCATCCACTGCCTCTGGACCATTCGCGGTCGCCGGCCGGCCACGCTCCATCTCGCCAAGCCAGGCAACCTGACTGTGAGCGACGAGAACGGCAACGAGACAAGTTCCGGCGCGCCCGCCAAAGTGACGCTCACACCCACGCCCATCTGGGTGACCTCCGACCAACCCATCGAGAAGGTCGAGCTGGGCACAGCGGTCCACCCCGAGCAGCCGGGCGACTGCGCTCTCGTCCTCGACACGTTCGACGCGGCGTGGACCCACGACCCCCGCTCCTACGAGAGATACGAGAAGAACCACTGGGACCTGCCGCGCTTCCCCGGGCCGATGAGGGCGAGCATCGTTGCCGACCCGGTGTGGGGGTCGAAGGTCTGGGACGCCGCGTTGGCCGACCCGCCGAAGGAGCGGCCGCTGGCCGCCTGGTACGGCGTCTTCACGCCGCCGAAGCCCATCGCCGTCCCCGGCAAAGCCAGGGCGCTCGGCGTCTGGGCCAACGGCCACTCGAACTGGGGCCGCATCATCTACGAGATCGAGGACGCCAAGGGCGAAGTCTGGCAAAGCATCGGCTCGAAGGAGGAGTGGAACTGCGACGACGTGCACTCCTGGAGTTACTTCAACTTCGACGGCTGGCGCTACCTCGAGTTCCCACTGCCCAACCACCTCCCCGGCGACAACTACCGCGAGAAGGACACTGTGTGGTGGAACCACAGCGCCGAGGGGATCGTGGACCTGCCGGTCAAGCTCACCCGCATCATCCTCGAGATGCGCACGCACAACATCCACGTCAACGACCTGGTGCCCGTGGCCGACCGCAGCGTGCAACTGGACAACCTGATGGCGGCTTACGATAGTGCCGAGGCGATGACCGACGCGCCGGTCCGCCTCCAGCGAGAGGCCGGCGGTCCGACGAAGTAGTCTCCGTTGCGGGAAGTCCCCGGTTTGGAGTGCGGCCTTCAGGCCGTATCTTGGATTGGCGATTCGACAGCGAAGATACGGGCTAAAGCCCGCACTCCGAACCTGGCCTTCGTCGTTGCGCTCTTTGCGCAGCAAGAACGAAGTAGGAGAGAAGCGCTTGCGTGCGACCGTTCTCAGCTTCACCTGTTCGCTTGTGGTGAGTGCTCTTGCGGCGGGCGCTGAGGCGCCCGCCGCTACCAAGGCCGAGGAGCAGCGGCTCGGGCCGCTCCACGAGAAGATCCTGCTGTGGCGAACGCCTCGCGACGGGCGACGCCTCGCGTATGTGGCCGCCAAGGAGGGCAAGTGCCTCGTGGTGGTGGACGGCCAGCCCGGCCCCGTATGCGACGGCATCGCCCCCGGCACCCTGCGCTTCAGCCCCGACGGCCGGCACTTCGGCTACGTCGCCGCCAAGGGCAAGAAGCGCGTGGTCGTCGCGGACGGCCAGGAGGGCCCCGAGTACGACGGCATCCTCGAGCGTAACCCCTTCTTCAGCCCCGACGGCGCCCACGTGGCCTACGCGGCCCAGAAGGGCGACAAGTGGGTGATGGTGCTCGACGGCAAGGAGGGCGACGCATTCGACGCCGTGATGCGGGACATGCCCGTCTTCAGCCCTGACGGCAAACGCATCGCTTACGCCGCGAAGAGGGGCAAGAAGTGGTCGGTCACCGTGGACGGCCAGCCAGGCCAGGCGTTCGATGCAGTGCAAGAGGGCGCGCCCTTCTTCAGCCCCGACGGCACCCGCCTGGCCTACGGGGCGCAACAGGGGGGCAAATGGGTCGTGGTGGTGGACGGGCAGGCGGGGCCGCCCGTGGACGCGCTCCTCGCCGGCAGCCCCCTCTTCAGCTCCGACAGCAAGCGGGTCGCCTACGCCGCGCAACGTGGCAAGAGATTCGTCGTCTTCCTCGATGGCCAGGCGGGGCCGGAGCTGCACGCCATTGCCGAGGGCAGTCCCGTCTTCAGCCCCGACGGCCGCCGGCTGGCCTATTGCGGCAGCAGGGACAACCAGCACCACGTGTTCCTCGACGGCAAGCCCGGGCCGGCGTTCGACGCCCTCGGGCGGGGCGACCCGGTCTTCAGCCCCGATGGCAATCGCGTGGCCTACAGCGCCTTGAAGGGCGCGAAGTGGGCCGTCGTCCTCGACGGCAGGCCGGGGCCGAGCCTCGACGCCATCATGGACCGCACCCCCGTCTTCAGCCCCGACAGCAAGCGCGTGGCCTACGGGGCAAGGCGGGGCGAGAAGTGGCTCGTCGTGCTCGACGGCGTGCCCGGCCCGCCCTGGGATGGCATCGTGGCCGGCACCCCCGTCTTCAGCCCCGACAGCCAGCACATCGCCTATGGTGCGCGGAACGGCGACGCCTGGCTCGTCGTGGCCGACGGCAAGCCCGGGCCGGAGTTCGGCGGCGTCGGCGAGGGCACCCTGGCCTTCAGCCCCGATGGGGCGCGCCTCGTCCACGTTGGGGGAAGGGCCACGAAGAAGCTCGTGGTCGTGGACGGCACGCCGGGGCCGGAGTTCGACCACATCGTGCCGCCCGTGTTCAGCCCCGACGGCAGGCACCTCGCCTACCGTGCCAAGCGGGGGGCGAAGGGGGGCGCGAGGTCGCTCATCGTCCTCGACGGCCAGCCCGGCCCCGCCTACGACGGCGTGATCCCCAACGGCCCCGCCTGGCTGCCCGATGGGGCGGTGGAATACCTGGCCCATCGCGACAAGGTGCTCTACCGCGTGCGACAGGCGCCCCCAAGCCGATAGAACCCTGCCCTCACATGGCGGGAAATGCAAGTTAGAGTGCCAAGTCCAGGGGAGGAGTGTTGGCACTCTAACTTGGCACTCTAAGTCAGGGGAGACGGGCCGTGGTGTGTGGGCGAGCAGGCCGCAGGCGTAACATCAAGGCAGATATGTGGTTATGGCGGAACGAGCGTTCCAAGGCATCGTCCATGCCTCATCCCGGCCCCAAGAATGCCAAGTCCAGAGGGGGGAGTTGGCATTCTTGGTGACACTCTTGGGGGGTGCCCCCCCCCGCCCCCCTCCTGGTGCGGGGCACAGGGCTCAGAGGCGCTTCTGGATCGCCTGGAGGATCTGGCGCGAGAGGGCCTCGTCGCCGAACACGCCCACGCGGATGCCGATCTCGGTGGCCTTGGGCGTGAGCTTCCGCAGGTTCACCTCGATCCGCTTGTCGCCCGCGCCCTTGGCGAGGATCCTGCACCTGTCCACGCCCTCGGTGCGCTCGGTGACGCTGTACTGCATCTCCTTCACCGCGGCCTCGGCGGCCTTCAGGGCCTTGGCGAGCGGAGCGTCCTGGTTGGCCTTCAACTCGCCCTGGAGGTAGGCCACGGCGCCCGCCCCCGCCGCTGCCCCAGCCCCGAAGAGCATGAGGGTGCACCCCGCGCTCAGCAATCCTGCCAGCCCGACGGCGAGCAGGGCGGCCACACGTCCCGTCTTCATCGCAGGTCTCCTGTCATCCACGGTGATCCGCCGGTCTCCCAGCGTTGCACTCCTCTATGCTACGGGAAAGGGCGAGCGAGGTCAAGCTGCGCCTTCTTCCCTCGTAACACTTCAGCCGTCTGAAGAGAATGTTGGGGAAATCGATGAAGAAACACGATTTTCCGCTGTTCTTTTTTCGGGATATGCGCATAATAAAGGGGCGTGAAAGCGCCTGCCCCCAACGAACTGGTGAACTTCAGCATCCCGCGGCAGTGGTGCCCGACGTGCCGGAAGCTCGTCGAGCCCCCGGTGCCCGACGCCCTGCCGGGCGCGACGCTCGGCCACCGCCTCGTCGCCCTCACGGCCTGGCTCCACTACGGTCTCGGCACGACGCTCTCGCAGATTCTGGCGGTCCTCCAGCACCACGTGCACTTCCGCCTCAGCGAAGGCGGTCTGGTGGACGCGTGGCAGCGCGTCGCGCGCCTCCTGCGGCCGTGGTACGAGGAGATCGCCGACGAGGTCAAAGGGGCCGGCACGCTCCACGCCGACGAAACGGGCTGGCGCGTGGCGGGCCGCACCGTGTGGCTCTGGTGCTTCACGACCGCGCGGGCGACCTACTACATGATCGACCGCTGCCGGGGGGCGCGCCCGCGCTCCTGAAGTTCTTCACCGAGGAATTCGCCGGCGTCCTCGTCACCGACTTCTGGGCGGCCTACAACGTCGTCGCCGCGGCGGCCCGCCAGGCGTGCCTCGTCCACCTGTTGCGCGAACTGGAAAAGGTCGACGCCCTGAACCCCTCGGAAACTTGGGCGGCGTTCCGCAAGAAGCTCAAGCGCCTCCTCGGCGACGCCATCCGCCTGGGGGCCCAACGCGAGACGCTTCCCAAGGAGACCTTCGCGTCGCGTCGCGCGCTCCTCGACACCCGGCGCGACGAGCTCCTGGCGACCCCGTGGGCCAACGCCCACGCGAAGCGCCTCCTGAAGCGCCTGCGGCGGTATCGGAACGCCTTGTTCACCTTCCTGGATCATCCCGGCGTCCCTTCGGACAACAACCATGCGGAGCGCGAGATACGGCCTGCGGTCATCATCCGCAAGAACTCGTTGTGCAACCGCAGCGACAATGGAGCCACGGCGCAAGCGACCCTCATGTCCGTCTACCGGACGCTCAAGCTGCGGGGCCTCGACCCACTCGAAACCATTGTGAGCGCCCTCAAGCACTACGTTCGCACAGGCTCCTTACCACCTCTGCCCGGTTCGAGGACTTCAGATAGCTGAAGTCTTACCTTTGCGATAATGCCAGAGACCCCGAGCCGCTTCAACACCGACCAGCGCACGGCACGGCCACCCGCCAGAACTGTCAGCCTGGCCATGGACCTGCTCGTCAACTCGGCTGACCGGCGATGATGGCCGTGCCCTGTCTCCCTTGCACCCTATAGCGTTCGTGATAGGGCGCAGGGGGAGCGGCAGGAGCCGGAACTCGTGGCCTGGGGTGAGCGTCAATGCGTGGTGCGTTGAATATGAAGTGGCTTTGGGGCCTCGCGGAGGACAGGAGCCGTCTAAGCCCGGTGACCGAGATGATTCGGGGGGGCGCTGGCGTCGGGCGCCGTGGCGCCCCTGGCGCTGGAGCAGAAGGCGGGATTGGTGGACCACCAGTCCATGCCCATCTCCTTCGCCTTGTCCACCGAGGCGATGAGGAGGCGGATCTGGATGGTGAGGAGCTCGATGTCCACGAGCTTGATCTTGATGTCGCCGGCGATGACGACGCCCTTGTCGAGGACGCGCTCGAGGATGTCGGCCAGGGTGGAGGTTTCGACGCCGTGAGGCACCGTGGATTGCTGGATGCTCATTGCCGGTTCCGATCAGAGGAGTCTGCCGAGGGGGCCGAGGTCAATGTTCAGGTCTTCGTCACGCAGGCCGAAGTGCTGCTTCAGACTCTGCATCTGGTCAGCGAGTTGCTGGAAGGTGGTGCCGAGGCGTTCGATCTCGGCCTCGGTGAGCGAGCCGGCCTCGATGCGGCGGAGGGCCTGGCGCTCGAGGAGCTCGCGCAGCAGCTCGACGAGGGTGAGGACGAGGCGCCCGAGGCCGTTCTTCACATCGTCGGGATTCAAGGCAATGCGGGGCGCGGGCGGGGTCAGAGGGGTCACATCTTCATTTGGCACATCGCGGCCATGTGCGAAATGAAGAGGCGACCCCACCGCGGCAGCCTGGGCGAAGTCAGGGAGGGCGAGGGACTCGACTCGTGGTTGGGCGCTGGATGTCACGCTCTGCCCTCCGTGCGGGCGCCCAGGTAGAGCGGCGCTGTGGTCTTCATCTGGCGCGCGGTCTCGACCGACGTGAGGACCAGTTGGAGGCCGAGGTAGATGAGGTCAACGTCGGCCACGGAGATGACGACCTCGCCGAGGACGACGACGCCCTTGTTGAGGACGCGGTCGAGGGTTTCGCAGAGGGAGAGATGGTCCTCGGGGCTGGCTGGGACGCCCGCCCGACAGTTCTCAGCTCTCACTGAGCAACAGCCTTTCGTAAAGGCTCCGGGCCTGATGGCGTTCCCCTGCCTCGTCATACCCTTCCGCGGTCTGCACCAGGCGGTCGAATGCCTGGGCGGCCTGGTCGGTGCCCGCGTGGGCTTCGACCAGGGTGAAGTAGAGCTCGATGGACTGGTGGAGCTTTCCGTGCGCGCGAAGCGTGTCGGCCATCTCCAGGAGGCGGCCGAGGACTCGGCTGCCCCCCTGTTCGGTGGGCTCGGGCGGGCCTGCCGGCACGGGGCCGGGGGCCGCCGTCGCCGGGGCGCTGGTCGTGAGGTCGAGGGTCTCGCTCATGGGTTCCTCCTTCCTGGTGGACGGGTTCGCAACGAACGCTGGGGCGGTCTGCGGTGGGGCCGCGTGGCCCTGCTGTGTTGCTCGATGAGCCACTGGCGGCGCTCGCAGCGCGAGGCCAGCTTGCCTTCCTCACAGCAGAGCCGACCCCGGTCGAAGCGCGCCAGCGGCGCGCCGGTGGAGTTCCTGCAGGCGCGGAAGCTCCTGGTGTGAGGCATGGTGCGCACGTGCGCGGAGCCCTTCGGCGGCAGCGCGGGCACGCCGCTGGGCCGCGCCGGGCTCCGTGGCGTGGCGTAGTGGCTGTTGACCATGTCGGGTCCTCCTGATGGGGGTCACATCTTCATTTCGCACTTGGCGGCTAAGTGCCAAATGAAGATGTGACCCCACGGCCCGGCCGCTCAGGGAGCCGGTGGGGCCTCGTCCTCCTCGCCGCCGCGTCCGAACGCCTCCAATGTGTCGAGGCGGTCGAGGAGTTCGCTCTCGTGCGCATCGAAGTCCGCCTCGGTGATCTTCCCGCCTTCCAGCGCGAGGTAGAGGTCGCGCAACTGGTCGCGAATCGCCTGAGCCTGGTCCACGGACTCCTGCCGAACCGCGTTGTGAATCTCGCGGAAGATGGCGAGCAGGCCGCGGCCAGGGAACGTGAGGAGGTCGTCTACAAGGAGCATGGGCAGCTAGTCCTGGACCTGGAACGCGCCGGTGACAAAGTTGTAGGGGGGCCAGGGGCCGCTGTAGTCGAAGGAGTAGTTGTTGTCGAACAGGCGTGCGGCCTCGAAGATGCCTGCCTCGAACTCGCTCTGGGCATCGCGGGGCACGAGGCAGGCGAGGTTCATCACCTCGCGCTCGTCGCGCGGGTCGTTGGCCTTGATGTCGGCGCACAACGGCCCGAGGGCGAGGGCGACCGTGTCGCGGTGCCTGGCGCGCTCCTCGCCGAGCGCGCGGTCGAAGGCCCGCCCGAGCTCGATCTTGTCGGCCTGCGACGGCTCGCGCCCGCCGCGGTATAGCTCGTCCCGGAGCGCGCGCAGGCGATCGTTGATGGTGACGAAGTACTCGAAGATGTTCGGGACGCTCCACGTGACCTTGAGGCCCATCTCGGCCTTGCCGTCCACCCGTCGAAGCTGCTCGATGAACGCGGCCTGGTTGGCCTGGAGGATCCTGCGAACGTCGTCCGCGTCGCTGGCAATGGTTCCGAAGGATACAGGGAGCGGGGTTGCGTCCTCCATGAGCAGCCGGAGGACGGCTTGATGGGCGGCGAGGACGCGGCGCTCGGGGCGGATTCTCTTGTTCGGCACGTCGGTGACGATAGCGGCCAATGGCCCTTCGACAATCGCATAGGTTGGGCCGCCGTTGAGGCCGAGACCGTCGTAGCTCTCGCGGACATGCTGGGTGCTGACAAAGGCGTACAGGTACTTCCCGCTATCGCCGTTCGGCGGGCCCACGGCGGGGGGCGGGGTCTGCGATTCGTTTGCGTTCATCCTGCGGTTCCTGTGGCAGTGCGGTGTCAGTATCGAATGCGCACGCCTTCTCGCGGTGGGGTGGAGGGTGCGGCGCCCGACAACGGGGATGCCGCCGCGGGGGGACGCGCGGCGGCGCGCGGCCGCTGGCCGACGACGTCGAGGAGGGCCGTCTTCTCCGCCTCGATCTCTTCGAACCGGGACTCGATGTTCCTGGCGCGGTGAAGGACGCTCTCCCGCTCGCGCCCTCGCCGCTCCTTCTCCATCTCGAGGACCGCGATGCGCAGGAAGGCCCTCGACGGGCTGGAGTCAGGGCCGACCTTTCCCGCGAGGGTTCTGATGTCCTGCACGCCGCGTCGGCTTCTCGCTGGCGACACGCTACAGCTCCTTCCTGACGGCCAAACGTTAGACGGGGCCGGCGCTCTGCGCGGCCCGGGCCGAGCAAACGCTCCGGATGACTTCCTCTACCCTCGGCGACATGACGGGCTGGCCATCGTGGGTGACCTTGGCCGTGTCCATGCCCAGGATGTCGTGGCAGATGGACCGGAAGACGGGGTTCTCCGCCTGGGCATGGATGCTCCGATAGGCGAGCACGCGCGCGAGGGCGATGCAGGTGCGGATCGTGGGGCGATGGCGGTTCGGCCCGAGGTCGCGGAGCGCGCGCACGATGTCCACGATCGCCTCGGCGTCGTCGCGGGACACGCCGGATTTCGCCCCGGTGATGCGCACCTCGCTCTCGCGGTCGAGGTGCTCGAGGCGGATGGTGATCAGGCGGTCCATCAGGGCGTCCTGGGTCTTGTGGGTTCCCGCATACTCCTCGGGGTTGGAGGTAAAGATGACGCGGAACTGCGGGTGAACCGCGAGGTAGCCGCGTCCCGAGGAGCGCAGCTTCGGCAGGTTCAGGATCCGCTCGGAGAGGATGCTCAACAGCGCGTTGTTCGCCTCGGGGCGCGAGCGGTTGAACTCGTCGTAGATCAGCGTGTAGCCGTCCCGGCACGCCGTCGTCAGGCGGTTGTCCACCCACAGGGTCTTCATCTCCTCGTGGGTCTTGAGGACCGAGTGGATGAAGTTGTCAACGACGCGGGACCGGTGGTAGCCGGTGTCGCGGCCGATCAGGTCGGAGCTGCCGAACTCGTCGTCGCCATGGACCAGGATGACGGGGCGCCCCAGGCTGGCGGCAATGTGCAGGGCGAGGGTCGTCTTCCCCGTCCCCGCCGGCCCGGCGAAGTGGACGGGGTAGCCGACCTGGAGGTAGCAGAGCGCCCGTTCGGCGATGGCCTGGACGTAGGGGGTGGCGACGAACTCCTCGCTGGGCTCCGGGACGATGCTGTCGTTGGCGATCGGAGTGGCAGCGACGGTGGCCGTTTCGCAGGGGATGGTCTCAGCGCTCACGGGACGTTGCCTCCTTGCTTCGCCCTGTCGTGGGGCGGTGGATCGGTCAGTGTGCCGCCGACTTCCTGCGTGCCTTACGCTTGGGCTTCGCCGCCGGCCCATCGGCGCGACGGGAGGGCGAAGCTCCTGCTGAGCCGAGGGCTTCGGGCACGCCGGGCGGCTCGGCCGGAGCCTCGCCCTCCCAGCCGGCCCCGAACCTCGCCTGGGCAAGCCGGTCCCAGAGCTGGGCGGCGGCCCGGAGATCCTCGGCGATGCGTTGCCGAGCCTGGCGGAAGCCGCTCAGGAGCGCGGTAACCTGCTCGTGCGTGGCCTGGTGGTTCCCCGAGAGCATGCCGTGGAGGCGCTCGGACATGGTCTGATGGGCGCGCTCGCAGCGGCCGAGGTAGCCCATCGTCTCGTTCACGAGCGTGGCGACGCGGCCATGGACGGCGGCGAGGGCCTGAGCCGTGCGGTCGTGCAGGGCCTCGGCCGATTCGGCTCGATCCGCCCGGGCGTCGCCCAGGAACTCGGCCATGCCGCTCTGGATGTGCTTCACCAGCCCTTGGATCTCGACAGCGAACTCGCGCGCCATCTCCTCGCGGGCCCGGCCGAGATCCTCGAAGAGGGTGTAGAGCTCGCCGGCCCGCGCTTCCTTGTGGCGGGCGAGAAACGCGTTGAGGTCGGACGCGCGTTGGCCCTGGGCGGCATCGAACTCGCCGAGGAGGGCGCCCACTTTGGCCGTCAGGGTGCCGGCGGCCTCGCGCAGCTCGCGGGTCAGGTCTTCGCCCGCCGCTCGGCGCTTGGCGCCGACCTCTTGGCGGCGGGTGCGGGCCTGGCCCAGGAGGCGCACGGTGTCCTCCCTCACGCCAGCAATGGCGGCGGCCCGGCCTCGCGCGGCGGTGAGAAGGCCATTGGTCAGGGCTTCCATCTGCTCGGTCATTACTCCCATCGGACGGTCTCCTCTGTCGAACGAAGCGTTCGGGTAGCTCGTTGGTGCGGAGGGGGTCACATCTTCATTTGGCACATGGCGGCCATGTGCCAAATGAAGATGTGACCCCGGCCCCCCGGCCGGTGAGGACCTTGCGGGTCCTCACCGGCATCGGGGAACTTGTCCCATCATGCGTCTCGACCGTCAGGCCGCCGGGGCGGCAGCCGTCGCGGTGAGACCGATGGCCTCGGCGTACTTCAGGTACGTCTCGACCGACGCGATCACGACGCGGGCCTCGATGGAGAGCAGCTCGATGCCGACGAGGGCCACCTTGACCCACGCATCGATCACGATGCCCTTGTCGAGGATGCGATCCACGACCTCCGCCAGGCTCGAGCTGTCCGTCGTCTTCTGCACCTGTGCCATTGTGTTCATCTCCTTTCAGGGTTGATGATGGCACCTTCGACACGCTGGGGAGGGCGACACGACAGGTCCGCGGCTCTGCCCGCCCGCCCCGCCCACATCCACCGGGGATTTCCAGGATTCCGACCCTCCCGACATATCGCTCGTCTTGCACGGTCATCCCTCCCAGGGGGAGTGCTCAGTGGTTTTCCGCTTCCCTAAGCGGTTGTTTCTTGCTATAGCAACAGGTGTGCCAGACCACGCGGGAAATGCGAGGTGTCCCCTAGTCCTTGCGGAGCAAGCACTTGCAGCGCCGGGCCGGTCCCCGCGAGGGCCGGCAGCACGGCACGCTCTTGGGCGGCCTCTATGGAGGCGGCGCCACAGTCGCCTTGCGCGGGGGCCTCGGCGCCATTCGAGAAGTTGTAGGGGGGCCAGGGGCCGGTGAGCAACGCCTTCTGGGGGCACTGCGCCTGGAACCGGGCGAACGCCGCGTGGAATGCGGCGAGGTCCTCGCGTCGGACGAGAAAGCAGAGGGAGACGATGCCCGGGCGGCCCGCGCCGGGCGGCTCGAGACTGACCTCACGGAAGAGCCCCTCGAAGGCCGCTCGCGCCAGCGCGGCGATGTCGGCGGCCTGGCGGTCCGCGCCGTCCCTTGCCGCATAGTAGGCGCCGCGCAGGGCGAGGTAGTCGCGCCCCGGGCCAGGGCTCCCGGGGCAGCAGGCGCCTGACGGAGCGGGCCGCACATCGGTTGGTGGGAGCAGGACGCGGAGGCCCATTTCCACGCACCCGTCGAGACGGCAGAGAGCAGCGAGGAACTCCGCCCCCCGGTCCCGGAGGAGTTGCACCACTTGCTCTTGTGTATTCAGGACGCAGCCGTAGCGCAGGGGCAGGACGGTGCCCGCGTGGTGAAAGGCATCCACAACGTGGGCAAATGCCGTGGCCCGCTCGACGCTTGGGGCCGCCTCGCGCGGGGTCACATCTTCATTTGGCACTTGGCCGCCAAGTGCGAAATGAAGATGTGACCCCAGCAGCGAGAACGCCGCGGCGAGTCCCTCGTCGGCCACCAGGCGGACCGGCTCGCCGTCAATCCCCCTTGGCAGCCCCCCCTCGCGGGGCTGGCCAGCGCGGAATATGCAGTACACAAGGCACTTCACGCCTGTCCTCCCCACAGCGCAGGGGTGAACGTGTAGGGCGGCCACGGCCCCGAGGTCGCCAGCGCCAGGCCCTGCTCGGCCCACGCGAGGCCGACGCGCTCGACGTGCGCCAGGAACGCCGCCACGCCCTCCCGCGGCAGCAGGAATGCCCTGTGGAGGAACATCTGTCCCTCCTGCCCGGTGCCCCCCCAGGCGCGCAGCTTCAGGGGCCGCGCCGCCTCGGCCCCCGCGTCGAGCTGGGCACCGACCTGCTCGGCCACCGCGCGGCACCACGGCCTCAGGCGCCCGCGCACCGCGAGGTGCGCTTTCCTGTCCGCCAGGTAGCGCGCGCCCGGGGACGCCAGTGCGTCTGGGCGGGCCTCGGCCAGCGTCGGGCCCTGCGCCCGCAGCCACCCCATGGCCCGGCCGGGGTCCACCGTGCCCTTGACGGCCCATTCCTCCCTGCCCTGGACCGAGTCGAGGAAGCCGGATATCTCCTGGCACTTCTCGCGCGCAAGCTCCGCGAGCCGCTGCTCGGACGAGAAGATGGCCCCGAACCTCACGGGCAGCACGCACGAGCGGGCCATCACCTCCTGCACCACGCGCTGGTGCCGGCACGCCCGCGGGATGACCCAATCAGGATCCTGGGTGTTCCTCTCCGCCGCCGCATCCCCGAACTCCTCCAGAGCGACGCGGCTGACCACGGCAGCCACGGGGCCAAGCTCGATTTCGGCGACGGCGCGCGAGCCGTCCACCCCGGGCACGTCTACGCCGCGGGCCGCCCCGGGGCGGGCGAAGCAGTAGAGATACGTCCCCTCGCTGGACATCTGTCGTTACCTCCTTCAGCGGACGGCGCGGACGCTGTCGAGCGCCTGCTCGATGTGTGCCCGCGTGACCCGCACCTGGTGGCCCAGGGTTCCAGCCTGTGCTGCCTGGACCGCGTCGCGGATGGCTGCGAGGGCGGCCCGGGTGCACACCGCCTGGACGTCGGCGCCCGTGAACCCCTGGGTGGCGCCCGCCAACTCGTCCACCCGCACGTCCTCGGCGACCGGCTTGCCGCGCAGGCCGATGTGGAAGATCGCCTTGCGGCCCTCCTCGTCGGGCGGCGGAATCTCCAGCACCACGTCGAAGCGGCCGGGCCGCAGCACCGCGGGGTCCAGGATGTCCGGGCGGTTCGTCGCTCCCAGCACCAGCACGCCGTTCAGCTCCTCCACGCCGTCGAGTTCGGTGAGGAACTGGCTGATGACGCGTTCGGCCACGTGGGAGTCGGCGGATGCCGAGCCGCGGGCGGGGACGAGGGAGTCGATCTCGTCGAAGAACAGGATGCAGGGGGCGGCCTGGCGGGCCTTCTTGAAGATGTCGCGGACGGCTCCCTCGGACTCCCCGACGTACATGGAGAGGAGGGCAGGGCCTTTCACCGAGATGAAGTTCACCTCGGTCTCGTGGGCCACGGCCTTGGCCAGCAGCGTCTTGCCGCAGCCTGGCGGCCCGGTGAGCAGGATGCCTCGCGGCGGCTTCACGGCGGCCTGGGCGAAGAGGTCGGGGTGCTTCAGGGGCCACTCGACGGCCTGGATGAGCTGCTGCTTCGTCTCGTGGAGGCCCCCTACGTCGTCCCAGTGGACCTCGGAGATTTCAGCGAAGACCTCGCGGATGGCCGATGGCTCGACCTCGCGGAACGCCTCGGTGAAGTCGGCCATGAGCACCTCGAGGGCCATGAGCGTCTCGTAGGGGATGTGGGCGGAGGCGAAGTCGATCTCGGGCAGGATGCGGCGGAGGCAGCTCATGGCCGCCTCGCGGCACAGGGCCTCCAGGTCGGCCCCCACGAACCCGTGGGTGATCGCGGCCAGGTGATCCACGTCCACGTCACCCGCCAGGGGCATCCCGCGCGTGTGGATCTCGAGGATGTCCTTGCGCCCATTGCGGTCGGGGATGGGGAAGGAGATCTCGCGGTCGAAGCGTCCGGGGCGCCGGAGAGCGGGGTCCAGGGCGTTGGGGATGTTGGTCGCCGCGATGACGATGACGTGCTGGCGCTTCTCCAGCCCGTCCATGAGGGCCAGGAGCTGAGCCACCACGCGCTTCTCGACGTCGCCCACCACCTTCTCGCGGCGCGGGGCGATGGCGTCAATCTCGTCAATGAACACGATGCTGGGCGCCTGGCGCGTGGCTTCGTCGAAGACCTTGCGGAGGTTGGCCTCGCTCTCGCCGTAGAACTTGTGGATGATCTCGGGGCCGCTGATGGAGAAGAACTTCGCCTCGGTCTCGTGCGCCACGGCGCGGGCGATGAGCGTCTTGCCGCAGCCCGGCGGCCCGTGGAGCAGCACGCCCTTGGGCGCGTCTATGCCCAGCCGCTCGAAAACCTCAGGATAGCGCAGCGGCAGTTCAACGATTTCGCGGATCCGGCCCAGCTCGCGCTTGAGTCCTCCGATATCCTCGTAGGAGACCGATCGCGCGGCTTCCTTCTGCTGCGGCCGGCCCACCTCGAGCGCTGTGGTCGGGTTGATCACCACCGGGCCTCTGGGCGCCGTGCTCACGACCTGGAAATCGGCGGAGCGGGAGCCGAAGAGCGTGGCTCGGACGCGGTCGCCCTCCACCACGGGAAGCCCGTCGAGAAGGCTCCCGATGTACCTCAGGTCGCGGTCGCGCACGGTGATGGCCTGGGGCGAAAGCACGACGCGCTCGGCGGGCTTGGCCGCGATGCCCCGGACCTCCACCGCCTGGTCCAGCCCCACGCCGGCGTTCTCGCGCAGCACGCCGTCAATCTGGATGCGCGACTGCCCGCGGTGTTCCTTGTAGGCGGGCATCACCTTGGCGACGGTCTTGCGCTTCCCGGCCATCTCGACCACGTCGCCGATCTCCAGGCCGAGCCGCGAGATGTCCGCGGGGTCCAGCCGCGCCAGGCCCCGGCCCATGTCCTTGCTGAGTGCTTCGCACACCTTGAGCTTGAGCGCCGCTGCCTCTGTTGTCGCCATGAAGTCCACTCCCTTGGGTTATCGCTGGAACCTGACCTCCAGGACCCCGTTGCGGCACGAATGGCTCATCTTGTCGGGGCCGAAGGCCGCCGGGAGGAGCACCTCCTTGCGGTACTTCGTGTCGCCCTTCTCCGCCGCGATGGTCAGGATGTCATCGCGCACCTCCAGGTGCACGTCCTCCTCGGCGATGCCGGGCATCTCGGCCACCACGAGCACGTGGCCCTCCTCCTCGAAGGTGTCCACCATCGGCTCGCGGACCTCGTGGACCACCGCCTTGCCGGTCCGCTCGTCCTTGCGGACATTGCCGAAGGGCTCGACGGAGACCGCATCCTTCTCGTCGCCGAGGCCCATGCGGATGTTGAAGCCATAGACCCCTCGCACCTTGCCGTCGGGGCTCTGGATCTCGCCCGACTCGCGGAGGTCCTTGCCTTTCTCCGCCAGCTCTCCGAGCTTCTCCAGCACGGTGCCGAGGCCGCCCAGCAGCCCGCCCAGCCCGAAGACCCCCGACCCAACGCTTTCCTTGCCCTTGCCTCTCTTGCTCATGTCGTGTCTCCATCGAAGAGCCGGATGACGTGAATGGAATCGGGAAGCCTCCCAGCGATGGAATGCAGCATCCCGAGGAACAGCAGCCCTGTCTCCCCATCACCGAGTGTCTGTGCGATCCGCTCGGTAATGTAGGCATCGCGCTTCTCCAGGATGGCCCGGCTCCGCTCCTTCTCGGATGCCGTGAGGTGATGGCTCTCGCGGGACTTCAGGGCGCCCAGGATCCCGCGCATCAGCTCGTACTCCTCGAGGAGAAGCTCGGGGCACTCCGTGCCCACAACTCGCGCGCCCCTGGCCATCAGATCGGCCAGGAGTTGATGATTCTCGCTGCCCGCCTGGGCGAGGTCGCGCACGATGGCGGCCTCGTGGCCGCAGTTCGGAAGGCTGTCCTGGTACAGCCGCACGCGGCTCCAGTCCAGGCCGAGGCGCTCGACCTCGGCGCGGACCCTCTGCCAGAAGCCGTCCACCATCCGGACGCGGTCCTCCCAGGTCGCCGCCCCGAACTTCCGCGCGTGCGCATCGCGCACGGCTTCCCCCAGGCTGCCCAAGTCAGCGTGAGAGTGGACGATCGGGATCCAGATCAGCCGCCTCGCCGCGCCGCCCGAGAGCGTGCCGCTGCCGTCTGTGGTGGGCGGATTAGGGCGTGCCATCTATGGAACCCGCTCCATAAGCCCCCAGAACCCTGTCGGGCCCGCCAAGCGGCGTGGAGGCGCCCCAGCGCGTAAGTCGCTGGCCGCACAAGGGTTGGCTCGTTCGGACAGCGCCATGTCGCCCCCGCGGCAGGCGATAGGGGAAGGAGCTAAGCAAAAGGAGTGCCAGTTCGGGTCCGGCCCCGCCGACTTGCAGTTCGAGTCCTCGGAGAGCGGCAGTCAACTGGCATGGGGTAGCGAAGGAGAGAGTCGTATGGTGAAGGCGTAGCGAGCCACACCGGCCCCAGCCATGCGCCAGGGTGCGTGAGGGCCTGGGCGAAGCGTTGTATTGGTCCACCGAGTCTTCGGTTCTCCGGCAGACGCCGCAAGTTGTGGAGGAGCAGTGGGTTATGGTATGCTCTGGGCAGGTTTCCGCCCGAATCTCCCCGGAGCGTTTCCATGCCCACTGCCCACCCCGATCCGCCCATCCCAGTGCCCAAGAACTGGCCCGACCGCGTGCGTTCCGCCATGCTCCACGTCTTCTCGCTGGCCCGTCTCGCCTGCGGCGCCGCGCGGGGCTGGTCGCTGGAGCAGACAGCTCGGGCGTTTCTCTTGACCGCTGCCACCGTTGCGTCGTGGGTGAGGCGTATGGACGAAGGCGGGCCCAACGCGCTCGCCCGGCTGGCCGAGCCGGTCAACAAGTTCCCTGACTTCGTGCGGTACATCGTCCAGCGACTCCGCGCGTCGTGCCCGATGTTGGGTAAGGTGAAGACCGCGGAGATCCTGGCCCGCGCCGGGGCCAGCATCACGTTGCACCGACACGCCCTGCGGCCACGACTCACAGCCACAGAATGCTCGATCCATCGCTGTGTTGCTCATTCCGGCCCGCCATCAAACTCGTTGGTCCAGTACACGCCCACATGATAGCTCACCTTGGGGCAGCCCTCCTGGCGACCTCGCCTGCCGCGTCCAGGAGCCGCCGGGTCAGGTCCTGCCAGCCCTCGTGGTTGGGACGCAGGGGCGCCGACGGCCCGGACAGGCAGCGCACCTCGCGGCGCCACATGTCCGTCAGCAGCCGGCGATACTCCTCGGTCCGCTCCGCGCCGAGAGCGGCCGCCTGGGTGTCGAGGGCTTCGCTCACCACCACCAGGGCTTCGGCGTACTGGATGCCCTCGCAGAACGCCTCGTAGCGGAAGGTGGTCGCCGGGCCGTCGGGCCCGGCCCAGGCCATCTTCTTGAGGCTCGGCTCGCGCTGCGCGCAACTGGAGTGCGGCCAGCGGTTGTAGATGGACCGCTCGCTGCCCACGCCACCGCCGCCGGCGCTCTTCCTGGCGAGCACGTCGAAGAAGTCCAGGCAGATGCGGCCGACCCCGCGCGTTCGCCGCATCAGCGAGGTCATGCCCGTCTCGCGATACCAACTGAGCGCCGCGAATCTGTCGTGTCCGCTGATCCGCTCGTAGTCCGTCCCCGGCCACCAGCGCTGCTTCCAGTACGGGGCCAGGGGCTTGGCCCGGTCCAGGGGCGTTCCGTAGCAGAACTCGTGCAGCACGGTCACGCCGCCGCCCCTCAGGGGGTCGGGCTTCTCGCTATAGGTTCCGCTGTGGCAGCCGCGCATCCACTTGGCCCCGCCGGGCGTGATCTCGTCGAAGGCCTTGAAGACCTCCGGCGGCGCGGTGCCGTCGGAGAGGATGCCCAGGGTCATGGCCTTCTCCATGCCGCGCTCGGCCAGCCGCTCGTGGACGGCCTCGAGGAACGGCTTCCAGAACTTCCTGGACTCCTCCGTGCCGAAGACGGGCACCTGCATGTGCCGGCGCTCGCCGGTCTGCTCGTCGATCACCGTCACGGTGTTTTCCTGGTCGGCCTTGCGGGTCTCCCATCCGCCGGAGTGCCAGACGTGCAGGGTCACGAAATCGAGCGTCCCGAAGTGTTTCTGGGCCAGGTCCATGAAGCGGTCGAAGACCTTGAAGTCGCAGGTGAACGAACCGTCCGGCTTGCAGATCCAGTAGACCATGCCGTCGTCGTTCCCGAACTGCGTCCTGTCGGAGACGGGGATGTTCACCAGCCGGTTGCCGGCCCGGGCGAGGAGCGCGAAGCTCTTCTCCATCAGCTTCCAGTGGTCCTCCGACCATTCCTTCACGTTGTACTGCATGGCCAGCGACGTGGGCGACTGGTAGACGCCCACATAGGTGCGGTAGTCCTTCGGGTCGGGCACGACCCAGTCGGCGACGCTGAGCTCGAGGGGAACCTTCACCGGGTCGGAGCCGGTCACCGACACGACCGCTTCGCCGCGGTAGTCGCCGGCCGGCGTGTCCCTGGGCACCGCGATCCGGACCAGCGCCGGCAGCAGCGCGCCGCCACCCTTGGCCACGGCCACCTCGGCGGGCGGCTCGAGCTGGAGCGCGTCGAACCAGGTCGGCATCCCATAGAAGGAGATGTCCGGCAGGGCGAAGAGCAACGTGACCTTCGACGCCGGGATGACGCCGTTGCCCCTGGCCGCTTTGACGTCGCCGACGGTCACCTTGGGGTCCTTGAAGGCCTGGTCGGAGCCGATGACGAACTGCCCGCAGAAGGAGCCGTTTCGCGCGCCGACGATACGGACAGGCCGCAGGCCCTCGCCCGAATCGCCGTAGTCGAGCACCGAGATGCGGTCGTTGGTGTTCTCGCTCCAGACCTGGAGGCCCTTGGGCCGGGCGACGTTGGGGGCGACGCCGGCGCCGGCGGCCTGCAGGCGCAGGCCGAAGAGGTTCATCGGCACCCAGAAGGGCTTGGTCCGGCCCTCGGCTCCCTTGAACCAGCGCAGGGCCACGAACGGGTATTCCGAGCGGCGCACCTCGACGGCGATGACGTTCTCGCCCCTGCGCACCGCGTCGGCGGGCAGCTTCACCGGCCCCAGCACGCGCGTGCGCCGGGCGCGGCGGGCCTCTGCGTCCTTGCGGACGTCGGCCGGGATGCTGTTCCAGCTATACTCGTGGTCGCCCATGGGGACGATGGCCCCCTTGTCGTCCACGTAGACATCGCTCGGGTAGAGATCGGCGGGCGTATCGGCGGCCAGTTCCCCCGCGGGCAGGTGCTGGCGCGCGACCTCGCGGCCGTTGAGGAGAATTCTCACGCCCCCGTAGTATTTCACCGTGAGGAAGAGCCCCTGGACCGCACCGGGGTCCGTCACCTGGAACTTGCCGCGCAGGCACAGGGCCGCGCTCGAGAAGCGCCCGAAGGCGTTCGACCTCAGCCAGGACAGACGCGAGCGCGGCCAGCCGAAGTCGTCGAAGGCCGGCCCCTCCCAGCTGGCGGGAGAAGTCGGGCTATCCTGGTGATCGACCGTGTTGTAGGGGGGCGGCACCACCCTGCCGGTGAGCAGCTTTGGGGCCGTGGCGTCCTGCCCGGCGGTCTTGAGCGCCGCGACGGGGATGATCGGCTTGCGCAGGGTGAGGAACCAGCGCCAGTAGCTCTCCGGGCTGAGAATATCCACGGCCCCTGCGGGGACCTCGGCGGGCCTGGCGGGCTCAACGGCCAGCAGCGGGCAGGCAAGGACCAGGACCAGAATTGCGCCTGCCGCTGGGATCCCCGCTGCCGTAGCAGTCTTCAACTCCGTCCCCTATCCTGCGCTACTTGACCTCGCAGATCACCTCCGCCCGCGCGGCGGCGAGAGAGCCGAGAAGGCAGAGAGCAAGCGGGCGAATGGTGCAGCGCATCGCGCTCCCCCATGTGGCGGAATGGCCCGTAGCCCGGGCAGGCGGGATTGGCCCACCCCAACGTCGGCTGGCCCCACTGGCCACGCCTCTCGAGGGGGTATTGTAGCCGCTTTCCCACGGACTTCAAGCGCCTGCCCGGAAGCCTGGGCCGAACGGTGCAGGGACAATTGCCGATCCGCGATTGCCAATCGCCGGCCGCAACCAGAGAAACGTCGAACGCTGAACGTCGAACACCGAACGTTTAGCGAATGGCGGCCACCTGCCCGGTCATCTTGCTCGAATATCATAGGCGAACAGCGCGTCGGCGTGGCGGACATAGAGCCGGCCGCCGCACACGACGGGATGAGCCCAGTAGAGGCCAGCGCCTCCCTTTGGCAGGCGAAACGAGCTGACCGCGCGGTGCTCCTTCGGCGTGGCCTCGACCAGCGTCATGGTGCCTCGCTCGTCGAGGCAGTAGAGCATGCCGTCGGCGTAGGTCAGCGACCCCTTGCCGGATGCCTTCCACGCCTGCCGGCCGGTCAGGAAGTCCAGGCAGAACCACCCCTCGGCCTGATGGCCGGCCCCGTAGAGGTGCTCGCCGACTAGCAGCACGCCCCCGTGATGGTTGTCCAGCAGCTTGCTCCTCCAGACCGTCTTGGCCTCGACTCCGCCCTGCACGGGGTCGAGGCGAACGAGGATGCTGCCCTTGCCGTAGCCCGCGGACGCGTAGACGTGTCCCTCGTGGACGACCGGGTCGGTCGCGCTGTTCTCCCGCTCGTTCCCATGCTCCACACTCCAGAGCAGCTTGCCCGTCACGATGTCCACGCCGAACACGACCTTGGCACTCATGTTGAGCACCTGCCGGGTGCCGGCGATGTCGGCCAGGACTGGGGAGCAGTAGCCCAGGGTGCCCTGGACCTCGGTATTCGTCCAGACGGTCTTCCCCGTCTTCTTGTCGAGGCAGGCCATGTAGCCCTTCGCGCCCCCTGGGCAGCAGATCAGCCGGTCGCCGAGGATCAGCACGGACTCGGCGAATCCGTACTTTGGCATTTCCCCCTCGAACTCCTTGAGGAGGTCGAGGTGCCAGACCTCCTTGCCGCTCTGCGCCTCGAGGGCGATGAGCCGGCCGCGCTCGCTGAGGTGATACACCACCCCGTCGTCCCAGGTGGGCGTGCTGCGGGCGCCGCCATAGCCGGTGGCGTGGGACATCGTGGGCGCCCACGCCTGCCCGTTCGGCGCCCGCCACTTCTCCTTGCCGTCGAGGCCCAATGCGACGACGCCGGTCTGCTGCTCTACCATCCCCGCGGTGTAGAGGAGCCCTCCCGCAACGCTGGCGGAGCTGTAGCCCTTCCCGAGCCCTGACGCGCTCCAGAGCAGCGCAGGCCCCTCCTCCGGCCATTGCTTCAGAAGCCCGGTTTCGGTTGACTTGTTGTCGCGCCGGGGGCCGTGGAAACAGGGCCACTCGGCCGAGGTGCCCGCATGGAGGCCCACGGCCAATGTAAGCGAAGCCAGGGCTCCCAGGAGACACAGTGTCCTGGAGCGGGGTGCCACGGGGCCTCCGACCACTCCGCTACTCCTCGTTGGGCATCGATCGACATGGCCTCCCCTGGCTATTGTAGCGCGGCGCCCGTCAGGCAGGAAGTGCCCGGACGGGTCTCGGCCAGACCGGCGTAGGGTCCGAAGGTTGGTCGTGGGCAGTGAGGCCCGCGTCAACGCGTGCGGGACCTCGCTCTGTCGGCGATGACGAAGTCGGGAAGCTCCTCGCCAGACTCCAGGATCGCCTTGCAGAGACGCTGGTGCAGCCCCCGCTGGAGTCCCCTCGATTCGGCCTTCCCGAACAGGTTGAGGAGTTGGTGCTCGTCCCGCTGGTTGTCGAACAGCAGGCGGAAGTGCGCACCATTGCGTCTGTCAACGTCTTCCGCGCTCACCGAGTACGTGTACCGCGCGGTGCGGACGGCGCGATACGGGTAGTCCCCCCAGCCGTAGCGGGTCTTGCCGAGCCACTGGATGAGTGCCTCGGTCCTGGGCGGCCTGGCGCGCCCGGCCAGCGCGGCGGAGTGGTCCACGCCTTGCACGTCCGAGGCGGGGTCCACCCCGCAAAGGGCTGCGCAGGTGGGGTAGATGTCGAGAAGGCTCACGATGCCGGCGTAGCGCGAGCCGGCCGGGACGGCGTCGGGCAGGCGCACCAGGAGGGGGATTCGGATGGCCTCGTCGTACGGCACTTCCTTGTTGAACCGGCCATGGCTGCCGAGCATCTCGCCGTGGTCGGAGAGGAACACGACCAGCGTGCGCTCGCTCTGCCGCCGCTCATCGAGGAGGTCGAGGATCCGGCCGACGTTGTGGTCGAGGTGTGCGATCATCGCGTAGTAGCCGGCGGCTCTCGCCCGCACGGCTTCCTCCTTTGCCTCGGGCACGTTCGGCCGAAGCCGGAGGGTCTGGGGATCGAAAAGGGCTTCGAACTCCGGCGGAGCAGGGAACGGCATATACCGGTTCGACCCGTTCCCGCCGCCGGGGTGCGGGGCCTCGTAGCTGATGACGTGGAACCATGGGCGACCCGACGGAAAGGCGACCTCGGCGAGGTAGCGCAGGGTGAGATCGGTGAGGCCATCGGTCTGGTGGCCCTCGATCTTGAGGCCGCGGCAGGTGTCCCCCGTGCAGTAGTGGGTGTTGTAGTAGTGGTTCGAGAGGTCGAAGCCGAAGAAGTCCTCGAAGCCGGCCCGCAGGTCGGGGTGAACCCAGAACTCCTCGCCCGTGGTCCAGTTGCTGTTCGTGCTGGCGAGGTGGAGCTTGCCGACGTACGACGTGCGGTAGCCGGCCTGGCGGAAGGCGTGGGCGATCGTGCGGCGGTCGGGCGGCAGGAAGTCGCCGTGCACGCGGAGGCCGTTGCGATGGCCGTACTGGCCGGTCACCAGCGCCGCCCGGGCCGGCATGCACACGGAGCATGGGGTGAAGGCCCTCTCGCACGCCGCCCCCTGAGCGGCGAGGCGGTCGAGGCGCGGCGAGCGTGCGTTCGGGTCGCCGTGGCAGCCCAGGGCCTGGGGCCGCAACTGGTCGGCCATGATCCACAACACGTTCGGGCGGTCCGTTGACATGCGGCGTGGGCCTCGCGAGTGGTGCGCCCGCAATGCTAGGCGAAGCGCCGCGGGCTGTCAAGGCAGGCGCCCGCCGGGCGCTTGCTGCGGGCGTAGCACTTGAGCCACCGGAGGTGTTGCGAATCTCCACACGCCTCGCGTTCCCGCACCTTTGGGCTCTCTTCTCAGAATGCCAACCCCCGGCCTCGGGCGGGGTTGGCATTGTGTGAGAATCGGCGATCCGGACGCCTCCGGCGGGGAGTTCACAGAATGCCAACCCCTGAGAGAGGCGGTTGGCATTCTGTGAATGTGAGGCCGGATCGGGCGGCTGGGGGAATCGCAGCGCTTCGTCGGCGGAGGCCCTGCCGTCGAGCTTGGCTTCAGGGGGTCTGCCGTGCTATGATGCGGAGGCGCCGAAGCCGGGAGAGAACAGGGAGCGGAAGGAACGCGATGATGTCTTGCTGGAACCACTTGCTCGCGCTGCTTCCGTTCGCTCTCCTTGGCTGCCTGCCCGGCCCACGGGCGGCCGGCGGCGAGGCGGGTCGCGCGGTCTTCGTGGTTCAGGTGCCGAGCGTCCCTGCCTGGCAGGACTTCGCCTTCCTGGCCGCGGTCCCAGCCGCGACGGTACGTTGCGGCGGCGCGCCTGCTCTCATCGCGCTCGACGAGTCGGGGGCGATCACGCGTGAGATGGACGATTATCTGCGCCGCTACAAGCCGCAGGCCCTCTACTGCCTCGGCCCGTTGCCGAGAGAGGCCGCGAGCGCCCAGCGGCAATGGCAGGCGCTGGCGGCCGATTCGGCCGACTCGGCCGCCGGCGTGCTCGCGCGGACCTTCTGGAAGTCGGCTGATACGGCGGTCATCTGCCGCGAGGGCGACTACGCCATGGCCCTCGTGGCGTCGGCCCTGGCGGCCAGGCTCCGGTCGCCGCTCCTCTTCTCGACGGCAGACCGAGAGCTGCTCAAGGAGCTTGCCGTCAAGAGGGCCGTTGTGGTCGGCTCGGTGCCGAAGGCTGCCGCAGCGCTGAAAGAAGCGGGCCTCGCCGTCGTCGAGTTGAAGGACACCCCTGCCGTGCTCGCCTGGATGCGGGGACAGGAGCTCGCCGCATCCTACTTCGCCGCCGTGAACCCGCTCGACCGCGAGGCCACGGTGATCAAGAAGCTCTCGCTCGCGGCCCCGCTGCTCGCCGCGGCCAGGCAGGGGATCGTCGTGCCGCTGCCCTACAAGACCCTGTGGAAGGCCCCCTTCGTCGGCGCCGAGTGCAAGGCCAACCCGCCCAAGGGCGCGCCCGAGAGCCGCAAGCCACCGCGGATGGGCCTCACCACGGTCAACGGCCACCCCTTCGCGTTCGTCGTGACCAGCGGGAGAAACGACAAGGACTACTTTGCGGTCAACGTGGACCTGAACGGCAACGGCGACTTCTCCGACGCGGGCGAAGGCCCCTTCCGCACGGGCGACGTCGTGACCCTCGGCGGCCAGCGTTTCTCCATCACGCTCGGCGAGAAGAACGGCGCGGGCAAGGCCGACGTGCGGCTCACCTTCCCCTGCGCCGAGCAGGTCGTCACTGACCTGAAGGCGTTCTACACAGCGGCCGGCGGCCCGCCCGAGCACTTGTGCATCGTCGGCTTCCCCGACGCCATTCCCCAGGCCATCGTGCGCGAGAGCGGCGGCTCCAACCGCGACCTGCCCTCCGACTTCCCCTTCGCCAACGCCGACGGCGACCTGTTCGGCGAGATCGCCCTCGGCCGCCTCATCGCCGAAAACGCCAGCTTCGCCACGCTCTACGTCAGCCGCGTCGTCACCTATCCGCAGCTTCTCGACCCCTCGTGGTCCACCATGGCCGGCCAGGCCCGCTGGGAGAACACCTACGCCAAGCTCTTCGAGAACGTCGGCTTCACGATGGCGCCCCACCACGACGTGGACACGCTCCGCTGGATCGAGAAGCCCACCGCCACGAGCAAGGGCAAGCGCACGCAGGCATTCGAGCAGGACTCCCCGCTCACAAGCGTGGCCGTGCTCGCCCACCAGGCCCACTCGTGGTGGCACGACCTGGGGCAGACCTACGACTGGGCGTCCGACGTGCTGCTCGCGCCCACGGTGGTCGAGTCGGGCGGCTGCCTCGCCGGCGCCCTCGACCGCCAGCCCGACTGCCGCTCCGTCGTCGCCCGCCTGATGCGCAACGGCGCCGCAGCCTTCGAGGGCAACTCGCTCCCCGCCATCGCCTACGATGAGCAGCAACGCATCGTCTTCTGGAACGCCGTCCTCGCGGGCGAGACCCTCGGCCGCGCCCACCTCGAGGCGCAGAACAGCATGGTCGCGGTCATCCTCGAAACGGATCAACTCGCCGGCGGGCCGAACTACTACCAGCTCTACCTCCGCTGCCTCTTCGGCGACCCCGCGTTCGCCATGCACCTCCCCTCGCCGCCGAAGTCGGCCCCCGCACGCGTCGAGTTCAAGGACGACCTGGTCTCCATCCACGCCCCCGCCGCGTGGTGGCCCGTCAAGATCCGCGTGCCCGAGGACTGGAAGAAGTGGAACGACAAGGACCTCTACGTCCTCCGCGCCGCCGGCACCTTCCCCAACCGCCACTGGATCGGCGAGGGCTACGACGCCGAGGAGACCTACGTCCAGGCCACCTTCCGCACGGCGAAGAAGGTCAAGAGCATCGAGCAGGTCCAGTCGCCCCCCAAGCCCCTCGGCTGGACGGGCAAGTTCGTGGCCGACGAGAACTCCGACGGCACCCGCACCTATCGCTGGCGGGTCCGCCTCGTGGACTTCGACCAGCCGAAGGGCGCCATTCTCAGCCAGGTGGACCGCCTCGACTACCGCATCGTGTTCGAGGACTGACGGCCAAGGGTGTCGGCGAACACACACTACAGGTTGTGGCTGCGTCCGGAACACACCACAACCTGTTCTAAGTCTCCCAGACTCTCCCAGACTTCCCGGTTCACAGGGGAGGTCTCCTGGCCCCCACAGGTTGTGCCTGCTGCGAGGCACACCGCAACCTGTCCTAAGTCTCCCAGAGTCTCCCAGTCTTCCCGGTTCCGGGGCGCCCTGGGGTCGGGTCGCAACTTGCAACTTAACGCCAAGATGCCAAGTCGCCCAAGTCGGCAGGTTCATGGGCGAGGCCCCGTGAGCCCCACCTGGCCGAGTTCTTTGCGGCACCAATCTGGCACCTCAAGCGCGGGAATCGGTTCGTGGGTTTCGACCCCGAATCGCCCTTGGCGCCGCTCCACAGTGAAAGGTGTACAATTCTGGTGGCACAGGCTTCCAGCCTGTGTCTGCCATCGGCCAAGCGCACAGGCAAGATGCCTGTGCCACCGACCGGAGCTTCACCTTGTTGTACACCTTCCTCTGTGGAGCGGTACTTGGTCTTCTCCGAGCAATCTCCGTGGACTCTGTGTCTCCGTGGTTCAACCCCTCCTATTCTGTGTGAATCTGTGGACGCGATCCTCGCCTGAAATCCTCTTGACTTCGCCCTCCGAAAGAGCTATCCTGCGCGCCATGGGGTGCCGACCTTCGCGCATCGGCCAGGGGGCATGTCACGATGCCACCATCCGCCAGCATCTCCTTCTTCCGAATCCCTGCTCCTCCCTGGTGCCGCAAGCCCATAGATGCCCTCGGCCCGACATTCGGCCCATTCTGGCCTCGGTGTGCACTTAACGCTCGATCCAGGAAGAACTTATGGGTGTCAGGCACTGTGGCCTGGCACTGTGGCCTAAGGAGATAAGACTGATGGGTATCCTGCACAAGTCCCCGAAGGCGATGATTCGACGAATTGGCCCCCTGATAGCCGTAGGCCTTATCTGCGGCATCCTCTCCGTCCCGGTCTCCTACTACTACATCCTGCCTTGGGTCAAAGAGAAGTTCTACAATTCCTATGACTTGAGGGTATCGAGGAGGGGGTACGCCAACGGGCTACTCGCCACGGAGTCTACTTGCCTCCTCGTGAAGAATCGGGACAAGCGGCCCGCGAAAATCCACAAGATTGTGCTCAACGGCGAATACGTCGTGACCAGGATCGATGGCGACGAGGGCGGCAAACCGGTTGAATTCCCGTTGACAATCGACCCGGACAGAGAGATGGAGTTCCTCGTCTATTCTCATGTCGCCAGAGAGGACCGCCGTGGGGCGCACGAAGGACCGGGCTGGGAGCAGCTCATGGATCGCCACCTTGAAGCGATCATTGGGCACAAACAATGGGCGAAATTGAACGTACCAGACGTGGAGGAGAAGGAGGAAAAGCCGTTCGGGCCGGTGCCTTTTGACAAGGAACATGGGGGGTATGAAAAGGACCTAGTGAGTGTAGCGATCCACACCGACCAAGGCGTCCTCACGTTCAATCTCGACATTCCTGAAAAGGCAGGGGATCACCCAAAGGCGAAGCCCCGTGGGGAATCGAGTCCCCCGGCAGCCGAGAAAGACCTGGTCGTGCATCCAGATGTTGAGCAGGAATACCCGGAAGTGGTCAAGCTGATTCATGGATCCCAGAGCATGGATGACAATGAACGGCGGTATTGGCTAGCCTTCCTGCCGGCTATGACTGCCGAGCAGGTGAGGAATCTCCGCGACACTCTTGAGGGGGAGGTGAAGCAGAACGAGAGATACAGGAGGCTTGACAAGGGGTTGGAGGCATCAACCCTTTTTCTCGCTGGTGAATACGACGAATTGATAGCTGCCATGGACAAACTGATCGGCCTTGATTCTCGGGACGCGAGTGCGTATCTGATTCGTGGACTGGCCCACCAAGAGAAAGGCGAGCAGGAACTGGCCAAAGCCGACTACGACAAGGCGAAAGCTCTTCATCTTTTCAGTCGCGATTCCATCGCCGTGCTTCTTCAGCGGCGAGGAAAAGCACGCCTGAATGAAGGCAAGTTCGACGAGGCCATCTCAGACTATAGCAGGGCGATAGAAATGGACCCCCTGTCGAGCATGAACTACGACAATCGGGGTTGGGCCTATCGCCAAAAGGGCAACAACGAAGCGGCGATTGGCGATTGCTCGGTGAGCATCTTCCTTGACCCGAAGAATGATTGGGCGTACCGGCTGCGAGCAAAAGTCTATTGGGCCGAGGGCAGATATGACAAAGCTCTCGCGGATTTCGCCCGGGCCATAGAATTGAGGCCTGAGGATGGGTCGGCCTATGGAGAGCGAGCATCCCTGTATGTGACCATGGGTAAGAACGATAAGGCCCTCGCGGATTATTCCAAGGCGGTGGAGGTCAGCCCAAATGACCCTCGAGTGTTCAATAGCCTTGCCTGGCTCCGGGCCACTTCCCTGGACAAGGCTTTCCGGAACGGCAAAGCCGCGATCGAGAATGCTACCAAGGCCTGTGAACTCACGAACTGGAAGGAAGCCTACTACCTCGACACCCTGGCCGCTGCTTACGCCGAGGACGGGCAATTCGACGAGGCTGTCAAGTGGCAAACGAAGGCACTCGCCGACCCCGCATTTCTCAAGGATGTCGGCACGCAGGAATTTGCCAAGGCTCGCGAGCGACTCGATCTGTATAAGCAGAAGGAGGCATACCGCGACCGATAGACATCGGAGCTTCGGTGCCTGACACCCATAAGGGTTGGCACCGAACTGTCCTGATCGCCGAACCTGAAAGGGTCCGAGGCAATGACTGGCGAAACCGAAAAGGAATGCCCGAGGCGAAAGGCAGCAGGGAGAATCGGTTGCCTCGTGCTCCTCGTAATCGTGGTGATCTGCGGTTGGAAGCCCATGGCTAGGCTCTGGAAGACTCTCACAATGGCCAATGAGGCGTACAAAGACCTCAATGAACAGGCCGCGGAGTTTCACAGAGCCGAGTTCGCGCCACGCAAGATCTTCGATCTGGAGATCGATCTGGGCCTTTTTAGCCACGACGTGAACATCACTAACAAGACCGAGGATGCCCTCGCAAACACCGTTGTTTCTGTGGTTCTCGTCAAGGAAGATGGAGGAAAGACAGAAGAGACCGAGCGCTATCTTACCTGGCCTCCGGGCGCAACCAAGACAATCAAGGTTTCTGCGTCAGGTACGTTCAGGAAGAAGTTCACCATCAGACTTGAGGGCACAACAGACTATGCTCCACCAGGTAGCAAGAGGCGCACGGTGCCAATTGTCCAGTCTTGGCACTGGACGCCAAAATGACTGAGGCCGGGGGTGTCACGTCTTCAAATATCAGTTATCCTTGGGTCGGGTCTGCGTCTTGCACGTAAGCCACTTGGGCCATGCAGGCACCGGGCCTACTGGCCGTAGAGATGGCAGCGCACAAGCCTGCCGGAGCCGAGGTGCGTTTCGGGCGGGTAGACCTCGCGGCAGATGGGCAGGGCGTGGCGGCAACGGGGGTGGAAGTGGCAGCCAGGCGGCGGGGCACTCGGGGAGGGGACATCGCCAGCGAGGCGGATGCGCTCGCGGGGGCCTGCTGGGCCAGCGTCCGGGATGGCGGAGAGGAGGGCCTGGGTGTAGGGGTGGAGCGGCTCGTCGAAGAGGGACTCGGCAGGGCTTTGCTCGACGATGCGGCCGAGATACATGACGGCCACCTCGTCGGCCAGGTACTCGACGACGCCCAGGTCGTGGGTGATGAAGAGGTAGGTGAGGCCGAACTCGTCCTGAAGGTCGCTGAGGAGATTGAGAATCTGCGCCTGAATGCTCACGTCGAGGGCGCTCGTCGGCTCGTCGCAGACGATGAAGTCGGGCTCGACGGCCAGGGCGCGGGCGATGCTGATCCGCTGGCGCTGTCCGCCCGAGAACTCGTGGGGATAGGCCGTCGCGGCGTCGGGCGGCAGGCCCACGCTGCCGAGCAGGTGTTCGATGCGGTCGCGGCGCTCGGCCGCGCTCCCGCCGAGGCGATGGACGCTCATTCCCTCCTCGACGATCTCGCGCACCATCATCCGCGGGTCGAGCGACGAGAAGGGGTCCTGAAACACGATCTGCGCGCGGCGGCGGATGGACCGAAGCTCGTGCTCGCGGAGGGCCGTCAGGTCGGTGCCGTCGAAGCGAATGGTGCCGGCGGTCGGCGGCATTAGGCGGATGAGGGTTTTCCCCAGCGTGGACTTTCCGCAGCCCGACTCGCCCACGAGCGCGAGGGTGCGGCCTCGCGGAATCGTCAGGTCCACGCCGTCCACCGCCTTCACGTGGCCGACGACGCGCTGGAGGATGCCCTTGCGGATAGCGAAGTGCCGCGCCAGGCCAAGGGCCTCGACCAGCGGCTCGCCGCCCGGCGCCTTCGCGTTCGTAGTTCGGCCTTTAGGCGG
The DNA here is from genome assembly GCA_035527715.1 of Planctomycetota bacterium. Classification (GTDB taxonomy): domain Bacteria; phylum Planctomycetota; class PUPC01; order DSUN01; family DSUN01; genus DSUN01. The sequence continues at coordinate 3,378 of DATKZY010000270.1, read as the reverse complement.
CTCCCCCAAAGACCGCGTGAACGCGGAACTACGAACGCGTGATGCGCCCGCATAGAGGTGGCACGCCACTTGATGGCCTTCGGCGAGGACGGTGAGAGCAGGCTCGATGTCCCGACACGGCTCGAAGGCGTGGGGGCAGCGGTTGCAGAAGCGGCAGCCAGGGGGAAACTCGGACGGCCTGGGCACGCGCCCGGCGATGGCCTCGAGGCGGCGGCGGCGCTGCTCGCGGCTCGGGCGGCACCGCAGGAGGAGCTGCGTGTAGGGGTGGCGGGGGCCGTCGCCGGCAAAGAGGGCGTCGGCGGGGGCGGTCTCGACGATCTTGCCGGCGTACATCACGGCCACGCGCTGCGCCATCTGCGCCACGACGGCGAGGTCGTGGGTGATGAAGAGAATAGCCGTGCCGAGCTTGGCCTGGAGGCTGCGGAGGAGATCGAGGATCTGCGCCTCCACGGTCACGTCGAGCGCCGTCGTCGGCTCGTCGGCGATGAGCAGGGCCGGTTCGCAGGCGAGGGCCATGGCGATCATCGCCCGCTGCTGCATGCCGCCCGAGAGCTGGTGCGGGTAGCTGCGGAGGCAGCCGGCGGGGTCGGGCATGCCCACCAGGCGCAGCGCCTCGACGGCCCGCTCGACGGCGTCGGACCGGGATGCCGTTCGGTGGCGGCGGATGGCCTCGACGAGCTGCGTGCTCACGGTGAGCACGGGGTTGAGGCTGGTCATCGGCTCCTGGAAGATCATGCCGACCTGGCCGCCGCGGTAGTCGCGCCGCTGCGGCGCGGTCATGGCCAGCACGTCGCGGCCGTCGAAGCGGACGGCCCCGCCCGCGATGTAACCCGCTGGCTTCGGCACGAGCTGCATGATGGACAGCCCGGTGAGCGACTTGCCGCAGCCCGATTCGCCCACGAGGCCGAGCGTCTCGCCCCGCTGAATGGCGAACGACACGCCGTCCACCGCCCGCAGCGGCTGGCCGCCGGTGCGGAACCAGGTGCGGAGGCCCTCGACCTCGAGCAGCGGGCGGCTCATCGCAGCTCCTCCCGAATCCGCAGCCTCGGGTCGAGCGCGTCGCGGAGCGCGTCGGCGAACAGGTTGGCCGACAGCACGAGCGCGAGCATGGCCACGAACGCCCCGGCCAGGCTCCACCAGACGAGGGGGTCGCGGCCCAGCTCGCTGCGGGCCTGGTCAATCATCGAGCCCCAGCTATACGTGTCCGGCCCCACGCCCACGCCGATGTAGCTCAGCACCGCCTCGGCGAGCACCAGGCCGCTGAAGCGCAGCACGATGCTGATCAGCACGAGGTGCATCACGTTGGGCACCACGTGGCGGCGGATGATGCGGAACCGCGGCACGCCCAGCGCCAGGGCCGCCTGCACGTATTCCCGCTCGCGCAGCTTCATCGCCTCGCCGCGCAGCACGCGGCACAGGCCGATCCAGCCCGTGAGGCCCATCACCACGCAAAGCTGCACCAGCCCCTGGCCGAACACGAGCATGAACGCCACGACCAGCAGCACCCACGGCACCGAGGCGAGCGTGCTGTAGAGATACTGCACCGCGTCGTCGAGCCACCCGCCGAAGAAGCCCGCCAGCACGCCGAAGAAAATGGCGAACGGCACGGCGATGAGCGTCGTGAGGCCGCCCACAATCAGCCCCGTGCGCATGCTCTTGAGGGTCTTGTAGAAGACGTCCTGCCCCGTCTTGTCGGTGCCGAGCAGGTGGCGGCCGGGATACCGCAACGGCGGGTGGATTCGCTTGACGACGGACTTCCCCGCCTCCTCGGCCTCCACGGTCTCCTTGGTCAGCGCCACGCGGGCGAGGGGAGCCGAGTAGGTGCGCTCCTCGGGCGTCAGCGGGGCGAGCAGTCGGTCGAGGGCCGACCGCGCGGGCCCGAACACGGGCGCGCCGGCCTGGGTGAGGCGCGGGGCGCCGGCCTCGTCGCGCTCGGTGTCGCGCCAGCTCACGCTGTCGAGCGCTGCGATGGCCACGTAGACGCCCAGCACGGCCAGCGACACGGTCGCTAGGCGCCGCCGCCGCACCTCCCGCCAGGCGTTCTGCCACATCTCCTGCCGCCGGGCGTGGAGCCAGAAGAGCACGAACCCGGCCACGGCGGCGGCGAAGGCGAGGTTCGAGACAAGCGGCACCCGCGACTCGGCCACGGCGGGCAGCTCGGCCAGCCACCGCATGCCGAAGTACACTCCCGCGCCGAGCGCGGCAAGGAGCGCGATGCCCACGACTACCTTGACGGCATCGCGTAGCGACGGGCCGCCGTAGAGGTTGCGGTTCTCGCCTGCGCCCAGGGTGATTCGCGGGTCCACGAGCGTGTAGCTGATGTCGGTGAGCAGCAGCCCGAGGATGTAGAGCAGGGCGCTGATGTAGACCATCGAGCGCACCACGGCGAAATCCTGCGCCTGGATCGCCGTGATCGTCATGCTGCCCAGGCCGGGAATCGCGAAGAACGACTCCATGATCAGGCTGCCCATGAACAGGAAGGGGATGGCGGTCACGGCGCTGGTGAGGATGGGGATCATGGCGTTCTTGAGCACGTGGCGGAAGAGCACGGCGCCCTCGCCCAGGCCCTTCGCCCGCGCGGTGCGCACGTAGTCGCGGCCCATCTCCTCGAGCATCACGGTGCGATAGTAGCGCACCGAGCCGCCAATGCCCGCCACCATGCCGATGACCACGGGCAGGACCACGAACCTCGGCATCGCCGCGCCCCAGTCGAACCCCGAAATCGGGAACAGCCGCAGCCACTGGGCGAAGAGGAACTGCCCGCCGATGATGTAGAACAGCGACGACACGGACATCATGAGCACGCAGACCACGGTGCCCCAGCGGTCGAGGTACGTGCCGCGGCAGAAGGCGATGATCAGCGCGATCGTGATGTTCACGGCCATGCCTATGACGAACGAGGGCACGGCGATGGCGAGGCTCGGCCCCATTCGGCGGCGAATCTCGGCGCTGATGTCGCGGCCCGTGAGGTCCGACGCCCCGAGGTCGAAGGCCAGCAGGCGCGCGCACTTCTGGAAGAACAGCGTGTTCGTGAGCGTCCCGACGCCCCGCTCGGCCGCGTTGTAGAAGAGGGGCAAGTGGTAGTTGTGCTCGCGCTTCCACTTCTCGATGGCTTCGGGCGTGGCGTGCTTCTCGCCGAGGATGCGGCGGGCCATGTCGTCGGGCGTGTTCACCACGAAGAACAGCAGGAACGTGAGGACCATCACGCCCAGCACGATGGGCACGGCGTAGAGCAGGCGGCGGATGATGTAGGCGAGCAAGAAAAGGCTCCTGGTACCTTTCTCGTAACACGTCAGCCGTCTGAAGTCCCCGCCCCCACCGACCTCGTGTCGGTGGAGCGAAGGATTGGCAGCTATGCGAAGCGGCCCTCACCCCACA
>DATKZY010000269.1:0-12495 GCA_035527715.1 Planctomycetota bacterium | reverse complement strand
ACGGCCAGCCCGTCGAGCTTCGGCTCGGCGACCACCTCGAATGCCTCGCCGCCGAGGCCGTCCGAGGTGCGGCGATACCACTCCCCCAGCTCCTCCTCGGTGAGCGCCTTGTCGAGGCTGAGCATGGGCAGAGAATGGCGGACGGCGCCGAACGCCTCGACCGGCTGGGCGCCCACGCGCTGCGTTGGAGACTCGGGCGTCACCAGCTCGGGGTGCTGCCGCTCCAGCTCGCCGAGGCGATCGAAGAGCCTGTCGTACTCCGCATCGCTGACCTCGGGCTTGTCGAGGACGTAGTAGCAGTAGTTGTGGTGGTCGATCTGCCTTCGCAGCGCTTCGGCCTCGCGGTGAACGCCGGCAGGCACGTGCCCCATATCGTTCTCCCTTCCGACCAGACAACTGCCCGCCCCAGTATAGCGCGGCGAACCCGCTGTGCAAGAGCGATACGTGGCGTCTCAGTTGGTGAAGTAGTCGCGGCCGGAGCTACGGAAGAGGGTGAGAAAAAGCAGCAGCAGGACAACCCCCGAGCCGGCAAGCAGCACCCGGCTCGCCACCGGCACCTCCGAAGGCAGCAGGGCAGAGCTCGCCACGCACAGGCACAGGAGGAGACCGGCAAGCAGCCCATCCCAGGCGGCCATCCAAAGGCGGACGATGGCGAGGCCCGCCAGCGCGACGCCGAGGCCCGCCGCCACTTGGCCCCAGGTGCCGGCCGTGGCGAGGTGCAGGGCAAAGCACACGGCGAGCAGGCCGAGGAGCACGCACGACACACGGACGAGGCCCGGCCGGTGCTGGGTAGGGGCCGGCTCGGCCTCGGGTGCGGTGATCAGGCGGTCGGCAAGCACCGCGCGGGCGGGCGCAGGCGCCGGAGGCTCCGCCTCGGGGCCCGGGACGGGTCCGGGCGGCGCGCCCTGCTCCTCCCGCCTCAGCCACGATCCCTTGAGTGCGGTGGGGCCTTCCGAGGGCTCGAAACGGGCGCGGGCGTCCCGCGGGCGGCCCGACTCGTCGGCGGGATGGGGGTGCTGGGCGGCCGGCTCAGCACGCACCGCCGGCTGCGGCGCCGCAGGGGCCTGGGGCGTCGGCGCTTCGGCCTTGGGGGGAGGCGCCGCGGGAGACGTGTCCGGGTTGGGGGCCGCGGCTGCGGGGGGCTCGGGGCCCAGCCCTGGGGACATGGGCAGACCATCCAGCCCCTCGTCGAGTCGGCCGGGCACGCGGATCGAGGCCCCGCACGCCTTGCAGTGGCCGGTCATGCCGGCGTAGCGATCGTCCACTTTGAAGACGCGGTGGCAGACGGGGCACTCGCCCTGGATCATGGCTTCCCACCTTCGCGTGCGGGCGGCGGGAGCGAGCTCGACGCGGCCTGGGAAGAAGCGAGGGCGAGCCCCGCGCCGGGCCTCGCCCTCCCTGACGGCCACACACGACAAAGGGCCTACTTGTGGCCCTTCTTGCCCTTGGGCTCCTGGGCCTCCTCGGCCACGGCCTGGGCCGCGGCGAGACGCGCGATGGGCACGCGGAAGGGCGAGCAGCTCACGTAATTCATGCCCACCTTGTGGCAGAACTTGACGCTGGCGGGCTCGCCGCCGTGCTCGCCGCAGATGCCCACTTTGAGGTTCGGTTTCGTGGCCCGGCCCCGCTTGATGCCGAGGTCAATCAGTTCCCCGACGCCCAGAGTGTCGAGGATCTGGAACGGGTCCGCCGGGAGGAGCCCCTTCTCGATGTAGGCGGGCACGAAGCCGCCGATGTCGTCGCGGCTGAAGCCATAGGTCATCTGCGTGAGGTCGTTGGTGCCGAAGGAGAAGAACTCGGTGGCCTCGGCGATCTCGCCGGCCCGCAGCGCCGCCCGCGGGATCTCGATCATCGTGCCGTAGAGGTGGGGGATCTTCCTCACGTGGTACTTGGCGGCGACTTCGGCATGGACCTTCTTGACGAGCTTCGCCTGGTCGCGCAGCTCGCTGACGTCGCACGTGACGGGGATCATGATCTCGGGCAGGGCCTTCTTGCCCTCCTTGCGAAGCTCGGCGGCGGCCTCGAAGATCGCGCGGAGCCAGCACTCGCTGATCCCGGGGTAGGTGACGCCCAGGCGCACGCCGCGGTGGCCCATCATCGGGTTGGTCTCGTGCAGGGCGTTGGCGCGGGCCTCCAGCTCCTTGATGCCGATGCCCAGGCTCTTGGCCAGGCGCTTCCGCTCATCCTCAGCGCGCGGCACGAACTCGTGCAGGGGCGGGTCGAGGAGACGAATAGTCACAGGCAGGCCGTCCATCGCCTCCAGCGTGGCCTTGATGTCGGCCTTGATGTGCGGCGACAGCTCGTCGAGGGCCTTTCGGCGCTCCTCGACGGTCTTGCTGTGGATCATCTTGCGGAGCAGGAAGAGGGGCACCTCGGCGCCCTTGCCGTAGAACATGTGCTCGGTGCGGAACAGCCCGATGCCCTCGGCGCCGAACTGGCGGGCCTTCCGAGCGTCCTCCGGCGTATCCGCGTTGGCGCGGACGCCCAGCCTGCGGACCTTGTCGCAGATCTTCATGAAGGCGACGAAGTACGGGTTTTCCTCGCTGCCGATGACCATAGGCAGGCGGTCGAGGTAGACCACGCCCTTCGTGCCGTTCAGGCTCAGCCAGCCGCCTTCCTGCACCACGGTGGAGCCGACGGCGAGCTGCCGGGCGTGGGCGTCCACGTGGATGGCGCCGGCGCCGACGATGCAGCACTTGCCCCAGCCGCGGGCGACGAGGGCGGCGTGACTCGTCATGCCGCCGCGCGCGGTGAGGATGGCTTCGGCGGCGCGCATGCCCTCGACGTCCTCGGGATTGGTCTCTTCGCGGACGAGGATGACCTTCTTCCCCTGCTTGTTCCACGCCACGGCCTCGCCGGCCGTGAAGACCACCTGGCCGCAGGCGCCGCCGGGACCGGCCGGCAGGCCCTTCGCAACGACCGTGGCCTTCTTCTCGGCGGCGGGGTCGAGGATCGGGTGCAGCAGCTCATCGAGCTGGCTCGGGGCGACACGGAGGATGGCCTCCTGGGCCGTGATGAGCCTCTCGCGGAACATGTCGACGGCCATGCGCACGGCGGCCGGGCCGTTGCGCTTGCCCACGCGGGTCTGAAGCATCCAGAGGCGGCCCTCCTGGATGGTGACCTCGATGTCCTGCATGTCGCGGTAGTGCTTCTCGAGCTTGTTGCGGATGGCGTAGAGCTCTTTGTAGGTCTTGGCCATCGCCTTCTCGAGGCTGGGCAGGTGCTCGGTGCCGACGGGGCGGGTCGCCTCGTTGATCGAGTTGGGCGTGCGGGTGCCGGCCACGACGTCCTCGCCCTGGGCGTTGGGCAACCATTCGCCGTAGAAGTGGTCGTCGCCGGTGGCCGGGTTGCGGGTGAAGGCGACGCCGGTGGCCGAGGTGTCGCCCATGTTGCCGAAGACCATGGCCTGGACGTTGACGGCGGTGCCCCATTCGTCGGGGATGCCTTCGATGCGGCGGTAGGAGCAGGCGCGCTTGCCCATCCAGGACTGGAAGACGGCGCGGATGCCGCCCCAGAGCTGCTCCTGAGCGTCGTCGGGGAACGACTTGCCGAGGACTGCCTGGATCTTGGCCTTGTAGGTCTCGACCAGCGCCCTCAAGTCGTCCACGGTGAGATCGGTGTCCTGCTTGTAGCCCTTGGCGTCCTTGACCTTCTGAAGCTCGCGCTCGAGCTGCTGGCGGACGCCTTTGCCCTCGGCGGGCTCGACGCCGGCCGCCTTCTCCATCACCACATCCGAGTACATCTGGATGAGGCGGCGGTAGGCGTCGTAGACGAACCGCGGGTTGCCCGTCTTCGCGACGAGGCCGGGGATGGTCTTCGAGGTCAGGCCGATGTTCAGAACCGTCTCCATCATGCCCGGCATGGACCGCCGGGCGCCCGAGCGGCAGGAGACGAGCAGGGGGACCGAAGGGTCGCCGAACCGCAGGCCCATGATCTTCTCGACCCCTGCCATCGCCTTGTCCACGGCGACGCGCAACTCGGGCGGGAACTTGCCCTTGTTCTGGTAGTAGACGGTGCACATCTCGGTGGAGATGGTGAAGCCGGCGGGCACGGGCATGCCGAGGTTGGCCATTTCGGCGAGATTGGCGCCCTTGCCGCCGAGGAGATTCTTCATCGCGGTATCGCCGTCCGCCTTACCGCCGCCGAAGAAATACACGTACTTCCGCTTCGCCATGCACATCCTCCTGGGGCAGACCATCGAGTCGCAGCCGGCATTCCGGCGCCGGCCCCGACCCAGAATGGCGTGGAAAAACGAGGCCAGGACAATCCCCAAATGATACCAAAAAGGCAGCGGAAAGGGAAATCTTTTTCGGCCCTTCCGCCCGTGGGTAAGGGGCGACTTGACACAAATCGCGGGCGGTCGTAAGATAGTCAGACGATGGCAATGCCCGTCGCGAGGGGCGATGGGCTGAGGCGCCGGGGCTCGCCATCCCCCACTCCTCCCGGCACCGCGCCAGAGGCCGACGGCATGCGCAACTACTTCCGCTACCTCGCCTACATCTGGCACTACAAGGTCCGCGTCATCACGTCCATCGTAACCAGTCTGCTGGCCGAGGTGCTCAGCCTGGCCTCCATGGCGGCTTACCTGGCCGCCCACGATGTGCTGCTGAGCCTCTGGTTCTCGAACGGGCAGGACGCGGGCTCGATGGCGAAGCAGATCCTCAAGCTGCCCAAGGGCAAGGAGGTTATCGAGTATCTGAGGACGCGAGCCACGGACAAGACGACGCTGATGTGGACGGTGATCGCCCTGGGCTTCGCGTTCTTCCTCACGGGCATCCTGCGCGGCGTGTTCGTGTTCCTGCGTCGCTACCTGCTGGAGTCGGCGGCGCAGCGGGGCTGGATGGACCTGCTGAACCACCTGTTCCTGCGGGTGTCGGGGCTTTCGGTGCGGTTCTTCTCCCACCGCAGCCTCGGGCACACGATGTCCACGTTCGGCCCCGACCTGGGCGAGCTGGGAGCGGGAGGACGGATGATCTTCTCGCACGCGGTGCGCGACACGTTCAGCCTGCTGCTCGGCGTGATCGCGATGTTCCTCGTCAGCGCGCGCCTGGCGCTCATGGTCATCGTGGGCGTGCCGGTGGCCTTGCTGGTGTTCAAGATCGTGGGCACCCGCATCCGGCGCTACACGGCGAAGGGCCTGGAGAAGCGCGCGGACGCGATGAAGATCCTGGCCGAGACGGTACAGGGCATCACGGTCATCAAGGCGTACGACGCGGAGGGGTACCAGCGCGATCGCTTTCTGCAGACGAGCCGGCGCATGCTGCGCTACGACCTGCGCCGCGCCCTCACCAAGGCCATGTCCGACCCCTCGACCGAGATTCTCCTGCGGGCATGCCTGTGGGCCGTCGGCGCCTACGGCGTCTACCTCTACGTCCAGTTCAACTATCCCTGGTCCATGCTCGTCACCTTCAGCTACGCGGTGAAGAAGGTGTACGAGCCGCTCGACGGGCTGCGCGACCTGAACAACGAGATCCAGGCGAGCCGCGCGGCAGCCGACCGCGTGTTCGCGGTGATGGACCTCGAGCCGGAGGTCGTGGAGAAGCCGGATGCGCGGCCTCTGCCCCCGCACAGCTCGGAGATCCGCTTCGACCACGTGTCGTTCGCCTACGAGCCGCCGGAGGAAGTGGTCCGCGACTTCGACCTCACGATCCGCGCCGGCGAGGTCGTCGCCATCGTGGGCGAGAACGGCTCCGGCAAGTCCACCCTCGTCAGCCTCCTCCTGCGCTTTTACGATCCCACGCGCGGAGCGATTCGGGTGGACGGGTCCGACCTGCGCGACGTGACGCAGTCGTCGCTGCGCCGCCAGATCGGCTACGTGTCGCAGAACGTCCTGCTGTTCAACGACACGGTTCGCCGCAACATCGCGTTCGGCAACCCGCGGTACACCGACGAGGAGATCGAGGCAGCGGCCCGCGTGGCGCTGGCCCACGAGTTCATCATGCACGATCTCTCCGCTGGCTACGGCACGATGGTGGGCGAAGGGGGCGCGAAGCTCTCGGGGGGGCAGCGCCAGCGGCTGTCGCTGGCCCGGGCGCTGCTGCGCGACCCGCGGATCCTCATCCTCGACGAGGCTACGTCGGCGATGGACGCCGAGGCGGAGCACCGGTTCGAGGGCCAACTCGCCGGTTTCGCCAAGGGGCGCACCGTCATCCTCATCGCCCACCGCTTCTCGGCGCTGCGAGCCGCCGATCGCATCGTGGTGCTCGACCGAGGCCGCATCGAGGCCGTGGGCACCCACGAGCAGGTGCTGGCCGCCAGCCCCATCTACCGCAACCTCTACCACAAGCAGAGCCTCGCGCGCGAAGCCACGTGACGGCTACTCGGTATGCGGGCGATCGGGGTCGCTCTTGCACGCGGAGCACTTGGCCGCGGCGGGGGCCAGCTTGGCTCCGCAGTAGTGGCAGGTTTCGAAGAGGCGGCACAGCCTCGGGGTGAAGCGGGCCTGGCGCCACACGCCGAGGGTCAGCGACCCGCGGAGGATGGTGCTGGGCTGGACGCGCTTCTCGCGCACGAGCTTCATGAGCGCGGCGAAGGTGAGGGGGTTGGAGGCCTCGCCGTTCGGGAGCCGGATCTCCCATGCATCGCCCCGCAGCGGAGGCCCGGCGTCGGCCCCCGCAGGGGGCGGCTGCCCCGCGGGCGCAGGCTTGGCGGCTGGGCCGGCAGGGCGAGGGATGGGGATGGCGCGCGGAGACGGGGCTTGGGGCGGCCCCGCGGCGCCATGAAGCGCCGACTGTCGGCGCGCTTCCTCCAGAGAGCAGCCGCAGAACGGGCACTCCTGCCGCGCGACCTCCACTCCCTTGCCACAAGCGGGACAAGGCTCGCGCTCCTCCAGCCTGATCTCCAGGTCTCTGGGGATGATGGCCTCGGCAGGCCCGCTCTTGGCGGTGTCTCGCTCGCCGAGGCGCCGCTCCACGTCCTGGCGCATCTTCTTGCGCAGGAGCGCCCGGAGCCGGGTCGGCGGCAGCACGTCGAGCTCGAGAATGACCTGACGCAGGACGGCGATCCTCCCCTGGGCCTCCTGGCGCCGCTGTTCGGCGAGGCAGCGCTGAATGTCCTCCTCCGTCAGCGCGCCCTCGCGGCGGGCCAGGTCCAGCAGCTCGGCGTCCTCGGCTCGCCGGGTCGCCCTGACCTGGCGGAGGAGCAGCTCGGCCACCTGGGCGGGCCTGAGCAGGCCCGCTTTGCCCACCACGCGGGAGAGCCTGGTGTGCGTCTCGGCCCCTGGGAGCTCCTTGTGCTGGCCGAGGGCCTCGGCGATCTGGTCCCTGGTGGTCAGGCCCGCCTCGACGGCCAGGCGGGCGAACTCCTCGTCGGCGTGGGCCTCATCCCTCGCGTGGGTGCGCTCGGCCAATTGCCGCACTTGCTCCTCGGAGAGGAACCCCTCCTGGACCATCAGCGTGGGGAGGTCCGCCGCGCCGCCGCCCCCCGCCTCCTGGCGGGCGAGGCACTGACGCATCTGCGCCGCGGTGACGAGGCCGGCCTCGACGGCTTCCATGGCGACGGCGGATTCGCGCCGGGGGTGCTCGACCTCCTGCATTCCCTGGCCGCGCGAGGCGGCCTCGCGGTCGTACGGCAGCAGCGCCCGGACGACCTCGGACGCGCTCTGGTACCGGTTCTCGCGGGCCTTCTCCATCATGCGGAGGACGATCTTGGCGATGGCGTGCGGAATGCCGGGGTTGTAGCGGCGCGGGTCCGCGGGCGGCTCGTTCTGGTGCTTGAGCATGATCGAGAAGGCGTCGTCGCCCTCGAACGCGTCGCGCCCCGCCACCATGCGGTAGAAGGTGGTGCCCAGGGAGTAGACGTCGGTGCGGGGGTCGAGCTTGCCGCCCGCGCACTGCTCCGGGCTCATGTAGGTGGGGGTGCCGAGGACCACGCCGTCGCGGGTGATGTGCCCGGAGTCGCCGCGGAGGCTCTTGGCGAGGCCGAAGTCGGCGAGCTTGGCGACGCCTGCGGTCGTGACGAGGATGTTCTCGGGCTTGAGGTCGCAGTGGATGATCTTCCGCTCGTGGGCGCACGCGAGCCCCTCGGCGATCTGGCGGACAATGTTGACAGCCTGCGGCAGGGGGATGATGGTGAGCCGCGTGAGCATGTCGGCGACGTTCTTCCCCTCGACGTACTCCATGACGATGGCGTGGATGTCGCCCTCCTCGCCGAAGTCGTGGATGCCCACGATGTTGGGGTGCAGGAGGTTGGCCAGGGCGCGCGCCTCGCGGCGGAAGCGCCCCAGGAACTCCTCGTCGGCCCCGAGCGCGGGCGCAAGCACCTTGACGGCCACCACGCGGTCGAGGGAGATCTGGCGGGCGCGGTAGAGCCGGCCCATGCCCCCCTGGCAGATGAGGTCGAGGATCTCGCAACCGCACAGCACGCGGCCGAGCAGGGGGTCGGCCGGGCGTTGGGGGGCCTCGGCGTTCACGGGGTCCCCCCCGCTGCGGGTGCGAGCTTGGTGCGGAAGTAGTCCAGGGTCCGCCGCAGGCCCTCGCGACGGTCCACCTGCGGCTCCCAGCCGAGGACGCGGCGAGCCTTCGCGATGTCGGGGCGGCGTGTCTTCGGGTCGTCCCGATAGTCGTCCGGAAAGGGCAGGAAGCGGATGCGGCTGGCGCTGCCGGTGAGCTCGACGATCTCCTGGGCGAGTTGGAGGACGGTGATCTCGGCGGGGTTGCCCAGGTTCACGGGCAGGTGCTCGGCAGAGTCCAGGAGGCGGCAGATGCCGGCGACGAGGTCGGTGACGTAGCAGAAGCTGCGCGTCTGCTGGCCGTCGCCGTAGATCGTGATGTCGTGGCCCAGGATGGCCTGGCGGAAGAAGTTCGGCAGGGCGCGGCCGTCGTCCACGCGCATGCGCGGGCCGTAGGTGTTGAAGATGCGCACGATGCGGGTGTCGAGGCCGTGGAACCTGTGGTAGGCCATGGTCATGGCCTCGGCGAAACGCTTCGCCTCGTCGTAGACGCCGCGGTAGCCGACGGGGTTGACGTTGCCCCAGTAGTCCTCGGTCTGGGGATGGACGAGGGGGTCGCCGTAGACCTCCGAGGTGGAGGCGAGGAGGAACTTCGCCTTCTTGGCCTTGGCCAGGCCCAGGGCCTTGTGGGTGCCCAGCGAGCCCACCTTCAGGGTCTGGATCGGGTAGCGCAGGTAGTCGGTCGGACTCGCCGGCGAAGCGAAGTGCAGCACGGCGTCCACCGCGCCCTCGATGAAGATGTAGCTCGTGACGTCGTGCTGGAAGAACTGGAATTGGGGGTTGCCGAAGAGGTGGGCGATGTTCTCCGTGCTGCCGGTGAGCACGTTATCCACGCCAACGACCTGGTGCCCACGGGCGAGCAGGGCATCGCACAGGTGCGAGCCCAGAAACCCCGCGGCGCCGGTCACCACGGTCCGCATCGCAGCCGCCTCCAGGACGCTGGCTCCTCCCGCCCATCTCGTGCCCTGGGAGTATACCACAGGCCAGCCGCGGCTTCAACGCGACTCGCGGCGGCTCGCGCCCTGCGCGCCACGCGGCGCCGGCGGCTGGAACGCGTCGTAGAGCGACACGCTCACGGTGCCCACAAGGCCCTCGTGGCTCCACTCGAAGACGCGCGGATACCCTCCAAGGGCGTCGAACACCCGGGGGTTCGGCATCTCGACGCGGCTCACGCCCTGAAACACCCACACCCGGCGGCCATCGCGGCGGGCGTACCGCAGCTCGCCCCCGCGGAACGGCTCTCCCGCCGGCGGCGTCGCCACCAGCCACACTCTGGGGACGCCGTGGCGCGCCTGGTAGTAGCGATAGGCCAGCTCCACGTAGGGCGGAGTGAACGTCACGATGTCGCCCGCGTGCGCCCGTTCGGCGAACTGCTCGACGGCGCCACGCCAGTTCTCCTTCTCCACGGCCGGCCGGTAGTATTGCGCAAGCGAGACGCCGTTGCCCGCGAGAAGGGCACCGAGAAGCGCGATCGTCACCGCCCTCAGCCCGCCCCGCGCGCTGCTCCAGGCGACGCCTGCCGCCAAGGCGAGCGCCGGCGAGGCGAAGATCAGGTGCTTCGGCTCGTAGGCATGGCCCCGCATCGGCAGCACGGCCAGGAACGCTACGGGGCCGAGCAGCCAGGCGAACGCCACCACCGTGGCGCACCGCTCGCGCCGAAGCCCCAGAAGTGCCAGCGCCAACACCAGCAGACCCACGGCCGCCGCGGCGGCGCGAACCGCCGGCCCGTCGTTCCGCATCAGCTCGGCCAGGAAGCCGCTGGCGAACTGGGCCGCCGTCTCGCACAGGCCGGTGGCGCTGAGCACGGTGTGGCCCGCCGGCGGCTCGAACTGGCTCAGCCTCCCTATCCGTTCCAGAATCACCTCCACCCACAGCCCGAACACAGCGGCAGGCACCAATTGCCATAGAGCCCAGTCCAGCATCAGCCGGCGCCCGGCGCGGCGCCACAGCAGGACCAGCACCACGCCCTGCGCCGCCACGGAGAACGCCGTGTAGTAGAAGGTGTACAGCCCCGCCGTGTTCGCCAGGGCCAGGCCGAGCCACAGCGGCCACCGATGCCGCCACGTGCCGGCCACCAGGTGCGCCAGGCAGTACCACGCGGCCACCACGAAGAACGCGGCGAGGGCGTAGTGGCGGGCCTCCTGGGCGAAGTACACCTGGTACGCCGACGCGGCCAACAGGAGCGTGGCAACCAGGGCCGCGCCCCGCGGCAGGAGCGCCCGCGCCAGGAAGTAGAAGACGGCCAGCGTGGCCACGCCCACGGCGGCCGAGAAGGACCGCGCCCAGGCCGCGCTGCGCGAGCCCTGCATCCACGTGTGCAGGGCCAGGTAGTAGAGCGGCGGATGCGCGTCGTGGGCCTTCACGCCGCGGAACACCTGGGCGAACGAGGCGTCCACCGCGCTCATCGTGGCCGCTTCGTCGAGCCACAGGCTCTTGCGCCCGATGGCGTAGAAGCGCAGCCCCGCCCCTGCGGCCACAACGGCCACCACAAGGCCGACGGTGAGCCATCTGCGCCGCCGGGGCAGGAAAGCGGGTTGTGGCTCGCCTTCGGGCATGGGGCATCCCAACACGGTTCAAGGCGTTTCCGGAGGCACGGGTGGCGCGTCCTTGGGCTTCTCCGGCTGGCGCTTGCGCCAGAGCCCCAGAGCCACGGCGAACTGGTCCACGAGCTGCGACACCGGCGGCACCGCCAGGATCTGAACATCAGGCTTCGAGATCGTGCCCCGCACGTCCACCTGCACAAGTTGTTCCCGCATGAAGTTGAGCGGGATGTCAATCAGGTCCCAGATGCTCCTTCCTGAAGGCTTCGGGCTGACGAGCCGCAGGTTCAGAGCGCCATCGTACCCAATGGTGCCCAGGCCCGCCAGGACCCGCCTCTGCCCCTCCAGGCTGAGTTCCTTGAAGACCAGTTGGTCCTTGGTGATCCCGAACTTCGCTTCTGCCCGCGTGATGGAACGGTCGAGGGGCGAGCGCAGGCTGAGGGCGTTGAAGAGCGACGCCGCGAGCGGCAACTGGCCCAGTTCGCCCTTCTCGACCTCCGCCGTGCCGTCCCCGATCAGGCCGCTCTCCCCTTTATAGCGCCCCGGGGGGGATTCGAAGGTCACGTGAAGGATCCCCGTGGCCGGGTCGCCCGCGCCAAGCGCCTCCTGGCATAGAACCTTGAAGTCTGCGTTGCTCACCGACAGCCGGCTGGAGAATCCGCCCTCGCCTCCGGCGCCGAGGTCAAGACTCACCTTGCCGCTGAGGTTCCCACCGTAGAAGCTCGCGGCCAGGTCGTTGAGGGCGAGCTTCGACCGGAGCGGCGTGTCCTTGCCCTCCCGGGCGCGGGTGTAGGTGAGCGCGCTCTTCAGATCCGTGAGGACGAACTTGTGCGCGACAAGCTTCCGCAGGTCCAGCCCCCCCTCGAGCGACTGCGTGCCGTCGGTGTGGACGACGCCCCTGTCTATGCGAAGGTTGCCGCTCACCTGCTCGACAGGTTGTGTGTGACGGAACGAGGCGTCGCGCAGGCGCACGAGGCCGAAGCAGTGGGTCACGCCGTCCGGCTTGCCGGAGTTGGAGAGCGTCAGCTCGAGGTCCGCCGTGCCCTTGAGGTCCATGCCCTCCAGTGTCTTCCTGGCCTCGTCGGGCAAGGCGGCGAAGAGGTCGGGCACAAGGCGCAAGTTCTGCACGGCCACCTGCACTCGGTCGGAGCCGCAGCCCATCCTGGCGATGCGGCCGTTGAGGCGCACCTGGTCGGCGACCGCGCTCTCGCCTGCCACGTCGTTCAGGTTGACCACGCCCTCCTCGTAGTCGAACCGCCCGCGGAGGCCCGTGACGCGCACGGGGAGGCCGGTCCAGGTGGCCTCGCAGCCCTTGAGCGTGGCGTCGAGGTGGAAGCGCTGCCACTCGCCCTTGCGGGTGTGGATGGCCCCCGAGGCGGTCGCCGCGATCTTGCCGGCGGGGCGAAGGTCGTCCCACACCTTCTGCCATTCGGGCGGCAGCGCCCGCCGTAGCTCGGCGTCCAGGTCCAGCTCATCCGCGGTCACGTCAATGTGCAGCACGCCGCC
>DATKZY010000268.1:0-27778 GCA_035527715.1 Planctomycetota bacterium | reverse complement strand
ATCTTTGCCCACATCTCTGCGGATGGGCGCTCCCAGCCCCGTCAGGGGCGTCAGAAGGTAGCCACGGGCGTAAGCCCGTGGACTGGGCGGACCACGGTCCAGCCCCCGCAGGGGGCGGCACAACGCCGGCGGCCAACGCTTCTGCCGCCCCCTGCGGGGGCTGGGCCTTGTACCCGACCGAACCCACGGCTTACGCCGTGGGCTACCACCTGCCGCCCGCCGTCGGCGGGCTACGGAGCCCGAGATGTGGGCAAAGATGAGGGCAACGCCCTGGGGATTGGCGAGCGCCCGTGCGCAGCCCTGAAGGGGCGTACTATGGCCGGGTCGGTAGTACGCCCCTTCAGGGCTGAACGGACGCCGAACACCGTTTCCCAGGGCGTTGCCCTGGGCTGTCATAGTACGCTCCTTCGGAGCTCGGCAGGCCAAGGCCAAGCACCAGAACTCGGGGCCATACTCCCGCTTCCCCCTTGCATTCCGAGCCGGCCCGGCTATACTGCTGGCAGGAGGACAGGAGACCCAGGGATGAAATGGCGAATCGTCCTCGGCCTCCCCATCCTACACGCCAGCAGGGTCGACGAGAACGGTCTCTCGACCCGGCAGCTTGAGCTGGATTGAGTGAGGTGACCAGCCAACTACATAGCCTTTGCGCAAACGGAGTACCGGAATGGGCAGGACCATGCGCGTAGCCGGTCTGCAAGCGAAGCTCGACAGCATCAGGTCCGGCCGAGTGCACATCGCAACCCCCTGGGGAGATGACTCAGTCCGGCTTGCGATCCCCCCAGATTCGGGGCCACTTATCGAGGCCCTCAATGCCGTGCGGCTTCCTCCCCGTTTCACAGCTCTATGGCACGCCGATTCGAGGGACATGGAGTTTATCTTCACAGCACAGCCCGTCGGCAGGGAAATCACCGAACGTGGATTCACCTTCGACATGGCTGGTGCACAATACCGCTGCGATTTCTCGCCCGCAAGCAAGCGACTGCTCGAGATCGCTCGATGCTTTGAGCCCGCAGGTCGCGTCTCAGCTACTGGGTGGCGTAATCTCGCCGACCTCATGATGTACGCCCGGCTCTCGGGGGGATTGGGTAGCGCCGCTCAGCCCGTGGCGGCAACATCTTTCTGGATCCGGGATCTGCAGTTCGACGAGGAAGCAGTTCACACGCTGGCGACGAACCTCAACTTCTATATGTCTTACTTCGACCTGAGAAGCCCGCGAATCCTGGTGCATGACCCAGTGCTGGCTGGTGAGAGCGTGCCCTCGGTGAACAGATTCCCGCTTGGTGAGTTTCCAAAAAGGATCTCCGGCCATGTGCTCGACCGATATGCGCTGGACCTCTGGCACAGTGCGCGTGACGCACAGGATTCCTTCCGGCAGTTCCTCTTCTATTACCAGATACTCGAGTACATTTCCTTCTACCAGATAAAGCAGGAAATTCTGGAATCTGTCAGGCGGGTTCTCCTCGCCCCGAACATGCATGACCGTCTGGACGCGGTATGCCGAAACGTGATTGATGCAATGCAGGAAGATAGGACAGAGCCATACGCAAAGCTCAATTCATTACTGAAGAAGGCGGCGGACCCGGCCGTTGTATGGCGCCAGATTGAGCCACTCGCAGACTACTTCTCCTGCGAGATGGCCTTTGAGGGAGGCGTCAAACTCGCACCACTTCTGAAAGCAGGGTGGGGGGCAGCCGATTTCAGTGCTGCCTGGGTACCCGCGTTCCCACAGGCTCTCCGCGACCTCAGGAATGCACTCGTACATGCTAGGGAGTCAAGGCAGGTAGGCACGATTCCTCCGACTCGAAGGAATTACCGCTTGTTGTCCGCTTGGGTGGGACCGATCGCGGTGTGTGCCATGCAGGTTATGAATTACAGTTCCTTTTGATTGCAGGCCCTGTCGGTAGGTCGTTTGTGTCATTGCCGTGGTCGCCTCAACACGTGGCAGGATTCAGCGGACAAAGCCGGCCGCTGGCTATCCGTGAATTCCGTGCCATCCGTGGTGGGCATCTCCGCTTCGCGTCCCCTGCCGCCATTCCCCTGCCCTTCTTGGGCGGACGGGCAATGGACCGTGGACGGTGGACAGACGGGAAGAGGCGGGCGGGAAAGCGGGCGCACCACGGAGACACGGAGAACACGAAGAACAAGCCCCGACTGGGTTCATGCACGACCCGGGCCTTCTCCGACTCAGTGCATCCTCAGTGCGCTCGGTGTCCTCTGTGGTGAGTTCCTATGGCTATGGCCGTGGTGGCGTTCCCTCGAAGCGATTGCCCCCCGCCTTGACGGCATTCTCCAAGTCGGGGCCGATCTTCCAGAAGGGCTGGCGGCCTTCGGTCAGGGGCGGGTCGGTGGCGAGGGTGAAGGTGTTCTTCTCGATGCGCACGGTCATGTTCACGGGGGAACCTGCGCCGACGAAGAGGTCGTTGCTGAGGAAGCGGTTGTCGTGGACCCAGGCGGAGTACTTGCCCTGCTCGGCGGAGCCTTTGGTCATGCCGACGAGGTAGATGGCCGACGCCCACTGGCCCGACGCGCCGTAGCCGCCGTGGCGGGTCTTGCGGTACTCGGTGAGGGCGACGAACGTGTTGTCGGCGATCTCGTTCATCGCGTTCGGGTTGTAGCACGCGATGTTGAGGGGCGTGGCAGGCACGTAGTCCCACTTCTTGTCGGGGAGCTTCTGGACGATGCGGCAGAAGTTGCCCGTGACCTTGCAGTTGGTGACCTTGTCGCCCTCGAACTTGATGCCGTGCAGCTCGACGCGAATGGTCTTGAAGGGGCGGGACTTGGCGGGCATGTCGTCGAGGTCGGCGTGGCCGACGAGGTCGAGGTAGTTGTCGTGGAACTGGATGCCGTCGCGGGTGAGGTGGGCGCCGCGGCCGGTCGAGGTGACGCGGTTGTGGTGCACCTTCAGCCCCGGGCACGAGCAGGCCAGGGCGTAGCCGTTGACGTATTGCATGTGGTGGCGGATGTCGTTGTGGTGGACCTCGACGTTCGGCCCCTCGCCCGCGAGGCGGATGCCGACGTGGCAGCCCTCGGTGAGGAGGTTGTCGCTGACGTCGATGTTGCCGCCGGCGATGTCGAGCCGCAGAAGGTCGTTGCCCGGGTAGTGGCGGCTCTCGATCTCGGTGACGCGGCTGGCGAGGAGGTTGTGGTGGATGCGGACGTTGGCGGCCTTGCCGAGGAACTTGACGGGATAGGCACAGGGCAGGTGCACGTCCGTGCTGATGCCGAATATCTCGGTCGGCTCGGCTCGCCAGCGGCTCTCGATCGCCGTGCTGTATGCCTTGCACTTGGCACCCTGGACAATGTGGCCGTTGCAGATCGTGGCCTTGCCCGCGTTCTTCGCCAGGACGCCGCTCACCTGTTCCGCCGTGTTGTTTCCGAAGACCACCGTGTGGCCGTCGAGGTCGAGCGTGACGTTTGAACCAGTGATGACGAATGCCTGGCCGTCCGCGGTCACATCCTTCGTCAGGATGTAGGTCGCGTCGGCCTTGTCGAGGACGAAGGGCGGCCCGGCCACGTCCTGTGGGATGCGAATCGCGTCCGGGCTCTTCTTCGTCGTGAAGCTGAGGAGGTCGCTCTTTGTCGGCTGGCCGGTCTTGGGGTCGAGGGCGACAAGCCGATAGTGGTAGGTCGCGCCCGTCTCAAGCCCTTTGAGGCGATGGAAGTGTGCCCAGCGGGCGTCGTGAGTGGTTTCGGTCGTGCTGCCCAACTCCTTGGTCTTGCCGTACTCGACGCAGCTTCGGGCCTCCTTGCGAATGTCGTCGAGCTGCCAGTAGACGGCCGCCGACGTTTCGGACACGTGCGTCCACTGTCTCTGGAACGGCCCCTGTTCCGCGGCGAGCGCGGAGCATGCCACGACGACAAGGCACAACCACACCGTTCGCATCGAGTTCTCCCTTCGGTGGCTTGACTGAGCCGCACGGCTCCGCTACACTTGCCGTTGTCCCATCCACCTCATGGAGCCGAGGGCTACATATGGCTAAGATACTCATTCGGGCGGGAAAAGTCGAGGCGACTGCGACGCTGAACGACACGGCGACGGCGCGGAGGATTCTGGCGGCGTTGCCCATCGAGAGCCGGGCGCGTCTGTGGGGCAAGGAGGTGTACTTCGAGATCCCCGTCCACATGGACCCCGACGACGCGCAGGCGAAGGTGCCTTCGGGCACGGTGGCCTTCTGGCCCGACGGCGATTGCCTGTGCCTCTTCTACGGCCAGACGCCCGCCAGCCCGGTGAACGTCGTCGGCACCCTCGATGGCGATCCCAACGACCTCGCCCAGGTCAAGAGCGGCGAAGCGATCCAAGTCGAAGGAGCGGATTAGCCACAGAGACACAGAGCACACAGAGAAGGCGGCGATCAGAGAACGAAGCGACGAACACCGTCCTTGAGCAACCTTGAGTTGAAGTTGATGAGCAGGCCGACACGCTTGCCCGCCATCTTCAGGTAGCTGAGCACCTGGGCTTCGAAGATGGGGTCGTGCCGCTCCACGCTCTTGATCTCCACGACAACAGTGTCGGCGACGAGGAGATCAAGGCGATGCTCACCAATGGCCCTACCCTTATAGCTGACAGGTACAACCATCTGCCGACAGAACTTGATGCCCGCGTCTTCCAGCTCAATCGCCAAAGCTGACTCGTAGATGGACTCGAGCAAGCCAGGCCCAAGCTCACGGTGCACCTCGATCGCGCAGCCGATGATCCGTTCGGTCAGCTTGTCTTTGTCTTCCATGCCCAATCCCCCCTTTCTCCTCTCGGTGCCCTCTGTGCCTCTGTGGCCAATCCGCTCCTTCAGACTTCCAGGACCACCTTGAGCGCGCCGTCCGAATGGTCGGCGTAGAGGTCGAAGGCGCGCTGGGCATCGGACCAGGGGAGGCGGTGGGTGATGAGGGCAGAGAGGTCGAGCTGGCCGTCCACCAGCATGCGCACGGCAGCGTCGAAGAAATGCACGCACTCGGCGCCAACCGAGGCGATCATCTCCATCTCGCCGCGGAAGAAGGTGTTGAGCGGAAACTCCTGGGTCTGGAAGCGCGGGACGCCGAAGACGTAGACCCGCCCGTAGCGCCGGGGCAGAGCGACAGCGGTCGCGAGCGATTCGGGGAAGCCGACGGCCTCGACACTCAGGTCCACCATCCCGCCACCGGTGAGGGCGCGCACCGCCTCGACGGGGTTCTCCTTCGAGGCGTTCACGCCATCGGTCGCGCCGAAGCGATTCGCGGCCTCGACGCGGTAGTCCAGCAAGTCAATGCCGATGACCTGGCGAGCCCCGGCGTGGCGGAGGACGGTTGTAAACGTGAGCCCCATCGGCCCCTGGCCGACGATGGCGCAGCGGGCATTGGCCACAGAGCCAATGCGGCTCATCGCCCGCAGCACGGTGGCCAGCGGTTGCGCCGCGATGAAGGGCACGGGATCGTCGCTCTTGGGCAAGGCCACCAGGCCCGGCGGCTTCGCACGAACCAGCTCGGCGAAGCCCGCGTAGTCCTGCGGGTGGGCGAGGACGAGTGTGCCAGGCTCCCAGCCGGGGAGCCGCGACTCGACGATGGTGCCGACGCACTCGTGGCCGTCCCAGCCCGGCGGCCTGGGGTACTCAAGCTTCTGCCACTGCCCAAGGCCGAGGTACGGATGGATGTTGCTGCCGCAGATCGAGACCCACTGGCAACGCACCAGCACCTCGCCGTCGCGCGGCGAAGGCTCGGGCACGTCGTCCAGGAGCGCCAGCTTGCGAGGCGCGACCATCTGGAGAGCTTTCATCGCTTCCTCCGCTGGGGATCAGGAGTAGGAATGGAGCCCGCCGAGGAACGAGTTGCCTGCCAGGCTGAGCGTGCAGGCCAGGAACCCGAGAATCGCGGCGAGCGCGGCGCTGCGGGGGCTCAGGCCCTCGCGGTACCGCTGGTGAAGGTAGATCGTGTAGAGCACCCAGCCGACGAGTGAGCCGACCTCCTTCGGGTCCCAGCTCCACCAGTTGCCCCAGGCAAAGTGTGCCCAGATGGCCCCCGCGAGCAGCGCGCCGAAGGTGAAGACGGGATAACCGATGAGCACCGAGCCGTAGCCGATGCGGTCGAGCCGCGCCACGTCGGGCAGGAACTCCCGCACCTTCGGCAGGACGAAGTAGAGCGCCCAGCCGAGCGCCGTGGCGATGGCCACGGAGAGGCCGACGAAGGCGGCGACCTGTCCCGCGGCCTTGCGCGGCAGCAGGGCGTTCGCCTCGCGGGCGTGGTACTCCTGTTGGATGGCCTTCTCGGTGCGTTCGAGCTGAGCATAGTCCGCGGGGAAGCTGAGGCGAGCGCCCAGCTTCTGCGTGTTGTCGGCCCGCTCGCCCATCTCGCGGCCGATCTGCTTGATATCCTTGTAGCGGATCACGGGCTTCCACTCGGCCCCCGACTTGCGGAAGAGGTCCTGGAGCGACTGGAAGACCGGGTCGCCGGCCAGCTCGGCCTGCTTCTCCAGGCTGAGGGGGAGCCAGCGGGCCTTCCCGAGGATGCCTTTAGCCTGATGTGAGAGGGAGCGCCAGCGCTCGATGTCGGCTTCGAACGCCTGTCGCGTGAGGGCCGTGCCCTCGTGTCCGCCGAGCTGGCCCCCGAGGCGCACCAGCTCCTGCTGCTCCTCCCGCAGGTCGGCGATGGCCTGCTCCTGCACCCGCGTGATGCCGCCGAGGGCCAGGCACGCCGCGAAGAGCGCCAGGCAGGAGATCACGAAGACGAACGAGCCGAAGCCCGACCTGTCGTCCCGCTTCCGCGTCAGGGGATAGGCGATCCACAGGAGCACGAAGGTGAGCATGCCAAACACGCCCAGGAGCGCGGCTCCGTAGCGGACCACCTGGATCAGCCCCACGGGCGGGGCTTCCGCCGCGCCCGGCACCTCGTGCGGGGCGTAGGCGACCTCGCGGAACGGCAGGATCACCCCGCCGAACACCAGCGCCAGCGTCACGGCGAGCGCGACGCCCTTCACGATGGTGCCTAGGAGGAGGAACCGCCGTTTGCCGCCCGGCGGCACCAGGGCCGGGTCGTACGCCTTGACGAGGAGCAGAGCCCCCACGACGAACGCCACGCCGAACACGGCGTAGGCGATGCTCGTCAGCGACACGTGGATGAAGAGCCAGTAGGACTGGAGCGCGGGGACCAGTTGAAGCTCGATGGACTTCGGCTGGATGGCAGCGAACACGGTGAGCATGCTCGCGACGATGGCCAGCGCGGCGTCCATCACCACCAGGCGCAGCTTCGGGCTGGCCGTGAGCAGCGCGATGGCCGAGCACCACGAGGCGAACGACAAGTACTCGTACACCTTCTCGATCGGCAGCCGCGTGAAGTCCAGGAAGTCCAGCAGAATCATCTCCAACACCACGGCCACAGCCGCCGCGGGGAGCCACACGGCGCGCGCCTTGCGGAAGATGACCCCAATGGCCACCGCGGCCGCGGCAACAACGAAGAGAAGCACGTACGTGGCCGCTTGCCACGCCGGCCCGGCCGAGAAGGCGGCACCCAGGCGCGGGAAGAACATGTGCGGCGGCTCCGTGCCGATGACGAACGACCGCCAGACGATGCTCGCCGTGTGGGCGGCGAGCCCGAGCCACACGAGAGCGCGGCCGAAGCGCGCCAGCCCTTCGCCGCTGCTTCGGCGGAACGCGGCTGCCGACAGCACAAAGGCCGCAAGCAGGTAGCAGGCGAAGGCAATCCAGAAGAGACCGACGTCATTCATCGCTGGCTCCAGATTGTCTAATCGCTTCCACGACGGCATCGAAACGCTCTCTGAAACGTTCGCGCCACTTGAAGGAGTCGCCGGCAAGACACACCTCGATGCGGCCGCCATCGAGCGGCCGGGCCAGCGCCCACACGCGCTCGTGGGTGCAGTAGAAGCACAGGACGATGCCCAGCATCATCACCCCGCATCCGATCCACACGGGGAGCATGATGGGATGCGTCTTGAAGGTCAGCCACGTCGCGTAGTCGGGGCGGAACTCCAGGGGCATGAGCCGGTAGTCCGCGTAGTCCACCACGCCGCCCGGGCGGGGCTGACCCGATGGCAACGGCAGCGGGAGCCAGCGCTCGCGCGGCGGCGTCCCCGGGGCGGACAGGCGGACGCGGACGGCGGGGTTGACGGGCTCGTCGGAGACGTTCCGGGCCTCGCCCGCCACGATGCGACCGTCAGGCGTCTGCTCCAGAGGGATCTGCCAGTGGGGGAAGTAGCGGATGAGCTGGAGCGTGAGGTCGGTGCCGGGCACCAGGACGGGGGCGTCGGGGGGCACGGCGAGCGAGATCTGTTGGAGCACCTCCACGGGCGCCTCCTCCCCGTGCACTGCGGGAGCGGCACCCTCGGCTCTGCGGACTTTGGCCACGACGAAGCTGACCGACGTGATGGCGCGGTAGTCGGGCTGATAGCTCTGCTGGTAGACGTGGAAGCCGTGGTAGACGAGCGGGTGGTTGACCTCGATGGCCAAATCGGTCGGTGGCTCCGTGTCAAGCAGGGTCACGTGGGAGCCGAAGTACTCGGGCTTGCCGCCCGGGTCGCCCCGGAACTCGAAGTGGCGCAGTCGCATGCGGAAGCGGGCGTCGCTCGTGGTGTCGCCGGGCAACTCGCGCCAGTCGGTGCGAGCCGCATCGCCCCCCGTGTCCCGCGGCACGGCCACCACCTCGCCCTTCGCCAGCAACTGCGCGTGGCGGAACGACTGCTGGCCCGAGACGAAGCCGCCGACGGCGATGAGAATGACGCCGAGGTGAACCACCTGGGCGCCCAGGCGCCCGGCTCCCGCCAGCTTGCCCAGCGGGCGCCAGAGGCGGCCCAGCCCCCCAAGCCAGCCGCGGCTGCCCTCGAACAGCGTCCCGCGCGCCGCCTCCATGCGCTGGGCACGAAAGCCGGCGTCGCGGAGAGCCGCCTCCACCGCGTCGGCGCCGCCGCGCTCGAGGACGACCGCCGCGTGAGTGCCACGCCGGCGGTACCAGCCCGGGTCATCGGACCCCTTGAGGCCGAAGGCCATTCGCCACTGGCCCGGCAGCCGCTCGACGGAGCACGCGACGAGATTCAGGAGCAGCAGCCCGCACAGGAGGCGAAACCAGGCGGACGTGAAGAGCACGTGGATGCGCAGGAAGAGCAGCACAGGCCCGAGGACCGGCCCGAAGGAGTCCACGTAGGCAAGGCGAAGACAGGCGCCCGCCAGCTCCTCGCTCCGGAGCCGGTCGGCCATCATCCCGGCGAAGCCCAGCCAGTCGTGGTCCTCGAGCGTCCTCTCCCCTGCCCGCTTCGCCAGGGCGCCGAACGCGGCATCGCCGTGCAGGATGCCGGCCGAGCGAGCGAGGGCGACGAACTCCGCCGCCTTCATCGCGTGCTCCGCACGCGGGTTCAGCCGCCGCTCCACGTAACTGCTCGCGCTGAAGGACTCGGGCTGTGGGAGGAGGATGCCCACGGTGGACGCGACGGCGACAAGGATAAGCAGGACTACGGCAAGGCGCACCGAGGCGACCGTTCGCCAGGCCGCTCGAATTGCGGACCGCGGATTGCCGATTGCGGATTCCCCCGGCCTCACGCGCCGTATTTCTCGAGGCCGAGCGCGTGGGCGACGAGGATGGGCATGAGGTGAATGCCGCGCATGCGGCCCAGGCCGCCACCGGCGCAGGCGCGCTCGCTGAAGACCGGCACGCTGTCGGGCCGGCCCCACCTCGCCCACACGGCCACGGGCACGGGGTGCCAGCTATGTGCCTTGAGGACGCACGGAGTCGAGTGGTCGGCCGTCACGCACAGCACGGCTGGGTCGAGCGCCCGAGCTCGCGGGATCAAGGCGTCGGCCTCCTCGATGACGTGCACCTTGGCATCCCAGTTGCCGTCTTCGCCGTAGCTGTCGGTCTTCTTGATATGGAGAAAGAAGAAATCGTAGTCGGCGAAGTGGCGCGCGAGGCAGGCGAACTCGCTTTCCATCGTGTCGCCCGCGTCGGGCAAGATGTCCATGCCGACGAGGTTGGCGACGCCTCGGTACATGGGGTAGGTGGCGATGGCGGCGAAGCGCAGGTCGTAGGTCTCCGTGAGGAGCGGGATTTTCTCGAAGCGGGCATAGCCGCGCATCAGCAGGTTGTTGGCGGGGTGCTGGTCTTTGAGGACTTCGGCGGCCTGGCGAGCGAACTCGGCGCCGAAGCCGGCCGCCTTCTCGGAGCGGGCGTCGAGGGCGGCGGCGAGGCGCGGCGGCTCCTTGCCCGTCGTCTGCGGGTCGGTCTCCGCGATGGCGTCGTAGAGGCCGTCGGCGCGGAAGACCACGCAGGCGCGGTGCTCCTTCTCGGTGCGGACGAAGACCTCGCAGCCTGGGATGCTCACCGCGGCGTTGAGCATGGCCACGAGCTTCTCGTTCGTCTCCGTCGCGATCCTGCCGGCGCGGCGGTCGGTGACGAAGCCGGTCGCGGGGTCGGTCGTGCAGAAGTTCACGCGGACGGCGAGGTCGCCCGGCTGGATGGGGAAGCCGATGCCGAGCGCGCCGAGGAGGCCGCGGCCGATGTCGAAGATGAGCGGATCGTAGCCGAACAGGCTGAGGTGTGCGGGCCCGCTGCCGGGGGTGAGGCCAGGCAGCACGTTGTCGAGCAGGCCGCAGGTGCCCTCGCCCGCGAGGGCGTCGAGGTTCGGCTTCCGCGCGCTCTCCAGCTCGGTCGGCCCGCCCGGCTCGCGGGGGATGCCGCCAAGGCCGTCGAAGACGATGAGGATGATCTTGCCCTGTGGCTTCTGGCGAAGCCGCTTGAGGACGTTCAGCAGTTCCATCGGGTCGCTCTCTCCTTGTGAAGGGGGAACTCAGTTGTCCGAGCTGGCATCGTCGTCCATGCGGTAACGCTCGCGCAGCGTCTTGTGCAGGTCGAAGAGGTTCTGGAAGTCGGCCTTGCAGTCGCGGGGGCTCTTGCCCAGGAGGCCGTGCTCGACGAGGGTGAAGACGATCTCGCCGAAGTCCTCCGTGGAGGTGACGCCCCAGTGCTTGAGGACGGTGGGGGCGAGATAGCCGAAGCGCTCGACGGCGAGGTCGCACAGCCCCTCCATCAGCTCGCGGCCCGACACGTCGCGGCGCTCGCCGAGGCGGCTGCACGTGTAGTTCACGCCCTCGCACACGAACACGTAGGCGTCGGGGCGATAGCGCGGGTTCTCGGTCATGGCCTCGCGGAGGGCCAGTTGGCGTTTGATGATGTCGGTCAGGCTCAGGTCCTGGGGCTCACTCATGGGCGTCGCTTCCTCCCCCTCCTCGGGCGAGCGGCAGCGGGCCGGCGGGATGGCGGATTCGCGTGCCTGCCGGGATCCCGCCTGCGGCAGGCGGCCCTCCGGGCGCCAGCACGCGGGGCTCCGTGCCGAGACAGTGGTAGATAGCCATCGCGGTCCTCGGGAGAAACGGGGCCAGGCTCCACGCTATGCGCCGGGTGGCCTCGGCAAGTGTGAACAGCTCGAGATCGCGCCGGCGCTCCGGAGGGCCGGACACATCGTTCTCTGCCCCGCCAGCCCGTCGCGCATACTCCAGCGCCCGTGTGACCGTACTACCAATGTGCGAAAGAGCGTGTTGAAAGTCAAACGCGGCGATGGACTCCGCGACAGCCACGGCCATCGCGTCGGCCGCATGGAGTAGCTGACTCTCCGCGGCGCCCAGCGGCCCGGCGCCAGGCACCACGCCTGCACGCTCGGCCTGGAGAGAGGCCAGGACGGTATCCAACAACTCCTGGAGGGCCTCGGCGAACGGCTCGCGGGCGGCGGGGACGGCTTGGGCGGGCGACAGCCGCGCGCCGGCCACGTAGCTCACGTTCCTGAGGAGCGCGTAGCGGGTCGCATCGGCGCCATATCGGGCAGCGAGCGCCAAAGGGCTCAGGTCAGGCGGCGCCCCGTCCGTGGGCCCGATGCCCTCCAGCCGCAAGTTGCCGCGCACGAGGAGCCGATGAGGCCGCGAAAGGCCCAGCGCCGCGAGCATGGCGGGCCATGCGAAGGCGTGCACGATCAGCGTCTCCTCATCCACCACCTGCAGGTGGGGGGGCCAGCAGGACTCCATCAGGGCCGGGTCGTCCAGGTATCCGCACCCCGTCAGGTAGGTCGCGAGCAAGTCGAACCAGGGCTCGACCACGAAGCCGGGGTCCGAAGGGACGCCGGTGCCTGTCCCGTGCCTGCGCCGTGCGACGAGGGGGTCCAGCGCGCCCTCCTCGCCCGGGAGGCGAAGGAGGGCGTCGCGCCGCTCGGGCGGCTGGATGAACTCGGGGTGTGCCTGAAGCTGCTCGAGGATCGGCCTCAAGCGCTTGCGAACGGCCAGGAAATAGGCCTCTTCGCCCTCGTGTGCCGCCTTGTAGATGTCCTCCTGGCGCGCGAGCTTGAGGAAGAGCGCCCTGGCGACGCGTACGTGCCGGGCCTCGTCCGAGGAAACCAGTTCGTCGCAGGCGATGTCGAGCGCGTTCAGGGTCGCCAGCCAGCGCTCGCGGGCGCCTGCCGGCCCCGGGGAGGGCCCCGCGACCAGGAAGCGCACGCGATGCCCCCGCGCTCGGAGCGAGCGGGCGTAGACGTCGGCTCCCGTCAGCTCGAAGGCTAGGTCGAGGTCAGGCTCCCGGCCGGCGAGCCAGGGGGCAAGGATGAGGTGGATCGGGCCGTCGCGCACGTCACCCCCTCGTATCGGGCTCGGAGGCGGCGTCGGACGCGTCGGGCCCTTCGGCTTCGTCCGCGGGGGCGGACGCGCCCTGCGGCGCGCCCTGACCGGGGAGGACCTCGATGTCCGAGAGGCGGAACACGGTGTCGCGGTCGCCGCCGAGGTCCACGCTGACGGTCTGCTTGAGGATTTCGGAGCCTGTGACGACGCCGACGCCCTGAGCGGTCTTGACCTCCGTGCCCTTCCTGGGGAGCTGCTCGCGGAGCTCGGCGTAGCACTGGTCCTCGAAGCGCAGGCAGCACATGAGGCGGCCGCAACGCCCGGAGATCTTGGCGGGGTCGAGCGTCGTCTTCTGGGCCTTGGCCATGCGCATGGTGACGGGGGCCAGGTCCTTCATGAAGCTCTTGCAGCAGAGCATGCGGCCGCAGTGCTCCACGTCGGCCAGGAGGCGGGCCTCGTCGCGCACGCCGATCTGCCGCATCTCGATGCGGGTGCGGTACTGGGCGGCGAGGTCCTTCACCAGCGCCCGGAAGTCCACCCGCCCCTCCGCCAGGAAGTAGAAGATGATCTTGTCGCCGCCGAAGAGGTGCTCGACGCTCACGAGCTTCATCGGCAGGTTGTGCTCGCGAATCTTGTTCACGCAGAAGTTGTATTCCTGCGGGGCGAAGCTCTCCTCGATCTCCTCGGCGCGCGAGACGTCGCGCGGGGTGGCGCGGCGCAGGATCTGGCCCGTGGGGACCTCGTCCTGGCCCGTGGGGCTCGGCTCGGACCGGCACACGACCTCGCCGAGCTCCACGCCGCGGTCGGTCCGCAGGATGCACTTCTCCCCGCGATGGAGGTCCGGGGTGTCCGTGCGGAACACCCCGATATGCCTCATCGCCCCGAAACAGGCGATCATGTGATACATCGTGTCACCTCGCAACCAGGGGCGCCCGGCTCCGGAGCAGGGCGCCCGTCTCGAGTATCAACGTGTCGAGCAGCAGTTTGATGTTGGCGTTGGCATCCACGCGGTCCCGCGCCTCGAGGGTCAGGGCCGCGAGGCGTCGAGCGGCCCCCGCTGGCAGCCCCTCGCCCAACGCATTCAGGGCCTCGCACGAGTCGCCCCAGGTGAGCAACTCCTCGGGGTAGCCGGCGCCGCGGAGCAGGAGGTCGCGCCAGGCGAGCCCCAGGAGGTCGAGCACGGGGCGTAAGTGGTCGCGCGCGTCCTCGAGGGTCGCGCCGCGCTCCCCTCGCCCCTTGTCGAGGAGCTCGGCGGCCAGGAGGAACTCGCCGCCCGGCAGCATCTCGGCCAGCGCGCCGAGGAGCCACCGCGCGTTCTCGTAGGCGTCGGCGTCCAGATAGCGGAGCGCGCGGCCTGGACTCCCCTCCGCCAGGCGGGCCACCACTCGCGCCTGCTCGGCCTCCAGGGCGTGGGCGTCCACCAGCACCCGCTCGGCCTGCTCGCACGTCAGCGGCCGGAACCGCACGATCTGGCACCGCGAGATCACGGTGTCGACGAATGGCTCGAGCCGCGACGCCAGCAGGATGAGCAGCGAATGGGGCGGCGGCTCCTCGAGGGTCTTGAGCAGGCAGTTCTGGGCCTCCTCGGTCATCCGCTCGGCGTCCACGACCACGTAGACCTTGTAGCGGCCGGCGAAGGGCTTGTAGGCGATGGCGTCCTGGATCTCCTCGCGGACCTGGTCCACGAGGATCGCCGCCCGGCGCTCGCCCTTCGAGCCCTTCTCGATGCGGCGGACGAATGTGACGTCGGGGTGGTTCCCGTGCTCGACCTTGTGGCAGGCCGGGCACTGGTCGCACGCTTCAGCGGGGCCGCTCGCGCACTCGACCGCCTTGGCCAGCTCGCGGGCGAACAACTCCTTGCCGATGCCCTCGGGCCCGACGAACAGGTAGGCATGCGAGAGCCGCCCGCGCTCCAGCGCCTGGCGGAAGCGCTCCGACACATTCTCGTGGCCGATGATGCGCGACCAGGCCATGTGGTCCTCTCGGCGAGAAAGCGCTAAGTGCAGGGGATGATTGGATGATTGGATGATTGTCAGACACCCATCCATTCATCCACCCATCCAGTCATCCTCTCTTCCATTCATCCACCTGTCTCGATGATCGCGAGCACGTCGCCCACTTTCACCTTGTCGTCGTCGTGGGCGCGGACCTCGACGAGCTGGCCCGACACGGGGCACGGCACGTCGAACGTCGCCTTGTCCGTCCGCATCTCCACGATGCCATCCGATTCCTTCACCTGCTCGCCAACCTCGGCGTACCAGAAGGACACGATGGCCTCGTTGCCCGCGTCCTCGCCCAGGTCGGGCAGCTTGAATTCGATTCTAGCCACAGGCGCCTCGGGCTCCTTTCGTCAGCGGATGAATGGATGGGTGGATGACTGGATGAATGCAGGAGAAACGGGGCATAGCCACCTTCTTCTGACATTCATCCACCCATCCAATCATCCATTCGTCCTCGTCCCATCTCCGCTCTGACCTATCTCGGTCAGCATTGCGTCGGCGTGGTAGGAGCTGCGGACAAACGCGCCCGCCGCGACCGCCGAAAACCCCATGGCCTCCGCCTCTTCTCGATAGGCATCGAACTCCTCGGGCGGCACGAAACGCTCGACGGGCAGGTGCTCGGGCGACGGGCGCAGGTACTGCCCGATGGTCAATGCCTCACAGCCGGCCCGACGCAAGTCCCAGATCACCGCCGCCATCTCGTTGTGGGTCTCGCCCAGCCCCACCATCAGACCGCTCTTGGGCAGGATGCCCTGCCCGTGGTCGGCCACGCGGGCGAGCAGCTCCAGCGACCGCTCGTAGACCGCCTGCGGCCGCACGCGGGGATAGAGGCGCGGCACGGTTTCGATGTTGTGGTTATACACGTCGGGGCGTGCCTCCAGGACGCGGCGAAGGCAGTCCCTGTCGCCCTGGAAGTCCGGCGTCAGCACCTCCACCGTCGCGGAGCAAGCTGCCCGGATAGCCTCAATCGTGGCGGCGAAGTGCCCGCTCCCGCCGTCGGCCAAATCGTCCCGCGTCACGGACGTCACGACCACGTGCTGCAGCCCGAGCCGCGCGGCGGCCTCGGCCACGCGGCGCGGCTCGTCGGGGTCGGGCGGCACTGGCGTGCCCTGCCCCACGGCGCAGAAGCGGCACGAGCGGGTGCACGTGTCGCCCAGGATCAGGAACGTGGCCGTGCCGCGGGCGAAGCACTCGCTCTGGTTCGGGCACTGGGCGCTCTGGCACACCGTGTTCAGGCTCAGCCCGCGCAGGAGCTCGCGCACGGGGCGCAGCGCGGACTCCGACCACGGGCGCCTGGGGAACCATTCCGGGAATCGTCGAAGTGGCGAAGCCATGAGCCCTGACCTGAACAGGGGAGCGGGGAGAAGCCGTGGCGCGCGCCCACTTCTCCCACATTGCATGGTATCGGCGCCCGCCGGCGCTGTCAAGCGCCTTTTGACAGCAGGAACCGACCCGCGCTAAGATCTGGTCGACGAGGACGACGACAAGGACGATGTTCGATGGCCATCTGCCACGTGCTCCGCATCCCGCGCATCGGCTATCTCGACGCGCTCGAGGTGCAACTGCGACTTGTCGAGCGGGTGCGCGACTCGGAGGCCGAGGATGCCGCCCTGCTCCTCCTGGAGCACGAGCCGGTCATCACCATCGGCCGCTCGGGCGGGCCGGAGCACTTGCGCGTGCCCCGCGACGAGTTGGCCCGCCGGGGGATCGAACTGCACGAGACCAATCGCGGCGGCGACGTGACCTATCACGGCCCCGGCCAGATCGTCGGCTACCCCATCCTCCACCTGCCCGAGGGGCGGCGCGACATCCACCGCTTCCTGCGCTCGCTGGAGGCGGTCGTCATCGGCGCGCTCGCCCGCTTCGGCATCGAGGGGCGGCGGGTGGCGGGCTACACGGGCGTGTGGGTGGGCGAGGCCAAGATCGCCGCCATCGGCGTCGCGTTCAAGCGCTGGACCTCGCACCACGGCTTCGCCCTCAACGTAGCGACCGACCTGGCGGCCTTCGACCTCATCGTCCCCTGCGGCATTGCCGACCGGCCCGTCACCTCGATGGAGCGCCTCCTCGGCCGCGCGCCCGACCGCCGAGCCGTCGAGGACGCCCTCCTCGGCCAATTCCTCCGCGAGTTCGGCCTCGACGCCGCTGACGAATGCTCCTCGGAGGACCAGCTTCTGGCAAACTTGCCCTTGCTGCGCCGGCAGGGGAATGGTATGATGCTGGCAGAAGCTGAGGGAGATGAAGGGACACGCCGATGAAGGTCATGACCGCCGACGAGTTCGCACGAGACGTGCGGAACATCCTCGACACCATCGGGCGAGATGACGACGAGGTCGTGATCGTGCGCGATGACCAGACCACTGTCAGGCTGGTTCCCACACCCCCTCGTGGGATGCCGGCGCACGAGGCGTTCGCACGTCTCGAGGGCATCCTGACCCCGGAAGAGGGGGAGGCCCTCCTGCGCGACATCCGGGACATGGACAGCAACTTCGATCAGAGCATCCGTGACCCATGGGAGTGATAGCCGACACTTCCATCTGGATTGACCTGGAACGCGGGTTCCTCCGGGCAGCAGACCTGGAGGCCGCAGTGGAGGGTGACGATGTCTTCGTGGCTCCCGTGACCTTCGCTGAGATGGAGTATGGCTTCAGGCGAGCCCGTGGCCGGGAGCAACGCTCGCAACGCGCAGCAGCACTGGCAGCTATCAAAGCGCGGCCCTGCCTCGCGATCACCGACCAGACAGGCGAGATATTCGGCCGCGTGGCTGCCGATCTCGACAGCAGCGGCCGCCCGTCGAAGCATCGGACCCAGGACCTCTGGATCGCCAGCCTCGCCCTCCAGCACGGCTTCAAGGTACTCACGCAGAACCGCAGGGACTTCGACGACATTCCTGGGCTGACCGTCCTCTCCCTTAGCCCGTGAGGACTCCTCGGCCCGCGCGGCGCGGGATGGAGGGTGCGGGATGTTCGACACCCCTTGGCACCAGATCCTCATACTCGGGGCAGGAGTTATCCTGCTCACGGCCCCCTTCATTCTGAGCGGCCTCGTTAGACGCTGCGAGGCCAGAGCCGCGGCGCGCGGCGAGCTGGAGCCGAGCGTTGGGGAGTGGATGCTTCGAGCGCTCCTCGTGCTTTCCGTCCTGCTGATGCTCTTCACCCCCATCATCGTGCTCTATGTGGCACTGTTGGGAGCGAATTTCGACTGACTCCCCTGGGGGCGATGGCGATGGGCACTCGATTGCCGGAGGCGGTGCGAACGCGGCGGGCGGAGGAGGCGCGGCGGCTGTACGCGCGGGTGCTGGTGGAGCACGAGCGGGTGCGGCACACGGAGGCCCACGCGGCGACGCCCAGCGCGCCGCTGTGGCGCCCGATGCGCGAGCTGGCGATGTTCCACGCCACGGGCCGCCGCCGTAAGCCGCTGGCCGACTTCTGTGGTGCGTTCCGCGATGCCGACGGGGTGCCCGCCTCCGTGCCGACCGCGGCGTATCGGGCCGCGCTCCGCGTCGCGCTCGACCTGGCCGCGGACCAGCTTGTTCAACTCGGGGGCGACACGCCCTGGGGCCGGGGCCGCTCCCGGGTGCCCGATTCCGTCGAGCACTTCGAGTCCATCTGCCGCGAGCTGCGCGACGGCGACGCATCCGGGGCGATTGCGGCCATTCTGGACGACGCGGCGCCGCCGCGCCGCGGCACGGCGGTGGGCCTGCCGCGCGTGGTGTTCGACGTGCCGGGCAAGCTGCTGACGATCGGCTCCGCACGCATTCCGCTGCCCGAGGGCCGCGAGCTTGGCTTCCTGCGCATGCTCGCCTCGCGGCGCGCGGACGGTGAGGTGACGCCGCCGACGGAACACGGGACGGACTGGAAGAATGCGGCGGACCAGTTGCGGGCGCGGATTCGGAAGGCCACGGGGCAGAGCCTGATACGCGCGGTGGTGACCAGCGGCAAGGCGCCGGTCGGCGGCTATCGCCTGGCCCCCAACGTGGAGGTCGTGGGCGAACGCGAGGTGCGCCTCCAGATGTTCGCCCCGGAGGTGCTGGAACGGCTGGAGGGCGCCTCGCGCCGCAAGCCGCGCGGCCGCGACTTGAGGGGCGAGGACGACGACTGAGGCGAGCCATTAGCGAGCACAAAGCGAGTGAAGAGCGAGTCAGAGCGATTCTCGAGAGGTTTTTCCGTCGCCACAACCAGCCACCACATATAGCCTTACGCTCACGCCCGCCTGAAGCGCCCTCTCGAATGAGTGATTCCATCAGCGAGTCGGTGCAATAGGTGGAGGGGAGCGGGTGTGTGCCGGCGACTGCCCCCCGCTTCCCTTGTACGAGCGGCACTCGAAGGGCGGCGAAGTAGGCTCCAGACCCCATGACCCAACCGCCGCCCCGCCGGGATGGAAGAGGCCCGGCAGGAGGAACTGCGGGTTGTCCGACAATCTGGAACCCGCGCCGAGCGGTTGCCCACCGGCGGGCGACCGCCCTCCTGTTCGAGCGCAGCTCGGAGGCGGCCGGCGAACGGCATAGCCAAACTCGTCGCGTCGGGCCGTCGCACCTGCTCTTTGACAATTCGGA
This sequence comes from Planctomycetota bacterium, assembly GCA_035527715.1. Lineage (GTDB taxonomy): Bacteria > Planctomycetota > PUPC01 > DSUN01 > DSUN01 > DSUN01. The sequence continues at coordinate 8,663 of DATKZY010000268.1, read as the reverse complement.
AAGCGAGGCGTCCCGCGTGCCCCGTGCCGCGTGCCCGGGTAGCCGGAGCGCGCCTGCGACTCGGCTCCGGGTGCGTGGCACGCGGGCCGCGGCGCGGCTCAGATTTCCTCGATGGCGACGGCGCGGGCGGTGGCACTGTCTATCTGGGCGCACTTGAAGGGGAGGGCCATGAAGAAGAACTCGCGGCGCCGCAACTCGCCGAGGCTGTCGAGGAACTCGACGAGGCAGACGTCCTGGCTCATCAGGATGTCGTGGAAGGCCCGGGCCGCCGTGATGGTGGCGCCGAGCGAGAAATCGGTGCCGATGCCGACCATTTTGACCTCGCGGTCGCGCATCCAGATGGCCGCCTCGGGCGTCAGGCACGGGTGCGGGCCGGGGCGCGTGTCGCTGTTGCGGCAGAGGACGATGTCGCGGTGCTGGACGACGTCGCCCAGGCACTTGTCAAGGTAGGGCGCGGCAATCTGCTGGGCCTGCGTGGCGTCCGCCACGTCGAGCAGCACGGCGCGGCCGAAGAAGGTGTCGAGCGGCAGCTCCGTCACGTCCTTGCCGCCGGGGTAGAAGTGGGCGGGGCTTTCCACGTGGGTGCCGACGTGGGTGTGCGTGCGGACGATGTCGAACTTGTAGGCATTGTCGCCCAGGCGTCCGCGTTGGATGACGAATGGCCGGTCCGGCGTCCCTGGCGGCACGACCTGGTAGGAGAGGTCCACGACGCGGTACTTGTCCTGGTCGATCGTGAAGATCATGGCTGTTCCCCTTCGAGCCGCAGGACCACGAGGTGCGCCGCCTGGCCTGCCTTGAGGGCGATGGTCAACTGGCCCCCCTGCACGGGGACTTCGGCACGGGACCAGGGCTCGGCCTGCCCCCCCGCCCCGTGGGCCACGACGAAGTGGTCCGCTCGGGCCGCCAGGCGCCGGTTGCCCAGGCCCTCGAGCTTCACGTGGACGACGAGTTCCTGCTCGGCGCGGCGGATGACTCGGAGGATCACCTTGTCGCCGTCGCGTCCCGCGACCAGGTCGAGCGGGGGCGGAGACCCCTCCGCCGGGTCGGCTTTCACGTGCAGCAGCTCGCCCATCGGGTGGGAGCGGAAGAGGGCCCAGACGGCCCGCTCCGACGCGGCGCCGTCTCGCCCGCACAGGAGGTCCACCAGGGGGGCACTGCTCTCGTGCCCGCGCGGCGGGGTGCAGCGGAATGCGGCCATCGCCCCCGGGCCGCCGTCGCGCGAGAGCGCGTTCAGCAGAAGGCCGAGCGCCGGGGCCGGCGAGGTCTCGTCGTCGTCCAGGCCGCAGTCCACGAGCGCCAGGTGGAGCGAATGCGCGCGAAGCTCCCTGGCGGCCTCGGCGACGGCGCGCGCGAGGTCGTGGTCCACCTCCTCCGGCGTGCCGTGCTCGGGGACGCCTTTGGCGACGTGGCTGACCATTGGGCCGGCCTGCTTGGCCTCCCGGGCGTCCTCCTCGTAGTCGGAGAGGAGGGGGCCGCCGAGTGCCACGAGCTGCGGCGTGGGGTGGAAGCCGCGCATCTCGCGCGCCAGCTCGGCGAGGGTCACGGGGTAGGCCTGGCCGCCGACCTCCTGGAGCCGCTCGCCGCCGAGGAGCCAGTAGCGCACGCCGTAGGGCTCGGCGCGGCCGTAGGCGGCCCGCTGCTTGCCGAACGGGGTGGCGAGCGGGCCATTGCAGTAGTTCAGTAGGTTCTGGACGGCCAGCGTGCCGAAACGCGGGTTGAGCACGATGACCGGCTCGGCGCCCAGCTCGCGGCAGAGGGCGAGGAACTCGTCGGTGCCGAAGTCGTTGCAGGCCGGCTCGAAGGCGGGTGCGGAGCCGCTGGTGACGGAGAGGACGGGCCGTTCGTCGGCCGGCCCGATGCCCCGTTGCCAGTTATAGTGGTTGGCGCTGGGTCCGGCCGGCCAGCACAGCAGGGCGGGCCGCAGTGCGCGCAAGGCCGCCACGACGTCGCTGCGCAGCGCCCAGGGCGTGCGGGCGCTCTCCGCGGCGAGCGACACCTGGTCCACCCACACGGCGGCCCTGCCTCCGATCGTAATGCAGAAGTCCGCTTGCGGGTCCGACTCGCCGGGCTTGAGGACGAAGTCGTGGGCCTGCCACGTGCCGGTGAGCTCGCCGAGCGCCTGTGTGGCGAGGACCTTGCCTGCGGCGGTCCGCAGCGAGGCCGCGATCACTGCCCTCCCTGTCCCGCGAAGGTACACGCGACCCCTGTAGGTTTCGCCGGCGGCGATGGGCACCCCGCTCTGGCAGATGCCCGCGTCGCCCCCTTCGTAGGTGTCCACGCTGATGCTCTGGGAGAAATGGCTGTTGAACGGGTAGAGGGAGTCCCAACCGAAGCTGACCTTGTTGCCCTCGGCACGCAGGGGCTTCCAGTCGCTGGCGAGGGTGTCGAGCCCGATTCTCGACGGGTTGTCGAGGAGGAAGAGCGGGATGTCCTTCGGCTCGTAGACCGCGAGGTCGAAGTACTCGGCCGTGGCATCGGTGGCGCCGAGACCGAAGCCGGCGTGGGGGAACCGCGCGTCGTCGACCTGGGTGATGAGCCGCCCGTCGAGCGAGCACTGGAGCGCTCCCCTCCTGAGGCTTACGTCAATGCGGTAACAGCGCCCCGTCTCGATGCGGCCTGGCACGGGTGGCGCAAGGAGCCGCGGCACGCCGCCACCCACCGACTCCAGGACGTGTTGGCAATTGCCGTTGGCGCCGAGGGTCCAGCGGAGGTGGTTGCGCGAGTCCTGCACGTCGAAGAGCACGCAGAGGCCGCCCGACCCGTCCACCTTGCGGGCCTGAAGGGTCAGGCGGTAGCTCCTCCAGCCGCGCCTGCCGATGAGCACGAGCGGCTCGTCCCACTGACGCTCGTCGCGCACGATCATGTGCCTGCCGCCGAAGGCGAAGAGCTTCCAGCCTCGGGCCCTGCTCCAGCCCTCGGGCATGGGCTTGGGGCCGGCCATGGCCCCCTTCTCGAAGCTGCGGTTGCTCAGCAGCTCGGGCAGAAGGCCCTCTGCGCCCGGCGTGCCCGGCGCCGGGAGCGCGCACCCGAACAGGAAGGGAGAGACCCGCCCCACGGGCCGATCGAGGTGGATGGCCACGCGAACATCGCGTGCGGGCCTCGCGCCGGCCGCGGCCACGCTGGAGGCGAGCAGGCAAGTCACCAGTGTACGGGCACACCCGCGCATCGGATCTCCCAAGCGTAGCGGGCCACTCGACTCTTCTCCCCGCACCGACCCTCCCTATTCTAGCACCGCGCCGAGCCGGGAGTCAACCAATACAGAACGACTACAGGGAATCCGCTCTTGACGAGGCGATCTCCCTTCTGATAACATAGGCGTGGAGGTGGGGGATACGCGAGCGACGGACATGGGGCGGAGGAGATCCGGTGAGCGTCCAAGACCTGGACCTGGTGGTGACGTTTCTGGACGTGGGCCACGGCGACGCGGCGATCGTGCGGTTCCGTGAGGGCCACCACGTGCGGACGATCGTGGTGGACGGCGGCGGCCCCGCCCACGCGGGGCGGCTGCTCGCCTACCTGCTGGGCAACGGGATCACGGTGGTGGACCTGATGGTGGCCAGCCACGTGGACCGCAACCACATCGCCGGGCTGCTTCAGGTGGCGGAGTCGGACCGCGTGGCCGTGGAGGCCTTCTGGGGGCCGGCGTGCGAGTCCACGCAGCCCTCGGTGGCGGGGCACCATTTGCCCGACGAGCGCGCCTACCAGCGCCTCTACTCGCGCGTCCACGGGCGCGTGCGGCCGGAGCGCCTTTGGGGCCCGGTCCGCGGCGCGCCGCCTCCCCCGCTGTTCTCCGGGGCCGCCCTCACGGTGCTCAATCCCCCCGTGCCGAACCTGTTGCGGGTCCCCCCGAAGGATGCGCCACCCAAGCGGCCCGCCCTCCTGGCCCGCGAGCAGAATGAGCTTGCCCTGGTCCTGCACTTCGAGTGCCACGGCGTCCGGCTGCTCCTGGGCAGCGACACCCAAGGCTCGTTCTGGGCCGCGGCCCTCAGCGACCCCGGGCTCCACAGGCACCTGGAGGTCAATGTCTTCAAGGTGCCGCACTACGGGCGCGCAGCCGCCTTCCCCGCGGCAGCCGCCGGCGGGCTCCACACCGAATACGCCGTCTTCTCGCTCAGCGCGAAGACGGACAAGCAGCCGTCGAACGAGGTGGTCGCCCTGCTTCGGGAGATGGGCGCCGAAGTGTTGTGCACCGAGCACGCCGCCCGGACCGCCTTCTGCGCGAACCCCCACTGCCACGCGGCCACAGGCGGCCAGAACATCGTCTTCTGCAAGTGTCGGGGCGACTCCTCGTACTCGACCAGCGCCTACTTCTGCCCCCTCCAGGCCGGCCGGCAATGAGCGAGTCGGCCGGCCAAGCGGCGCCGCGCCCGGTCTCGGAGGGGGATCTCCCTCCCGAAGCGTCGGCCCAGCTTGCTGCCGCCTACCGCGCCCTCGATCGGCGCCTTGTCCGCCTGGGCGTCGAGTGCCGCGCGTGTGGGCGCTGCTGCGACTTCCGCCGCAACCACTACCGGCTCTACGCGTGCTTCCTCGAGCGGGCGCCGATCGTCGCTCGCCACGGCGCGCCGCGGCTGAGCGCCTCGGGGCACTGCGGCTTCCTGGTCGAGGGGAGATGCTCGATCCACGCCTGGCGCCCGCTCGGCTGCCGCGTGTTCTTCTGCGCCCCGGAGCACAAGGCGCGCGAGCAGGAGCTCTACCAGGCATTCCAGCGCCGCCTCCGCGCCGCCACCGACCGCCACGGCCTCCCGTGGGACTACCAGCCCCTGTTCGACGCAGCCCGGACCGAGTGAGTGAGTGAGGGGATAAATGAATGGAGGGATGACTAGAACTCGGTCTTTCCGTACCGCTTGAAGTAGAAGCCGGCGCTCGAGAAGGCATAGTCCTCGGCCCTCTCCACCATGCCGCACAGCACGGGCTTCTGGTGGATGTAGTTGAGCTTCTCGAACCGCGAGTGCGCCGTGTAGATGACGAGCACCTCGGGCTCGTCGTCCCACAGCGGCCGCCCGTTGTCCGACAGCCTTACGAGCCGCTCCATCGCCCTGTTGATGGCCAGCACAGCTTCGGCCACGGGCCCGCTGTCCGGCCCCGCGCCGAGCAGGACGTGATAGTGGTCGGGCAGGACGACATAGGCGTATTTCTTGAAGCCCATCTGGCGGCGCAGACTCTCGATCATGTCCACCAGGGCAGTTGCCCGGCCCTCCTCGTGGAAGACGTGGCGGCAGTGGAACGTGCGCACGGTCACAAAGTAGCTCACCTGCTGCTGCGCGGCATCGTCTTCGCTGGACATAGTGCCCCCTACACCGAGCGCACCCGCGCCTGGAGCACGAGCGCGACCACGAACCCCACCAGCCCGCCGCCGACGAGCGCGGGCACCCAGAGGTCGTAGGACTCGAATTCGCGCCACGCGGCCACGTCGTAGCCGACCTGCTCACCCAGGCGCTCGATGAAGAACAGCGACACACCGGCCATCATGGCGGTCACGCTCACGAGCACCGTGTTGTTCTGCGTCGTGCGGGCCGCCAGGGCGATGCACCCCACGGCCACCAGCCACACGACCAGCGAGCCGCCGAAGCCGGCCACCCACCGCCCCGTGCGCGAGCCAAAGCCGTAGCCCACGGTCACGCACCACACCGTGGCGGCAATGCAGGCCACCAGGAGCACCGTGCGGGCCACCTGCCAGTCCGACCTCGTGTCGGGTTGGAACAGGTGGGGCCCGAAGCGCATGAGCTTCTTGCACTTCGCGCACTTGAAGCGCTCGCCGGGCCGCAACGTGGCGCCATCCATCACGCGCCCGCAGCCGGGACACCGGAACGTACCGCCGCCAGCATTGAACAGGTCGTCCACGCCTGAGCGCCCTTTCCCCAGAGATCACCCCGGCTCGCCCGCCGGCCGGCACAGCACGATGAACCCGTTGCTGCGCAGGCCCCGGGCCACGCCTCGGAGCGCGCCGTTGCGCACGCGGTTCAGATAGACGAACTCCTCGACGCGGAGGCCCGCCCGCGCAACCGTGCGGCGGACCTCGCGGTCGCTGTACAGGTAGAGCGAGAGGTCCGCGATGCCGCGGTAGCCGTCCATGTCCTTCTGGAACGCCTCGGGCCGCCCGCGCAGCCGGCCGCGCAGGGCGCCCCACAGGTATCGCCGCCCGTTGGGGTCCCACAGGTTGTGCCAGCGGTTGTGCACGTGAAAGGCGAACAGGCCGTTGGTCTCGAGGTGCTGACGCACGGAGGCGAGGAGCCGCTGGCGGTTCGAGGACCCATGGACCATCCCGAGCGTGCTGAACATGCAGAGGATGTAGTCGAAGCGCCCCAGCCCCAACTCGTCGAGCCGCGTGATGTCGCCGTGCACCAGCGTCGCCCGGCAGCCGCACGCGGCTAGCTTGCGGCGCGTGACCGCGAGCATGTGGTGCGAGAGGTCCACGCCCGTGACGTCGAACCCCCGCGCGGCGAAGTGCACCACGTGGCGCCCGCTCCCGCAGCCCAGGTCGAGCAGACGTCCCGGCACGCTCAACCAGCGGTCCAGCACTTCGCCGTCGAATCGGAACAACTCGCTGTGCGCGAAGTACCGGTCGTAGTCCTCCGCGATGTGTGGCGCCGCGAGGTAGGCCCTCGTCGCGGGCGCGATGGCCTCCACCTGGTGCCCCTGCCCGGCTGCCCGGGAGGTGCCCCGCCAACCTGGCGGGCAGGGCGGCGGTCCGACGCGGTGCACGTGACCCTCCCGGAGGTCCACCGTGGCGCCGCAGTCGCACTCGATGGCGCGCTGGAACTCGAAGAGCGTAACGTCATACTGCCGCCGGCACTGTGGGCACTGGATGGCCACGGCGAGCCCCTTAGCCGTCCCTCCTCTCGTCCCTCAATCCTAACACATGAGTGCCGCGTCGGCAAGGGCGCGGTTGCCGGGGAGTACGGCCCCCAATCCTGGCAACCAGCCGGTTCTCCCATCGTCCTCGTCCTTCGTCCTCGATTCCCCTGGCTTGAGGAGAGAAGAGTCGAGAACGAGGACGAGGACGAGGACGATTACAGAAGAACAAGGGCTTCACCATAGCCAGGGGCCATCCTCAGGCCAAAAGGAAATCTTGACTCCCCGGCGTCGACCCATTATAATCTCGGTTGGAGGAAAGGGCGAGCAGGGCGTTCCGACGCAAGGAAACGGGTCGGTGAACTACTACTCAGTGCTCCAACTGGAGCGGCAGGCCGGAGTCTCTGAGATCAAGCGGGCCTTCCGCCGTCTCCTCAAGCGCTACCACCCCGACCGGAACCGGTCCAACGCCGCGTGGGCCGAGCAGCGCACCCGCGAGATCGTCGAGGCCTACCACGTCCTGTCCGACCAGCGCCGCCGCAAGTTTCACGACGAGCAGCTCCGCGTGAACGGCTTCGCGGCCTCCGTGGCCATGGCCGAGGCCCCCATGCACCCACCGGGCGACGGCATGGCGAGCCGCTGCCGCCAGCTCTTCGACTACCTGCTTCGCGGCAACACCTCAGCCGCCGTCGGCCTCTACGAGGATCTCCGCGGCCCGAGCGAAACCTTCGATCTCTATCCCCACCTGAGCCTCAAGGACCACCTGGACTGCAAGTTCCTGCTCGGCGAGGCCTACGAGCAGCAGGGCCGCCTGGACGATGCGCTGTCGCTCTACGAGGAGGTCTACCGCGAGGAACTCGAGGGGCCGCGCCTGCGCTACTTCTTCGACGAGGTGCAGGAGCGCATCGTCAGCATCTACTGCCAGCACCTGCCACGCGCCGCCCCACCGCAGGATGCCGTGCGCCACTTCCAGCACGCGCTCAAGCTCGGCCTGCCGGCGAGGGACCGGGCCGAGATCCGCAAGCGCCTGGCCGAAACGCTCCTCAAGATCGGCGACCGCGAGGGCGCCCAGCGCGAGCTGCGCGAGGCCCTCAAGCTCCACCCGGGCATCAAGGGGGTCCAGCGCCTCGCCGCGCGACTCGGCATCCAGGCCGCCTCCTCGTGAACGACGGATGACCAATGGCCCACCGCAGAGCTCGTCGGGACGCCCGGCTGCCCGCCCTGGCAACTCGATATTGGTCATTGGAAGTTGCCCCTTTCCCTTCGGAGAATCCCCCACGTGAGCGCAATGCCCGTCGTCACGCAGACTGACCTCCCCGGCTACACCCTGCTTGGCCGAGGCAAGGTGCGCGACATCTATGACCTCGAGGACAAGCTCCTCATCGTCGCAAGCGACCGCCTGTCGGCCTTCGACGTCGTGAACCCCGTCGGCATCCCCCAGAAGGGGCGCGTGCTCACCGCCCTCTCCGTCTTCTGGTTCCGCCGCGTCGCCGACCTCACCGAGACCCACTTCCTCACCGACCAGGTGGACGAGATGGGCCACGGGCTGGAGCGCTTCCGCGACGTGCTTCAGGGCCGCTCGATGCTGGTGAAGAAGACCGAGCCGATCCGCGTCGAGTGCGTCGTGCGCGGCTACCTGGCCGGCTCGGGCTGGAGCGAATATCGCAGGACGGGCCGCGTGTGCGGCGCCGAGCTGCCCAAGGGCCTGCTCGAGGCCTCGCAGCTCCCCGAGCCAATCTTCACCCCCGCCGTCAAGGCCGAGACGGGCCACGACGAGAACATCTCGTTCGCACAGGCCGCCGGCATCGTGGGCACCGAACTGGCCACCGCCCTGCGCGACCGCAGCATCGCCCTCTACAACCGCGCCGCCG
>DATKZY010000267.1:0-8688 GCA_035527715.1 Planctomycetota bacterium | reverse complement strand
GGGAACGTCCCAAGTTCTTGAGTTTCTCTCTCAAGCGACTCTCTTCACAACCCATTGGGTGATTTGGATCTTGCAGCGACCCTGGAGGTTCATCCGATCGCGCCAGTACTGGTCCCAGGCCTCCTCATCGTACCGGCGCAGCATGACGACCCGGCCCATGCGCGTGGCCCCGGCGTCCGACCAGTTCCAGCCGACCTTCTTGAGGCGCCGCACCAGTTCGCGGATGGTGTTCTCCACGATCGAGGCGGTCCGCGGAGCGACGAGCCCCGTCTCAAGCCAGAGCCACAGGTGGTTGAAGACGCGATTCCGCGTGTGGGCCAAGTAGGTCGCCGCGCGCCGGTAGCCCTTCGCGTCGCAGTCTCTTCGAAGCTCCTCGAGCTCCTTCTCAGCAGCAGCAATCCGCTCTCGCAGCTTCTCTTTGTCTTCGGCCGAGACGACTTCGATGTCCTCCTCTGGGACCTCGATGGCGACCAGGCGGCGCAGGCGGCCCGCCAGTGCATCGCGCTCCGCCTTGGACACGCCGTCCCCCCAGAGCGCAAAGCCGCTCCCCCGGGGCAGGTGCCAGAGGCATCGGTTCGCACGCTCGGCCAGCCGCCCAAGCCACTCCTCCATCGCCGGCTCCCCGTCCCCAACGAACAGACGGGGCTGGCCCCCGAGGCGGTCCTTCACCTCCTCCGAGATCGCCTCCCAGCTCTTCCCTGCCCAGACGCCCAGAGGCCGGATTCGCCCGTTCTCCCCCAATTCCACCACCAAACGCACCTCCCCCCGTTCCCCTGGCTGACGATGAAACCCCGTCCCGTCCGCTCCCAGGAACGGCAGCCCGCTCCCTTCCTGCACCGGCAACTCCACCGTCGCCGCCCACCGGTGCGCCGTCGACTTCGCCACAGGGACCTCCGCCAGCCGCTCCAGCGACCCGCTCCCACGACGGTACGAGGTCTCCGCCACCGCTTCCATCACCTTCCGCAGCAGCTCGTCGGTCCGGCCCTCGTACGGCTCCAACTCCAGCGCCACCAGCACCGGCGTCAGCCGCTTCCCACAGCGCGCACACTCCACCACCGCAGGCCGGAACGTCACCGTCCCACAGCCTCCCCGCAACGTCCGCGTATCGCTCCAGTAGCCCGCGCGCCGGAAGGTCCGACACCGGCACCGCCGTCCCGGCATGTCCTTCCTCTCGTGGCCCCCCAAGCCCTTCTTCGCCACCGAGCCGCTGCGGCTGCACAGGAGCTCCACGATCCGCTCCTGGTACGCTTCGACGATGCTGCGGGCGAGTCTCTCGGTCGCCTCCTCCCCGGCCTTCGACACGGCGTAGAACACCTCATTGGCGTTCGCGCGGTCCTCATCCATCTTGACTTCCACCTCCACCGCCACTACCATCTTCATGGGGCTGACCTCTGGGTGTGTAGGAACTCCCTACCAAGTCAACCCCTGAGGAATGCCCCTCTTTGCTCTCCAGATCAACCCCGACTCAAGAACCTGGGACGCTGTCAACATTCTCTTCAGACGGCTGAAGTGTTACCTCGGGCGATGTTCCTGTGGACGGCGGAGGACCTCTGTCGGTACTCGTCCTCTGTGAGGAAGAAGGGGATAAGGACGCAGCCCTCCCGAAGGGAGATCCCGCCGAAGAGGTCAGCCGTTCGCTCGCTTTCTGCATAGGCGTTCAACGGCCCCGCGAGAACGACGGCGACGTCAATGTCGGAGTCCTCGGTCGCCTCGCCGCGGGCGTAGGAGCCGTAGAGGTAGACCCCCTTCAGCCGCTCGCAGTAGAGAGCCGTAAGCTGTTCTCGGAATTCGCGGACGATCTTGAGCACGTCTTCGCGGCTCTTGGCCATGGCCTGACCTCACGGGTGGATTCCGGGCTTGCCGACGGTTAGAATAGGACCCCTTGAGCAGGATGTCAACGTGCAGGAGAACGCCGATGGAATCGCTCGCCGACAGGAAGGCTCGGGTCAAGAAGATCATCGCCAAGCTGGGGAAGGAGTATCCCGACGCACAGTGCCTGCTCGACCACTCGAATCCCCTCGAGCTGCTCGTGGCGACGATTCTCGCCGCTCAGTGCACCGACGAGCGGGTGAACAAGACGACGCCCGCGCTCTTCGCACGCTTCAAGTCGGCTGCCGACTTCGCCGCCGCGCCCATCGAAGAACTGGAACAGATGATCCGCTCGTGCGGCACGTTCCGCAACAAGGCCAGGGCCATCGTGGCCTGCGGCAAGGAACTCGTCGAGAAGCACGGCGGGCAGGTGCCGGCCGAGATGGACGTGCTGTCGAACCTGCCCGGCGTGGGACGCAAGACGGCTAATGTGATTCTCGGCACCTGTTTCGGCGTGCCGGCGATCATCGTGGACACACACACGCTGCGCCTCAGCGGCCGCCTCGGCCTCGCCGACCCGCATAACGTGGAGAAGAAGTACGCCGACAAGATCGAGAAAGAACTGGCCGAACTGGCGCCGCCGAAGGACTGGACGCTGTTCTCCCACCTGCTCACGTTCCACGGCCGCTACTGCTGCATCGCGCGCAAGCCCGAGTGCCCGCGCTGCCCCGTCAGTGCCCTCTGCCCGTATCCCGAAAAGACGCCAGCATAGCCACGAATCTCACGAATCACACGAACGAGAGAGAACGCGGGCGGTCTTCTTCTTCGCCTTTGCGGGTCTCTCTCTGCGGAAGATGACGATGTTCTGGTGGACGATGTTGGGGATGTAGGAGTGGGGGTAGCCGTAGGGGCGCACGCGGGCGCCGGTGGCGTACCAGACCTTGATGCCCTTGAGCACGTAGCCGCCGCGGCGGATGCGCTCGGCGATGTCGTAGGTGGCGGGGATGTAGCGGCCGCGCTGGTAGGAGTCGCGGATGATGACGGCCAGGTAGCCGCCCTCGCGCAGGAGCGGATAGGTGAGGGCGAAGGCACGCTCCATCGCGTCGTAAAACGCGTCGAACGAGGCCAGGTTGCGGAAGTCGGCCGCGTCGTCGGAGTACTTGTCGAAGTCGGTCTTGCGGTGCTGGATGTCGTAGGTGCCATCGCACATGGTCTTCTCGAGGGCAATCGAGTAGGGCGGGTCGGTGGCGATGAAGTCGAATGACCGGCCCGCGGCGGCCAGCTCGGGCAGCACGTTCAGGCAGTCGCCGACGAGCGTCTCCTGCGGCTCGATGCCTTCCTGCTCGCAGACCTGGCGGTAGATTTCGAGCCAGCGGGGGTTCAGCTCGATGCCCGTGGCCTTGCGGCCGCACAGCGAGGCGCCGAGCAGCGTGCCGCCCACGCCGGCGAAGGGGTCGAGCACGCTCTGGCCCGGCTTGGTGAAGAACTCGATGATATGCTGCATCAGTTGCGGCGGCTTGTTGCCGCCCTGCTCGCGACGCAGCTTGTGGCCGAGGCCGTGCGAGTAGCTGGTGCGCAGCACCGACTTGGTGAAGAACAGCCACTCGTTGCCCGTGAGGGCGTTGAGCTTGTTTCGCGGGTGCACCGAGGGCGGCTTGAGGACGACCGGCTTTTTCGGCGCTCCGTCCTTCGTCGGGCGGCGTGGCATGCGGCACGTGCTCCCGAGGAGTTGGGGGTGTGGGCCAATGGCCGAGCGTATGCTACCCGCGTTGCCGCCGGCTGTCAACCAGCCTTGCTTGCGCGCCCCGAGCCAGCAGGTATAGAATGGCCGCGCGCGGCGGCCGTGTGCGGGTTGGGGCGCCGCCGCACGAGGGCCATGGGTGTTGCCATGACGAAGCCATCGCAGGGCGCGGCCGATACCGCGTGCCGAGTGGACGAGTTGGTGGAAGGGCTGGACCTGGGGGCCGCCACGCGGGACCAGGTGGCCGAGGCCGCGGGCCGCCTCGTGGCCCTGGGCCGCGAAGGGGTCGCGCACCTGGCGCGCAGCGCCCTGCGCCTGGCGGGGCCGCGCCGGGAGAAGGCCGCCGCGCTGCTCGGCTGCCTGGCGGGCCAGGCGGCCCGGTGGGCCGCGCGCGAGGTCGAGCAGCACCTCGAGAAGCGCCTGCTGAACCCCACCGAGCAGATGTGGGTGATGGCCCTTCTCCGCCGCCTGGACGAAGCGGCGTCGGGCCAGGACGCCGACGCCTCCGCCCCGGCGCTGCACGATGCCTTGCTGGACGATGAGACGGAGCTGCTCCTCTGGCGCGACGAATTCGCGTCGCTGAGCCACGAGGAACAGCAGTCGGTGCTGGCGCCCATTCTCCAGGACGGCAGCCCCGCGCTGTTGCGGCTGCTGGAGGTGGCGATGAGCCTCCAGATTGCGGCGGTGGACGCGGCGGTCGCGTGCGGGCTGTCGCGCTTCGCGACGCCGCAGACGCTGCCGCTGCTGCGCGAGTTGCTGCGGCGGTCCGACCCCGTGGTGCGGCGGCACGCCCGCGCCTCGCTGGTTGCCCTCGAACGGCAGGGGGTGGACGTGCGCGACGTGTTCGTGGCCACGGCGGAGTCGGATGAGCCGGTGCGAGCCGCGCTGGCCACCCCGCCGCAGAGCGACGGGCGGATCATGGTGCTCGTGGCGCGGGGCCGCACCCCGGCCCGGGTCCGCTTTGCCGCCGTCGTGGTGGACCCCGTGGAGCTGGGCATCGCCACGGCCTGGGGCGAGTCGGGCCTCACCGAGGCCGAGTTCCACGAGCGCGTCGCCGAATACGCCCGCAAGATGGACCAGCGGCTCGTGCGCGTGGACGTCGAGATGGCGCAGGCGCTGGTCGCGGCGGGCGAGGACTACGCCCGCACGCGGCGGCGCCCGCTCTCGCCCGACTACCTGGTGTGGCGGCGGTGCATCGGGAGGCCGAGGGCGGCGGTGCAGCTGCCCATCGTCTTCGGCCCCGCGTGCTCGCGCTGCGGCGCCCGCCTCCGCGGGGGCGACCTCTTGCGGGGAGGCGTCGTCGCCGGCAGGGCGGCCCTGTGCGCGCGCTGCGCCGCGAAGCCGCTCGCCTGTGCCGCCTGCGGCAAGCCCTTGAACCGCCACACCGACGAGGTTCTCGCCAGGGAGGGCGCCGAGGGCGCCACGCTGGAGCTCCTCTGTCACTACTGTGGGCACGGAGCGCGGGACGCACGCGGCAGGTGACCGCCGCGGCCGCGGCGCGCGATTCGGTTGGGTGGTGCTCTGTTGAAATGCCTGCCGGACACAGGCTGGAAGCCTGTGCCACCGCCGAGAAGCAGGGTCTTGTGGTGGCACAGGCATCTTGCCTGTGTGGGCGGGAGCTTCCCCGACGCGAGCATTTCAACAGAGCACTGGGTTGAGAAAAAAGGGTGGCCAGAAGGGGCACCCCCGCCAGGCATGTGGCGCCCCGTCTGGCCTCCTGTGCGCTTGGCGACGGGGGTCGCCAAGCTTCGGGAGAGCCCCGCACGCCGCCCGCCCCAGCCACGCCTTGGGAAGGGATCGAAGCACAAAGCGTAGCCAAGCAAGCGGGTTTCGGGACCACCCGCTCAGTCTGGTCTTGTAGTCAAGCAAACGCCATGCCGGGCCAGGGCCATGATCCAGGGGTGGCAAGCGTATTCGCAAGTGCCGTCATCCCAGCATCTTACAACTCGGAGCGTGGGTAGGCCCGTGGCGCTCGCCGGCTCTCGCTGGGAGGCCATTGTTGCGATCTGGCAACATCGAGCGCGCGGCTCCCGTGTCCAGCTCGCCGCAACTGTTTGCTGTGACGCGAGTTACAGCATGATGACGAACGACAACATGGGGAGTGGCGGAATCAACATGGGGCGCGGCCGGCGTTGCGAGGCGTCAGGCGTGGCGGGGAGCGAAGATCCAGGTGGCAAGTGCCCGGAGGTAGGCGAGCTTGATGCGGCGAGCAGGGATGGGGCAGCGGTTCTCGCCGGGGACCTCGAAGTTCAGGAGGCCATCGTAGCGCACCTCGGCGAGGGCGGCGGCCACTTCGTCCCAGGGCACGCAGCCGCCGCGTGCGTAGGGGAAGTTGTGCTGGTCGCCGCTGCGGTCGTTCTCGGCCAGGTGGAGGGCGCGGAGGCGCCCGGCGCAGAAGCGGATGAAGCCGCCCTGGCTCTCCGGCGTGAGGTTGAGGTGGCCGGTGTCGAGGCACACGCCGACTTCCGCGGGCGAGGTGGCGGCCAGAAGGGGCTTGAGGGCCTCGCCCGACGAGCAGTTCTCCAGGCACAGCACGAGGCCGGTCCCGCGCACGTGGCCCGCCAGGTCGGCGAGCGAGTGGAGCTGCTCGTCGCAGCGGGCCGCGGGGTCGTGGTGCGCGTTGCCGCCGGGGTGGATGACCGCGGCCCGAATGCCGATGGCGACGTAGAGGTCCAGCCATCGCCTCAGGCCGTCCATGGCCTCACGCCGCGCCGCCTCGCTGGCGGGAGCGATGTCCACGGTGAGCCACAGGTGGCCCTGGGGGATGGACACGCCGGCGTCGGCGGCAACGCGGCGAAACGCCTGGCCAGCGGCGGCGGGGTCGCCGCGCTCGAGGAGGGCCTTGCTGTGCTCGTCGGACAGCTCGGCGTGGCGCCAGCCGGCCGCCGCGAGTTCGCCGAGCGCCTCCTCGGGCGAAAGGTCAATGAAGAAACTCGTCCACATCGAGAGCCTGGGTTCCACGCCTCACCTCACGGGGCAAGAGGAGTCAGGGAGCCTGGTAGTCCTGGTCCCTCCGCCAGGTGCGGCCGCTCCGGTCCACATAGTCCTGGCTCGCGCCGCAGTTGATGAGCAGGACGTCGCGGCCCGGCCGCGGGCCCTTCGCCACGACTTCGATCCCGTTGATCATCGGGCTCTGGGCTTTGGGGGTGAACTCGATGGTCAGCTCGCCGTCGCTGACCTCGACGTCGAACGCCATGATGATGGCGAAGAAGCGGCGGCCGCCCGCCTGCTTGAGGACGTCGAAGTCGCGCAGGGCCGGCTGGCCCTCAATGGCGACGGAGAAGACCCGCTGGCCGACCTCGGTGACGCCGGGGAACGTCTCGGCAAAGTGGAGCCGCACGGTGTACGTGCCGTTCGCGACGGCGATGCGGTAGGCGCTGGGGCCGAAGCGCTCGGCGAGGTAGAGCGGGTCGTCGGGGGTGTTCCGCACGCGGCCCCCTGGCCGGGCGATGGCTTTCCCACCCACGGCGCCCCAACCGCTCGGCTGGGGGGGCGTGGCCCGGTCGAGGAGCCGCTGGGCCTCGAGGCGCAGCGTCGCGGCGGCCGGCGGCTCGCCGTAGCGGGTGAGGAAGCCGCGCAGGGCCGTGACGGCGCCCGCGGTGTCGCCCGCGGCGAGGAGCTTCCGGGCCTCCGCGAGGTCCTTGCTTGCGGCGGCGAAGAGGGCCGCTGCCTCGAAGCGCCGCAGGCGCGCGCGAAGTGCCGCAGCCTTGGCGCCCCCGGTCCCCGCCGCCTTGAGGCGGCCCTCGGCCGCCTGCGGCTTCCCCTCGGCCAGCAGGAAGCGGGCCGCGGCGAGCGGGGCGTCCACCGACGCGTACCCCGGCAGCGCCAGGGCCAGGATCTGGTCGGTGCCGAGGTTCCTCATCTCCTCGCTGAAGGACCCGCCGCGGGTGCGGATAGTAAGCCGCCCGTTCCTGGCAGCCGTCAACTCGCCCTGGATGCCCCGGACGACGAACGCTTGGCCAATGGCGCGCTGGGCGCCGAGGTCGGCGCGCGCCCAGAACTCCTGGAGCTTCGCGGCCTCCGCCAGCTCGGCCTCCAGCTCCTCGCGGCGCTCGGCGGGCGCCGAGGCGGCGTGGGTCTTGAGGAACTCGATGGCTTCGCCGCAGTTGCGCGCGCGGTACAGCTCGAGCACCTGTGCCAGGAGCCCCAGTTGGGCCGCCTCGCGCTGCGCCGCGGCCCGCTCGGCCTGCTCCTTCTGGCGGCGCCGCACGGCGGCGATGCGCGCGGCCGCCTCGTCGCGCCAGGCGTCGGGGAGCGACGCTCCGGCGGCTTCGTAGGCCCGCACCGCCTCGTCAAGCTCGCCGGTCTTCGCCAGCGCGTCGCCGCGCGCGAGGGCGGCATGGAATGCCTCGGTCGCCTGCCGCTCGATTGCCGCCTTGGCCGCGGCCACGCGGTCGCGCCAGGCATCGGCGGCGAGCTCCGGGGGGAGCTTCTGGAAGAGCGCCAGGGCGTCGGCGTGCCGTGTCTCGCCCACGAGGGCCTCGGCGCGCTCGACGAGGCCGCGGAGGGCATCCCTGTTCCTCCGCTCGAGGTCCGCCTCGAGCCGCAGGCGCCGCGCGGCGGCCCGCTCGCGGAGCGGGGTGTCGTGGAACTGCCGCTCGACGTCGCGCAGGCGCGCGATGGCGCCCAGGAGGTCGGCCGGGTGAGCGTCGGCATAGGCATCGGCCTCGGCCCACGCGCGCTCCGCCGCCGCCTGGTGGGTGTCCGCGGGCGTGGGAGGCGGCGGCCGCACCCGCTCCTTCGTCTCCCCGTTCCGGCGCCGCGACTCGCTCTGGAGGCGGTCGGCGAGGATGGCCACGACAATGCCGATGAGAGCGAGGATGACGACCAGGGTGAGGACGACCGAGGAAGTGCTCGGCTCCCGTGCGGCGACGCGGCGGACTCGTGGGAACGGGGCCAGCCGCGGCCCCACGGACTCGCCGCGCAGCGCCTTCTCGATGTCGGCCACAAGCGTCGCGGCATCGGGGTAGCGGTCGTCGCGCTCCTTCGCGAGGAGCTTCTCAATGATGTAGGCCGTGCCCTCGCCGAGCTGCGGGCGCAGCTCGCGCGGGTCGGGCGGGGCCTCGTGGAGGTGTTGGGCCAGCACGGCCCTGGTGGTGGGCGCCTCGAAGGGCGGGCGGCCGGTGACCATGTGGAAC
>DATKZY010000266.1:0-17414 GCA_035527715.1 Planctomycetota bacterium | reverse complement strand
CACGTCGTCGCCGAACTTGAATGCCCTGGCCATCGTCACCTGTCCTCTTCAACCAGCAAAAGGATAGCCACGAATTGACACGAATGCCCACGAATCAGAACACGTGATGAGGGTTGAAGCCCAGAACCCCGATCTCGTTTCGTGAAGATTCGTGTGCATTCGTGGCTATTCCTCAGAGTTCGTCTGGGGACGCGATCCGGCCGAGGACGGCCGAGGCCGCGGCGACCGCAGGGTTGGCCAGGTAAACGAAGCTCTTGAGGTGGCCCATGCGCCCCTCGAAGTTGCGGTTGGTGGTCGAGATGCAGGTCTCGCCCGAGGCCAGGACACCCATGTGCCCGCCCAGGCACGGCCCGCACGTGGGCGTGGAGAAGACGCCCCCCGCCTCGACGAACACCTCGTCCAGCCCCTCGCTGATGCAGCGGCGATAGCCCTCAAGGGACGACGGAATGACGATGAGCCGCACGTCGGGGTGCACCTTGCGCCCGCCAATCACCCCGGCCGCCTGCGCGATGTCCTCGTAGCGCCCGTTGGTGCAGGAGCCGATGAACGCCTGGTCAATCCGCACGTCGCTCAGTTGGCTCACGGGCTTCACGTTGCTCGGCAGGTGCGGGCAGGCGACCTGCGGCTCCAGGTCAGCAACGTTGATCTCGTGGACGGCCTTGTACTCCGCGTCGGGGTCGCTCGTGTAGACGCGACACGGCCGGCGCGCGCGGTCTTCGAGGAAGGCAGCCGTCTTGTCGTCGAACGCGACGATGCCACTCTTGCCGCCCGCCTCGATGGCCATGTTGCACATCGTCAGCCGCCCGTGCATCGGCAGTGCCTCGATGGCCTCGCCCGTGAACTCCATCGCGCAGTAGAGTGCGCCCGCGACGCCGATGCGCCCAATCGTGGCGAGAATGTAGTCCTTGCCGCCGACCCAGGGGCTCCTGGGCGTGCCCGTGTAGACGAACTTGAGGCTCTGGGGCACCCTGAGCCAGGTCTGCCCGAGGGCGAAGATGACGCCGACATCGGTCGAGCCCATGCCCGTGGCGAAGGCGCCGAGGGCGCCGTTCGTGCACGAATGCGAGTCGGCGCCCACCATCACGTCGCCCGCCACGCAATGCCCCTCGTCGGGCACCAGGCTGTGGCACACGCAGGCGCGGCCCACCTCGTAGTAGTGAGGCAGCTTGTGCTTGCGGGCGAACTCGCGGAGGAACTTCGCCTGCTCGGCGGCCTTGATATCCTTGTTCGGCACGTAGTGGTCGGGGATGAGGATGATGCGTTCGGGGTCGAACACCCGCGTCGCCCCTGTCCGCTCGAAGCACTCGATGGCCAGGGGCGCCGTGATGTCGTTCGCCATCACCACGTCCACGGGCACGAAGTGGAACTCCCCCGGCCTCACCGTGTCCTTGCCCACGTGCACCGCGATGATCTTCTCGGTGATCGTCATACCCATGCAGCGTTCTCCAGAAGACTCCTTCTCTTATACCAAAAACCCCGCGGGACGGCAACGGCGACTCAGAGCATGCCCCCGAGTCGTGGCACCTGGCCTTGCCCTTCGTAGCTCCGAAGGAGCGTACTATGACAGCCCAGGGCAACGCCCTGGGAAACGGTGTGCGGGGTCCGTTCAGCCCTGAAGGGGCGTACTACGAGGCAGGCCACAGTACGCCCCTTCAGGGCTACGCATGGGTGGTCGCCAATCCCCAGGGCGTTCCCCTGGGCTGTCATAGTACGCCCCGTAGGGGCTGCGGAGTGGCAGCGCCAGAACTGGCGGAGCATCAGAGCCGACACCGCGTTGCGCCTCTCGCGCTACTTTGGCCTCTCGGACCGCTTCTGGCTCAACCTTCAGGCCCGCTACGACATCGAGGTCGAGAAGGACCGCCTTGCCGGCCACCTCGACGCCGAGGTCACACCTCTCCCCTCCGACCACCTTACCGCCGCAAGGGCGTAGGGAACCACCGCAGAGGGCACGGGGAGCATTGAGAAGGTGTCCCCAGAACCCCGCGCTAGCGGCGTGGCCGCTATGGCCTCCCGACATCCTCGAGCGCGTCGGCACTCCGAGCTGAGCTCGGGTCCGCGGCTCAATACGCGGCCTGCACGTCCCCATTGGCCGACGCTTCACCCCTGCCCTTGCGGGCACGGGGGCACGGCTGGGGCTGGTGTGGCTGCTACGTCATCACCGTACGACTCTCTCATCCGCTGCTCCCTGCCAGTTGACTGGCGCTCTCCGAGGACTCGAAGAGTTCGGCGGGCGCTATTGACACTGCCACACGGGTGGTGTATAGTCAACGTGGCCTGAGGGAGAGAAAGGGGGTGATGAGCGCGAAGCCCTCTCAATGGCTGGCGGCAGCGCGATCTGAGGCTCGTACGGAAGCCACATGAGACGCCGCAATGAGCGCCGGAGACGCAGTGAAGCGCTGCCAATTGGGCATATGTCCAGTTGGCAGCGTGGGCATTTTGCTGCCCAGCGGGATCGGAATCTTGGACGACAACCAGATGAACATGGCCGCGCGAACTGAAGGGATACCTGACGATGACACAGGTGTTCTTGTGCTATAGCAGCTCTTACGGCCATTTGCTTGAGCCATTACGGAAGCTCCTGCAGACACTTGAGTTCAAGGTGGACGTATTTGACGGCCCCGACATCGAGCGCCCACCCTTCGCGAGCTTCATACAGCGGATAGAATCCGCTGACGGTGTTGTGGCGCTGCTGGGACCGAAGTCCCCGCCGCCTTCTGATCATTCTGCGCAAGGCGACCTAGAACCGGCGCCATGCCCGGAACAAGAGAGCGTGTATGCCGCAGGGAGAGAGAAGCCGGTCGCTCTCATCGTTCACACGGGCACCCGTGTACCCGAAGCATTCCGAGAGTCACAGACAGCCGCGCGATTCGATTTCTGGGATGCCTCAAGCTTCCTGACAAATGCCCACCACGTCGTGAAGCACCTTCTTGATCTCAAGCGCAGGATCGACCTCCCACAAGGCACACAACCTTTCCTGTACACAAACGTCGTTCTCCGCAATCGCATCTCGCGAACGGGCATGTTGTGCCGGGAGCAATATCATGAGATCATTCCCCGCATCAAACTTGCCCGCTTTCGCCACTCGCTTGATACGGGCTTTGATCATACCGAAGGGGCGCGGATAGAGCTCGTCAGTGAAGATGCCTACGAAATTGAGGCGACCTTAGGTGGTGACACTCACCGGGTGTCACTCCAGCTAGCTGAGAGAACTGCCCGAGAGCTCTGGTACTTTGTGAATGTTGACCCGCCGTTGATGCCGGGAGAAAAGCTGGGATATCGACGATCCTTCGACTTGCGAAACTACTACCCGCTGACGCAAGCCGAGTTAGCCGAGCGTGCGCGACAGCCTGGATTTCCTGACGTGTACAAGGTAGCGCATCGCTTGTACTACGGTTACGTGTTTGATGTGCATGCCGAACTGGACAGCCTCGAGCTCGCATTTCACTTCCCAAGAAAAGTCCAGGTCCTGTCGTATCGTGCAATTGCACTACTCCATGGCACTCGCCAAGTTAATGATGTGGAAACGGACCGGTGCAGCTTGGCCAATCACCTGGGACTCGCCGAGGCCGCCGATGCCTCAGAACGCGTACTGTCCCTGAAGCTGCCGCGGCCGCTCAACAGTCACAGCTATGTGCTCCTATACGAACCGGGGTAGCCGGAACGCTTGGCCTGACAGGACGCAGTTCGAGTCCTCGGAGAGCGCCAGTCAACTGGCAGGGAGCAGCGGATGAGAGAGCCGCGCGGTGAAGGCGTAGCACCACAGCGGTGCCTGTCAAACCGCTGACATGCAAGTGGCGGCTGTGGCAGTTGTTATGGCGCGACATGTCATCCCCTCCGTCCGGGGCCGGCGAGGCGGGGGCCAGAGGCGAACACCCCATGGCCAACAGACCGGCCCACGATGCTCGAAACCGGCCGCTCCATCGCACGGTGTGACAGGCATACCGTGGGGTGGTGTCGCCGCCGGTGATGGCCGCTGGCGACTCACGCCTTCGCCTTCGACCTGTGTGCCGGGGGCCGCATGGCTCGGCGCCTGGGCCGCCGCTGCTGTCGGAAAACAGGGGCCAGGGCGTTGAGGGTGGCGTTGACGGCAGCGCTGTCGGGGAACACGTCGAGGACCTCGGGGTCAATGACGACGATGTTGGCCCCCCTGGGCGTATCGGGCAGCAGTGACCCCACGCACGGCCTTGCTGAAGTCGTACTCCGGCCGCATCGTGTCGCGGTCGGCGTCGGCGCCGTTGTGCTGGCTATTCTTCTTCATATCGTCTCCTCCTGCCAGCAATATAGCCGGGCTGGGCTGGAAAGCAAGCGGAAAGTGGCGGCGGGGTGTGAACCGGAATTGCAGGTGGATTCCGCAGCCCCAACGGGGCGTGATAGGATAGCCCAGGGCAACGCCCTGGGTCCAGGGGCCCCCATCACGCAAGCCCTGAAAGGGCGAGATAGAGCGTGGCTATGCCGCCCTTTCAGGGCTATGGCTTGGGGTTGGCCTCGTTCCCAGGGCATTGCCCTGGGCTATCCTATGCGAGCCTTTCAGGCTCCAGAGAGAACCGCTCTACCTACAATTCCGGCTCGCACCCGTGGCGGCGGCTACGGGTGATCTCCTGCGGTCAAAGGGTGCCACGCGAACGCCCAGGGGCAGTGGGTGCCAGGACTGTGGGCGGGATGTCTCCATCCCGCGATTCGCGGCGTGGGGACACGCCGCCCACAAGTGCGGCCACGTGGGGCTCACGAGACCTCCCCCATGAACCTGCCGACTTGGACGACTTGGACGAGTTGGAACGCATTGTGGTGCGACCCGGAAGCAGCCACAATGGGCGGTGGTCGCATTGCCTTAAGTTGTAAGTTGAGACCTGACCCCAGGGCGCGGAAAAGCGGTCGACTCTGGCGAGTCTGTGCGACTCTGAGCCGGAAGGCCGAGAATCGCCGATTCTCGAGTCTGAGACTCGAGAACACTGTATGACTCTGAGCCGGAAGGGCGAGAATCGCCAGACGGGTGCGCCGGAAATCGAGAAAGCCGTACGACTCTGAGTCGGAAGGCCGAGAATGGCCAAATGGCGATCCCGAACGGCTCGACGACGAGGACGACGACGACAACGACGACGGTTTGGGCAACCTTGACAGGGAAAAGCCCAAATGCTAGACTTTGCGACACTTGTGAAGGAGTGCCGGCGCGTGTCCGAGCCAATCAGTCCGTTCCACGATCTGATCACCGACATTCAGAAGCTGCGCGACAATCGCGACCCCGCGCCGCTGTTCGGGCGGCTCGATGGCGACCTGTTGAGCGGCGAGTACCACTTCACCAGCTCGGAGGCGACGCTGACCTTCATGAGCCGGTGCATCGAGAACGCGTGCTTCGCCGACCCTGGGCGCTGCACCCTCTACTCGGTCTTCCGCCGCCTGAGCCTGCTGGAGCCGCACCTCGACCACTATCACAACCTCGCCGCCGTGGCACGCAACATCTACGTCATCGGCGTGCCCGACGTGAAGGTCGAGCGGTGGGCGCCAAACGTGCACCTCATCACCGACGGCATCCAGAAGCTCGGCAACAACTGGGTGACGATCAACATCAGCCGCGACATCCACATGACCCTGCTGGCCGAGGAGCTTCCCCCCGAGGGGAAGCACCCCCGCTACGTGGGCTTCTACACCGACAGCCGCGCCCTCACCCGCCGCGTCATCCGACAGCTTGTGGACATGAGCATCATCCGCCAGCCCGAGCTCTTCAACGAGGAGCAGCTCGAGGCGACCCAACCCCAGCCCGAGCCCTGACCCCTCTGCCCGGCAGGAACACCACGAACGCCGCGGCGAACGCGCTCGACACCGCGGCGACCTGGAGGGCGCGCTCGACGCCGACCCGCTCCGCCGCTCCGCCGACCACGATCAACAGCAGGCTGGCAATTCCCCATGCCATGCCCATCATCACCCCGCTCATCGCGCTCGCGCTCCGAGGGTACAACTCCTGAGCCAGCGACACGTTGACCGGGGTAGCCAGGGAGAAGAAGAACCCAGCCGCCGCGAACGCGGGGACCGACAGCCCGCCCCGCGTCGCCGCGAACACGAAGAAGCACGGCGCGGCCAGCACGCACGACGCCGCGATCAGCACCCGCCGGTCCATGCGGCCGGCCAGGTGCCCGCCCAGCAGGCTCCCTGCCACGCCGAGGCCCAGGAACCAGGAGAGCACGGCCCCCGTCTCCTCCAGCCGCCAGCCCCGAGCCTCGCCGAGCACGGAGGCGAAGTAGGCAAAGGACGTGACGGCGACCGAGCGGACGATGGCGATGCCGAACAGCGCCCAGGCGGCGCCCGTGCCAGGGGCCAGGAGCGCCCGCCAGTTGAACGCCCGGCCCGTGGCCCTGGCGGGCGGCTCGTGCCGCGTCGCGCCATACACCCATAGCGCCAGCCCGATGCCGGGCAACGCGATGAGCCAGAGCCACGGCAGCCCCATACGCCCAACGATGCGCGTCGTCACCCAGGGCGCCAGGGCCAGGCCCAGGCTGCCGCCCGTCATGTACAGGCCCATCGCCGCGTGGCGCCGCGACTCGTCGCGCACCACGAGCACCGCGCCGCTCGGATGGAACGCCGCGACGCCCAGCGCCCCAGCGACCAGGAGGAGCGTGAGCACCACGACGTTCGGGGCAAAGCCGATGAGGCCGAAGAACACGGCCGACACGGCCACGCCCACCGCGGCCATCGTCCCGCGGTGTGCCCGATCGCTCCAGAGGCCCATCAACGGCTGCATCATCGAGCCGAAGATGCCCAGCAGCGCCCCGATCACCGACACCCCCGTCAGGCTCAGGCCCAGGAGCGACCGAAACGTCGCCACCAGCGGCGTGAAGCTGGTCGCATAGAAATCGCTCATCGCGTGGGCGAGCACCATCAGCAGCGTGTGGGACCGGCCGCGATGGTGAGGTGGAAGGGAAGTGGGCATCGGAATCCGTAATCCGTAATTCGTAATCCGTAACAAGAACGAGGAGGCACGCGGTGGAAACGGGGGCCTCCTCTGCACTATAATGGGCGATGCACTGGCCGGGCAATCATAGCAGCCTTTCAGCTCGCCAGCAAGCTGCGTCGTGCCTGGTTACGGATTACGCATTACGGATTGTCTCCGCAGGCAACCGCCTATGATTCCTGACAAACTCCAAGAGAAGCTGGCCGCCCTGCCCGCCGCCTGCGGCGTGTACCTGATGAAGGACCGCCACAACAAGGTGATCTACGTCGGCAAGGCGGTGAACCTGCGCGCACGAGTCCGCTCCTACTTCCAGGCATCGAGTGATGAGCGAGTGTTCGTCGAGCACCTGGTGCCCAGGGTGGCCGACCTGGACTGGGTGCTCGTGGCCACAGAGAAAGAGGCCCTCATCCTCGAGAACAACCTGATCAAGCAGTTCAAGCCGCGCTTCAACATCAATCTGAAGGACGACAAGACGTTTCTGAGCATCAAGCTGGACCGGCGTCAGCCCTTCCCGCGGCTGGAGCTGGTGCGGCGCTACACGCCCGAGGACGGCGTGCGCTACTTCGGCCCCTACTCCTCAGCCGCCTCCGCCCGGGAGACCCTGCGCATCGTGAACGCCATCTTCCCGATTCGGAAGACCCCGGATGCGGTGTTCCGCAACCGCACGCGGCCCTGCCTCTACTACGAACTGGGCCGCTGCGTGGCGCCTTGCGTGGGCTACGTGGACGCGGCGGCCTATGGGGAGCTGCTCGACGAGGTGGAGATGTTCCTCCGCGGCCGGAGCCAGGAGCTGGCCGAGCGGCTCCGCGACAAGATGCGCCAGGCGGCGGCGCGCCACGAGTTCGAGATGGCTGCCCGATACCGCGACCAACTCGCTGCCGTCGAGCGCACCATCGAGAAGCAGGTGGTCGCCAGCCCCCAGAGCGTGGACCGCGACGTGTTCGGCTACTACACCGAGGGCGAGACGATGCAGGTGCAGGCCCTCCTCGTCCGCCGCGGCAAGCTCGAGGACGTGCCGACCTACGCCTTCGGCACCAAAGGCTACGCCGCCCCCGCCGCCTTCGAGGAGTTTCTCAAGCAGTTCTACGGCCGCACCCGCTTCATCCCGCCCGAGGTCCTGGTGCCCGTCGAGCCGCCCGACCGCGGGCCGCTGACCGAATGGCTCGCGGAGCGGCGCGGCGGCAAGGTGGAGGTCCTGCGCCCGCAGCGCGGCGAGAAGGCCCGCCTGGTCGAGATGGCCATGCGCAACGCCCAGAGCGCCTTCCGCGCCGCACACGCCACCGAGCGCGACCGCGCCCGCGTGCTCGAACGCCTCCAGGCGGCCCTCGGCCTCCGCCGCCCGCCCCAGCGGATGGAGTGCTACGACATCTCGAACCTCGGGGGGGCCGAGGCGGTTGGCTCCCAGGTCACATTTGACCGCGGGGCACCCAACAAGGCCCGCTACCGCCGCTATCGGATCAAGACGGTCGCCGGCGCCGACGACTACGCGATGCTGCGCGAAGTCCTCACCCGCCGCCTCCGCCGCGGCACCCAGGAGCACGACCTGCCCGACCTGATCATCGTGGACGGCGGCGTGGGCCAGCTCGCCGTGGCCTGGGCGGCGGTGCGGGCCGCCGGCGTCGCGGGCGTGGACTTCATCGCCCTGGCCAAAGGCCGCGAGCACACCCAGGAGCGCGTCTTCGTCCCGGAGCGTCCCGAGCCCATCGTCCTGGCCCCCGACGCGCCGGAGCTGCACCTGCTGGAGCGGATACGGGACGAGGCTCACCGCTTCGCGATTACATACCACCACAAGCTGCGGCGCCAGCCCTACAAGGGCTCGATCCTCGATCGTATCCCTGGCATCGGCCCCGCGCGCAAGAAGGTCCTCGTCGCCCACTTCGGCAGCGTGCGCGCCATCCGCGTCGCCTCACGGGACGAGTTGGCAAAGGTCGAGGGAGTCTCGGCGAAGCAAGCGGCCGCCATCCACGCCTTCTTCCACGCCCTCGCCGAGCGGCCCCCCGCACAGGAACAGGCCGAAGAGCCAGGATGACGGCGGCGCGCACGAGCGGCGACGCGCAGGCAGCCACCCCGGATCGGCGCCAGGCGTGGCTGCCCAAAAACCCCTTGACACAGCCAACTGAGGTTGCTAGCATTAGAGGGTGAGGGGACCTGTCGGTACGTCGGCCCCCGAGCCAGAGAAGTGATTTGCGCGGCCCCTGTGGTCTTGCCATCCCACGGTCTCTGTGCTCCTCCCCCACGGAGACCAGGCAAGACGCAGGGGCCCGCTTGCTTCTGCCTCGCCCGCCTCACTCACGTTCACGCGTCGTGCTCACCGGGGAGTCGGGGAGCGACTGGACGGCGTCGCCCTCGCGGATGGCGTTCCCGCGCCGCTCGATGACCCGGGCCATGGTGAGGGTGGGGTCCACCTTCTCGGCCTGGAGGACGGCGATGACCTTGCCGTCGCGTCGGACCTCGAAGCGAAGGCCACGACGGACGGCTTTGTCGCTCCCGACGTCGAGGACCACGGCGTTGGGGGCCTGCTCATCCACGACGAGGACCTTGCCCGGGATGCCCTCGGGCGGCGGTTGCGCGACCTCGCCACGCTGCCAGCGCTCCCACAGCGCGAGGGCCTCCTCGCGCCGGTCGGCCGGGGCGTCGGCCTGGTAGCCGAAGCCTTCGCCGGTGAGCCTGCGCAGCGCCTGGATCGCACGGTCGCGGACCACCTTCTCGGGGTCGCGCAGCGCCTTGAGAAAATGGGGGACGAACCGCTTGTCGCCAAACCGCGCCAGGTTGGCGACCGCCTGCATGCGCGCCAGGGCGCTGAGCGACTCGAGCTGGCGCTCGAGGTCGGGCACCACCCGCTCGCACTTCTGCTCCACGAGCACCCGCTGGGCCGTCGCGCGGGTGGCGGGGTCGGAGTCGGCCAGTGCCGCCACCAGCAGCTCCTGGGCGCGCTCCGTACGGAACGAGGCGAGCAGGCTGAGCGCCCGGCGACGCGTGGCGTCGGAGCCGCGGACCTGGAGGGCCTTCTCCAGGGTCTCCAGGGCGTCGAACGCCCCGCCCCGGTAGAACGGCAGGTAGCGGTAGTAGACCTCGAGGGTGAGGAGGTTGATGGTGGTGGCGTAGACGCGGCCCCCGGCGGCATCGAAGCCCCTGTCGGGAGGGTCCCAGCTCCCCTTCCGCTCGCCGTCCAGGCATTGGCGGGCGACGAGGAGGTCGCGCAGGTGGGTGTTCCACTGCGTCCACCAGTGCCCGCCCATCTGGAAGAGCGCGAGCGTGCCGTAGTACCAGTAGTACATGGTGTGAAGGCAGCCCTCTACGTCCCGCGGGTCGTTGCGGTTCATCTCCGCCCAGTCCGGCAGTTCCTTCAGCAGGAGCTCGGCCTGTTGGCTCACGAGCGAGCAGTCCCGCGGCCAGCCCAGGGCGAGGTAGGCGAACAGGCCGACGGCGGCCATGCCCGGCCCTCGGCGCCAGGAGCCGGGGTCGCGGTTGGCGTAGACGACCTCGCCGGCGGGGCTTGTGTTGAGATCGAAGTGGCGCATGACGCCGAAGAGGGTCTGCCAATCCAGCTCGACGCCGGCGGCATGGGCCGACTTGAGGGCCATGAGCTGCCAGCCGGTCACCGAGGTGTCGTTGCGCCCCGTGCGCAGGTCGCCGTAGTCCCAGCCCCCGGCGTCCTGTTGGGCGCGCGCGATGAAGGCCACGCCGCGACGCACGGCCCCGCGAAGCTCCGGGTCCCGTGTCATGGCGAATGCCTCGGCGAGGGCCATGGTGATGATGCCCTGGTGGTACAGGAGGTAGCGGTTATTGCGTTCGCCGGCGAGGAGGTAGGGCTCGCCGAACCGGCCGTCGCTCGCCTGGAGACTCACCAGGTAGCGGAGCGCCCGCCCCACCGTGTCGCGATAGGGCCCGGCGTCGGTGTGGGTGTGCCCCTTGCCCAGGAAGGCGAGGAGGGCCAGGCCCGACAGGCCGGGAGCCAGCTTCAACTGGGGGTCGCCGTCGTGCCAGCGCCCGTCCTGCTCCTGGTGGCGGTCCAGCCAGTCCAGCCCCGCGTCCACGGCCCGCTCGGAGCCGGCGGTGCCCCCCCACTGTCGCACGGCCTCCTCGCGAGCGACCGGCCGGCGCGAGGCGAACACGTCGCGCGCGGCGGCGGGGCCGTCGGGGACCTGGATCACCGGCGTGGCCTTCACGCTGGCCACCTCCTCCGGAGGCGGCGGGGTGGGCGTCTCGGGGCGAGGCGTGGGAGGCACGACCAGCTCGGGTTGCGGCTCCGGCGCGACCTTCGGTTCCGGCAGGCGCTCCGGCGGCTTGGGCGGCGGTTCCTCCTTCGGCTCGGGCGGCTTCGGCGTCTCGATCGGCTTCGGGCGCTCGGCGTACAGGTTCACCTCGAACACGTGGCCCACCGCCTCCTCGACGGGCCGCGACCGTTCTCCGGCGAGCAACGCGATGGCGAGGAGAAGGCAGGCGTGAATCGTGGCCGAGATGGCGAACCAGGGGGCGCGGCGCAACTGCTCCCGCACCGCGGCAAGCATCCCTCCCTGCGGTGCGCGCGGCGCCCTGAGGACCACGCGCGCTTGCTGCCTCATTCCCGGCGGCGGGCGGAAGGGCAAGTTGGGCATGAGAAGTGCCTCGTTCCGGCTGCGCGCACGAACCCGCCGGCAACCGTTCCCGAAGTGCGGTGCGAGAAGGCTACCAGGCCTGTCTTTCTCATGAACGAGCCCGGCCAACGGGCCAGGGGCACGTTGCCGGGCTCGTCGGCATCCCGCTCGGGGCCACTAGAACTCGGCCCTCCCCCCGGCGCCCATGTCGTCGGACCAGGTGCCAGGGGCGATGGTCTTCTTGATGAACTCCATCAGGCTCTCGCCCGTGAGCTTCTCCTCCTCGTCCTGCTGGTCCTCGTCGCCGCCGAAGAACTCCTGGGCCATGTCGCCGCCGCCGCCGCCGAAGCTGCTGCCGGTGGAGGCGTAGCCGCTGTCGCTGGCGAGGGCTTGCTGGCGGCCCTGGAAGTTCTTGATGTCAATCGTCAGGTCGGTGACGTCGTACATGCGCAGGACCGGCTTCTCCATGATGGCCTCGGCCTTGGAGATGAAGACCGCCTCGTCCTTGAGCGTGTACTTGAGGGCGACGAGCTTGAGAATCCAGTTGAGGGCCGACTGGAGGCGCATCTCGTTGACGCGCAGGGTGACGTTCGGGGCGTCCTTCACGGCGGGCGTGTCGAGCACGATCGTCACGTCCACCAGGCTGCTCAGGAAGTTCACCACGTCCTGGAGCGGGGTCTCGACGAAGTCGAAGGTCACCTTCTTGTTGAGGGCCTCCTTGATGCGGCGCTCCCAGTCCTGCTCCTCGATCTCGTCGCCGATATGCGTCGCGGCCTTGCGGCTGCGCACCTCCTCGAACTTGTCGCGCGGCATGTACGGCCGCACCTCGGTGTAGGGCACGCAGTAGGCCTGGGTCTCCTGCCAGTGCTGCTCGGTCGCCGAGCGGCGCTCCTTGATCGCGGCATCAATGTCGTCCTTCCGGCCGGCGGACTTGGCGGTGTCGAGCAGAGTCTGCGCCGGTCCATTCGCGGGGTCCCTCCGCAGAATCTCGTCGCAGATCTTCTCGGCTTCCTTGTAGCGCCGCTCGGCGAAGAGCGTGGTGGCCTGGCGGTAGAGGGCCTGGGTGCGCTCCTCGAGGAGCTTCGCGCGCATCTCGACGAGCTCCCGGGCCTGCTCCTCCGCGATCTGGCGGCGTCTCGCCTCCTGCTCCACGCGCGTCTGCTCCATCTGGAGCATGGCTTTCTGGATCAGCGCCTCCGCGTTCACCACGATGTCGCCCACCTCGATGTTGGGCGACAGGTATCGGCCCCGGGCCGACACGCGGGTGAGGCCCTCGATGGCGTCGATGAAATGGCCCTTCTCGAGCTGGGCCTTCGCGGCGCCGAACATGTTCTCCAGCTCGGTCTTCTGGGCCTGGAGCGCGACGGACCGCTGGCGGGCGTATTCCCCCGCCAGGTCGAGGAACCGCGGCTTGATCACGCCGAGGAGGCTCTGTGCCTTCCGCATCCCTTCCTGGGCATCCTTGTTCGTCTCGTCGAGCTTCAGGGCCTCTGCGAACTGGCGTCGGGCATCCTCGTAGGCGCCGTTGATGAGGTGCGCCTGCCCGGCCGCCACGTGCTGGGCGGCCAGGAAGCGCTCCTGGTCGTCCTGGACCCGCTTCTCGACCTGGTAGCGCTTGATCAGGTCCTGAGCCGCCTGTTCCTCGGGGCTGAGAACGGGCGCGGGCGGGGCCATCGCCGGCGCCTCACCGGCCCGCAAGACTCCGCAGAGCGCCACGAGCACAAGCCCACACAGCAACCCGAGCTTCCATCGTCCTCGCATGGTTCGACCCCTTTCCCTCCCGCCACCGTGTTGTTCACAGCCCCCTGAGCTATCCGCGCTCCGCACGTCGCAGGAGCGCCACGTATCCGCCGTCATCGCCTGTCTGCGGCGGCAGAATGTAACGCGATTCTGCCAGGCGGTAGTCCGCCCGCATCGCACACAGGGCTTCCACGACTCGCTCGTTTTCCTCCTCTTCAAGACTGCACGTGCTGTACACCAGCCGGCCCCCGGGCCGCACGACGGCAGCCGCCGATGCGGCCAAGCGGAGCTGTAGCCGCGACAGCTTCACGATCCCCTGCGCCGACACTCGCCAGCGGCTCTCTACCCGCCGGGCCAGCACGCCCGTGTTCGAGCACGGCACGTCCACCAGCGCGGCGTCGAAATCGCCCCGGAACAGCCGCTCGCACGCGGCGCCGTCGCCTGCGACGGGCCACACGGCGCGGGCGCCGAGGCGAAGCGCGTTCTCGGTCACCTGCCGCAGGCGCCTGGGCGAGAGGTCGAGCGCCACAATCTCGGCCTCGCCTCGCGCCAACTCGGCCAATTGGCAGGCCTTCGAGCCGGGGGCAGCGCACAGGTCGAGCACCCGCTCGCCCGGCTGGGGCGCCAGCAACGGCGCCGCGGCCGATGCGGCCACCCCCTGCACCGTGCACAACCCGTCGCGCAACGCCGCAACGTCGGCGAGCGAGCCGGGCCGGTCAGCCACCACGTGGTCGGTGCCGACCGGTCTCGCCCAGCGCCCTCCCCGCACGAGTTCCTCCACCAGGGTCTCCTGGGTGGCTCGGAGCCGATTCACGCGGAGGACGACGCCGGCGTGTGAGTTGTCCGCCTCGCACACCTGCCGCGCAACGGCCTCGCCGAAGCGGCGCACCCAGCGTTCCACGAGCCACGCGGGGTGCGAGTAGGCCGCGGCCAGGTAGTCGGCCGCCCCGTCGCTCGGATCGGGCAGCACCGGCCTGTCGAGGATGCACCAGGCGCCTTCCGCGACGGGCACCGCCCGGCGCGGGTCGGCCCCGGCCTCGTTGCCCTTCGCCACGATGGCCCGCTGAAGGGAGCGGAGGCAGCCGTTCACGAAGCCCACCGCTGCGCGCGAGCTCACGTGTTTGGCGATCTCCGCGGCCTCGTTGACCGCCGCCGGCGCAGGCACCTTGTCAAGGAACAGAAGCTGATACGCACCAAGCCGCAGGAGCTCGAGCACCCGCGGCTGCACCTTTCGCAGCGGGCGGCGGCTGAACCGCGCCAGGAGGTGGTCCAAGGTGCCGCGCCGCCGCAGCATGCCGTAGACCAACTCGGTCGTCAGGTCCCGGTCGCGCCGGTCGAAGCCGCTCCGTTCGAGCTCGTGCTCGAGCAGTTCCCTGGCCCGCTGATCGGTGCCGTTGGCGACGTAGCACACGAATGCCGCAACGGCCCGCGGGCTTCTGCCGAAGTACACACGTTCCATACCCAGGCGCGGCCTCCAGGCGGCCGTCGGACTCTCTCTTCTGCCGCGTCGGCCGTACTCTGGGATTATACCACTTCGCCACGCCAGTGCAAGTGCATTTTCGCCCGACGCAACGTGCCAGCCCCAAAAGGCTTAGCACCGCCTTGGCGGGACAGGCCGGCCGCTCCATGCCTCTCACTCCCTCGTCTTGACGCCCAGGAACGTGCGGCCCCCCACCGTGACGCCAATCAGGTCCACCAGCTCCTGCCCCTTGCCGGGGCGCCCGTCGCGCGGCAAGCCGGCGACCTCGCGGAGCCGGTCCATGCCCCCGTCGTCCTCAGGTCCCGTCGGGGCCACGACCCGCTGGAGGAACTCGATCAGCTCCTTGCCCGACAGCGGCTTCTCCTGCTCCTCGTCCTTCTCCTCCTCCCGGAAGAAGTCCTCGACTCCGTGGCCGCTGTCGGTGGAGAGGGCGCGCTGGCGGCCCTTGAAGTTCTTGATCTCGATGGTCAGATCGGTGATGTCGTACATCCGCAGCACCGGCGTGTCGTAGATGCGCTCGGGCCTGGAGATGAAGATCGCCTCGTCGCGCAGGGCGTAGCGGAGGCCCACCAGCTTGCACAGCCAGTTCAGGGCGGCTTCCAGGCGCATGTCCTGCACCCGCAAGCTCACGTTGGGCATGCCGCCCTTCAGCGCCTCGGTGTCCAGCACCATGCTCGCCTCGGTGAGGCTGCCGAGGAACGACACCACGTCGGCCAGCGGCGTCTCAACGAAGTCGAACGTCACCTTCCGCTCGAGGGCCTCGCGGATGCGGGTCTCCCAGGCCTCGGGGGGCCGGAGGCCCGAGTCGAACAGCGCGTCGCCCTTACGGCCTCGCACCTCCTCGAGGCGCCCGCGCGAGATGGCGACGATGTCGTTCTGGGGCACGGTTTGCGCCGCGACCTCTTGCGCCCAGCGGTTCGTCTCGGCGGCGCGGGACCGCACCGCGCGGTCCACCGCCTCGGCGCGGGCGGTGCCGAGGGCCGTCGCGCGGAGGACGGCGGCCTCGCCGTTCGCCGGGTCGTGGCGGAGCACCTCGTCGCAGAGCTTGCGAGCGTCCTCGTAGCGTCGTCCCCCGAACAGGGCTCGCGCCTGGGCGAGCTGCGCCCGCTGACGCTCGAAGAGGCGGCTTTCCCCCTGCTTGCGGAGCCGGTCGGACTCCTCGACGGCTCGGCGCCGCCGCTCCTCCTCTCCCCTGCTCCGCCCCTGCTCGATGCCGGCCTTGGCCTTCCCGATCCCTTCCTCCGCCTCCTCGGCAACCTTCGCCGTGTCCGTGTAGGGGGCCAAGTAGCGGGCCTTCGCCGCAACACGGGTGAAAAGCTCTATGGCTTGCAGAAACTCCCCTTTCTCATAGGCGGTCTTCGCTTGTTCGTAGAGGTTGAGCAACTCGATCCGCATGGCCTCAATGCTGACCTTCCTCCCAACGATGTACTCGCCCGCCAATGGGCCGGTTCCCTCTTTGAGGCCGAGGAGGCCGGACGCCTTTCGCAGATACTCCCGCGCCTGCTTGTGCGTGGGGTCGAGCGCGACGGCCGTCTTGAACTGATCGTAGGCCGCCTTCCATGCCTGGTTGTCGAAGTGGGCCCTTCCCGTCTTGAAGTGCTGCTCGGCAAGATGGCGCTCCTCCCCCTGTTTGATCTTGGACTCGGCCTTGTAGCGTTCGAGGAGGTCGCGTGCCGCCTGCTCCTCGGGCGAGAGGGGCGGCTTCGCCGCCTCGGGTTCTGGATTCCGGATTCCGGATTTCGGATTCGTGGTCTCGGGCTTCTCTGCGCCCATGAGACATGCCGGCACGAAGGCGAGCAGGCTCAGAACCAGGGATGCCCAGGTGCGATGCCGAACCGCGGGCCCTCCGCCGCGCAATCCGCATTCCGCAATCCGCATTCCGCAATCGTTCATGGCCCACCTCCTGTCTCTCGGCGGCTCGGGCTGCCCCCGTGTGCCCCGTCGCCTGGTCCACTTGAATTATACGTCGCCCCGGGGCCGGCGCAAGCAGATTCCGGGCTAGTTACAGTGCCGTTACACATTGGCCTCAAGGCATTTAGGGAGTGGGGGTTCATTCGCTATGGGCTTTATGCCGCCCGCGCGGATGCGTGCGCTCGCTTCCCGCCCCGCGGTGCCGCATTCCGCAGTCGCCAGGCCCCAATCCAGAGAGCTTCCTTGACTTGCTGCGCGGGCAACAGTATAATCCGCCGGTCGCATGCGCGCCGCATGTGAGCTCTGTAGCGAGAGGACTCGGAACTCGATGCCTGCCAAGCTGTTCCTGGTTTCGGGCGCCAACGCAGAGCCGGAGGCGCCGTTCGTGCTTCCGCCCGGCTCGCGCACCGTGGTCGGCCGGGGCAGCGATGCGCAATTCATCATCCTCGACGAGCAGGCCTCGCGCGCCCACTTCGCCGTCTTCCACGACGGCAAGGAGTACCTCCTCGAGGACCTCGGGAGCGCCAACGGCACGTATCTCAACGACGAGCGGGTGCAGACGATCATCCCCCTTCAGCACGAGGACATGATACGCGCGGGGAGCACGGTGCTGCGGTTCTCGTCGTCCGCCGAGGACACGCCAGCGCGCCACCTGGCCGAGGGCCAAGCCGCCAAGGGCTCCTCGGTCATCGAGCGCCCGCCCGAGGGAGGGGCGTCCATCGTCCGCGTCTCCCTCAGTCCCGTCGAGGGCGGCGCCCCGGGG
>DATKZY010000265.1:0-21393 GCA_035527715.1 Planctomycetota bacterium | reverse complement strand
GTGCCCGGCTGCTTCGCCTCCGTCGTGCCATCGTGCATCCTCCTGGAGTGAACGGCCCGAAACGCTCCAGGACAGTATACATCATAACGTACTGCGGGCCAAGCACTTACACAACATATGCCCCTAATCTCATGCCATTCGTCGCTTGAGACCGCTTTCCCTTCCCGCACGGTGTAGGCGCTGACTCAAGGCGGCCCGCTGTCGTGCTTCCCTGACAGATGCGGCCCTTCGGTGCCTCGGCAAGGGGGTGAACATCTTGGCGGGGCCGCGGAGGGGAGACTGGACTCGAAGTGTGCGCCGTAAGTGGTTATAACCATGGCACTTATGTGGAGCCGCCTTCCGCCTGCCCCGCCCGATTCCAAGTTGTTCACCCCGTGTGTTGCGCGGTGAACAACTTGAACACCTTGCTCATCTCGGTTGCGTCAAGCCTGCGGGGGCGGTGTGGAACTTGTGGAGCATGACGAGTGCGGCGTCGGCCATGCGGCGGCCGGCGTCGGAGCAGAGCCAGCGGCTGAGGATGGGCTTGGCGCCGTAGGCGCCCCGCTCGGCCTGGTCGGTGGTCGGCACGTAGGTCGAGGCACGGGCGTTGGCCAGCTCGACGACAAAGGTCTGGCGGAACGGCGACCACTGCTTGATGTCGAGTCCGATGCGGACGAAGATCTCGGCGGGCAGGGCGACGAGGCCAACATCGCCGATCCGCATCACCTGGACGGGCACGTCGGCGTTCTTCCCGTCGTGGGGCCAGCTCTCGCAGCGCTCGATGAGGTACTTCTCGAAGGGCGAGGGCTTGTCCTTCTTCTTGAGCGCGGCGACCTCGGCGAGGAGCTTGGCGTCGCGGGTGTAGTAGGGGATGGCGAGCGTCTCCACGACCGAGGCGAGGGACAGCGCGGTCATCGGCTCGGCGCGCTCCATCGCGGTCATCGCGGCGCCGGCGAGGGCGCGGCCGAGCTGGACGGCTTTCGCCGGACCGCCGCGCGGCAGGTTCGTGGGGTCGTGGGGCGAGTGGTTGATGTCGCCGCACGTACCCTGGAGGTGCAGCGTCACCACGTCCTTGCCGTAGACGGCCGCGATGTTCCTGCCGATCTCGCCGGGCCAGTCGGCGGAGATGAAGTTGGCTCGCCCGCCGCCGATCACGTCGGGATGGAGGGCGAAGTTGACGGCGAGGGCGAGCAGGTTGCCCTTCTCATCCACGGCGCTCAGGGTCTGAAGTTGCGGGTCAATGGGGCCGGCGGGGCCGATGACCTGGGCCTCGCGGCCGCCCTTGCCGAAGACCTCGCTGCCGTCCTTCAGGCGGAACAGGCGGTTGAACGAGTAGCCCTCGACGCTCACCGACCCGGCCCGCAGCGTGGCGGGCACGAGCGAGTCTGCCGCCCGTTTCACCGTGTCGGCGATGCGGCGCGGCAGCAGGCCAACGTATTGGAGGCAGGGGGGGACGACCGCGTTCTCGCGCAGCTCCGGCCCCGTGTGCGTGTGCGTGGCGCAGAGGAGCACGTGGTCGGGCGGGATGCCGATTTCCCGGCGGAGGATGTCCTTCGCCGAATCGGCCACCTCGGCTGACACGCTGATCAGATCGAGCGACACGAGGGCGAGGCGTGTGCCGCCCGACTCGATCACCATCGCCTTTGCGAAGAGGTCGTCGCGGACGTACTCCGCCCGGCGGTCGTGGAAGTAGCCGGCGAGCGACACGCCGATCTGCGGGGTGATGGCCTCCTGGGCGCGTCCCACCTTGCACACGGCAGGCTTGGGGAGTTCGTTGGGCATTCCCGACCCTCCTTTCGCCGTCATAGTCGCATTTCGGCCCAGGCGTGTCAACCGCGGCGTGGGTCGTGTCGGCTCTCCTGCCTGACACGCCCCCAGTTTCCGCGTTCGGCTGTCTGTAGCCCTGCAAGGGCGGCATAGGAGGCGCTCATGAGCCCATTTCGGCCTTTCAGGGCTGGTCCCGGGGTGGGCTCGGTTCCCAGGGCTTCGCCCTGATCTTTGCCCACATCTTTGAGGAGGAGCGCTCCCAGCCCCGTTAGGGGCGTGAGATGGTAGCCCACGGCGTAAGCCGTGGGTTCAGGTGGCCACAAGGCCCACAGTCCCGTAGGGGCGGCAGAAACCCTGGCCGCGGGCGTTCTGTCGCCCCTACGGGGCTTGCCCGTGGGGGACCCCGGCGTTCCCACGGCTCACGCCGTGGGCTACCCTCTGCCGCCCGCCCTCGGCGGGCTACGGGGCCCGAGATGTGGGCAAAGATGAGGGCTTCGCCCTGGGCTATCCCATTTCGCCCCGTTGGGGCTCAGGACAAGTCGAAGACCGAAACTGGGGGCGTGTCAACTCTCCTGCCGCTTGACAGGAACGGCGAAGTGTGCATGATAATAGCGCCCCTGGTGTGCTCAGCCCGGCCTGTCGTCACCGGGTGCTGTGGCGGATGGGTCCAGGGACGACATGACCATCAACGAAGCGGCCAATAGCCCGAATGGATAGACTCACAAGCGTCGCCATCGCCATCCGCCAATTGAGAGGGAACACGGGGGCCGTCCGTCACGCCCGCGTCCAGACTCGCCTCTTCCACAGGCTGGGGGCACGGGTGGATGTCTACGGCGAGTCCGTGGACAAACGGGCCGTGAGGGAGAGTGGGGGGATCCCGCACGCCCTTTCGGGATGGCCTCTCGGGGGCTACTGGCGGCGAAGAGTCTTCAACTCGCGCGTCCTGCGCCGGCTCCACAGGAACCCCCACGGCCTGGTGATCGGCCACGGGGACATCCTGGAGCAGGACGTGCTGTGCCTCCACAACTGCGTTCACCTGGCCCACGAGTTGATCCATGGCCGTCCCACCCCCGCCAACCACGTCATGGGCAGAGTACACGGGGAGGTGCTAAGCAAGAAGAACTTCCGGCTTCTGGTCGCCAACTCGAGCCTGATGGCGAAGGACATCATCGAGCGCTTCGACATTGAGCCCGAGCGTGTGGGGGTCGTCCATCGGGGCCACGATCCGGCCCAGTTCAACGGGGACGAAAGGGATGCCCGACGCCCTCGTTTGCGCACGGAGCTGGGAATCGGGCAGGAGGGGATCCTGATCGGCCTGGTCACGTCGGGCAACTTCGAGAAGAGAAACGTGGCGTTCTTCCTGCGGTCCGTGTCGAGGCTGCCGGCCGAACTCCGAGGGCGGTGTTACTACCTGGTCGTCGGCAAGGAGAGAAACGTCGGCCACTACCGCTCCATGGCGAGGGAGCTGGGCCTGGGCGACCGGGCGCGCTTCTCGGACTCCGTCGCGGACGTTCAGGACGTCTTCCACGCGCTGGACATCTACGTTCTGCCGGCGAAGCTCGAGGAGTTCGGCCGCACCGTCCTGGAGGCGATGGCGTGTGGGTTGCCGGTCGTCACCTCGGATCGGGTCGGGTGCTCGGAACTGTTTCCGAGCGCCAGCCGCGCCTTCGTTTTCCCATCGGGTGAGGCGGAGGAGTTCGTTCGCCGACTGTGCCAACTGATAGCGCATCCCGAGCTCCGGCGGGAGCTGGGCGAGGCGAATCGGGCCGTGGCCCTCCAGAACACGGAGCAGCACGAGGCACAGCGTTTCGAGGGGCTGCTGCGCGAGCGCGGAGTGATATCATGAGGATCCTGTTGATCGATCCGCCGTTCCAGCGCTTCATGGGGTTCTACCGCTACTACTATCCCCTTGGCCTGGCCTCCATAGCTGCCGTGCTCCGGCAGGCGGGACATGAGGTGGTGGTGTACGATGCGGACCACCTGGAGTCGGCGGAAACGCTTTCCTGGAGCGCCGTTGCGGAACGCCACGAGGAGTTCCTGAAGGGCCTGCACACGCAAGACCACCCGCTGTGGCGGGAGGCGAAGGACGTCGTCAGCGGCTTCGCGCCTGACATCGTGGGGATCACGCTCCTTTCCGTCAAGGCGTCGAGTGGCGCCAGGGTGGCCGCCATCTGCAAAGAGGTCAACGACCGCATAACCGTCGTTGTCGGCGGCGATCACCCGACCGTTTTCCCCGCCAGGACGCTGCAAGACGCCAACATTGACTTTGTGGTTCGGGGCGAGGGCGAGGCCACGATGGCCGACCTGGTCGCCTGCCTTCAGGACGGCGACCGACAGCGCTTGGCGCACGTGGCGGGCCTGTCGTATAGGGACGGAGACGAGGTCCGCCACAACCCGGACCGCGAGCCGATCCCCGACCTGGACGTGCTACCCCTGCCCGCCATTGACGCGCTGATGCACGTGGACTCGTACCGGCCGGTGGACTTCGGTGCCCTCATGGGCAGCCGCGGCTGTCCCTACGCTTGCACCTTCTGCGGCGTGGCCAATCTCTGGTCGCGGAAGGTCAGGTACCGCTCGGTTGCCAGCGTGATACGCGAGATGGAGTGGCTGAACGAGACCTACGGGACCGAGTACTTCTCCTTCCGAGATGCTTCCTTCACGCTTTCGCGCGAGCGCGTGGAGGAGCTGTGCCGCGAGATCTCGCGTCGGGAGATGGGGATTCGCTGGGAGTGCCTGACGAGGCCGGATCTGCTGGACGAGGCCATGGTGGCGGCCATGAAGCGGTCAGGTTGTGTCACGGTCCGCATCGGGCTTGAGTCGGGCAGTAAG
The DNA here is from genome assembly GCA_035527715.1 of Planctomycetota bacterium. Classification (GTDB taxonomy): domain Bacteria; phylum Planctomycetota; class PUPC01; order DSUN01; family DSUN01; genus DSUN01. Next base: position 16,818 of record DATKZY010000265.1, on the reverse strand, counting down.
GCGATCCTGCGGCACATGAAGAAACGCCTGGAGCTGGACGCAGTCCGGCGCGCGGCGCAGATTCTCACCAAGCATGGCCTCTACTGGTCAACGTACCTGCTCCTGGGCACTCCACTGGAGACGAAGGAAACGGTCAAGGAGACCCTCGCTTTTGTCCGCGAGATCAACCCTCCGTTCCTGACACTGGCGAGGTTCGCCCCCATACCGGGGACAGAGATGTATGATGAGCTCGTCCATCGCGGCCTGATCTCTCCTGACACCGACTGGAGCATGGAGTGCAACCAGCGGCTGCGTTCGCACTACGTGTATGGCATGACGGAGGAAGAATTCGAGCAAACGATGCGGGAGGTCGCTGCCTTCGTTGAAGCGCACAACACCGCCACCAGTGCAAGGATGGCGACGAGAGACGGCAGGCTCAAGTAGGCGGCCCAGCCTTGGCCGATCCTGGCTCGTCTGTCTGCTGGCTCTCCCTGCCCGTCCCTCCCGCACGGTCTACCGCAGCTCCTTGATCCGCACGTTGCGATACCACACGGGCAGGCCTTCGTCCTGGAAGCCGATATAGCCCTCCGCCGGGCGGTTCTTCAGGGGGGACTTGTCGAGTTCCAGGTCAATGATCTGTTCGCCGTTGAACTCGACCTTCAGGCGGGTGCCCTGGCAGGCAATCACGTAGCGGTTCCACTCCCCGGCCGGCTTCGCCATGTTCTTCGACGGTGCCGCGGCGCCGATCACGCCACCGCAGTCATGCGCGCCCGGGTTCGTCTTGCCGTGCGTGTCGAGAATCTGAATCTCGAAGCCGCTGCCGACCTGTTCCTTCGGATTGCCCACGCGCAGAAACACCCCGGAGTTGCCGCCCTTGTTAATCCTGAACTCCAGGTCGAGGATGAAGTCCTTGTACTTCCGCGCGGTCGTCAGGTAAGCGTCATAGCGGGTCCAGCCACTTTCCCCGGGCCGCGGGTGCAGAGCCACCACGCCGTCTTCCTCCACGGCCCAGTTCCCCGTCGTGTTCCAGCCCGACAGGTCCTTGCCGTTGAGAAGCGGGACGAACTCCTCGTCCGCCCCACCGGCGGCGGCCGCCGCCTCCGCCTGCACGCCGCTCAGCGGATGGTGCGTCACGGCGTCCCAGGCGATTTCCTGTAGCAGGCGGTTGAGGTCCTCCTTGTACTTGCGAGCCAGCCTGGGCGGCATCGGCAGGCCCACGGGCGTGCGCCGGTACACCACGGCGAACTGGCAATACCCCTCCAGCATCTGCAAGGCCGGTCCCGGATGCCCGAGTTTGTCGGTGAACAGCTCCGACTGCTTCGCGATCCCAGGCACCTGGCCGGCGATGATCTTCTCGCGCAAGGCGAGCACCGCTTGCCCCATCGGCACGACGTAGAGGGCCTGCTTGCCCAGGCTCTTGTTCAAGGCCAGGACGTAGTCGTCGAATGTCTTGAAGTAGGGTTCGTGCAGTTTCCGCAGCTCCTCCGCGGTTCGCGCATCAACGTCGGCCGGCTCGTTCTTCCCTTTGAACGGCCATTGCATGGAATCCCAGGGCAGCCAGAACTCCAGAATCGTCACGCGGATGTTGGGGTTATGCTCCAGGGCGAGTTTCGCGAACTTCTCGATGCCGTCATCGGGCTGATGCATCGGCGAGAGGGTGAGCACGTCCACCTGGCCGGCCGTGAGGGCCCCCTTGGCCTTGTTCTTCTCGTCGGGCACATTCCAGTGCTGGATGACGCGCGAGCCCCCGATCATGGAGACGCCGACCACCTGGTGCTCCTTGATGCCGGCGCTTCGGGCAATCTCGGCCAGGACATTGGCCACCCACGCGTGGAAACTATGGCCGCACGTGAAGACGCGTTGCCCCTTGGTGATGGGCTCAGCCTGCCCCCCACTGGCGGCCGCCAGCGCGTACGATGCCATGATGGCCAGGAAGCAAACCAGGGAACGTTTTCTCATGAGCTTCTCCTGTTCACGACGTTCATCGCTGGGCCCCTGCGTTGCCGCGTGCTGCGGAGGCAATGTAGCCCAGCCGCTCGGGGAAGTCAAGGGGCCACCGACTGGCGGGTGTCATGGGCCTACGTGCTGATGCCCAACCACCACCACCTGGTGCTCCGGACCCTGCGCCCCAACCTCTCCCGCGCGATGCCGTGGCTAGGCGTCGCCTACACCAACTGGTTCAACGCCCGCCATGACCGCAGCGGCCACCTCTTCCAGGGGCGGTTCAGGGGGTTCGTGATAGAGGACGAGTCCTACCTGCGGCAACTCCTGCTCTACGTCCACCGCAACCCGCTTCGGGCCGGCCTCGTCGAGCGACTCTGCGAGCTCTGAGGAACTCTGAGCCGGAAGGGCGAGAATGGGCGAATTGGGGCGCGGAATGCCTCAGACCGGACTCGTGGGGGCCTCACTGCCCCCTTGCGCGCGGGGACGGAGTTCTGTAGGCTCTTGCGTGGGTGTGAGAGAGGAAAGGAGTGAGACAGAGATGCAAGCGGGAACGGCAGTTGTGCTGGCCGTCGCGTTGGGCCTGGGGTTGTGCCTCGAGGCGCAGGGGGGTGCCAGGCCCGCGCCGAAGCCGCCCGAAGGCGCGGCGGAGTATCAGGCTCCGCCGCGGCCGAGCGATGGGGCGAACATGGCGCTCGCGATCGAGAAGCTCGAGAAGGGCTTCGACCCCGAGCGACCCCTGCTCATCTGGGCCATCGGGTCGAGCTTCACGAACGGCCTCGGCGACGGCTCGACCCTCGTCGGGCTGCTCAAGCCCCGCTTCCCGAACATGCCGAAGGTGGTCTACAAGCGCTTCGCCGGCAACTCGACGCCCTATCACCTCACGCGCGGCTGGGCACGCCACCTGGTCATCCCCGAGCAGCCCGACGTCGTGATCCTCTACAACTTCGGGAAGGTGGACGACCTGGAGAAGCTGATCGTGGACCTGCGGCAGGGCACGACCGCCGACATCGTCGTCGGCACCATCCACTGGTGCCTGCCCCACGAGAAGCAGTGGCCCGACCCCGACCTGCCGTGCAGCCACCAGGACATCCCGAGGCTCCGCGCCGTGTGCGAGAAGCACGGCGTCGAGCTGGTCGAGAGCCGCCGCGAGATCACCGAGTACATGGTCGCCAACAAGCTCGAGATCAAGAGCCTGCTGGCCGACGCCGTCCACGAGAGCGCCTATGCGGCGCTGATGACGAACAGGAACATCGCCCGCCACTTCCACCGCCCGGGGGGAAAATTCGCCTACGACCCGCGCTCGCGCGAGCGGCGCATCAAGGCCGACACCTCGCCCGACGTGAAGCTGAGCGGGAACTGGTCGAGGGGCACCGGCTCGGTCTCGGCGAGCGACAAGGGCGCCGCGATCGAGGTGGGCTTCACGGGCAACCGCATTGACCTCATCGCGTGGCGACACGCCGAGGGCGGCAGCGCCCAGGTGTGGCTCGACGGCAAGCCCGCGGCGGAGGCGCCTGTGTTCCAGGCCAGCTACATCCAGCCCGACCCCAAGAACGCCCCGTTGCGGCCCAACCCGCCGCGCGACCGCTCGCCCCACCGCCTGTCGCTGGGCACCAACGTCGTGCCCCAGAGCTGGACCCTCACGATGACCAACGACGCGGGCGACTACGAACTCGTCGGCAGCGTCACCGGCCCCGACGGCACGGGGAACAACAAGAAGCCCTTCACCAGCAAGAGCGGCCAGATCATCATGGAGCCCGAATTCTGGCGCCAGCCCGAGAGCAACCGCACGGGCGACAAGTGGACCTTCGATGTCACCCGCTGCACCGTCGGGCGGGTGAGCTTCCGCGAAGACAAGGCACGGGTCACGCTCGCCTGGAACCTGGCCAACGGCCCGCACACGCTGAGGCTCGTGGCCGAAGGCAACGGCCCGCTCGCGGTCACGGCATTCGACGTCTTCGAGCCGCCGCTGAAGTGACCCCGGCCAGCGCGGCCCGGCTTTTTTTGCAGCCTGGGTCTTGAATCTGCCGGAGGCATTTGATACACTTGTGAGCGGTACGGCATGGCTTGGGGCAATGGCCCCTGAGCCGGTCCCCGAAGCGAGAGCACTCCCCGATGATCCCGTGCCGGAACAGTCGCGCGCACGTGAGGTCCGCAACCGGTTCCTATATGTCGGGTCCGCCGGGCTGGCCGCCCCCAAGCCCTAGTGACCCCTCGGAGGCAGGCTGATGAAAAGGTCGTGGATTGCTCTCGGCGCCGTGGTCGTCGTCATCGTCGTGGCCATCGTGCTGCTGCTCCGCCCGCGGAAGCCCTCGGTGACGGCGCCGCCCGAGCCCTCGCCCAAGGTGAGCACGGAGACGCCGCCCGAACCGCCCACAAAGCCGGGGGAAGAACCCGCCAAGGGGCCCGTCGAGCCGCCCAAGAAGGTCGAGCCGGTGGACGCCGACGCCGTGCTGAGCAAGGCCGACGAGGAGCTGGCGGCGGGCAAGACCGTGGATGCCTACAGGACGTTGTCCAACGCGCTCCTGAGCGATCCCAAGGCCAAGCGGGGCGAGGAGATCCGGTCGCGCCTCGTCAAGCTCAGCGAGGAGGCATTCTTCGCCGGCAAGGTTGTCGCCCCGTTCGCCGTGCTCTACAAGGTGGTCGCGGGCGATTCGCTGATCAAGGTCGCGGGGAAGCACAAGACCACAGTCGAGCTGCTGCGCCGGATCAACGGCATCAAGGGCGACATACTGCGCATCGGCCAGAACCTCAAGATCGTGCCCGGCGGCTTCGACGTGGCGGTGGACAAGAGCGACTTCCACCTCACCGTGACCAAGGACGGGTTCTGGGTGCGGGAGTTCCGCATCGGGCTGGGCAAGAACGGCACGACCCCGGTCGGCGAATTTGTCGCCGGCCACAAGCTCCGCGAGCCCGTCTACGCCGCCGTCTACCCCCCCGTGCCCTTCGGCGACAAGAAGAACAACCCGCTCGGCACGCGCTGGATCACCGTCCAGGCCGAATACGGCATCCACGGCACCTGGGAGCCGGATGCCATCGGCAAGGAGGAATCCAAGGGCTGCGTCCGCATGGCCAACCAGGATGTCGAGTGGCTTTTCGACCTCGTCGTGCCGGGCCACAGCAAGATCGTCATCCGCCCGTGAAAGGACGCGGTCAGTCTCCGACCCGCGTCCACACCTGGGCGGCGAGCATGCGGCAGTCCAGCAATCCCGCCCCCGTCACCAGCGTCTGCCAGGCGGCGTCGGGGCGGACCCGCCACGTGGCCGCCGTGCCCGCTCGCCGGGCCTGCCAGGCGGCGAGGGCGCGATGGGCCTCTCCCCATTCCCGCAACTCGTCGAGCCGCTGCCACGGCTCGCCGGGCAACTTTCCTTGCGCCTCTGCGACGGCGAAGCGGCCGCCGCGGACCAGCACGTCGCCGCGCCCGACGGCAGGCTCGGCCTCGGGCGTCTCCCGCCACGGCCACCATGCGGCGAAACAGCGCCGCGTCTGTCGGGTCAGCACACACTGCACGGTCCAGCGCCCCGCGGCGTCGCGCTCGATCACGGCCTCGCCCCCGCCGCCTGCGTCGTCGGCACTGCGGTAGAAGGGCACCACCGCCTCGGCCGGGCCGAGGTCGAGCCGCACGCGCGTGCGCCCCACGGCCTCGAGGCACAGCACTTCGGTGCGCCGCTCGCCCGCCAGCCCTGCCACGCGCTCGAGCACGCAGGCGGCCTCGAGCGTCCCGCGCCCCGCGGGCAACATCACGCCCCAGGCCACGGCGGCCAGCGCGGCCGCCACGCCCGCCGCCAGCGCGGCCCGGAGCGCGCGTCGCCGGCCGCGCAGCCCGACGAGCGCCACCAGCACGCCCCCGGCCAGCAGCGCGGCCGCGCCTCCCACCAGGCGCCACCGCAGGGCCGCCTCCCAGCGCGCCCCGCGGAACGCGGCGTGGAGCCCCGGGTCCACCCACTCCTCTCCTGCCGACCCGGCCCGCAGAAGCCCCCCGAGGCGCCCATGCGCCAGCGCCTTCTGCGTGCCTGCGCTCACCTTGCCCAGGCCGAGCCGCCACAGGAGCCTGCCATCGGCTCCTTCCGTCGGGTGCCGAGCCGCCGCGGCGGCGAGCCACTCCTCGGAGCTTGCCCTGCCGGCGCAGCCGCCCAGTTCCGCCAGCAGCGACTCCGTGCGCACCGGCGCCGCATCCTCGAGGGCGAAGCCCACCACCCCTCCCCCGCGGACCCACTCCGCGATGGCCCGCCGCGCCGCCGCCGGCGCCTCGCCCCCATCGCCCGCAAAGCCCAAGGCGTCCACCGCGGCGTAGCCCGCGGCCAGCGCCGGCAACTCACCGGCCTCGACCGTTGCCTGACAGCTTCCGAAGAGATCCTCCACAACCCGCCTCGGCGCGGCCACGGCGACCACCAGCGGCCCGCCATCCCCTCGGGCGCGGAGGCCCAGACCCACCCCCGCATCGTGGAGCACCTCGCCCCGGCTCGACCTCACGACCACCCGCGCCCGCGTCGCCTCGGACCGGGGCGCCACCAGCACGTCCACCCGCGCCGACGTCTGCGCCCCCACGCGCAGCGCCTGGCGCCACGTCAGCCCGTCCACCACCAGGTCCAGGGTGCCCTCGAACCCCGCCCCCGCGTTGGCCACGGTCGCGCGGAGCCACACCGGCGCGCCGGGGCGGAAGTGCCCGTCGAACGCCGGCCGCAGCGCCACCGCCACCTCGCCCGCCTGGCAGGCCAGCGCGCTCGCCACCGCCACCATTGCCCCGACGAGTCTTCGCATCCTGACGACCCCTTGGCCGCACACGCGGCGGAGGAGGAAAACCCAGTTGACAGAATCCCCCGGATTTGGTAATTATATACTCTTGGCCGAGCGCGTCCAGCATTTTTGGGCGATTAGCTCAGTTGGCTAGAGCGCATCCCTTACAAGGATGAAGTCGGCGGTTCGAACCCGTCATCGCCCACCAAGCGGCGGCGGCGAGCCGGCCGAACGGTTCGTTGACAAGCGGGGGCGTAGCTCAATTGGCTAGAGTACCAGACTGTCGATCTGGTGGTTGCGGGTTCGAGTCCCGTCGCCCTCGCCATTTCCCCATTTAGAGACTATCTCAAGACCCACGCGGGCAGCGTTGCCGGCGTCGGCGGGACGGATGCAAGGCGCGGCGCAGGAGGAGCTTGCGGTCGTTGGGCTTCATCCCTCGGCCCGTGGAGATGAAGCCGACCTCCCCTTCGCGCATCGCCACCCGATCCGGAAGCTCGACCCTACCCTGTACAGAATACCAGCAACCAAGGGGTTTCGTCCAGCCGATTGGCATCGGATGCCACGGGCGCCTCGGCGTGTCGAGTGGCCCTGGCCAGGACTGCGGGCCATTCTCGGTCCCATCGCCTTCCTTGACACTCTTCGGAGCAACCTGCTAGAATGCTCGCGTGAACATGAGCTCAGGCCGAACGCGCGAGGGTTGGGCACAGACTGTAGAAGGGACGGCGCCGCCGCAGGAGAGCCCGCTCGTGGCGTTGATTGCGCCGGCATACAACGAGGAGGGGAAGATCGGGCGGGTGGTCGAGAAGGTCGCCGCTGTCGCTCCCCGTCTGCCGTGCGACCTCCGGATGGTGGTCGTGGACGACGGCTCGACGGACGGGACCGCGGCCGAGGCCGGAGCCGCAGGGGCCGTCGTCCTGCGGCACGAGCGGAACCGAGGCGTGGGCGCGGGCATTCGCACCGGCATTGATTGGGCCCGCGAGAACCACTTCGATGTCGCCGCCGTCATCTCGGGCGACGACCAGCACGTGCCGGAGGAGCTTGGCCGGCTGCTCGCGCCCCTCGTCGAGGGCAAGGCCGACTTCGTGCAAGGCTCCCGCTGGATGCCCGGCGGACGGGTCGAGAACATCCCCGTCGCGCGGCGGGTGCTCACTCGCGCCTACGCGTGGATGGTGCGGCTGTTCCTCGGCTGTCGCTGCACGGACGGGACGAATGGCCTGCGGGCCTTCCGCCTCTCGATTCTGGACGACCCGCGGATCAACCTCTGGCAGTCCTGGCTCGACACGTACGAGCTCGAGCCCTACGTGCTCTATCAAGCGATCCGCACAGGCGTCCGCCTGGTCGAGGTGCCGTGCACGGTGCGCTACCACTCCCGCAGGGCCGGGTTCACCAAGATGCGTGCCTTCCGGGACTGGTGGCGGATCCTGCGGCCCCTTGTGCTACTGAAGCTGCGGCTGCGAAGCTGACGGCCTCGCAGGCGCGTGGCGTTCCCGCGACCCATGACCCACTGAGGGGCAGACAAGCGTGGACTTCAAAGCCAGAAGAGTGCTCGTCACGGGCGGCGCGGGGTTCGTGGGCTCGAAGATCGTCGAGCGCCTCCTCGCCCTCGAGGCATCGGTGACGGTTCTGGACGACTTCTTCACCGGCAGGGCGGAGAACCTGCCGGCCGGCGGGGGCTACGCGCTCGTGCGAGGCACGGTGTGCGACCCGGACGCCGTGGAGAGAGCCGTAGGCGAGGCCGAATTCGTGGTCCATGCCGCGGCACGAAACATCATCGTCTCCACCAGGAATCCGCGCGAGGACTTCGAGACGAACATCGGGGGCACCCTCAATGTCCTCATGGCGGCCCGCCGGTCCAAAGTCAAGCGCATCGTCTACACCTCCTCGGCCTCCGTGTACGGCAATCCGCGCCACCTGCCGATCAACGAGGATGAAGGCGTCAGCCCTCTCTCCCCCTACTCGGTGAGCAAGCTCGCCGGAGAGCACTACTGCCTGGCGTTCTACGAGTCCTACGGCGTGCCGGCCACGGTGGTGCGCTACTCGAACATCTACGGCCCGAACCAGAGCCCGGAGAACCCGTACTGCGGCGTCGTGGCGAGGTTTGTCGAGGGTGTCTCCAGGGGGGAAGCGCCCCAAATCCACGGCGACGGCGAGCAGACCCGCGACTTCACCTACGTGGACGACGCCGTGGAGGGCACGCTCATGGCCCTCGCGAGCCCCCGCTCCGAGGGACACGTCTTCAACCTCGGCACGGGGACGGAAACGACGGTGAACCAGCTTGCCAGGCTGATCATGGAGCTCTACGGCAGCGACATCCCTCCCGTCTACATTGACCGCCGCGACATTGACAACATCCGACGCCGGGTGTTGAACATCGAGAGCGCGAGGAAAGTCCTGCGATGGGTCCCCAGCGTGACGCTGCGCGAGGGGCTTCGGCGCACCATCGCCTGGCACGAGCACGAGGGCCAAGCACGCAAGCAGGGGGGCGATGGTGTCGCCCCCGAGGAATGAGGCCAGCGGGATGCCCGAGCAAGCACGGCGGCTCAATCTGGGATGTGGGCGCGACATCCAGGAAGGGTATGTGAACCTGGACTGCGTGCCGCTTCCCGGCGTGAGCGTGGTTCACGACCTGAACCAATTCCCGTACCCGTTCCAGGACAGCTCCTTCGACGAGATCCTGGCCCAGGACATCCTGGAACACCTTCACGATACCATCCGCGTCATGGAGGAGCTTTGGCGGATTCTCGTCCCGGGAGGGATCTTGAGGATACGGGTCCCGGACGCCCGGTCCGCGTACTTCCTTCACGACCCGACACACGTGTCGAGATTCACGGAACGGACTTTCGATTACTTCACCCAGGAAGCCCCATCGCGTTTCCTGAGCAAGTTCCACTATTACACCAAGGCGACGTTCGAGATCCTGGAGCGACGGACCGAATGTGAACTGCTCAGCGTCTTCGGCTCAGTGAAGCTGTTCCGGTTCTTCTTCCGCCGAAAGGTGTACACGGATTACGGGAACATCCATTGTGTCTTGCGAAAGTGCGGTTGACACCGTGAGGCGATCCTGCCTCGCGTGCATGGCATCGAGCGGCAGGAAGGGGGCCGCGCGATGAGACTCAGAGAGCTGCCGCGTGGGGTGCTTGATGTCCTTCGGGCGGGTTTCGGACGGGTTGGCCGGTGCCGGGCCTGGTGCCTCGGCGCCCTTGTGTTTGTCGGCTACATGTCCAACGGGAAGACCATTTGGAGCGGGGACACCGTGCCGGCTCGATACCTGCCTCCCACGATCCTGCACGAGCTCAACACCGACTTCAACGAGTTCACGGGCCTTTTCAGGGACGGTGTGCCCTACTACTTTGTGAAGTGCGGGGAGTCGTACCGGTCGGCCAGTCCTCCGATGGCCGGGTTCCTCGCCGTGCCGGTTCACCTGGTGGCGCACCTGCTGCCGCACCCGGACACGGACGAGTCGCTCAAGTGGCAGGAGAAGATCGCTGCCTCGCTCATCGTCGCGTGTTCGGCCGTGCTGGTCTTTCTCGCGGCGGGAGAGATCGCGTCGGGAACGGTGTCGCTCATCGTGTCGCTCGTCTACGCCTTCGGGACCAGCGCGTTCAGCACGAGCGCTCAGGCCCTGTGGCAGCATGGGCCGAGCCAGCTCTTCCTGGCAGCGGCGGCCCTGGTGCTGGTGCGGGGGCGGCGCACGGGGCGGCTGTGGCCGCTGGGCGCCCTCCTCGGGCTGGCCGTCCTCTCGCGCCCGACCAACGTGATCGCGGTGCTCGTGGTGGGGAGCTACATCCTCATCGCTCACAGAGGGCAGTTCCCGCTCTTCGTCCTCGCCGGCCTGCCGTTCCTCGTGTTCGGCGCGTGGTACAACTCGGACTACGGCACCGTGCTGGGGCCCTACTACGGCCACTACCACGAGCACCCGGGGACGTGGTGGGGCGGCCCCTTCTGGGCCACTCTCGCGGCGCACGTCGTGAACCCCAACAGGGGCCTGCTGGTGTTCTCGCCGGTCCTGGTTCTCGCGCTCGTCGGGTTCTGGCGAAAGGTGGTCCGCGAGCGGGATGCGGCATTCCTGTGCATGGCCCTGATCTGTGTCGGACACCTGGCGCTCATCTCGAAGTTTGCCGTGTGGTGGGCGGGCTGGTCGTTTGGCCCGCGGTACTCGGCGGACATCATGCCCCTGGCAGCTCTCTTCCTGGTCCCGGTCGCCGAGCGCGTGGTTCGGAAGCCGAGGAGCATCCTGGCGGGCGCCTTCGTCGCCCTGGCGACGATGTCGGTGCTCACCCACGCATGCGGCGTGTACTCGGCCAAGCCCCGCCTGTGGAACATGGAACCCTCGGTGGACCAGTATCCCAGCAGGCTCTGGGACTGGTGGGATGGGCAGCTCCTGTCGGTGCTCCACGGGCGCCGGCCCAGGATCGTGCCGTTCGATTCGCTGCCGACCGACGTGGGGACCCGGTGCCGCGACTCGGCGGCCACGTATGGCTGGTGCCGGCGCATCGAGCCGGCCGGCTCGCCGGCAAGCCTCTCGTTCCCGGTGTCCCTCGCCCCGAAGACGTATGACCTCACGTTCCGTGCTCGCGTCGCAGGGCACGAGCAGGGGCCCGGCCTGGCGGGCGAACTCTCCGTGATCTGCCCTGGGGGCCAGGTGGTGGCCACCGTGCCGCTCCCCAGTGGACCTCCAGAAGGGGAGGCATACGCGACGTACCGGGCTCGCCTCAGCGTGCCCGGCGGCCACGGCGACGTTCCCTGCGTGTGCAGGTTCTCGTCCTTCGGGAAGGCCACGGTGTGGCTGGACCACGTGACGCTGAGATCGGCCCGAACGAAGGCGCAGGAAACACACTGACGGGCGGCCGACAACGACGAGGGGCCGCTTGAGGAATGCAGATGCGCGAGAGGGTGTCCATCCTCATCCCCACACACAACCGTTCGGCCATGCTCGGCCGCACCCTGGCAAGCCTGGAGCAGATCACGATCCCGCGTGAGGACATGGAGCTGATTGTGGTAGCGAACGCCTGCACCGACGACACAGTGGAAATGGTGGAGCAGCGCGCCGCTCACCTGGGGTTCCCCGTGACCTGTCTCGAGGAACCCAGAGCCAACGTCAACCTGGCCCGGAACGTCGGGGTCCAGGCGTCGAGCGGCACGATCATTGCCATGCTGGACGACGACGTGCGGGTGGAACCCGGCTGGGTCGTGGGCCTGTTGGAGGCATACGAGAGCCATCCGGCCGACCTGGTGGCAGGGAAAGTGGACCTCTGGTGGGACACGACTCGGAAGCCGGGCTGGTTCACGAAGCAACTCGAGGCCATGCTCTCCTGCAAGGACCATGGCCAGGAGGTCATCGAGCTGTTCAAGGGCAGCGATGCCATCGGCGCGAACCTGTCGTGGCGTCGCGGGCTCGTGGATGCCATCGGCGAGTTCATCCCCGGGCTCGACCGAACGGGCAACGTGCTCCTGGGAGGCGGAGAGACGGAGTTCGTGCAACGAGCGCTGGCCAAGGGGTTCCGCATGTTCTATGCTCCACGCTCCGTGGTGAAACACCATGTGGGGCCGGAGCGTGTCACGGCGGACTACCTGTGCGACCTCCAATTCCACCAGGCGATCTCTCTCGCCTACATTGCGCCATCCTCGACGAAGTGGCACGTCGCGGGCAGGATTCTGTCGGGACTGCGTCAGTGCTCGACGCATCTCGCGTCCGAGCTTTGGTATCGGTTGCGCGGAGACAGGGGGAAGTGGGTCTATCACCGTGCCCGGAAGAGCGTGGGCATGGGCAAGGTGGTCGGCTCCTTCCAGCGCCTCATCGGCCGCACGGCGGTCGAGCGGTTCGAGGCCCGCGTGCGGCCGAGGTCGTGACCGCTTGTGGGGGCGAGCCAGATGAAGATCGCCATTGTCCACCCAAGCCTGGCGGTCAAGGGCGGCGCGGACAATATCGTCGTCTGGCTCGCATGGGGCCTGGGGAGGAGAGGCCACGACGTCACGATCTTCACGGGCGGGTATGATGCCGCGCTCTGGCCAGGCGAGTACACGGCGGGGCTCAACGTCGTCGTCCTCCGGCACACCGAGCGCTTCCTCAGGTCAACCCGCCTCGCGTTGACTCGGCTTGGCCTCGTCCTCAGCCGAAAGCTCCGCGGCTTCGACCTCGTCAACTGCCACAACTGGCCCGCCAACATCTGGGTGGCACGCGCGAGGAGAATGAGCGGCAGGTTCCCCAAGGTCGTGTGGTACTGCCAGGAACCGAGCCGAAAGCTCTACTGGGAGATCACCGACACCAACCTCGTTGCCCACATCTCCCGTGCTGGGCACTCGCAGTTCGACGCCCATCTTCGGGAAGAGGCCGAGCGGGACCGGCGGGCGGCCACGAGGAGCAGTCGCCGGATGCGGAGCCGGGCGCGGGACATCGAGTTCGACCGGGCCGCGCTGGAGATGATGGACTCCGTGCTGGTGAACAGCCGGTTCTCGAAGGGGAGCTTCGAGGCCGTCTATGGCGTGAGCCCTGCCCTCTGCTACCTTGGGATTCCCTTTGGGGACGCGGCCGCCCCGTCCTCCGGCAAGGGGGACTACTTCTGCGTCGTCTCGCCGCTGAGGACGCGGAAGAACGTCCAGAACGTGGTCGAGGCAATGAACGTGCTGGTGAACCAGTGGAACGTGCAGGGCCTCAAGCTGAGGATCGTGGGAGACGGGGTTGACAGGGGAGCGCTCGAGGGCCTCGTCGCGAGGTATGGCTTGCGGCCCGAGGTCGAATTCAGCGGGCACCTCCCCGACGGCGAGCTCCCGGGCGTCTACGCCCGTGCCCGGCTCGCGGTATACGTCCCCATTGACGAACCGTTCGGGCTCATCCCCCTCGAGGCGATGGCGTGCGGCACGCCCGTCATCGCCTCCGACCACGGAGGCTCCCTCGAGACAGTGGTGCACGGGGAGACCGGCCTCCACGTGAACCCCTTCCAGCCCGAGGCCATTGCAGCCGCGATACGGGAGCTGTACTTCGACGACGCCAGGATCGCCGCCATGGGTGCGCGGGGCCGGGCCCTTGTGAGAGAGCGCTTCGGCCTCGACGGCTTCCTCGACCGGTTCGAGGAAATGGCCCTCGGCAAGCGAGGCTTGAGAAGACGGCAAGATGGTGTATAATATGGTGGGCTCGAAGGGGCCGACAGGTGTCCGGGTCACATCTTCATTTCGCACATGGCGGCTATGTGCGAAATGAAGATGTGACCCCTGGCAACTCGCGGCATGCCCGTGAGGTCCTCGGGCCCAGAGGCGGGGGAGGTCGCGCGCAACTGGTCGCCGGCTCGTTCGCGCGCTGGGGCGATGGTGCAGCAGCGGCTGCCGGTTGTCGCGACAGGGGGAGTCCTGCCGGCGCGCGCTCCACGCGCCACGCCAGAGTAGGAGTGGTCGCATGCTCGGCCCCCACGCGGTGTCACATCTTCATTTGGCACATAGCCGCCATGTGCGAAATGAAGATGTGACACCAGGAACACGCCGCGCCTCGCTCTCCGCCATCCTTGGCCTCGTGTTCGTGCTGGTACAGTCGGCTCCGCTCTTCGCGGAACAGACCTATACCATCTCGGGCCGCATCGTGTGCGGCCTGTTCGGGTTCGGGATCCCCGGCATCGAGCTCAACGGCTTGCCGGGCGACCCGGAAACCGACTCGGACGGCTACTACCACGCGACCGTGCCCGCCGGCTGGAGTGGCGCCGCCTACCCGCAGCAGTCGCTGCTGCACTTCGACCCGCCCTTCCGCGTCTACAACAACGTCAACGCGAACCTCACGTCCAACTACAAGACCGCCCTGCCCGAGACGATCATCTCCGGCCACGTCCGCACGGCGGGCGGGCAAGGCATCGGCGGCGTGACCATGAACGGCCTCCACGGCACCCCGGTGACGAACTACCACGGCTTCTACCTGTCCTACGAGGGCAGCTCGTACACCGGGACGATCACGCCGCAGAAGACCGGCTACACCTTCACCCCCGCGTCGCGCAACTACCAGTCCCGGAGCAGCGACGTGGACGACGCGGACTTCACGGGGACGCAACAGGGGAGCACGCCAGGGATCACGGTCAGCCCGACCTCGGGCCTCCAGACCACCGAGGCCGGCGGCACGGCACAATTCACCATCGTGCTCGACTCCCAGCCAACGGCGAACGTGACGATCGGCCTCTCGTCGAGCGACACGACCGAGGGCACCGTGGCGCCGTCGAGCCTCACCTTCACCTCGGCCAATTGGAGCACGCCTCAGACCGTCACGGTGACCGGCGTGGACGACCCGGACTCGGACGGCAACGTCGCCTACACCATCGTCACGGCGGCCGCCACGAGCACGGATGCGAACTACAACGGGCTCAACGCCGCCGACGTGGCGGTCAGCAACCTCGACAACGACATCCCGGGGATCACGGTGACACCGACCTCGGGCCTCACGACCACCGAGGCCGGCGGCACGGCACAGTTCACCGTCGTGCTCGACGCCCAGCCCGCGGCCAACGTGACGATCGGCCTCTCGTCCAGCGACACCACGGAGGGCACCGTCTCGCCCTCCAGCCTCACCTTCACTGCCGCCAACTGGAGCACGCCGCAGACCGTGACCGTCACCGGCGTGGACGACCCGCAGAGCGATGGGAACGTGGCCTACACCATCCTCACGGCCCCGGCCACGAGCGCGGACCCGAACTACAGCGGGCGCAACGCCGCCGACGTGGCGGCGACCAACACCGATGACGACGTGGCGGAGATCCTCGTCGGCCCGACCTCGGGCCTCCAAACCACCGAAGCAGGCGGCACCGCGCAGTTCGGCATGATGCTGAGGACCCAGCCGACCGGCAACGTGACCGTCGGCCTGTCGTCGAGCGACCCGACCGAAGGCACCGTCGCCCCCAGCAGCGTCACCTTCACCCCCGCCGACTGGAACGTGACCCAGACGGTGACCGTGACGGGGATAGACGACCCCGAGGCCGACGGGGACGTGGCCTACACCATCATCACTGCCCCGGCCACGAGCACCGACGCGAGCTACAGCGGACGGAACGCGGCCGACGTCGCCGTGACCAACGTCAATGACGACTTCCTCCTGGTCACGCCCTCAGGGGCCGTGGACTTCGCGACCGTGACGGTCGGCGAGACCAAGGAACTCGACGCGTTCACCGTCACGAATACGGGCAGCGGCACACTGACTGGAGGCGCATCGGTCTCGGACCCCTTCTCGGTGGTGTCGGGTGGGACCTTCGACCTCGCGGCCGGGGCGAGCCAGGTCGTGCGCATCCGCTTCAGCCCGACCGCGGAGACCAGCTACAACGAGCCGGTATCCTTCGTGAGCAACATGGGGAGCGTCAATCGCTCCGTCACTGGCCAGGGAGAGTACTACACGCTAGTGGTGGACAACCGCGACAATGCCGCCGACAGGCGCTTCGGGGTCGTCTCGGGCTCGTGGTCCACCTCCACGTGGCAGACGAACCGGTGGGCCGCCGACTACCACTACACGAACGCGGGGAACGGCAGCGCCGTGGCGGCCTGGTACTTCACGCTCCCGGAGGGGGGCATCTACGAAGTCTCGGCCTGGTGGCCCGACGGCCATTCGGCCTGGGGCAGCAACGTGCCCTATCGCACCTACCACCGCACCGGCAACAGCGTGGTGCGTAGGGACCAGCGCTCCAATGGCGGCCAGTGGAACGCCCTCGGCACCTGCGAGTTCGTGGCGGGCACCGAGTACCGCGTGGAGATCGCCAACGATTCGCCGAGCACCTACGTCCTGGCCGACGCGATTCGCGTGAAATGGGTCCGCGAGGCCGTGCCCGTGCTGTCCGTGGCGCCGGCGGGGGACGTGGACTTCGGCCAAGTGTTGATCGCCGCCCAGAAGGAGCTCGATGCCTACACCGCGACGAACACGGGCGAGGGCACGCTCTCGGGCACGGTGCGCGTCCCGAGCCCGTTCTCGGTCGTCTCGGGCGGCACGCTCGACCTGGGCCCCGGGGCAAGCCAGGTGGTGCGCATCCGCTTCGCGCCGGCCGCCGAGGCCGACTACAGCGAAGACGTGTCGTTCGCGAGCAACGGCGGCACGCAGGCGCGGACGGTGACGGGCTCGGGCGTGGCAAGCCTGCCGTCGCAGTTGGTTGTCGAGCCGGCCGGAGAAGTAGACTTCGGCCAGTTGCCGGTGGGGACGTCGTCGGAGCA
>DATKZY010000264.1:0-16591 GCA_035527715.1 Planctomycetota bacterium | reverse complement strand
GTGTGGCACAGCCGCCCCCGGCTGTGCTCATGCGCCGCGGGCCACGGGATTCACAGCCGAGGGCGGCTGTGCCACACGGCTCCCACTGGGCGATGACGGCGGTCATGGGCGTGACGTTGAAGTCGAGCGCCCAGAGGATCGGCTCGCCAGGCACCAGCCCCGCCGCGGCGCTGACGTGGGTGTCGCGGTCGAAGGTGTGGTAGATGCGGCCCGCCGTGGTGTTGATAAACCGCCCGTCCAGCTCCTGGGCGGCCAGGAGCGGGTCGTAGCCGGCCACGAGCGCGGCCACGTAGTCGCTCGGCAGGTGCTTGTTATCACTCGTTCGGGCGAAGATGGCCTCGTAGAGGCGGCGGGCCTCGGGGTTCCCGGGGTCGGCCGGGCGGCGAATGAACTCGTCGTAGATCCAGTTGAAGCCGTTGGGCGAGCTGGTCACGCGCCCCTCGCGCGCGTCCACATTCTGGCTCCGGAGGCGGCCTTGGACGACGCGCCAGGCCTCCAATCGCGTGTCGCGCAGCTCGTCGAGGTAGAACCAGCCCAGCTCGATCCCGCGCAGTGAGTCGTAGCTCTCCATCGAGCGGCAGAGCACCTCCGCCCCGTTGGCCAGGCGGAACCGCAGGTCCGTGGCGTTGAACGTGTGGGGCACGCGGTAGGTGGCCAGGAACTGCTGAAACGTCCGCAGCGTCGCGTCCTGGAGTTGGCGATAGCTGTTGGCCCCGATGAGGCCGAGGCAGCGGGGGTTGCTCAGCGCCTTCGTGAGTGCCCAGAAGCACCCCGCGTGGCTCTTCCCCGAGCCGATCCCCCCGAAAAGCCCGGCGAACTGGGCCTTCGAGGCCAGGAAGCGATGCTGGGCGGGCAAGGCATTGTAGTGGATGGTTCTCATGGCTTGGTGCTCGGTGTTGGGTGTGTGGGACGATGTGGCACAGCCGCCCTCGGCTGTGCTCTTCCCTCTCGAACGTTTCCCCACGTTCGGGAGGGTACGCCCCGGGGAGTACCCTCCCGAAGGGATTGGAACCTTCGGGAGGGAGGTTCACGCGGCCTCGCGCGGGCCGTCGAAGTGGATCTCGACGCGCAGGAGGTCGCCGGCTCCGAGGTCCTCAAGGGCGCGCAGCTCGTTGCGCAGGGTGTCGAGGCGGACCTCCTGCTCGCGGACCTCGCGCCAATAGCCCACGGCGGCCGAGGGCTGGAACTTCAGCGACTCGTCGCGGCCGCGAAGCTCGTCCTCGCCTTCGAACCGCTTCTTCACGTCGGTCTGGCCCTTCTCGACGCGCATGGCCTCGGCGATCATGTGCTCGACGCGCGCGGCCAGCTTGGCGATCTCGACGCGAAGCTCGTCCTTGCGATCGGGCAGGCTCGGGGCGGGCCCAACGGTCTGAGCTCTCTCGCTCATCGGGAACTCCTTGGTGAGATTGTGGGCGGGGCGTCTCTGCCCCGCGCTCGCCCGGGATGCCGGGAGTGCGCGGGGCGCGGAGGCCCCGCCCACAAGAAGATTCCGCCAGTCGGCCTTCAACACCACACGCGGCGCCACTTGCCGCTGTCAATGAGCGGCACCAGGTCGGGCATCTGCGACACGCCGTAGAGCATCTGCCGCCCGTAGACGCTTCGCAGCCAGTCCAGGGCCGCCCACACGGCGCCCGCGAGGCAATAGGAGTCGGTCCCCCCCTCTATCTCGAGCAACGCGACGGCCATTTCCTGGCCCAAGTCGTCCAGGTCGCTCTCGGGGAACTGGCAGGTTTGTTTCAGCCCGTGAAGGATGCGGCACGCCTGTTCGTGGAGCCGCTGGAATCGTTCGCCGTTCATTGTCCTCACTCCTCTCCACCTGTACAACGGCATTGCCCCCCGAATCTGTTGGGTCATTTTTTCCAGTTTCTTGGCGCCGCCCCGCTGCGGCGGCGACGCGGGGGCGTGAAGCCCATGGCAACAAACGACTTGCGAATCTCGTACATCTGCCAACGCACGGTGCCCCAGGGCCGGCCCAGTTCCTCGGCGACCTCCTCGTCTGTGTACCCTTGCATCAGCAGATGGCAGATGACCCTTAACCTGCGCGGTTGCCTCCTCACCGCCTCACGAACTGCCAGGATGTCGAGTATGTGCAACATGGCTGAACGCCTTTGCGTGTGACGCGCGAGGCGCCCCTGCCCGGCCCGCGCTCGGCGCGGAGTCCGGGCCGGGACACCTCACGGGACGATGGGTTGTGAAGATGGAAACACGGGGTGGCAGGATCGGAGGACGTCAGCCGCCGTGTGCGGGTGCCGCGGCCTTTCGCCACGGCCCTCCGTCCGCGAGAGGGCCTTGCGGCCGCTCTCCGGCGACCGACGGGACAGCCGACCTCGCGGCTGGCCCTGTCGTGGTCCCCCAGGCCCCGAGGAGTGCCGGGTGGCGGGTCGCAAGTGGCGGGTGTGGGTCAGCCGCGGCTCGTCCGTCTTCCCCACTCGCCCCTTGTCACTCGCCCCGCGTCACTCCTGCGAGGGGCCTGAGCCGCGAGGCCGCGCCGCTGGGCTTGGAGGCCAGGGACATCGGGCTCGCGAGTCGTCGCTCATCGCTCCTCCGCGGATGCATAGAGCGGTTCACTTATCCAGAGTATACCGCACAACTCGCCGCTTGTCAAGTGAAATATTTGTGTTTTGCGCGGTGGGCTGGCGCCTGCGCGTAAGTGGCAGCATATCAAGGAGATACCACTGAATGTCAGGCAGGGTCCCGCGGCGTGAGCTGGTAGAGGAACAGGGTTTCGCCCCAGGCGCGCTTGCGGTGGAGCAGTGTGGCCTCCCAGCCCAGTTCCCCCGCGATGGCCAGGGCCCGCCGCGGCTCGGCCAGGGAGGAGCAGACCATGAGGACGCAGCCGGCAGGGGCGAGGAACGCCCGGGCCTCGGCGAAGAAGCGGCGGTGCAGCCTCCTTCCCGGATCGAACATCGCATGGTCGAGCGGCGATCGCACCGGGCCTTCGAGATACGGCGGGTTGAGGAGAATCAGGTCGAATCGCTCTTCGTTTGTAGTGCGGGCTTCAGCCCGTACATCTGCGGAGGGAGCGGCGACAGCACGGATACGGCCTGAAGGCCGCACTACAAACTCCCTCGCCGCGGGACCGGAAGCCCCCCCCAGCGGCGCAAACAGGTCGCCCTCGAGGACGGTGACCCTATCGGCCACGCCATTGGCGCGGGCGTTCTCGCGGGCGAGGCGGACGGCTTCGGGATTGATGTCGATCGCCACCACGCGGGCGGCCGTGGCCGCGGCCACGATGGCCTGGATGCCCGAGCCTGTGCCCATGTCGAGCACGGAGTCGCTGGGCCGCAGCCGCAGATGGCGAGCCATGAACTTGCTGGTGAGGTAGAACCTCGGGTTGAAGACGTGGCGGTTGACGCGGAACGTGCGGCCGAGGACGCGCACCTGGTGCGGCCCGAAGCGCTGGACGAGCCGAATCGCCCAGGCCGAAAGGCGCTGGCGGAGGCGAGTGACGATGCTCGTTGCCATCCCCTGGAGGATACCGCCGGCGGGCGCCCCGCGCAAGCGCGCCCGCGTCAGACAGGCCATGAACAAGGGGCGGCTCGAAGGCCGCCCCTGCGGAAGCGAACGTTGAGGCGCCTCGCGCCTACTTCCTGCGTCGCCGGGCGAGAAGGCCCAGGCCGCCCAGGACGAGGAGGGTAAGGCTGGCAGGCTCCGGGACCACCTCCACAACCAGGGCGCTCAGCTTCGCGTTGTCCACGACCGTGATCAGGTCAATGTTCAGGTTCCCGTCGGTCACGTAGATCGGCCCGAAGCTGAAGTCGAGGGCGACGTCGTGGCCGGCCGTGGCGTAGATGTCCAGGTTCGAGAGCGCTCTGGTTCCCTCAATGTCCACGTGGAACACTCGGGCCCCAGGCGCGGTCTGGAAGACCTCGGCGAACTTCAGGGTGACGATGTAACCCCAGGGGTCGTTGGCGACCGGCAGGATGTAGGAATAGCTCTGGTAGCGCTCGCTCTGGTAGAGCGTGTCATCGAGCGTGTTGGCGATAGAGTCACTGGTCGTGTAGGTTTTGCCGCCGGTGGAGTAGGCGTCGGCCTGGAACAGCGTGCCGTCCACGGCGGTGTAGGCGCCGCCGCCGCTGTTGATCGCGTAGATAGGGGTGCCAGAGGCGGTCGCGACGGCCAGGGCCAGGACGCCAAGACCCGTCACGAAGGGGCCAAGTCGGTACATTGGTAATAACCCCCGTGAGAAAGAAACCCCACGCTGAACGGTCCGCCGGCAACGCGGGGCGCGCCGGCCCTGAGGACGTGCACGAGTATAGCGCCCTCACAGGGCGGCGTCAAGGCTAAAACTGCCCGGGACGTGCCGCGCGATTTTTTACTTGACAGCGCTCCGTCCAGTGCTACAATACACTTACGAACGGGGAGACACAGAGGAGAAGTGATGGAGACGTTCCGCGACTACCTGGACGTTCTGTGCCGCGCGCGCAACGTGCAGTACTCGGAGCTGGCCCGCCGGATCGGCGTGACGAAGAGCTACATTGGCCAACTCGTTCACGGCCACTCCAAGCCGGCGCCCCAGCGGCGCGTGGAGCAGATCGCCGAGGCACTCGGCGTCAACCCCGCCGAGCGCCAGCATCTCATTGACCTCGCGGTGCGCGAGCGCGCCCGCTCGGAGGCCCGCTCGAAGATCGAGGAGCTCGACGGCGACGTGAACACGCTCCGCTCCGCCGCGGGAGAGCTGCTCGTCAAAATGCTCTCCGGCCTCGCCACCGAAGGCCAGCCCCTGCCCGAAGCCGTCCAGCAGCTCCTCGCGCAGGACAGCCTGCTCGCGGACCTCTACGCCGCCGTGACCGCGGAAGAGGGCGACGCCGGCGCCGCCACGAGCCGGCTCGCCAGCGCGCCGCCCGCGCGCCTCGCCTCGGCCCTCAACGCCCTCATGGCCGCCGTCGGCCCCGCCGGCGCGGGCGCCGGCATCCTCTCCCAGCCCGACATCCCGGTGATCGGCTACGTGGCCGCAGGCGAAACCGATGTCGCTTTCACCGATGCCGGCCTCCCCACCGGCGCGGGGCTGCCCGGCGAGGAGCCCATCCCGCGATGGCCCGGCGCGGGCCACCAAGCCTACGCCCTTCGCATCAGCGGCGACAGCATGATGCCCATGTGCCCGCCCGGCACCACCATCGTGGTGGACCCCGAACGAACGCCGCGCAGCGGCGAGCCGGCCATCTGCCAGACCGTCGAGGGCAAGAGCTACTTCAAGCTCATCCACTTCGAAACCAGCGGCCGCGTGCGCCTGGTCTCCACCAACCCCACCGCCGCCGCGGACATGATGCTTCAGCGCTCGCAGGTCCGCAGGCTCCAGAAGGTCATCGCCACCATCTACCCGTAATGCGTAATCCGTAATGCGTAACCAGACAAGAGCGAGCGTCGCCGCGCGCCCGGGCCGGCGCCACGTTGCACGCTTCCTGTTACGGATTACGGATTACGGATTACGCGTTGCGGCAGCCACGCTCTGGCTCATAGCTTTGCTGCTCCCCGCCTGCTCGACCGACGACGGCAGCGCCGCCGGCCTCGAGCCCCTCAAGCCCCCCGCCCCCAACCCAAAGCCCGGAATCCGAAGTGCGAGAACGAAGAACCCGCTGGCCTTCCGGGGCGAGACCCTCGACGGCTGGACCTTCGACTTCGCCGAGCGCAACGCCCACCACCGCATCCTCGTCTGTCTCTTCGACCCCACCGCGGCGGCCTCCGACACCGGCACGCGCATCGCCCAACGCCTTCACGCGGGACGCCACGCCCTCAACCTCGATGTCGTCGGCGTCGCCGTCCCCCCAGGCTACACCCCCCTCTCCGCCCGACGCATCCCGGCGCAGCGGCCGAAAGGCCCCGAGCTGGCCAAGCTCGCGAAGGCCCATCTCGACAGGCTCGGCGCCACCTTCCCCTGCGTGCTGGACCCCGACGCGGCCATCGTCGAGCGCTACACGCTCGCCTGGGGCATGAGCCGCCTCGACCAGCTCCCCGCCTTCTACCCCTTCGAGATCGCCGCAGGCGACGCCGACCGCCCGATCTTCCCCCGCTACGCCGACAAGGCGCCCGACCCCGCCGACTACCTGTTCCGCCGCATCCTCCGCCGATTCGACATCGAGCCGCCGGCCGACGTGGACCCCCTTCTCGGCGATCACCCCCCTGCCCCACCCTTCGCCGTCACCGACACCACGGGCACGAAGCGTTCCCTCGGCGACTACGCGGGCCGCGTCCTCGTCCTCACCCTCTTCGCGCGCGACTGCCCGCGGTGCAAGGACCTCCTCACCTACCTCGGGCGCGCCTACCGCGACCTCGGCCCCGCCGCACGCAAGCAGCCGCCCTGGCTCGACGTCCTCGCCGTCTGCACCGACACGGCGGGCGACGCGCTCAAGGCCCTGGCCGAGGAGCGCGGCCACCCCTTCCCCACGGCCGCCGACCCGCACTGGGCGCTCCGCACTGCCCTCCGCTACCGCGGCACCGTGCCCGACACCTTCGTCGTCGGCCCCGACGGCCGCGTCCGGTTCCGACACCGCGACTTCTCCCTCCAGACCCCCGCGCTCCTCCAGATGGAGATCTCGGCCCTCCTCGGCCTGCCCGTGCGGCCGCTGCTCGAGCGTGGCGTCTACAGCGGCGACCAGGCCTGTCGCATCTGCCACCCGCGCCAGCACGCCGACTGGACCCTCACCCGCCACGCCTGCGCGTGGGAGAGCCTGGTCCGCCTCGGCAAGGAGAGCGACCCCGAGTGCGTCCGCTGCCACGTCGTCGGCCACGCCCAGGGCGGCTTCTTCTCAATGGCCAGGACGCCTCAGCTCGCCAACGTCCAGTGCGAGACCTGCCACGGCCAGAACGGCTGCGCCGCGTTCACCCAGAACCTCCCGCCCCGCGTCGTGCCGCGCGACGGCCTGCCCCCCTCGCCGCCCAAGGCCCCCCTGAAGGCCGATGCCTGCCTCTTCTGCCACGACCCCCCGCACTCGCCCCGGTTCGACTTCGCCACGTATCGCCAGCGCGTCCTCCACGACCAGCGGGCCGAGCTCCTCAAGCTCCCTCGCGCCGAGCGCGAGGAGCGCCTCCGCCGCCTGTGCGCCGGCGCCCGCGACACCCTGTTCGACCCCGACACCCCCTACGTCGGCTCCGCCGCGTGCGCCAAGTGCCATCCCACGGAGTACGCGGCGCTCAAGGACGGCCGCCACGCCAAAGCCCTGGAACTCCTCAGGAAGCCGGCGCCCGACAACTGGAGCGTCCCCCGCCACAAGCGCGGCGTCGTCGGCCTCGCCAGGCCCGAGTGCCTCCGCTGCCACACCACCGGCTACGCCCGCCCCGGCGGCTATCCCGCTGATGCGGGCAAATCCGAAATGGGAGGAGTCGGCTGCGAGGCCTGCCACGGCCCCGGCAAGGCCCACGCCGACGACCCGAAGAAGCCCCGTGCCATCCTCAAGCTCGGCGGCAACTGCCCCGAGTGCACCGTCCTCCCCATCTGCCGATCCTGCCACGACGACGCCAACGACCCCGACTTCGACTACCGCACCGCCCTCCCCAAGGCCCGCCACCCCATCGGCAAGGCCGTGAGCCCCTGAGGCCCCGCCCCTCGGCATGTGCCCTCCCCCGATGACTTCCACGCCCGCCCTGGCTGTCATGCTGAGCTTGTCGAAGCACCTTTCACGGGGGCATGGCGCGGAGCGTGAAGCGTGCTCCGGCCACGCTGGCATGCTCCTGCGAAGGGTTCCTCGACAGGCTCGGAATGACAGACCTCCCCTACGCGTCGCCGGCGTACTCCCCCCGGGCCAAAAGGAAAGCCCGAGGAGCAACTCCTCGGGCCTTCAAGCTCTATGGAGACAACGGGAGGACTACTCCTCCTTCTTCTCCTCAACCTTCGTCACCTCGTCGGCGATGACCGCCTTGTCCTTCACGACGCCCTTGATCGCCACCTTCGTCGTCTTCGCGGCGCCCTTGAAGCTGGCGATCAACTCCTTCGTCGCATTGGACGCCTTGTCCGACGCCTTGAGGGCGAACACATCGTCGCCGATCTTCACGGCGGCGGCGCACCCGCCGCTCTTGAAGGCGCACATCGCGCAGCCCGCGTCGCCCTTCAGCTCCTGCACCTCGTCTACGGCGGCCACGCTGAGGCCCCACAGCGCGAACACCACTCCGACTGCTGCCAACACCACCAATGCCTTCTTCACGCCAGTCCTCCTTTCGGGGACACAAGAGCCGCCGCGGCCGCCAACACGGCGGACCCATTCGGCGGCCCTCTTCCCCCAATTCTACACGAACCCACGCGCCACAGCAAGCCCTCGCACCCCCCATAATGAGTCCGCCCAGAGCGTCTGGCCCTGGGCGGATGGGTCTCCATCTTCCCTGGCTCCCCTCCCCTTCCCCCACGACTACCGGCGCCGGTAGCCGCCGTACGGATACGCCGGCCGCGGAGCGGGACGGTAGGCCGGCTGCTGATAGATCACGCGGGGCGCCACGTGCATCGGGCGGCACACCGGCGGCAGCACCACGGGTCGCGAGTAGTACACGGGGGGCGGCGCGTACACGACGGGCGGAGGCGTGTAGTAGGCCGGAGGCGGGCTGTACACCACGGCCGGTTGCGTGTACACCACCCGCGGCTCCGGCGACAGCACGGCATCCAGCACCGCCAGACCCGTCAGCACGACGCCCGCGGCAAGCAACACGTCCCCGGCATGGCTGTGGTGATGGCGGGAATGATACCATCCACCCGCGTCAGCCGTGCGAGTTGTCCCCGCCAGCCCCAGAGCCGCTGCCAGCGCCACAGCAACCAGTTTCTTCATCGTCAGGGCCTCCTAGCTTCGCTCTTCACCTCGGTCTGCCTTCTCGCCTCCTGCCCCTCTAGACGTTCCTGCCCCGCCCCGTATTCAAGAAACCACCCGCCCAACTCAAGCACACCCGGTCCTCCCAGCAACCGACGATGGTCCCCGGTTCTCGCGCAGCCAGCGTTCGGCCCTACCCGTCCTCGTCCCTCCTCCTCGTTCTCGACCCCTCCCCCGCATTCCTCACCAGGACCCCCGGCCAGCCGCCCCATTGCGCCCCGTGCTGAGCGGCCGCCACCTCCGGGCGGCCGGAGAGGAGAAGGACGCCAACCCGCATTTCTCACCAGCCCGTCCCCCTGGAATTGGGGCACGCCCCCCTGTTGTCATGCTGAGCTTGTCGAAGCACCTTCCAAGGCAGTGACCTCCGGCAACGGAGTGTCCTCCGTCACGGTGGCTCCCTCCCCTGAAAGGTTGCCCTCTCTTCGCTCCCCGCCCGCCGACGCCTTGGCGAAGGCGGGTCGCTCCGCTCGGAATGACAACCGCTTGCGCGCTGCTGCAAGCCAGGGCCATAACAGACTATTGGAGCAACACTTACGCCCTCCAGCCAGCGATCGGTTCCCCGTGGAACCAGCTCCGGTGACCGATCCTCCGCTTCCCCGCTGACCGTTGAGTGTCCAGTGACCCACCAGTGACCCGTCGGTCAACCGACCGGTCAGCCACTGACTCGCCAGCCACCGGTCAGTCGCGCGGCAGTGTCCGGTGTGTGGTATTTCACTGCGCGGTCATTTTCCACTCAAGATTGCGGCCCGGATCCCGATTTGACATGATAGGGAGCCGCGTGGAGAGTGCACATGCTCGAGCCCGGCGAAGAACTGCTGACCGCGGAGGAAGCGGCTGCGAAGCTCAATGTCACGCGGTCGTACCTCTACCGGCTGATCAAGCGGGGCGTGCTGCCGGAGGCGGTGGGCATTCGCAATGGGCGGGAGGTCAAGCTCATTCCTGCCAGCGCGCTGGAGCGCCTCGACGCCCACGAGGGGCTGCTGGTGCGTGACGTCGGCGCCGCTGAGCCACCCCAGGTCAGTGACCGCCCAGTGGCAGGGCCGGTGACCGATGACCGGTCAACGACGGGTCACTCGACCGATGAGGGTGGATATCGCCTGCTGCTTGGCGAGTTGCGCGAGGAGTTGCGAACGCTGCGCGAGCAGCTCGCGCAGGAGCGCGCCGCGCGCCAGGGGCTAGAAGCCCAGCTCGCGGGGACCCGCATGGGCAACCCCTCCGAGGAGGTCGCCGCCGCGCTCAGCCGTGCCAACGAGGTCACCGCGCTGGTCAAGGCCAGCGAGATCAAGCAGAACCGCATCCTCGAGGAGCTGCTGGCCGAGCGGCGGTGGGGGAGGGCGCGGAAGATCGCCTACGCCGCCTACCTCGTGCTCGCCACCGTGGCCAGCATCGGGGCCATCCTCTTCGTTCTTCAGCTCGCCGCCCAGCTCAAGGCCCTCACGGCCCGCTAATCCGCCACCCGCCCGACCAGATGCCCCGGCGCATCCGCAGCTTCCGCGCGGGCGGTTACTGGCCCGCCGCAGGGCCTGAGTGCATCGCCACGCAGTCGCGGCTATTGACCTCTGCAGGACGCGTTGCCCAACTAGCGTCGTTCGCCTCCCGCTGCACCACCACGACTGGCTCATGCCAGGCATTCGTCCCAGGGTCGTTCTGAGCGAAGTGGCACGGAGCTTCGCTCAGCACGACCCCGGTAGGGGCTGGCCTCGGGGCGTCGGGGTCGCTCCGCTCTTTCTTGTATGGCCGATTACCAAGCGGGCGGGCCGCCGCGCTCGCGCCGATCACCCCAAGGAGGGCACCCCGGAGCGAAGGTGTCCGGAACACCAGATGCCCCCGAGCTCCGCTGCCCAACGTGGGGCGAGTCCCTGGAACTCCCGGCCACTGTCGCGCCAGGGGCCAATGCTTCTTGGGCCAAGCGAGGCAGCCGCTCATCGGTGTTCGAGGTGCGGCCGGAGATGCGCCGGCAGGAACAGGACGTCGCCATTCGCTCCCTCGTTGTCTTCTCGGGGCAGCCGGGGTGGCGTCTCGGTGGCCAGGGCGCTTGCGGCTACGTGGCCACGCACTTTCCAGCGATGCCCTGTCCGACTGGAAAAAAGGGACGAGCTCGCCACTCACAGGCCGGCGCCCACCCCGAGCATGACCGCAGGCGCGCCCCGCGGTCAAGTGCGGTCCGCGGGCTGAGTTGAATATAATGCGCCGAAATGCCCTGGGGCACCCTCGACATAAGTGGAACAGGATGGGGAGGGCGAGGGCCGGGAAGGGTCATATAACAGTAATTCTATGACCCATTCGCCCATCTGCGGGGCCCCCTCGGCGTGTGTCGCCAGCACCCCCCGTGAGCAGGCGAGCAGGTCAGCGCCACTGGAGGTCACGGCAGTCGTCCCAGGATTTCAGCCGCATCTGGGCGCCGGTGGTCATGTGGGTGAGGTAGACGGCGCGCTGGTCGGCGGTGACGCCGGCTCGCCAGGCCACGTCGCCGATCACGGCCTCCCGAGTGTCGCCTTGGCGGATAGACGTAACGAGCTGCTCGAAGCGATCATTCTCCACCTCGGGGGCGGCGGGCTCCCAGCCACCCTCGAGGGCGCGCCGGAGATAGGCAGGCTTGTTGCGCAGGCGGTTGGCGCGCGCGCGGCGCTCGACGAGGTCCACCTTCTTCCGGATGTAGTCGGCCGGGTATATCGAGGCGAAGTGTTGGGCCGCCTTCTCGTCGAAGTATTCGCGAAGGAGCTGGATCGCAGCAGCAGCAACGCTCTCGTCCTGGCGGAGGGTGAGGTTGAGGTTGATGGTCTGCTGCTGTCGATCTGGTTGTTCAGACTCTAGTTCTGGGCTACTGGGTGGGAAAGGAGTAGGCACCTGGCTAGCCAAGGGGCTTGGCTGCTGGGTAGCCAAGCCCTTGCCTACTGAGTAGCCAAGGGTGGAGCCGGCGTATTCGAACGCGAACTCGTAGATGTTTGGCCGGTTGGCTTGGCCGCGCTTGTGGCTCTTGCCCGAGCGGCGGCGGATCAGGCTGTTGGCCTCGAGGTCGCGCAGGCCGTCCTCGACCCCCTTCTTGCTGAGGCCCGTGAGCTTGATGAGCCGCGGAATCGAGGGGTAGACGGGCTTGAACGAGCCATCGGTGTGGATGCCCAGCATGGGGTAGACGGCCTTGGCAGCCTTGGAGAGCTTCGCCCAGATGCCGCTGGTGCCCAGCTCGCACATGAACTTGAAAAACCAGTCGCTCTCGCCCATCACGCTCTCGCGGGGTCTTGAGCAGTGCTCCCCACCATCTGGGAGCCGCCAGGGCCATTGGCCACCGCCAGTATAGCGACCCCTTGTGGTGGATGCAAGGGGTTCTTACAGGATGTTGTGGATTCTAGCGTGGGCCAGCGACGAAGTCAAGCCGATTTGGAGCCGGTTTCTCGCCGGCCTGTCGGCTGACGTGCCGCAGGACCTCGCACGGACGGGGAGTGCTGTCCCGCGCCCCGGGCCGCGTGGTAGGGGGGTGTGGCCCGGAGCGCGCGGGTCTAAAACTGGCTACGCTTCTTGTGAAGCGTTGGGCGGACGCCGTGATTGGTCTTCGAGGAGCGGGTCTTGCCGCGTCGGCGGCTGCGAAGTCGGGACAAGGGGCATGCCTCCGTGCTGTCTTAGAGCTCTCGTGGGAACGTGTTGATGGCCGCGGCGCCGGCAGGGGACTTCCCGACGGTGTAGGTGAGCAGCGGCCGGTCGTAGGGCGGGAAGAGGAACGTAATGACGTCCATCACGCCGCACCCGAGGCGCTCGCAGCCGGCGGCCGCGCCGGCCACCGAACCCACTGAGACGCCGATGAAGACATCCGTGTCCGCCGCCACGTTGAACGCCGTCACGGGGATCTCGAAGGGGGCGATGATGATGTTGCCGATGCCGCGGAAGAGCTTGGTGAAGATCGTGAAGCGCGGACCCTCCTCTTCCGTCGGCTGGGCCGGCACGGCCGGCTCCTGCGCGAGCAGGGGAGCAGAGACAGCGAAGAGCAACACAGCCACGACGAGCACGCGTCTCATAGTCCTTGCCTCCTGGCGGCCAGCGACCTCGCCACAACGGGTTTGACAAGCCCCCGACGAGCACGATTATACCACGGCGTCAGGGATTTGCAAGGCGAAACTTCGCGTGAGGTGCGAGCCGGGATTGCAGGTGGAACCACCCCCATGGTTCGGCGCGGCGGGCTACTTCGTTTCTGTTACGGAAAGTGGTTGAGGGCAATTGGCCTTGGTGAGTCACAGGCTGGAAGCCTGTGCCACCGCCGTTTGTTAGTACCGCTCCACGGAGGAAGGCGCGCAATAGTGAGGCGGGATTCCCTTGGGCTTCGTCCCGCAGGGACGCCAGGACTTAGCCGGCGGCTTCAGCCGCCGGAACCCGGCGGTCCCCAGTCTTCAGCCCCGCAAGGGGCGGCAGAAGCCGCGCCGGGAAGCCGTCCTGCCGTCCCTTCGGGACGGGGCTCATTCTGGCACCCGAGTCCGGCGGCTGAAGCCGCCGGCTAACTCCTGACGTGCCTTCGGCACGAAGGCCGCAGAGCGTGGTTCTTGTACACTTTTCTCTGTGGAGCAGTACTTGGGGGGTGGCACAGGCATCTTGCCTGTGGCGCCACTTCCCGCAACGGAAACTACCTCACGCGCTCGGCGAGGACGCGGCGGGCGAGGGCGGCCCAATCGGTGGCGACTCGCCCCAGTGTGTAGTGGGCGAGGACGCGGCGGAGGCCCGCGACGCCGTAGCGGGCGAGGCGGCCACGGTCGTCGCGCAAGGCCAGGACCCTCGCCGCCAGGTCGGTCGCGTCGGGCACGGGGCGGAAGAGGTGGCGGGCCTGCTCGACGGTCCAGGCCGCCACCCGAAGCAGTTCGCCGGCGGGGCCGAAGCGGTCGAGGATCGCTTCGCGCGGTGTTGGGTGTTGGGCACTGTGTGCTGGGGGTGAAGAGCCGGCAAACGGCGAGCCGCCAGGCGCAATGCCGAGGAGGAGCTCGGAGCTGGTCGCGTAGTTGGTGATGAGGGTCGGCGTGCCGCAGGCCATGGCCTCGATGGTGACGACGCCGAAGCCCTCGCCCGCGGTGGCCGAGACCCGCAGGTCGGACAGGTTGTCGAGCTCGGCCAGCTCCTCCGGGGTCAGGTTCGGAGTCCTGGCTTCAGCCAGTGTTCCTTCCGCCGCGCCCTCAGAGGCGGGCGCGGGATGCGGACTGCCTGAAGGCAGGACTCCAAACGGGCCGGCCGTGAAGATGGCGCGGTCGGCGACGCCGTAGAGGCGGGCGAGGTGGGGCAGGTCCCAGCCGTTCGCCCGCGGGTGCGCGACGGGCGCGCAGTGGAGGAGGAGCTTCACGTCGCGCGGGAGCATGGCCAGGGCCTCGAGGAGCAACGGCTGCTGCTTGCGCCACTGATTCGTGTCGCGGGCGATGAGGACGAAGTCGTCGGGGCGCAGCTCGACGCCGAGCCGCCGGCTCCAGCGGCGGCGCAGCGCCAGCGGGTCGTCGTGGGGGCGAAAGGCCCGCACGTCCACCCCGTGCGGAATGTAGTGGAGCGGCACGCGGCCTTCGAGGTGGGGGCGGACGACGCCGAGGCCGAAGCGCGACATGAGCACGAGGTGGTCGTAGCGGAGCATCGCCGCGTGGTCGCGGTCGGGGTAGGGGAGGGCGTCGATCGGCAGCCAGTGGCACCAGGCGAAGTTGCGGGGCGATTCGTCGTTGAGGTGGCGGAACATCTCGAAGTCGCCGAGGGTGATCACCAGGTCGGGGCGCAGCAGCTCGCGGTACATGGGCCAGGCCCGGCGATGGTCCTCGACGCCGAGGCCGGCGGGGTAGCGGGTGACGGCAACGAGCTCGGGAGTCGTTTCCGCGAAGGAGACATGCCCGCGCTCTGTCATGCTGAGCTTGTCGAAGCACCTTTCAGGGGAGTTGGCGCCGCCAACGCACGAGGCTTTGTGACGCTGGTCGGCTCCCCTGAAAGGTTGCCCTCGCTTCGCTCGGGCCAGGCTCTCGGCAGGCTCGGAATGACAGGGTGGCTGGCTCATGGTCGCGGGAGCTTGAGCTGAGATGCGGGCCAGCGGCCGCGTGTCCCAGAGGCCGAGGGCGTGCACCTCGAAGCCGGCATGGGCGAGGGCGAAGGCTAGGTGGCGGTGCTGCACGCCGAAGCCGGTCGGGCAGTCCACGTGGTCGGAGATCGTGACGATGCGAGGGGGCATGGGGGACTCCCAGAAGCGGTGTCAGGTGCCGGGTGTTGGGGGCCCGGGGCGCGAGTTGTCCCATGGGTCCCATACGTCCCATAGGTCCCATTGGTTCTCGCTCACCCGACGAAGCGGGCGAGGGCCTGGCGGAAGCGGGCGGCCGAGGGCGCTAGGTCGAAGGGCTCGAGGGCGCCGGCGGCGCGGTCGAGCACGCGGTCGCGGAACGTCGGGTCGCGGAGCAGCCGCTGGGCGAGCGTGGCCGCGCCCTCGACGTCCCACGGCTCGACGATGAGGTCGGGGAAGCAGGCGCGCTGCATCGTGGCGCCGGCGGTACTGATGCAGGGCACGCCGAGGGCCGCGCACTCGGCGGAGAAGCGGCCGATGGTGCGGCGGTAGTCGAGGTGCAGCGCCAGGCCGCAGGCGGCAGCCCGGCGCCAGTAGTCGGGCTGCGGGCAGGTCGGGCGGACCTCGACGCCCTCGATGCCCCAGAGGCGGAACGCCTCGCGCTCGGCCTCGGGCTCCTCCGCGAAGACGAGGGCAGCGGGGCAGGGCCCCGCGGGGTGAGCGGCCGGAAGGGGGCGGACCGTCGCGCTTTCGCGCGAAAGCGCGACGGTCCCGCCATTGCCGGCGCAGGGATCGCCGAGGCCCGGGGGCCCCGCCCACAGGGAGCGCAGGCGGCGGAAGGCGAGGGCCGTGGCCAGGCCGTTCTTCTTGGCGCGGAAGCCCGAGCCAAGGAGGATGGAGATCCCAGATTCCAGATTCCAGATTCCAGATTGGGCCGAGCAGCTCCGCATGGCTTCCAGCGGCACGGGGAGCGGCAGGTGGACGACGGGCGTCGAGGTCATGGCCTGGAAGAAGCCGACCTCCTCGGTCTCGGTGACGGCCAGCCGGGCGCGGTCGAGCAGGGCCTTCAGCGGCAGCGCGAAGCCGGGGAAGAAGCCCTGCGGGTCAATGAACATCGCGTCGCAGGTGAGCAGGAGCACCGCGGGCTTGTGGGCGAATCGCTCCAGGACTTCGAGCACGCGCGGGTAGAGGCCCATCGCGGTGTGGAGCAGCAGCAGGTCGTAGCCCTCGAGGGGCGTGAGGTCGTCGGCGGCGTAGGGGAAGAACTCGGCGCCCAGGGCCAGGCACCACGACCCGCAGCCATACTCGGGCGTGGTCCACGGCCCGCGGCGGGCGAGGGGGGTGAGGTGGCAGATGCGCATGGGGCAAGCTCCCAGAAACCTCCCGCAGGTTCCACAACCTGCGGGAGGCTAGGCTCTCAGTGGCAGCGCAGGCCCGCGGTGCAGAAGGGCGTGCCGTCGCGCCAACTGGCGACGCGGGGCGCGGAGGCCCCGCCCACAAGGGGCTCGAAGGGCTCCCTGCCCGGGGCGAACCACCAGGCAAAGGGCACGTCGCGGAGGATGGTGCCCTCCCCGAGGGAGTCCACGAACTCCGTCACGCCGTGGAAGCCGGGGTCGGCATAGTCGTGGAAGAGCACGACGCCGCAGCGGCGGGTGTGCGCGAAGTCGAGGGCGACGCCGTCGCGGCTGTGGTCGCCGTCGAGGAACGCCAGGTCGAAGCCAAGCTGGTCGAGCAGGGCGGCCTTCGCGGCGTTGTCGGCCACGCGGAGGGGCACGACGTTGGCCTCGCCCGCGCACTCGAGCAC
>DATKZY010000263.1:0-20104 GCA_035527715.1 Planctomycetota bacterium | reverse complement strand
CCCCGCTTCGGGGGCTGAGCCCTGGGTGCTCCCTTACCCACGGCTCCCAAAGCATCGCCGTGGGCTTTACTCCGCCACGCCCTGCGGGCGTTGGGTCAGCTGCGGGATTGGGGGTGCCCGCGATAGTATCGCGCAACTGACTTTTCCGACCGAAGGAGATTACACGCACCCGGCAGGTATGTCCGTGAGGAGGGGCAGTCGGACGACGCGTACCGGGCCGAGGTGCATCTGCTGCGCCGCGTGCTGGCCCTGGGGCGTTGTCTGCTGGGCGCCTGGTTCGCCGGGAAGCGGGGCGGGGACGTGGGGAAGGCGATCGTGACCGCGTCCGGCGAACTGCTGCCCCGCGAACGCTCGAAGTCGCGTCGGTATCTGAGCGTCTTTGGGGAACTGGAGTTGGCCCGATGCTATTACCACGAGGAGGGCTCCCCGGGCCTCTTCCCCCTGGAGGAGGAGGCGAACTTGCCCGAGGAGATTCCGTCGCATTTCGTCCAGCAGTTGGCCCTGGGGCGGACGGCGCGGATGACCTACGACGAGGC
Organism: Planctomycetota bacterium; assembly: GCA_035527715.1. Taxonomy (GTDB): domain Bacteria; phylum Planctomycetota; class PUPC01; order DSUN01; family DSUN01; genus DSUN01. The sequence continues at coordinate 19,568 of DATKZY010000263.1, read as the reverse complement.
GATCGGGGAGCTGGAGGAGCTCTTCGGCTTCACGCTGCGCAAGGAGACGCTCATCGAGATGGCCGCAACCGTGGCTGCCGACGCCGACCCGTACTACGAGAGCCAAGGCACTCCTCGGCCCGAAACGGAGGGGGAGATTCTCGTCGTGGCAGCGGACGGCAAAGGGGTCCCCATCCTCAAGGGGGAACCCGCGGAACACAGGGTGCGCCTGCGCAAGGGGGAGAAGCACAGCCGCAAGAAGGAAGCGGTCGTCGCCGCCGTGTACACCATCGCCGCCCAGCCGCGCACGGCGGAGGACGTGGTGCGCGAGGTCCGCGACAAGCAGCCCCCTGCCCAACGGCCCAAACCGCAGAACAAACGCCTCCGGGCCCCCCTGAATGGCAAGGAAGACGCCTTCGCATGGGTCCAGCAGGAGGTCGCCCGCCGCGACCCCGAGGGCCGCAAGCGGCGCGTGTGCCTGACGGACGCGGGCACGGGCCTCCAGCGCCTGGCCTTGGCCATGCTGGGCGGGTTCACGCTCATCCTCGACCTCTTCCACGCCCTGGAGTACCTGTGGAAGGCAGCCCACGTCTTCCACCCGGAGGGCTCGGACGAAGCCGAAGCCTTCGTGCGCGAGCGCCTCCGGATGCTCCTGGAGGGCAGGGTCGGCCACGTCATCGGCGGCCTCCGGCAGAAGCTCACCAAGCACCGACACCGGCTCCGCAAGCCCCAACGGAAGGTCCTCCAGACCGTCATCGGCTACTACGAAGCCAACCGCCGCTGGATGCACTACGACGACTCCCTGGCGGCAGGCTACCCGGTCGGCTCTGGCGCGGCCGAGGGAGCCTGCCGACACCTGGTCAAGGACCGCATGGAAGGCTCGGGCATGCGCTGGAGCCTCCCGGGCGCCGAGGCCATCTTGAAGACTCGCGCCGTCTTCCTGAATGGCGACTGGGACCCCTTCTGGCAGTTCCACATGCAGTGCGACCGCCAGAGGCGATTTGGGGCACGACGCTGGAGCCCCGTGGTGCCCTCAGCGGCAGAAAGGACCGCCGCCTAACGGTGTCCGAAACGTCAAAGCGGGTGTCAAATCTTTATTTTTGAATTACGGTCGGGGTCACATCTTCATTTGTCATTTGACGCGGGGCGGGTGACCGATGGCTTCGGGGTGCGCAGCGTCCAAAGCGGCGTCGGGCCGCCGCACTCCCAAAGGCTGACGCATCGTCCCGGGCGCCTTGCTGCCGGCGAAGGGGGGACCGCGCGGGTGCGGGTGCGCGCGGGTGCGGGTGTCAAATCTTTATTCTTGAATTATTCACTAGGCCGGGTGGTCGGGCGAAGTGAAAAGCGGCGTCGAGCCGCCGCACTCCCACAGGCTGACGCATCGGCCGAGACGCCTTGTGATGGGCAGGGGGAGTGTCCATCGCTGAGACGGGGCCGGAGGGGGTGATCATCTTGACGGGGCAAGGGAGGCGGGGGGCTCGGAGGGATGCGGAGCCACATGTATCGTCATCCCAATGGCTTATGGCTCGGCATCCCCTGCCTGGTCGGCGCCTTCAAGATGATCACCCCCCGTGTTGCGCGCGTGATCATCTTGAGCGCCTTGATGGCCCCCTGCCCACATGCTATGATCGCCGCGGCCGGTGGCGACGGGCTCGGCCCGGTGGCCTGGGGAACTGTCCGATGCGATGGTCAACGGTCTTGAACCAGGCGAGCGTGGTGGCGAAGCGGTGGCGAGGGCCGCTCTCGCCGCAGACCCACGAGGACTCGGTCGTGCTGCGGCTGGGCCCGGACGCCGAGGGGCGCAGGGCGGCCATCGCGGTCGAGGCGGGCGCCGAGGGCATCCAGGTCGCCGCGCTCGCGGAGGGGCGCGGCGGCGGCACGCGACCGCCACATCCCGAGTGGTACTACCGCGACCATCTCGTCGCCTTCCTCAACCCGGGCCACGACCACGCGACGCGCTGGATGTGCGCGGTGGACGACGCGGGGGAGGCTCTCCGCGAGGCGACTTGGATCGCGCCCGGGGAGGAGCCCGGGGACCACCCGAGCCGAGCCCTCGCGGAGCCGCCGGCCGCGGAGGGGGACTTCCGCCGCCTGGGCGAGGGACGCTTCTGGGCAAGGGTGTTCCTGCCCGGCTCGGAGGCGCTCTGGCGCGGTGCGACGCCGCTGGGCCTGCGGGTCAAGGTGGGCTTTCACGAGGAAGTGGTCCCGCGGCCGCTCGCGTGGCCGGACCAGCCGGCGTGGATGGAGGACCTGCCGCTGTCGTATGGCGACCTGTTCGCGGGGGAGCCGGTGGTCGCGGTGAAGGCGGTCGAGTTCCCCGAGCCTTCGTGGGGCGGCGAGGCGAGCCGGGTCGTCCTGCGAATGGCGGTCGCCCCGGGCGGCCCGCGGGAGGGGAGGGTGGACATCGCGGCCATTCTCCCCGAGGACTCGGAGCAGGCCCAGCCGTCGGTGGCGTGGGCGGCGTCGGCGTCGGGCGTGGCGGACGTTTCGCTGCCCGTGGTGTTTCCCCACCGGGCGAAGTGGGCGAGCGATGTGCGGCTGACCGCGGCGCTGCGGCTGACGGTGCGCGACCGCGGCGGGGCGGCGCTGTGGAGCGGGCAGTATCCCTTCGGCTTCGACTGCGGGGTGATCGTGCGGGAGCGCTACGGCCCGCGGGGCGCGCGGCTGCCCGAGCGCCCGGCGGCGTCGGCGCACGACTTCATTGGTCGCCACCGCGCGTACATCCTGGCGCGGCTGCCCGACTACCGGCGGCGCACGACCCGCGAGGGGGCGCCGAGCGACTTCACCCTGGAGGACGCGACGGGCGGGGAGCACCTCGACCTGATGGCGCCCGACGCTCTGGGCCGCGTGGCGGCCCTGCTCGCGCAGCGGTTCGGCGACTGGCAGGACGCGCTGGCCGCGGCGGCGCTGTGGGCCTATCACCCGTGCGTGACCCGGCACTCGGCGACGTGGGCGCCGGTGGCCAACCAGGCCGCGGTGGGCGCGGTGCCGCGGCTCGGCGGGTGCTTCTGCGCCGACGTGGCCCGCCTGGTGGCGGCCCTGGCCGACGAGATCGGCGAGCGCCTCGGCGTGCCGCTCCGGGGATACACCCTCGGGCTGCGGGGGCACCTCGCGACCCTGGTCGAGACGCCTCTGGGCCGCGTGGTGCTCGACGGCATGCTCGGCCACTGGTATCCCACGCTCGACAACGCGCGCCTCGCCACCCTCGACGAGATGCGCGCGAGCGCGGAGATCGTGCAGCGCCTCTGGTACTGCCCCCGCGCGCACGGCCACGAGTTCTACTTCGGCATCCACGACCAGATCATCCAGCGCTGGCGGGAGAAGCCGTTGCGCTTCCCGTCGGCCACGTAGCGCCGCACGCGCTCGAGGGCGCAGGAGGAGAGCAGAAATGCGCAGGCCGCACAAGAGCGCCGAGTGGGTGTTCCAGGAAGGCATTCGGGTGTTCGGCATGTGGGAGCCGCTGCACTTCGAGCGCATGCGCGGCAACGTCGGGGACAACCAGAAGCTCGTCTACGACTTCAAGCGCAGCCGCACCTTCCTCCAGCACCTCGCACGCCGCGGCGTGAACCAGGTGTGGTTCAACTGGTGGAAGGGCTACGGCCTCGAGCACGAGCGCGAGTGTCAGGACCAGGTGGCCCGCCTCTTCCCCGTGTGCCGCGAGCTGGGCCTGCGGGCCGTGTGCTACCATTCGTTCGGATCGCTCACCTTCGACACGCTGTTGGCGGAAGAGCCCGACGCGGTGAACTGGATCACCCGCACCCAGGCCGGCCAGCCGACGAGCTGCCAGGTGACCTATCAGTGCTTCCGCCACCGCCCGTGCTTCTCGTCGGAGGGCTACCTCGCCTACATGGAGAAGGTCCTGGCCCGCGCGATTGACGCGGGGGCCGACGGCATCCACTTCGACAACATCGGCATGCAGTCGGAGCCCGAGGCCTGCCACTGCGAGCGCTGCACGCGGCTCTTCCGCGAGTACCTCCAGGAGCAGTTCGGCGGCGACCTGGGCGAGGAACTCTTCGGGATGCGCGACTTCGCCCACGCCACCGTGCCCTGGTTCAACCAGCACAATCCCGCGAACAACTTCTGGCGGGCCATGGGGTCGTACCACAGGGCGTGGATCGACTTCAAGTGCCACACCCTCGGCCGCGCCGCCCAGCGCCTCGCCGACTTCGTGCACGAGCGCAACCCGAATTGCTTCGTGGAGATGAACGCCTACGAGGGCGACGGCTTCGCCTCGGCCTTCTGGCGCGGGATTGACTACGACCAGGTGTTGCCGAAGCTGGAACTGGTCTGCGACGAGCGCAGCCCGGGGATCGGCCTGAACGCGAAGGGCGCGATCACCGGCCCCTACCGCGGCAAGAAGTGGTGCCGCGCCTTCGGCTGCGCCCACTGGGCGAAGGGCGACGTTGCCGACTTCTGCGAGGACCTCGCCCTCTCCTCCGCCCCCTATCCGTTCTGGCGGAAGTACAAGCAGTACCAGTTGCGGGCAGTCTCCCGGGCACGCGTCGCGGTCCTCCGCGAGCGCCACAGCCTCGCCTACAACCGCTTCACCCCCTGGGAGGAGACGCTCGCCGTCGAGCAATACCTCATCGAGCGCCGCATCCCGTTCGACCTGGCCCACAACGGGCAACTCAGCGCCCTGGCGGGGACGTACGACCTCCTGGTGGTCGCCGGCGCCGAGGTGATGGCCGACGAGGTGCGGGACGAGATCGTGCGCTTCGTGCGGGGCGGCGGCCGCCTGCTCCTCGTGGGCGCCAGCGGCGTCCACGACCGCTACTACCGCATCCGACGGCAGCGTGTCGCCGCGATCCGCACGATGCGCGACTACGCGCGGGCCCTCAAGCCGCTCAACGCGTTCCACGAGCTCGTCGGCCCCGACCCGCTCGGCTCGGGCAAGGCGGTCATCCGCCGCACGTGCGGCAAAGGCCGCGTCGCCTGGCTCCGGGCAATGGACGTGGACCGCCTGCCTCACACGCCCGAGCACTGGACGATCGGCGACCAGTGGTTCATGCTCCCGCGGAACGCGACGGAGATTGACGCCGCCCTCGCCTGGCTGGTGCCCCAGGGCTTCGGCATCCAGGTGGAGACCCACGGCAAGCTCTACGTCCACTTCGCCGAGCGCGAGGACACCGGCGAGTGGCTCGTCCACCTCATCAACCACGAGCACCCGCACAAGACCGCTCGGGCCGACGTGCGGCTCGACGTCACCCGCAAGCCGGCCGCCGTCGCCTCCATCTCGATTGACGACGCCGCGGAAGGTTACCCGGAACGCAAGGAGCGCTTCCAGCTCGCGGGCGCCACGCTCACCGTGCCGGTCGAGGACATCCGCGCCCACCGCACGGTCATCGTGCGCTTCTGAGCCCGTGCGGGGCCTGCGACGGGAAGGAAAGGAGAGCCGTCCTATGACGGGGAACATGGCTCTGGCATTGGCGGCCATCGTCGCCCTGGGCCTGGCGGCCCATGCGGCGGACGCGGGCGAGCCCGGCGGCCCGCCGGCGGTGAAGGGCGGCAGCCTCTTCGCCAAGCCGAACCTCCTGGCCTGGTGCATCGTGCCGTTCGACGCGAAGAACCGCGGGCCGAAGGAGCGCGTCGAGATGCTCGTGAAGCTGGGCATCGGCCGCGTCGCCTACGACTGGCGCGACAAGCACGTGCCCACCTGGGACGAGGAGATGGCGCTCTACAAGAAGCACGGCATCGAGCTCGTCGGCTTCTGGGGCGTGAACGACAAGGCGCTCGACCTGATGAAGCGCCACGGCATCACGACGCAGTTCTGGGTGATGATGGGCAACGCAGGCAACGACCAGAAGGAGAAAGTCGAGGCCGCAGCCCGCGGCATCGAGGGCATCGCGAGGAAGGCGAAGGAAATCGGCTGCTCCGTGTGCCTCTACAACCACGGCGGCTGGCAGGGCGAGCCCGAGAACCAGATCGAGGTCATCGAGCTGCTCAAGGCCCGCGGCGTCACCAACGTCGGCATCTGCTTCAACCTCCACCACGCGCACCATCGGATGAAGGACTTCCCCGCGCTGCTGGAGAAGATGAAGCCGTATCTCTGGTGCCTGAACATCAACGGGATGAAGGAGGGGACGAAGATTCTGCCCTTCGGCCAAGGCAGCGACGATGCGGAGATTCTCCGCACGATCCAGAAGTCCGGCTACCGCGGCCCCATCGGCATCCTCGGCCACCGGGCCGAGGTGGACGCCGAGCTGGCCCTCCAGCAGAACCTCGACGGCCTGAAGGCGATGCTCGAGAAGATCGGCGACACCGAGGCATTGAAGACCTATGACCTGGCACTCCAGCCGCCACGGGTGAACACGCGGCCAGGGGCGGAATATGCGGACGGCGTCCGCCGCTTCCAGGGCATCCCGGGCATCGAGCGCGCGGCGAACGGCCGGCTCTGGGCCTTGTGGTACAGCGGCGGGGCCAACGAGGGGCCGGAGAACTTCGTGACCCTCGTCACGAGCGCCGACGATGGCGCCTCGTGGTCGGGCCCGAAGCTGGTGATTGACCCGCCGGGCCAGGTGCGCGCCTTCGACCCCTGCCTCTGGCACGACCCCGACGGCCGCCTCTGGCTCTTCTGGGCGCAAGGCGTTAGCTGGTGGGACGGGCGGGCCGGCGTGTGGTGCGTCGTGACGTCGAACTCCGACGCCGAGGAGCCAGCGTGGTCGCCGCCGCGTCGCCTGTGCAACGGCATCATGATGAACAAGCCGACGGTGCTCTCGACGGGCGAATGGCTCCTCCCCGCCGCCGTGTGGAGTCACAAGCCGCGAGTCCAGGACCCGAAGTCGGGCCACGACCTCGGCAACGAGGTGGGCGCCAACGCCGTCTGCTCGACCGATCGCGGCGCCACCTGGACCCGTCTCGGCGGGGCGCAGGTGCCCAAGCGCGCCTTCGACGAGCACATGTTCATCGAGCGCCGCGACCGCTCGCTCTGGTGCCTCGTGCGCACCAGCTACGGCATCGGGGAGAGCGTCTCAGCCGACCGCGGGCGGACGTGGAGCCCCGGCCGCCCCTCGGGCATCCCGCACGTGAACTCGCGCTTTTTCATCCGACGCCTCGCCTCGGGCCGCCTCGTGCTCGTCACCCACAACCCGCCCGACGGGCGGACGCGTTCCCACCTCGTCGCGCGGCTCTCGGACGACGACGGCCGCACCTGGCTCGGCGGCCTGATGCTCGACGAGCGCCAGGGCGTCTCCTACCCCGACGGCGTCCAGGCCCCCGACGGCACGGTGTATGTCATCTACGACTACTCTCGCACCGGCGCGAAGCAAATCCTCATGGCCACGTTCGCCGAGGCCGACGTGTTGGCCGCCCGCTGCACCTCCCCCCGCGCCCGCCTCCGCGTCGTCGTCAACCAGGCCACGGGCCAGTGAGGGTCCCCGGACGGCGCCCCCCTGGCGCCCTCCATTCTCAGAGTGCCAACTCCCTCTCTCAGGGGTTGGCATTCTGAGAACTCCCGGCCGGACGAGGCCGGATAGCCGATCCTCACACAATGCCAACTCCTTCCGCGCGAGGGGCTTGGCATTCTGAGAAACCCCGTGGGCCGCCCCAGCCTTGGAAGCAGGGCGTCTCGACAGGGGCCTGCCCGGACGCAAACGCGCTTGACAGCGCGGCGTCGGGGGCTATCCTGCATCGAGGGGAGCAGGCCAGGCAGTCGAGGGCGCAGGAATGGCCCAGGTCCGCGTGGTCCTTGCCTTGACGGCGTGCGCCCTTGCGGGGCCGGCAGCCGCCGCGGCACAGGAGCAGAGCGCGTTCCAGGAGGCCCCGACGCTCCGGGAGACGGCGCGGGGCCGCGAGATCGCCTTCGCGCTGTCGAGGCCCGCCGATGTCACCATCCGCGCGCTCGACGCCGCCGATCGTGTCGTGCGCCATCTCGCCTGCGGCATGGTGGGGCTGGAGCGGGCGGCAACGCCCTTCGCCCCCCACTCGCTTGCCCAAAAGATCGCCTGGGACGGCCTCGACGACGGCGGCAAGCCTGTGCCCGCCGGCACGTGCAGGATCGTGGTCGGCGTCGGCACGCGGGCGAAGTTCGACAAGTTCATCCTGTGGAACCCCGACGGCTTCGGGGTGCTGGGCTCGCCGAACTGGGCGTTCCCGGGGGCCATCGCGGTCGGGCCGAGGGGCGAGCTGCACGTCGTCGAGCAGTACGGCGTCCACTACTCGACGCTGCGGGTCTTCGACCGCGAGGGGCGCTTCGTCCGCTGCCTCTGGCCGCTGAGCCTCGACAAGCCGAAGGAGACGCTCGAGCCGTTCTTCGCCAGCACGATGACCATCTGGCCGGCCGACGTGGCGGCGTGGGGCGCGACCGACTGGGCGGGGCGCACCGTGCCCCGCTCCGTGAGCCACAGTGCCTTCTACTGGTACGGCGTCCGCACCAACGCGATGGCCGTGGCCCCCGACGGCCGCGTCGTCCTCACCGACGCCCACGTGACGAGCAAGACCTGCCTCCTCGCCATCGCCCCCAACGGCCTGCCCGAAAGCGTCCAGGGCACCTTCCCCTGGCTCGACAAGGGCTCCTACGCCAAGCTCTGGGACCTCGCCCTCGGCCCCGACGGCAGCCTTTACCTCTCCGACAAGGGCTACGGCATCGTCGCACACCTCGACAGCACGACGCTTCAGCCCGTCCACTCGTTCGCCTACCGCGGCACGCAGAAGCTCGACGCGCCGACGTATCTCCTCGGCGAGCCGAAGCTCGGAAAGGTCGGCGTGTGGGACCCCCTCTGGGCGCTGGCCGTGGACAAGGAGGGCCGCATCTGGCTCGCCAAGCCCAGGGAAAGCTGCATCCAGGTCTGCCGCAAGGACGGCCTGCTCCTGGCGAGCTTCGACCGCATCGCCCTTGCCGGCGGCGAGCAGAAGATCAACGCCGGCGAGATCGCGATGGCGGCGAACCTGAAGTCCGGCGCCGTCTACCTCAACCTGCCCGTCGAGAAAGAGCGTCGGCTGGTGAAGCTGGCGTTCGCGGAGACGCCGAAAGCCGTGGCCGAAATCGCCTTGCCCCGCAACGCCAAGCGGATCGCGGCGGACGGCGAGGGCGGTCTCGTCTGGACCATCGTCGGCTACGACACGCTGGTGCGCGTGCAGGACCTGGGCGACAGGCTGGAGGCGAAGACCATCGAGGGGCTGGCCGGCAAGACCCTCGCCTTCCCGCGTCTGATGAGCGTCGGCGGCGACGGCAGGCTGCTCCTCGCCGATGCCGCGTCGAACTACGTTGCGAGCGACATCGAGGGCCGCGCCTTCCAGCGCCTCGCCTGGTACAACACCGGCGGCCACGGCTACTCGGCCCCCGACGCCGAGGGCAACTGGCTTGTTGCTGTCACCCTCGGCCACAAGAAGCACGAGATATGGAAGCTCTCGCCCGAGGGCAAACGCCTGAAGTTCGGCGACAGGGACGCGATCGAGCTGGAAGGCGTGAAGGAGCCGAAGGGCCTCTGCCTCGCCCCGAACGGCGACCTCTACGTCGCGGTCACGGCCACCATCCCGCCCGAGCGGGCGAAGACGCTCGGCAGCGTCTTCGGCAGCGTGGACGTCAAGGGCGACGAGCACAACTACAGCCGCGTGGACGTCTACGGCCCCGACGGCACGCTGAAGAAGAGCGGCCTCGTGCGCCTCCAGGGCGTGAACGACGTGAAGCTCGCGCGCGACGGCAGCCTCTACGTCGTCGAGAGCGGCCTGTGCCACGGCGCCCACAAGCGCCGCGCCGCGAAGCTCGACAACCAGCGCTTCACCCTCTACAACCGCCTCCTCAAGTTCGCCCCCGAGGGCGGCGTCCGCGACGGCCAGGGCCAACTATGGGCTTACCAGGGGCTTTCAGGCGTCAGCTCCTACACCTGCGCCGGCGAGTGCCCCGCCGCACAGCTCTGCGTGGACGCCGACGACCGCGTGTGGATTCCCGACCCCGCGCTGTACAACGTCGCCGCGGTGGACGCCGCGGGGAACCTGATGTTCCGCATCGGCGCCTACGGCAATGCCGACTGCCGCGGGGGCGGCGGCGACGAGATGGTGCCCGGCACCAGGGTGGTCCGCAGCCCCGAGATTCCTCTGGCGAGGCCCTTCGGCATCGCCGTCTGGAAGGACTGGCTGCTGATCGCCGACATGTACTCGCACCGCGTCCTTCGCTGCACCCTGGAGCACGCCGAGAGGCGCGAGATCGCGCTCCAGCCATGAGGCGGCAGGTCCCCGATCTCGTCCGATCCTCCTGCGCACGACCTCGCGCTCCAGCCGCCGCGGGGGGGCGTGCGGCCGGACGGGGCCGGACACCTGATTCGTTCACAATGCCAACTCGGGGCTACTCGAGCGCCCATCGGCAGTCGCTGTGCCCGGGGGCCTATGGCATGCGGTCGGTCTTGGTCACGGGAGCGTCGGGCACGGCGCCAAGTGCCTCGGCGAACGCGGCCGGGTCGAACTTCGCGGCAGCGGCGGCGAAGAAGTCGCTCGTCTCCTGCCGCACAATCTCGTTCGAGACCGAGGTGACGATGAACTGGTTGAGGGAGACCCCCTCCTGCGCGGCAAGCTTCCTGAGCCTGTGGTGAATGGAATCAGGGAGCCTTACCTGGATTGCCTTCACGGCCTTCTCCCGCGCGCGTCAAGGTGGCGGGCACCGGCGACCACCGTACGTCAACTCCATTCCTCCCGCGGAATCTCCGCGCCTTTGAGGATGTGGAGGAGGGTCCCGATGGGGATGGGGCGGCCCTTGTGATAGGGAACCACGACCTGGAGACCCGTCTTCGGGTGTCGCCACTTGCGGTGGCTGCCACGCTGGATGAGGAATTCGAACCCGTGGCCGACGAGCAGACGCTCGACTTCTAGCGCTGTCATTCGACGGACTTTGGGGCTCATCCCACGGCCACCTCAACCACCTTCGCGCCGGGGCTGAGGTCCACCTCGCTCGGCTCGAGGTAAAGGGCGATGGCTTCCTTGATATTCTCAAGGGCCTCTTCCTCGGTCTCGCCGCACGAGGCGCAGCCGGGCAACTCCGGGCACCACACGGCCCAGTCACCCGTCTCCGTGTCCTGCTCAACGACGATTCGCCACCTCATCTTTGGCTCTCCTGCTCCCCTCTTAGCAGTATAGCTTGCTGCACGTGGATTGCAAGTGGCGCGCCCGGTGGGCGACGCACGGCACCGTGGCACTCACACGGGCTTCACGCTGATGCGATTCCCTTCCACATCGAGTACGACCTTTTGGTTCTTGACGAATCCTGAAGATCGCAGAACGCGCGCGAGGCTCGTCTTTCGGCCTGCTGAATCGATGACGTCACCGCAGAGCCAGACATAGGGGTTCTTGGCTGTCTCGGCTGTTGACCCCATTCCCGCATCGTACCATTTGCCCCCGACGCACAGGGAGATCGGCACACGTGCGCCGACCTTGGCGGGCAGATGGGTGGCGGCGGGTCTGTAAACCCATACCTCAAGCCGCTCCGTCCCGTCTGCATAGACCTGACTCTGTCCTCGGATCGTTGCCGGTACCATTGACCGCGCCGCAGACCCAACTGAACAGGCCCCGGATACGGGTCGCTCGGGCTCGCGCTGCTGCGCTGGAGTGGGAGTTGAGGCCGAGTGGCAAGCACCGGGTGTTCTGCCATACGTCCAGAGCACTTTGTCTATCTTCCGGGGCGTCCACGTTGTCGTACCGAACAGGCGATTGTTCTCGATCGCCTTCCGCTTGAGGATATCGATCAGCACGACCCCATTGCTGGGTGTCAGGCCCTTGGGGGCCATGCGGTCCAATGCCGGCTCTTCGGGTAGGCCGCTGACCTCCCTCAACGCCCTCACAACAAACTGGTCCACGGTGCCAAAAGCATGTGGGTACATGAGGGCGAGAAGGCCCGACGCCCCGGCCACAGCCAAGCCAGGAATGCTCATCGCGGTATCCAGACATTTGCGGGCCTCATGAAGGTCGAGGCCCAGGAGGCGTCGCCGGGTTTGGTCGAGTTCGTCCAGACCATTCTTCTCTACGTGCTCTCTGAGGTAGCGCCTATTGCAAGTACAGATATACTGAACCGTGAACTTCCAGGGGAAGTACTCGTCGTGGAGGAAGTCGTACCACCCCTGTCCATCCATGCTGCGGAGCCGCCCCAAGTCCAGGGCCTCAAGGCTCTCCTCCAGTTCGACATTCCGGGGTTTCACGAAATCCCAGTACCGCTCAAGCTCCTGTTTCCACACCTGTGGGTCGGACGAATGCCAGAGCTGATCAACGTTCATGAGGGCACCTTTCCTGTCAGGGCTCAAAGATCAGCCAGCCGCGGGCGGAGTAGTCCTTGTTGGCCAGGGCGGTGACGAACCAGGCCGCGGCGTCCTGATCGCCCTGGAATTTCATGTTGCGGACGAGGTTGAGGCGAAGCCAGGGAAAACGCTTGGGGTCCATGCCGAGCTTTTCCCAGGAGAGGGCCAGCTCGGCTTGCCAGAGGTCCTTGGCGTTGTCGGTGACTTTCCAGGAGGTGAGGGCCTTCTGAGTGGTCTCCCATACGCCGCCGGCGGCTGCCGCGATGACCTGGTAGTAGGGGAGGGCGCTCGCGGGAGCGTCGCGCTCATCAGGATTGAGGAAGATTTCGACGGAGGGGTATTTCCAGGCAGGGCAGGCGTAGGCGTTGCTCTGCTTGCGGGTCTGCTCGGTGAAGGCGCAGGGGTCCTGGTTCGGGCAGCGGAGGGCGATGTACAAATGCTCGTCGTCGCAGGCGACGGCGAATTGCGTGCCGCTCGGGTGCGCGGCCATCGAAAGCCGCGCGAACCAGGGGGCGTGGCTCACCCACTGCCAGCACGGCTCGTCGGGCGTGCCGTCAATGGTGGGGGGCTTGGCGGCCCGCTTCGCCACGGCGAAGCGCTCGGAGAGGGCGAGCATCTTCCCGACGCGGGGCAGGGACGCCTCATTTGTAGGCGGCGTGGCCCCACGCCGCGATGGGGATTCGCGGGATGCGGACATCCCGCCTACAAGCTTGAGCACGGCTTCCTTCGCGGCCGCCGCCAGCTTGGCGGGGTCGCGCTCGCCGGCCTTGAGCTTCGCGTGGACGGCGGGCCAGATGGCACGGTCGAAGAGGTACTGGGTGGCCAGGGCGCCGCGGGCGACCTGGACGCCCTGGATGAACTTCGTGGGGTCGGCGGCGATGAGCTTGCCCGTGTAGGCGCCGAGGTCGAAGTCGGGAGCCGTCTGGTCGCCCTTGAGGAGCGCGGCGAGGACCCCCGCCGGCTCGGCCTTATCCTTGATGAGGGCCATTGTCTCGTTGTAGGCGTGGTACTGGCGGACCGTGACGTCGGTGATCTTGAGGGACGAGGCGAAGTAGTCCACCCGCTGGCGGACGATGTCGCTGTCGGCCTTGGCCTTCCCCTCGTCGAGGAGTTTCCACAAGGCGGGCATGTCCTCGGGGAGGAACATCTCGAGCTGCTCGTCCTTGTAGAGGCCCCAGAACTTGCCCGTCTGCTTCACCCGCGAGCTGTTCTTGATCCAGGTTTGCTCCAGGAGGTCGAAGTATTGGCGCATCGGCTCGGCCGCGGGGCCGAAGCAGGCGGCGGACCACTGGGCGAGGAGCTGGTCAACGTCCTGATTGGGGTTCCAGAGGAGCCGCTCGGTGAGCCAGGCCTTCGGGCCGTCGAGTCCGTGGTGGGAGTAGATTTCGGCGTAGAGGCCGGAGAGGGGCTTCTTGTTGCCGACGTAGCGGAGCATGTCGGCGAGGCGATGGGTGTAGAGGCGCGGGACGCTGTAGCCGAGGCCGTAGAGGTATTCGTAGATGCCGATGCGGTCGAGCCGCTCCATCCAGGCGTCAATGAGGGCGAGGTCGGCCTTCTTGTCCTCGGGGTTCACCCAGTTCGCGCGGTTGTAGCACATGTAGACGATGAGGTTCCGCTCGACGGGGAAGGTGGGCGGGAGGTCGGCCCCGGCGTAGCCGAGGGTGCCGATGAACTTGCCGGGGTGGCTCTCGCGGATGGCCTTGGCCACCTGGTTGAGGAAGGCGTAGTAGCGGTTGCTCTTGGCGGAGGTGCGGCCGTTGATCTCGAGCGACGGCCCATCCATCGCCTTGCAGGCCGGGCACTCGCAGTAGCCGCCGTCGGTCATCCCCAGGCTGATGCACAGCTCTTTCGGGTTCTTGTCGAAGAACTCGCGGCACTTGCGGATGACGATCTGCACGACCTCGGGGTTCGAGATACACGGCCCCGGCCCCGCGCTGGTCGAGATGATGCTCCGCTTGCCGCCGACCATCGGGAAGTACTCGGGGTGGTCCTTTCCGAACTCGGCGACGGGGATGAAGCTGTGGATGTTGTGGTGGAACTTGTAGCGTCCGTGCCCCGAGGCGATTCGCCACGGGATGGGCGGGTGGCCGCGGAGCCACTGGCTCGTGTTCAGCGCGCTGAAGCCGCGCGAGAGGAACACCGGCTCCTCGACCCGCGTGCCGGCGGGCACCAGCACCTTCTCGTGCTTCGGCACCACGGTGAACAGCTCGTTCGGCACGTAGCTCTCGATGCCCAGATGCGTCCGCAGGAAATCCCACTCCGCGTAGGGCGAGCCGGCGAGGACGACGAAGCTGGGCGCGATGTGGACGATATAGGCATCGGCGTCGAGGGTCTTCAGCTTCTCGCCGAACAGCTCGCGAGCCTTCGCCGTGTCGCCCACGAAGATAGCGAGGGGCATGGCCCCGGGCTGGTAGCCCTTCTCGGCGACGAGTTGGAGCTTGCGGCCCGTGGACTTCTCGACGTAGGCCTGGAGGTTCTTGCCCAACCCGCCCGCGGCCACGATCACCGCCTGCCGCTCGCCGTCCACGAGGGGAAACGGTTCCTGTGCCCCCGCGATCCGCGCGAGGGCCACGGTGAGCCACACGGCCATTGGGAGCACGACCCTGTGGGTCCACACGGCGGCCCTCCTACCTGGTGAGGTGCACGAGGCCCGCCACGGTCGCCACATCGTAGACCCGCCGCCGCAGCCGCGGCTCTATCCCCTCCATCAGGTCCACGAGGATCGGCAGGTTCCCCGGCGCATCCACGATGGCGAAGAGAAAAATCACGCTGTCCAGCAGTTCGCGCATCAGCCGCCCTCGGCTTCCGACGACACGTCCACAACCACCAGGCCCATCGCCCGCGCAGCTTTACACTGCCGATGGTCCGCCGACACGAATTGGTCTGGGTTGGCCTCCAGGGCGGCTGCCACATGGACGGCGTCCGCGGCTCTGAGTGAGACGCGCTCCAGACAGCGCACAGCGCCGGACAGGATGGCCGGCGTGATGGCAACGACTGAAGCTCCTTCGAGATCAGCCAGGAGGCGCTGTTTGCAGCCCGAATAGCCGGCGTCAGTCAGACGGCCCTCGCGCCGGAGGCGGTTGAGCGCACCGGCCACTTCGGGCAGGGTCAGCACGCTCAGG
Source organism: Planctomycetota bacterium (assembly GCA_035527715.1). GTDB lineage: Bacteria > Planctomycetota > PUPC01 > DSUN01 > DSUN01 > DSUN01. The sequence goes on along the minus strand of DATKZY010000263.1, from coordinate 4,252 downwards.
AGGAGTTCGTCGGCAAGTTCCAGGAGGGCCCGCACGCGCGCGGTTCCAGGTTCCTGAATGTACCGCTTCGCGAACGCCGACGAGTCCATGTAGAGCCGCATCAGAATCTGTCCTCCCTGTCCTCGATGATCATCTTCGATAGGGACACGCCGGGCAGCTTGAGCGGCTCGTGAGGCTGCTTCCACGAGGGCACACCGCGGCCGTGGAACGGCAGCACCTTGGCCACCGGCTTGCCGTGGCTGTAGACATCAAGCTCCTCGCCCCGTTCCACGGCCGCGAGGTACTTCTTGATGTTGTTGCGCAACTCGGTCTGGGTCACGGCGATCATGGCCTGCTCCTTTCTATGTGGCATTGTAGTGTACATATGCCTGTCATGTCAAGCCCATTTCCTCAGTCAGGCCACGCATGCCTCAAGTGACCCCGATCAAGAGCAGGATGAAGTTCAGGATGAGGCACCCGCCGGCCAAGCACGCACACGTCAGCACCCACTGGCCCCCGTCAAACGCCGTGCCCGCGAGAAAGGGCACGACGAAGACGGGAACGGCGATGAGCAGTGCCTCGGCCCGCACGAGGCAACTGATCGGGCCTCTGAGGCCCTTCCGCTGATCGGAATAGGGACGGCGCGGTCCATACACGGGGCACACCCACGCGGCCACCATCATGCCTGCACCTGCGACAGCAACCACGACCCAGGCAACGAACGCGGCAAAGTTCCGGGTACGCCACTCGGGGGTCACCATGGTCTTGTACAGGCCGAAACAGTACCAGGCGAGCGTTGCCCCAAGGGCGACGCAGATGAGGCCGTGGAACTCGATCCAGAATACTTCCGCCTGTGAGGTGCGGTCATCGCAGAGTCTCACAAGCATGCCCCCTCGCAGGACCCACCCTCCCGCGGGCGCGGAAGCCCGCGGGAGGGGTTCGGGTCTTGTCCTACCCCGACAACCGAACACCGATCACCGAACACCGTCTTCCTCACAGCCCCTTGAGAGCGGTGCTCTTCGGCTTCTGCTCGATCTCGGTGGAGGTGACCTCGCGACCGAGCTTCTGCGAGAGGTAGATGCCCTCGCTGACCTTCATCGTGGCCAAGGCGATGGCCGCGGTGTCAATCAATTCGCACTTGCCCAGAAGCCCCGCGATCCAGTGGTGCTGCGGGCTGTCGTAGTAGGCCGTCTCGGGGAAGCAGGCGTGCCAACGCCAGTCGGAGCCGTCCAGCTCGAAGGTCGCGTTCATCGGCATGTCGGCGACGGTCGAGAAGTAGCCGAAGGGGCTGAGCTTCACGCCGCCCTTCGACCCCGCGACCATCGGGCTTTCCGTGCCGTTCGAGTGGATGGCCCAGCTCTCCTCGATCATGAAGCTGATGCCGCCGGCGAGGCGGACGAAGCCGAGGCCCAGCTCCTCGACCTCCCAGGGCGCGGCCTTCGCGCGCTCCTCGTACTTCTCGATCTCGTCGTGGGTGGCGCCGCTCACCGTGAGCACCGCCGGGTTGCCGGTCAGATAGAGGATGTTGGCGATGTGGTAGACGCCCATGTCGAAGAGCGCCCCGCCCTGCGCGAACTTCTTCGTGACGAACGACGACGAGCCGTAGCCGTCCACCCACGGGCGCCCGCGTCGGCGGAAGCCGTAGCTCTTCGCGAAGTAGACCTTGCCCAGCAGGCCCGCGTCAATGAGCCGCTTCGCCGCCTTCGTCTCCTTCGAGAACAGCGTCGAAAGCTGGATGGCGAGCTTGCGGCCGAGCTTCTTCGCCGTCTTGTACATCTTCTTCGCGTCGGGGTAGGCGCCGGCCATCGGCTTCTCGCAATAGACGTCTTTCCCCGCCTCCAGGGCCGCGAGGGTCACGGGCGCGTGGAAGTTGTTGTGCAGGCACACGTCCACCGCGTCAATCTCGTCCACCTTCAGCATTTCGCGGAAGCTCGTGAACACGCGCGGGATGTTGTTCGCCGCGGCCACGCGGTTCGCCTCGGCCTCATTCACGTCGGCCACGGCCACGATCTCGCAGTCGGGCACGGTCTGGTAGTTGCGGATGTGGCTCTTTCCGATCTGCCCCACGCCGATGATGCCCAGCCTGATCTTCCCTGCCATCTCCTCTTCTCCTTGCTCCAATGGCCCATGACGCAACAAGGGGAGCCCTGACGCGTGACGCACTTCCGCGTAGCATACACTGCCGCCCGGTTTTTGCAAGTGGCCCCTGGCCTTGGCGCCCCGGGGCTACGGTGCCAGCTTTCGCACTCGGATGCTGCGGATGGTCGAGGCGCTTGTGTAGGCGCTGACGCCGAACGTGGGCTTCGCCAGCGGCCCGCCGGTGATGTTGAACCGGTGCCCCGCCCGGGGCATGGCGAACTGCTCTTCGTCGTCCACCCACACCGTCAGCGCCTCGGGGTCCACGCGGAGCCGGATGCGGTACCACGTGCCGCGCTTGAACGGGTACCACTTGTGCTTGTTGGGCGGCTCCCACGGCTCGCGGCCGTCTATGCTGCGGAAGCCGAGCAGATTGCCCTGGATGTGGCCGCCGACGATCAGGGCGCAGTGCTCGTCGCCGATGGGGAACACCAGGTTGGCGAAGTCCAGGTTCCCGCCCGGCCGCATCGCCTCGACCTCGACCTCATAGTTGTCGGCCGGGAACTCGCCCGTGTATTCGATGCCCGTGCTGAAGCGGGCGCCGCGCCCGATCTCCATGCGCAGGAAGCCGTCGCGCACATGCACCTGCCCGTGGTTCTGGAACGCCCCGTCCTCGAGCACCTTCCAGCCCTCCAGACCCTTGCCGTCGAACAGCGCGATCCATTCCCCCGCTGGCGGCGCTGCAGGCTCCAGCCTTCGCAACCGGATGTTGCGGACGGCGGCGTTGCCGTTCTGCGAAGTGAACACGCCGAGCGGCTTCAGGCAGCCGTAGCCGCCGAAGGGCAGGTTCAGCTTGTGGTCGGCGCGCGGCAGGTCCAGCACCGCCTCGTCGTCAATCCACGCCTCGACCTTCTCGCCCGTGACCCGCAGGCGCACCCTGTACCAACGATCCGCGGCGAACGCCATCGGGCGCTTCGTGACGTTGTTGTTGGCGTCCTTGCCGTCGCACATCGAGAGGCCGACCAGCTTGCCCCCCCAGCCGCCGACGGCCAGGATGCAGTGGCTGTCGCCGACGGGGAAGACGACGTTGCACACGTCCTTCCCGGCCTTGAGGGACATGGCCTCCAGGGCCAGTTCGTAGGGCTCTTTGGGCACCCCGCCCGTCCATCCGATGCCGGTGGAGCCCGGGGCGGGCGGGAACACGATGCGGCCGTCGGCGACGGTGGGCTGGCCGTGCTGGGCGAAGAGCCCGTCCGCGCCCAGCCACCAGCCGTCGAGCGTCTTGCCGTCGAAGAGGCTGGCCCACTCGCCCGCCCCTGCCTCGACCACGGGCCGTGTTCTTGGCGGCGTCTCGTCGAGGGTGACCCACTTTGCTCCCTTGATCGCGCCGTGGTTGCGGACGGCTGAGCGGTCGTGGAGCACATCGCCCTCGCCCTCACTGAAGTCCCAGTACCCCACGAGGCCCGGCTCGTCGCCGCGGAGCTTCACATCCTTGGCCGCTCGTATCTCGTCCTCGGACCGGGCGATGGTCCAGAGCCGCAACTCACGGATGAGGCCATTGAATCCAGTGCCCTGCTCCGCGCCCTTACCGATGTGGATTGGCAACGTGTCGGTGTGGGGCCGAACCGCCAGCGCTCGTTCCCCCATCATCTCTGCGTCGAGGTAGCCTCTCCCGACCCTGCCGTCGTAGTTGAAGGCGACGTGGTACCAACGCCCCAGCTCTGCCACCGCATTGCCCCCACCGCAGCCGCCAGCGCCAGTTCGCCCATCTGCCAGGTCCCACACCAGCATGGGAGACAACCGCCGGGTTGGCGTGAGCCTCAAGAAGAATGTGCCGCCGAAGTAGGTGCCGGCCGGCACACGCCTCACGGCGCCATCGGTGACAATGGTGCGTTGGGTCTGCGGCTCCTCCTGGGCGAGCATCCTGACCTCGACGGTGAAGCCCTTGCTGAAGTCGTAGGCGGCTACGTGCGGGATGAGGACCTCGGCGTCCTTGCCATCGAACTGAAGGGCGTACGCCTTCGGCCTCAGCAGGCCCTCGGCCTGGGCACGCAACTCGTCCGCCTTGGTGCGGACGGCGGCGGCCACGTTCGTCCTGGTGCTCGCCCTGTCGAAGGCATCGAGGAGGGCGAGGAGGCGCTGGGCATCGGCCTTGGTGAGCTTCGGCTTGGCGGCCGCCTGGACCTCTTGCCAGGCC
>DATKZY010000262.1:0-4621 GCA_035527715.1 Planctomycetota bacterium | reverse complement strand
CGAGCAGCACACGTAGATGCGTTTGCCTTCGTAGTCCACGAACAGCTTGCGGTCAATCTTGCCGCCCATCACGGGGCAAGTCGTCTGTGGGCCGGGGGCCTGCTTCGCCTCCGCCTTCTTGCTGCCGAAGAGCAGCCGATGGACCGGGCAGCTCGACATGGAGCACCCGCTGGCAGCGACCGCCAGCGAGAGCGCGAGCGCCAGACCAAGACACGCCTTGAGCACTCTCACAATCGGACTCCTTTCGCACACGGGGGCGCCGCCCGGGGCCCCGGTGAACGCTATCCTCATCCCTGATCGAGCTGCGCCAGGGCCACTTGCGCCCCGCGCTTGCCCGAGAGCAGCATCGCGCCGAACGTGGGGCCCATGCGGGGCAGGCCGAAGACGGTGGACACGGCCATGCCGATGGCGATGAGCCCGGGCAGGATCTCGCCCGTATGCTCCACGATGGCATCCTCGGACCGCTCGACCCACATCGGCGCGCAGCCGGGCAGCTCCAGGATGCCGCGGTCGGCGAGCGTCCGGGCCACCGAGGCGTCGTGGCCCGTGGCGTCCACCACCAGCCGCGCCTCCATCGCGATGGGGTCCACGCACGTGATCTCGCGGGGCATCGCGCGCACAGGCGTCCAGTTGATGACCAGGCCCGCCACGCGGCCGCCCTCGCGGAGCACCACGTCGTCCACCGTGGTGAGGTTGGCGAACTTCACGCCGGCGTCGCACGCGGCCGCGATGAGCTTCGAGCAGGCGTGCGGGCCGTCGGCCACGTGGAGGCCCTCCGACACCTTCTTGTGCGGCACGCCCAACTCGTCGAGCACCTGGTCGGCAGGCTCGCGGACGGTGATCTTGTTCATCAGGTAGCCGCCGATCCAGAAGCCGCCGCCCAGGTAGTTGTTGCGCTCGACGATGAGCACCTTGTAGTCCCTCTCGGCGAGGACCTTGCCGCACATCAGCCCGCTGGGGCCGGCGCCGGCGATCAACACGTCGCTCTCGACGTATTCCTCGAACTGGCGGGCGAACTCGTGGACGATTGCCCGCGTGACATCTTTCTCGCCCGCCTTGCTGAAGAGCGGGGCGGTCTCGGTGGCCATAGCCTGTTTCTCCTGATCCTATCCGTCCTATCGGTCCTATAGGTCCCATAGGACAGCCGAAGAAGAAGCGGCTCGTGGTCCCGCCCTTCTTTGCGAAGCCCCGGGCCGGGTAAGGGCTCCGCCCCACGGGCGGGACCACGAGCACAGTTCAAGAGTCTCCTACCCCTGCGCCGCGCGCAGGGCCTGGTCGAGGTCGGCCAGGATGTCCTCGATGTCCTCGATGCCCACGGAGAGGCGGACGTATTCCGGCGTCACGCCGGTCTGCGCCTGCTCCTCGGGGGTGAGCTGCGAGTGGGTGGTGGTAGCCGGGTGGATGATGAGCGACTTGGCGTCGCCGATGTTCGCCAGATGGCTGAAGAGCTTGACGCTGTTGATGAGCTTGACGCCGGCCTCCTTGCCGCCCTTGATGCCGAAACCGACGATGGCGCCCGCACCGCGGGTGAGGTACTTCTTCACGTTCGCGCGGTCGGGGTGGTTGGGCAGGCCTGGGTAATTGACCCAGAGCACGGCGGGGTGCTTCGAGAGGAACTCGGCCACGGCCTGGGCGTTGCGGGCGTGCCGCTCCATCCGCAGGTGCAGTGTCTCCACGCCGAGCAGGGTCAGGAACGAGGCGAAGGGGCTCTGGCAGCCGCCCACGTCGCGCAGCCAGTGGGTGCGGACGTGGATGATGAACGCGATGTTGCCGACGGGCCGCAGAGCCTCCTCGAGCACGACGCCGTGGTACGCGGGGTCAGGGGCGCAGAACTCGGGCCACTTCTGCGGGTCGTCGGCCCAGGGGAACCTGCCGCTGTCCACAATCGCGCCGCCGATGTGCACGCCGTGGCCGGCGATGAACTTCGTGGTCGAGTAGACAACAATGTCGAAGCCGTGCTCGATGGGGCGGAAGAGCGCGGGCGTGAGCACGGTGTTGTCAATGATCGTGGGCAGGCCGTGCTGGTGCGCCAGATCGGTGATCTTCCGGTAGTCGGGCACATCGTTCTTCGGGTTGCCCGGGGTCTCGAGGTAGAGAGCGCGGGTGTTCTCGTCCACCAGCGCGCTCAGGGTTTCGGGCCTGGCGGGGTCGAAGAAGCGCACCTCGACGCCGAGCTTGGCGAGGGTCTGGGTGAAGAGGGTCCAGGTGCCGCCGTAGAGGCTGGTGGCGGAGATGAAGTTCTGGCCGGCGTGGGTGATGGTGAGCACAGCGGCGGTGATGGCGGCCTGGCCGCTGGCGAAGACGAGCCCCGCGGCGCCGCCGTCGAGGGCCGCGAGGCGCTTCTCGAGGACGTCGTTGGTCGGGTTCATCAGGCGGCTGTAGATGTTCCCGAACTCCTTCAGGGCAAAGAGATTGGCCGCGTGCTCCGTGCTCTTGAAGCAGTAGCTCGTCGTGGCATAGATCGGCACAGCGCGGGCCGTGGTCGTGGGGTCGGGCACCTGCCCCGCATGGAGCGCGAGGGTGCCGAATCCTGGGCTACGCTCAGCGGTCATCTGGCTTGCTCCTGTTCAGCGTCGTGCGCGGCGGCGTCGGCGCCAGGCGGCGACGGCCAGGCCGGCGAGGACGAGGGTCGCGGTGGCCGGCTCGGGAACCTGGCCTTCCAGCACCTGGCCGATCTGCGTGCGGAAGATGAGGAACTCCTTGTGGCCGTCCTGGCCTTCGGGCCCGAAGGCGAATGGGTCGGGGATGCTGGCGGGGTCCTCGTTGTACCACATCCAGCGCGAGGCGCTGGAGATGCCCTGGATGGGGCCGAGGCCGTAGAAGGAGCCGGCCACGTTGAAATCCCCGAGGGCGAGTGCTCCGGCGCCCAGGTTCGCAGTGGGCAGGAGGCCGAACTCATCCACCCAACCCACACTGGTGGTCAGGGGGTCTCCCGCATTGGCGTTCGCCGTGGCGATCTGGGTGTTGATGAAGGGCAAGTCCGCCGCGGTCAGCGTGTCGACCTCGATGTCCGAGTCGCGATCGTCTCCGGTGGCGAAGACGCGCCAAGTGCCCGCGCCGCTGAGCAGCGGGCCGCTGGGCAGTTGGAAGCCGGCGAGCGCGCCCTGATAGGTGCTCTCGTCGCTCCACGTCACGATGTAGACGTAGTCGTCGAGCGACGCGAGGTTCAACTGGTACCGCTCCGGCCCGACGCCGGGTATCGTGTAGGGGGACGGCGGCGGAGCGGTCACCAGGCCGGGCGGGCCGCTGAAGATTTCGCCGGCCAGCACGTTGCGAATCCCGCCGAAGTACGTGGCGATCCCGTTCGCGTCCCCGAAGCCGAAGCCATAGGCATTGTCCACCGTGATCACGACGTCGATTTGCACGGCCCAAGCCGAGCACGCGAGGAGCATAGCCATAGCTGCTACCAGCACTCGCCTCATCTCAGTCACTCCTTCCGCTGTTCGCCGCGAGGCGGGCCCGTCCCGGCCGCCTCGCGCGGGGTGCATCAGGTCAGGCCGACGCGGTCACGCACCGGCCCTCTGGGCAGCAGAGGGCCTCCTGGGCGTCCGCCACGTCGTGAATCGTCGGCTCGTTGCCGCACAGGGCGCAGGCGGGATTGGGCGCCCGCCGCGCCGTGAGAAAGCTCCAGTCGAGGGCATCCACGACGAGGGTCGCGTGCGTCAACAGGCCGTCCAGGCCGAGGAGGACCTTGAGGGCCTCGGTGGCCTGGAGCGTGCCCATCACCCCGGCCAGCGGCCCGAGCACACCGGCCTGGGCACAGGTCGGCATGGTCTCGGGCGGTGGCGGCTCGGGCAGGAAGCAGCGGTAGCAGGGGTTGCCCTTGCCGGGCAGCACGGTCATGAGCTGCCCGCCAAACTGGATGACGGCGGCCGACACGAGGGGAATGCCCGCGAGCCAGCAGGCATCAGCGACGAGGAACCGCGTGGGGAAGTTGTCGCTGCCGTCGAGCACCAGGTCGTAGCCGCGCAAGGCGTCGCAGACGTTCTCCGCGCGCAGCCGCTCGGGCAACGCCCACACCGCGCAGTCGGGGCGGATGGCGTGGATGGCCTCGGCGGCGGAGAGGGCCTTGTTGCGCCCCACGTCGCGCGCCGTATGGGCGATCTGGCGGTGGAGGTTCGACAGCTCCACGGCATCGCCGTCCACAATGCCCAGCCGCCCCACGCCCGCGGCGGCCAGGTAGAGGAGCGCGGGGGAGCCGAGGCCGCCTGCGCCGACGACGAGGGCGCTCGAGGCGAGGAGCTTCCGCTGTCCTGCCCCGCCCACTTCGGGCAGCAGGATGTGGCGCGAGAAGCGCTCGATCTGGGCCTCGGACAACTGCACGGCGGACTCCTTCGGTCAGCGGGCCTGCGCCCGTTCGAGGGCCTGCACCGTCCCCGGCGGGGCCACGGCGGAGAGCGACCGCGGGTTCCACGAAAACGCGTCGGTGGTCAGGTAGCGTTCGCCCGTGTCGGGGAGAATGACGACGACGAGCTTGCCACGGTTCTCCTCGCGGGCGCCCACGTCGAGGGCGGCCCGCAGGGCAGCTCCCGACGAGATGCCCGCGAAGATGCCTTCCCGGAGCGCCAGCATGCGCGCCGCCCACTTCGCGTCGCGCGTCTCGATGTGGACGACCTCGTCC
>DATKZY010000261.1:0-17458 GCA_035527715.1 Planctomycetota bacterium | reverse complement strand
CGACGGTCCAACCCAAGCCCAGGAGAGACGCGACCATGCCACAATGGGTTGGTCGCCTCCTCACGGGCTTGACCTGCCATGCCCCTCACGGTATTCTGTAGCCCGGGTTGCTTGACGACCAGGCACCATTGCTGAGGAGGTGGCTATGCGCGCTCGGGACGCTGCGAAGTTCCTGCGGGCATTCGGAGATGGGACGCGTCTTCGGATTCTCTTCCTGCTCGCGCGTTCGGCGTTGCCCGTTCGGGCGTTGGCTCAGGCGCTGCGGTGCCCCGGGAAGCGGGTGTCGCGCCACTTGCAGTACCTGGCCGCGCGGCGCGTCGTGGAATCGGAGACGCGGGGGCGCCGGGTCGTCTACTGCCTGTCCCCTGCGGGGGACCGGCTTCACAAGGGGGCGTTGAGCGCGGTGCAGGCATGCCGCGACCTCGTGGAAGAGACCAACGCGGACGCATCGCGCGTGGCCTCGCAGGAGCAGGGTTGACCTTTGTGCATCGTCGCGCTTTCGCGCGAAAGCGCGACGGTCCGCGCCCGGCCCACCATGACCTCACAGCGCCCGGCTGAGTTAGCGCGCCCCACTCGCTTGCCCCGGCATGAAGCACTCACCCATGAACCGGTGTCGGAGTCGTTCCTGACTGCCCGCTGGTCCGTAGCAAGAGCGGGGCCCCGTGCATGCAGTGCGGCTGTTCCGGGGACAGTGGCGTAGGCTGTTCGATTGTCGCGCTTTCGCGCGAAAGCGCGACGGTCGCGCGCGGCGCGATCATCCTCTGGCCAGGGTGTGCGACGTGGCGCGGGGGATCAACTGGGGGACGGGGCAGCGCGCCGGCGGCGCAGACGGGCGAACAGGCGCGCGCCCAGCGCGGCAAGGAAGACGCCGGCGGTGAAGAGGAGGCACGCGCCGGCAAACAGGTCGCCGTGCCGGGCGTAGAAGGTGAGGCCACGACGCACCGGGACGCGTCCTACGGCCACGCCGGCGACGAGCTTGGTGCGGCCGCGGTCGTCGTGGACGACCTCGCGGATGCGGCCCGCGGGGTCAATGATGCCGGAGATGCCTGAGTTGACGCTGCGGACGATGCCAATGCGGTTCTCGATGGCGCGGAAGCCGCAAATGGCCAGGTGCTGGTCGAGCTCGTGGCTGCCCTTGAACCAGCCGTCGTTCGAGGTGTTGATGAGGAAGTCGGCGCCCGCGCCGTCGGGCGGCGCCACGTAGGCGCGCGAGATCCCCGGGAAGGCGCTCTCGAAGCAGATGAGGACTCCGAAGCGGGTGTCGCCGATTCGCAGCGGGTCCAGCCGCTCGCCGTGGGAGAAGCCCTTGCCATACGGGACGACCTGGCGGAGGAACCAGAGAGTGCCGCCCAGGGGCATGTACTCGCCGAAGGGGACGAGGTGGGTCTTGTCGTAGCGGTCGGCCCGCGTGGGCAGGCTGCCGGGGCGGAAGAGGTAGGAGCTGTTGTGCACGAGGCTCTCGTACTCGGCCAGGGCGTCGCCCTTGCTCACACGCTGGCCCTCGCGGACGAGGATGCGGCGGGTGCACTCCGTGCCCGTCTCGGGGTCGCGGTAGTGGGGGAGCGGATAGGCGTGGCTCTCGGTGGTGATCTCGCCGTCGGCGACGGCTCGCACCGTGCCGTCGGCATCCGCCTCGATGACGAAGTCGAGGCCAATCTCCGCGTGCGCGCCGATGAGCATGGGGCAGCCCAGCAGGAGCGCAAGCCGGCCGATGCGCTCCCGGTACTCCCGCACGACCGGGTACTCGCCGTGGTTGAGCGGGAGCTGCACCATCGTCTCGGGCCAGACGACGAGGTCCAGCGGCCGGCCGCCGGCCCGGGCCGGAAGCCGCAGCGTCAGGGCCTCGTGCTCGCGGAAGATCTGGGCAATCGCCTCGAGCGTGAGCTTGTTCTTGACGTCCTGCGGCACGTTGCCCTGGACGATGCCGACGAGGGGGCCTTCGTGGATCTCGAGGGTCGCCAGCCGCCACGCCCCGTAGCCGAGCGCCCCGCCCGTCAGGACGCCCGCGAAGGCCGCCCCTCGGGCCAGGCGCCGCCACGCCGCCTCGCCACGCCACCAAGCCAGCGCCGCGTCGGCCACGAAGGCATTCGCTGCCGCCAGGACGAAGCTCACCGCGTACGCGCCGAAGAGGTCCGAGACCTGCACGAGCGCCGTGAACGGGAACTGGGTATGCCCCAGGAACAGCCAGGGGAAGCCCGTGATCAGGAAGCTCCGCAGGTGCTCGCACCCCACCCACACCACGGGCGCGGCCACGACGAAGGGCACGCGCAGCCGCCGTGTCGCCGCCCGCACCAGCCACGCGAAGAGCACGAAGTAGGAGCCGACGTAGAGCGTCAGCCCCGCCCAGCCCGGCACCGTGACGAGCGACTGCCACGAGAGCCCCATCCCGGCGGCCAGCAGGCCCATGACCAGGCTGCCCAGGAGCGCCTGGCGTCCGCTCCCCTCCCGCAGCGCCGCGAACCAGGGCACGAGCGCCACCCACGCCAGCGGCCAGAGGCCCGGCACAGGGTAAGCGAGGCGCAGCAGCACGGCGCTGAACACGCCGGCCCCGAGAACCCACAGGATGCGCGGACCGGGCAACGTGTGCATGGCTGGCCTGGTCTTTGGGGGAACGTCGGGCTGATGGCCCACCCGCGGCAACACGATTTCGGAGTATAGCCAATCGCCCCGCGGCGATCAAGTTGCCTCGCCCAGGCTATTCCCGTATGATGCGTGCCGTGCCCTTCCTGGCAGGAGGCCCCCGTGGACCTCGAGCAACACAACCACGAGCAGATCGAAGCGCTCAATCAGCGAGGCGGGCGCACGCTGAGCATCGTGGACCTGATTCGGTCGGGCACGCTGAGCGTGGAGATGGCAGCCTGCGCGGTGCGCGCGATGGCCGAGGGCGCTTCGCTCCTCACCGGCGCACGGCCCGGCGGGGCCGGCAAGACCACGCTCATGGCCGCCCTGCTCCACCTCCTGTCGCCCGGCACGCGGATCGTGACCGTGGACCGCCCGGGCGCAATCGCCGAAGCCCTCGCCCGCCCCGCCGAGCCGGCCTGTTACCTGGCCCACGAGATCGGCGCCGGGCACTGGTTCGGCTACATCTGGGGGCGGTCGGTGGCCGACTACCTCTCGCTCATCGAGGGGCCGCGCCGCGTGGCCTCGTGCCTCCACGCCGACACGCTGGAGGAGTTGACGGGCATCCTCTGCTCCCCGCCGCTCGGCGCGAGCCGCGAGGCCCTCGGCCGCGTCGGCCTCGTCCTCTTCATGCACGTGCGACCCGGCCCGCGGGGCCTCCGCCACCGCGTCGCCGCGTTCCACGAGGCCGACGGCCGCGGCGGCCACCGCCTCGCCTTCCAGTGGAATGAGCGCTCCGACACATTCGAGCGGGTCGGGGGCCTGCGCGACCCGGCCGGGCTGACGCCCTACACAAGTCTCATCCAGCGCCTGGTGGACACCGGCGTCGCAGAGTCGGTGGCGGTTCGCCGCGAGGTCCTCACGTTCCACACGGGCGTGGCGCCGAGCTAGATGACTCGCCCCCGCGCGGCGGTTGCGCCGGGGCCGCCGTTGTGATAGTCTGAAACGGGGATGCCCGGAGCGGCCGGGCCTTCCCACGCTTGCGCGCAGGGTGCGCGGCCTTGAGGAGAATGCGCGGATGCGGATAGCAGCACTGGTGACTCTGGCCGCTACGATCCTTGGAAGCCCGTGCGCCCTGGCGCTCGACGTGGGCGACGCGGCGCCCCCCCTCCAGGTGAAGACGTGGGTGAGCAACTCGCCCGTGACCGCCGCGACGACGAAGGGGAAGGTGCTGGTGGTGGACTTCTGGGCCACCTGGTGCCAGCCCTGCCGCCAGACCGTCCAGCGCATCAACCGCCTGCACAAGAAGTACGGCGCGAAGGGCGTCGTGTTCGTAGGGATCACGGAGGAGGACGAGCCGGCGGTGAAGAAGTTCATGGGCGCGGTGGCTATGGACTACCACGTGGGCCTCGACAACGCGGGAATGACGAATAATGGATATATGAAAGGGGTGCCCGGCGTGCCGCACTCCTTCGTAGTGGACCGCGAGGGGCGAGTGGCCTGGCACGGGCATCCGCTGAGCCGGCTGGAGCAGGTGGTGGAGGAGCTGGTGGCGGGGAAGTACGACCTCGCGCGAGCGAAAAAGCTGGTCGCACTCCGCCAGAAGCTCGCGCCGGCCCTGCGCGCGCGCGATCCGGGCAAGATCATCGAGGTGCTCGACGAGACGATCCAGGCGGTGCCCGACGACCCCGATGCCTATCGGCTGAAGCGCGCGCTCCTGCGCGACCAGGGGAAGCTGGATGAGACGTGGCCCGTGCTGCTCGCCATGGCCCAGGGCTGCCCGAAGGACGCCGATGCGCTGCTCGAGGCGGCGCTGGCGCTGAGCACGACGGGGGACCTCGAGCACCGCGACCTGCCGAAAGCCATGCAGTTCGCCCAGCAGGCCGTCGAGGCCGCGGGCGGCAGCAGGGCGGCTGTCTTCGCCGTGCTTGCCCGGGTCCACTACGAGCTGGGCCACGTGGCCCTGGCCGTGGACGCGGTCGCCAAGGCCGGCGCCCTGGCGGAAGGGGAGGAGCGGAAGGGCCTCGAGGCCCAGGCCGCGTTCTACCGCAAAGAGCTCGAACGCCGCCGCAAAGACCCCGACGCCAAGTGAGGCCGTCCCTCGCTGTGCGTCTGCCGCGTTGCGTCTCCCCAGGAATGCGCTCTGGAGCAACTTGCGCCCCAACTTGCGCCCCCCCCGAGGGGCGCAAGTTGGCCGGATCGCCGATTCTCGCCATTCTACGCGTATCCATCCCAACTTGCGCCCCTGCGCGCGCCCACACTCCGCAATGTGGGTAACTACGTAAGTAATGGGCTGCCAATAACATACGCAAACCAGCCCTGCCAACTTGCGCCCCTGCGCGGCCTCCGGGGGCGCAAGTTGGTCTCGGGCAAGGCGCGACGGCAATCCAGCGTTCGAGTGGCAGCGGGTCATTCCGCCTTGGCGTAGAGGGTCCACTGCTCGCCGAGGGCCTTCTCGTCGGCGTGGCCGGGGTGGAGCCACAGCCGGTGGCGGAGCGTGAGGGTCTTGCCCTTCGCCAGCGGGAACTCGCGCGGGCCGGGGAAGGCGGGCATGACGTAGTTCAGGTTCGGGTACTGGAGCAGGGCGCTGGGGTAGAGGGGATTCGTGGGGTGCTCGAGGATGGCGACGCCCACGCGCCCGGTGCCGCCGGCGAAGGTGTCGGAGTATTCGATCCACGAGCGCCGGGGCTCCTTGCCCTTGGGGTCGGTGAGGAGGGTGATCTTCTGGTCCTTGCGGGGCGCCATGCGGAGGCCGAAGCCGCCATAGCCGCCGCCGGGCCGGCCGCCGAGGGCCAAATCGTCCACGAGGGCCTCGAACGCGAGATCAATGTCCACGATGCGGCAGCGGCCCTGCGAGCGGTGGGCGCGAAGGTCGAGGGTCTCGCGCAGCACGGGCTCCTTGTCGCCCCACTTCCAGATCGAGGTGGCGACGACGCGCGCGAAGGCGGGGCCGCCGGCCGCGGTACGAAGCTCGTCGGGGCGAGTCCAGGTGCCGCTGACGGCCCAGGGGTCGGTCACCTTGTCCTTCCAGCGCAGCACGGGCCAGGTCCACATCACGCCGCGGTGGTGGGGGTGGTCCTTGGGGTGGGCTTCGGTGAGGGGCTCGCCGTCGGGGCCGCACAGGGGGTGGATGTAGCCGCCGCAGGCATAGCGGGGCGCGATGCCCTCGGGCAGCGGCGCAGTGCCGAAGTGGTAGCGGAGCACCAGGGTGTCGCCCTCGTGGATGTCCACGTGCCGCTTGTCGTCGGCCACGGTGACGCGCATCTCGCCCCCCGACGCCGCGGCGGCGAAGGCTCCCAGCGATGCGAACGAGGCGAGGGCGAGCAACAGGCAGTGCCTGGCGAGCGGTTCCGCGATCATGACGGGTCTCCTGTGCAGCACCAGTTGGACGCCGGCGGGCAACGCGGGGCCATTCTCCCACATCCGCCCGTCCGAGGCAAGCTCCGCGGAATTCTGTGGGAAGAGGGCTTGCAACGGGGGAGCGGCGGTGTATAATCAGCAGGGGCGGGGGAGACGCGCGGCGTCTCGCTCCGCCCTCCTCCCCGTTTTTCGCGCGGTTCTCCTCCCTTCCCCATGCCGAGTAGTCTGATGGCCCGGTTGATCGAGCGGACCGAGCAGGGCGAGGTGGCGCACGAGCTGCTGTTCGCCAGCAGCACGATCGGGCGCGGCGGGCTCAACGACATCGTGATCGCCGACCGCGGCGAGCGGCGGGTGCATGCCACCGTGGTGGCGACGAGCGGCGGCCGCTACGTGGTGCGCGACAACCGCTCGCGCGGCGGCACCCTGGTGAACGGGCAGCGCGCAACGGGACTCCAGGAGCTGCCCGACGGGGCCGAGTTGCGCGTGGGCGGCGCGACGTTTGTGTTCCACGCCGAGGAGGGGGAGGCCGCTCCCGCGGCGAGGCCCGGGGCCACCCTGGGCCGGGGCGTGGTGCGGCTGACGCTGGGGACGCTGGCGGCGCGCGTGTTCGGCTACGTGCGCGAGATGGTGGCCTACGCGTTCTTCGGGTGCACAGGGAACCTGGACGCCTACGTGGCGGCGACGACGCTGCCGAACCTGTTCCGCGACGTGTTGGGCGAGTATGCGGCCGAGAACGCGTTCATGCCGGCGTTCAAGACGCTTCAGGCCCGCGGCCACCGTGCGGCCGCGCACCGCCTGCTGCGGCGGGTGCTGGGCTTCGTGGTGGTGGCCAGCTCGGTGCTGGTGGTGCTGGGGGTGGTGGGGGCGCCGTGGGCGGTTCAGGCGGTGGTGCCGGGGTTCGCGCAGAAGCACCCCGAGCTGCTGGCGACGGCGACGCGGCTGACGCGCTGGATGATGCCGAACCTGTTGATCATCACCGTGGGCGCGCTGTTCGGCAGCCTGCTGCTGGCGGAGCGGCGCTTCGTGCTGTACTCGGTGGCGCCGATAGGGATGAGCGTGTGCGCCGTCGTGGCGACGGTGACGCTGAGCCCGTCGCTGGGCGTCGGCAGCCTGGCCGTGGGCGTGGTGGCCGGCGAGCTGGTGCACATGGCCATCTGCGCCGCGCCCTCGGTGCGCCACTGGGGGGCGGGGTCCGCGGCGGCCGCGGCGGCGGGCGAGCGCGAGGGCCGCGCGGCGCTGCGCAAGGTCGCACGGTCGGCCATCCCAATCGGCGGCGCCGCGATCCTGACGAAGGTGAACCTGGTGGTGGACCAGGTGCTGGCCTCGACCTACTGCCCGGCGGGCCGCATCGCGGCGCTCTACGGGGCCCAGCGGCTGCTGCAACTGCCGTTCGGCATCGTCGGGCTGGCGGTGGGCCGCGCGGCGTTCCCATCGCTCATCGAGCAGGCGTCGTCGCGCGACGGCGCGGGCTTCTCGCGCGAGGTGGTGCGGGCGCTGCGGCTGAACACGTTCCTGATGCTCCCGGCGGCGCTGGGGCTGGTGGTGCTGGCGCGGCCCTGCGTGCGGTTGATGTTCGAGTACCGCGAGTTCGTGCCCGAGCACACGGTGCTGGTGGCCCTCGCGCTGGGCCTCTACGCCACGGGGCTGGTGGCCATGGGGGCGCGCAGCGTGCTCTCGCGCGCGTTCTTCGCGCTCCTGAACACGCGCACGCCGTTCGCGCTCTCGGCGCTCGAGGTGGCGCTGAACGTGGCGTTGAGCCTGTCGCTGATCCACACGCCTCTCCAGCACGGCGGGCTGGCGCTGGGCACGTCGGTGGCCACGTGGGTGCAGGCGGTGCTACTGGTGGTGCTGCTGGGCCGGGAGCTGCGGCGGCAGGGGCGCCACCTTGCCCTCGGGAGGCTGTGGTCGGGGTTGTGGCGCATGGGCGTCAGCGGGGCCGCGATGGCGGCAGTGATGGTCGCCTGCAACCAGGGGCTCGGGCACGCGTGGGCCGGGGGCGGGCTGCTCGCGAAGCTGGCCGGCCTGGGCGTGCCGGGGGCGGCGGGGCTGGGAACCTATGTGGCCACCGCATGGCTCCTGCACTGCGATGAGGTGCGGGCACTGCTGCGGCGCCGGCGGGGCGCGGATTCCGCTTGACCCCGCAGGCGCAGCAGGGTAGAATGGCGCCGCGAGGAGCGAAGGGCGAGAGGCGGCGACCCCCATTCCCTGTATGTTACCTGTGCCGACGGGGTCGCCGGGCGGCGGGCGCCTCGGACCTGCACCTGCGACGAGCCCCGAGCCGCGGCGCTCACCGAGTCCTGCGAGCCCGACGCTGCCAAGCGTGACGGGCCGGGCCACACGATAGCGAGGGCGCCCGCCGGACGGCGGACGCTGGGCCCATGGGCTGCAGGGCGCGAACTGCTGGCATCCTCCTTCCCTTCCTGGCGTGGGCGCCTGGGCACGCCGCGCCCCTCGACGGCCTCGGGGCGGCCGGCCTGGCGCTTCTGCCCCACGAATGGGCGCTGGGCCTGGTGGCGGCGCTCGCGGCGGCGCTTGCGTGTGGTGTGCTGTGGGCCCGCTGCCTCCGCGCGCGGCGAGAGCTGAGGACGGCGCGGGCGAAGCTCGCCTCGGCCCGCCAGGCCCTCGCGGGAGCGCGGAGCCAAGCGGCGGAGCTGATGCGGCGCCTCGGCCAGGCGGAGCGCCTGGGCGCCATGGGCACGATGTCGGCACAGGTCGCGCATCAACTCCGCAACCCACTCACCTCGATGGGACTCTATCTCCAACTGCTCGATGACGAAGTGCGGAAGCTGGGGCCAGATCCTCATGTCGCACCTGGCCGCGAACTGCCAGATGAGGATGGAACCCCCAACGGCGCCGAGGCCTCGGAGCTGCTGCGGCGCGCGCTCCGCGAGCTGGCGACGATGGTGGAGATCACCGACAACTATCTCCAGTATGCTCGGTTGCCCGAGCTCACGGCGGCCCCGCTGGACGTCAACCGCACGGTGGGGGAGCTGGTGGGCTTCCTGAAGCACGAGCTGGAGCGGCACGGGGTGGCCGTGTCGGTGCGGCTGGCGGAGGGGCTGCCCCAGATCGAGGGGGACCGGCGGCTCCTGGGCTTCGCGCTGATGAACCTGCTGAAGAATGCCCTGGAGGCGATGGGCCCCGGCGGACGGCTCCGCGTGAAGACGGCCCAGGAGAACGGGGCAGTGGAGATCCACGTGTCCGACACGGGGCCGGGGATCCCGTCGTCGGACCTCGAGCACATCTTCGAGCCCTTCTATACGACGAAGGAGGCGGGGAGCGGGCTGGGCCTCCCGCTCAGCCGCCAGGTCGCGGAGAAGCACAGCGGCTCGCTGACCTGTCAGAGCATGGTCGGCGTCGGCACGACGTTCATGGTTCGGCTTCCCCTGCGTGGGGCCGCCCGCCGGCCGGCGGGCGCCGCGCCCCGCGTTGACCCCCGGGCCGGGGATCGGAGGCCAGGCGATGGGAGCACCAGGCGTTGCGACGGTCCTCCTGGTGGATGACAGCGCGAGCGTGCGCGACTCGCTCCAGCGGACCCTCGCGCGCGCCGGCTACACGGTGCTGGTGAGCGGCAACGGGGCCGAGGCGATCGAGGTCCTGCGCCGCCACGGCGTGCACGTGGTCGTCGCCGACCTCAAGATGCCCGTGATGGACGGGATGAAGCTGCTGACGTCGGCGCGCGCGTTCCGGCCCGACGTGCAGTTCGTCATCCTCAGCGCCTTCGGCACCGTGGAGAAGGCGGTGGAGGCGATGAAGTTGGGCGCGAGCGACTTCCTGGTCAAGCCGTTCCGCCGCGAGGTGCTGTGCGCCGCGGTAGAGAAGGCGCTGCGGAACTGGCACCGCCGCGTGGACGCCGAGGCCGAGGCGGCGACGCCTGGGGCCGACTGCGGCATCGTGGGCCGCAGCCCGGCGCTCCGCCAGGTGCTGCGGCTGGTCCGCCGCGTCGCCCCGGCCTCTGCCACCGTGCTCGTCGAGGGCGAGAGCGGCACGGGCAAGGAGCTGGTGGCCGATGCCCTCCACCGCTGGAGCCGGCGCGCCGGCGGGCCGCTCGTCAAGGTGAGCTGCGCCGCCCTGCCCGAAACCCTGCTGGAAGCCGAGCTCTTCGGCCACGAGCGCGGCGCGTTCACCGGCGCGCTCTACCTGAAGAAGGGCCGCTTCGAGCTCGCCCACGGCGGCACCCTCTTCCTCGACGAGGTCGCACAGCTCTGCCCCGCCGTGCAGGTCAAGCTCCTGCGAGTCCTCCAGGCAGGCGAGTTCGAGCGCCTGGGCGGCACCCACACCCTGCGGACCGACGTGCGCCTCGTCGCGGCCACCAATGCCAGCCTCGAGGCCATGCTGGCCACGGGCCGGTTCCGCGAGGACCTGTACTATCGCCTCAACGTCGTGCGCATCCACCTCCCGCCGCTACGCGAGCGGCGCGAGGACATTCCGCTGCTCGCCGAGCACTTCGTCGCGCTCTACCGCCGGCGCAACGGCAAGGCCATCGAGGGCATCTCGGGGGCAGCCCTCGACGCGATGAGGGACTACGCCTGGCCGGGAAACGTCCGCGAGCTCGAGCACGCCATCGAGCGAGCCGTCGTGCTGGCCGAGGGGCCCGTCGTCGGGGTGGACGACCTGCCGGCCGGCATCACGGGCCACGAGCACGCGCCTCGCGAGGTGCGCGTGCCGCTGGGCACCACGCTGCGCGAGGTTGAGCAGCGGGTGATCGAGCGCACGCTGGCCCAGACCGGCGGCGATAAGACCGCCGCCGCCGCCCTCCTGGGCATCGGCCGCCGCACGATCTACCGCCATCTCGACCACTGAGTGCCAGAATGGCGCGCGGCATGTCCCCCACGCCGCCAGCATCGCCAGAAGGGCGCGCCCGGGTCGGCCACTCGGGGCGCGTTCTCGCCACATGGGAGCGTCCGCGGCTCTCCGCCCGGGCGCGACACGCCTCCCGCCCACCTCGGCGAACGCCGTAAGCCCTTGGCCCAACGGCAGTAATGCCGAGCAGGCGTCCGGGCCGCGCGCTCCGGCACGCGCATTGCTTACCCCGACAGCCACACGGGCGGGAGGAGGGTTGCCTTGGCTGCGGGAACGCGGGCGGAGCACGCTACGGTGCTGATCATAGACGACGACCAGGACCTGGTAGCGGCCACGGAGTGCCTCCTGGGCTTCGAGGGGTTCCGCGTGCTGTCGGCGACGAACGCCGACGAGGGGGTGAGGCTCGCCCGCCAGGAGCGCCCGGACGTCGTGTTGCTCGACCTGTTGCTGGCGCCGCGCAGCGGCATCGAGGTCTACCGCGAGCTGCGCCGCGACCCCGCCCTCCGCGACACCAAGATCCTCATCGTCACCGCGCTGAAAGAGAAGATTCACGAGGACCGCTTCGACCCCGAGCTCGAGGCCTGCTGGGAGGCCGAGGGCTTCCTCGACAAGCCGGTCGAGCCCGAGTCCCTGGTCGAGCGAATCCGCCAACTCGTCGGCACCCCTCACCAGTCGTAGCCAGAGGAAGCGACGCGTGAGCACCTACTTCATCGCAGACGACCGGCTCCCCGAGTTCCTGCTCGGGCTGGATGCTTCCGCGGTCTATGCCCAGACGGCCCGGGAGGAGGGGAGCGACATCGAGGCGCTCGACCGCGCCCACCCGGCCGAGCTGGGCCTGCGCCTCCCGCGGGCGCCCCTCTCCGTCAAGTCCTTCCTCTTCCCCGCCAAGGAGCGGGTGGCCGTCTACCCGTCGTCCAGCTACCGCTGGCAGCCGCGGGCCGACGCCGAGCAGCCGCTCGTCGTGGCCGGCCTGCGCGCCTGCGACATGGCCGCGCTGGCGATCCTCGACCGCGTGTTCATCCAAGAGGACTACGTGGACCCCTTCTACTCGGCGCGCCGCGAGGCGCTGCGGACGGTGAGCGTGGACTGTGTGGAGCCGGCGGCGAGCTGCTTCTGCAACCTCCTGGGGGCCAAGCCCTATCCCCAGGAGGGCTTCGACGTGAATCTCGGCCCGGTCGCCGGCGGCTACGTGGCCGAGGCGGGCTCGGAGAAGGGCAAGGAGATGCTCCTGGCCGCCGCCAAGCTCTTCCACGAGGCCACGCCCGAGCAGGTGGCCGAGCGCGACGCGGCCAGGGCCGCCTGCGAGCAGAAGCTGGCGGCGCAGAACGGCGCCTTCGCCACGGCCGACAGCCCGCAGAAGATCGTGGCGGCGGCGATCGAGGACGACCGCTGGCTCGAGCTGGCCGCCTCCTGCGTCGAATGCGGCTCGTGCAGCGCCATCTGCCCCACCTGCCATTGCTTCCAACTCTACGACCAGCCGAGCGACGACGCGGCCGGCCCCAGCGAGCGGATGAAGGTGTGGGACAGTTGCCTCCTGGCCAGCTACGCGCGCATGGCGGGCGTGGGGGGCATGAAGGCCAGCCCCCGCCCCGAGCTGCGCCAGCGCTACGCCAACCGCGTCATCCACAAGTTCGCCTGGTTCCCCGAGCAGATGGGCCTGCTCGGCTGCGTGGGCTGCGGCCGCTGCACCGACGCCTGCCTCGGCGGCGGCGACCTCCGCCAGCTCCTCCGAGACCTCGAACCCGTGGAGGCCAAGACCTGACGTGGCCACCCTCACCAACATCTACGCTCCCGCGGCCGCCGTGCTGGAGGACGTGATCGTCGAGACGCCGACGATCCGCACCTTCGTGCTGCGCCCCGCCGAGCCGATGCCCTTCCGGGCCGGCCAGTTCGTGCAACTCACCCTGCCGGGCGTGGGCGAGGCGCCGTTCACCCCCTCCTCGTCGCCCTACGAGCCCGAGCGCCTCGAGGTCACCGTGCTGCGCACCGGGCGCGTCACCGACGCGCTCCACGCGGTGCCGCCGGGCACGGAGCTGGGCCTCCGCGGGCCGTTCGGCAAGGGCTACCCCATCGAGAAGCTCCACGGCAAGCAGGTGCTCCTGGTCGGCGGCGGCGTGGGCCTCGCCCCCCTCCGCTCGCTCATCCTGGCCATGATGGCCGACATCACGAAGTTCCAGCGCCTCTCGATCAAGTATGGCGCCCGCGTGCCCGACGAGCTTCTCTACCGCCGCTCCTACGACGAGTGGCGGGCGCACGAGCGCGTGGACCTCACGGAGACGATTGACATCCCCGCGCCCGGCTGGACGGGACGCGTGGGCCTCGTGACCACACTCCTGGACGGCCTGGACATTGACATTGCGAGCAGCTACGCGGTCTCGTGCGGCCCGGCGATCATGCTCAAGTTCGTCACCGCGCGGCTGCTCGAGGCGGGCTACGCGCCCTCGCAGATCTACCTCTCGATGAACCGCCGCATGAGCTGCGGCATCGGCAAGTGTGGCCGCTGCAACATCGGGCCGTACTACCTGTGCAAGGACGGCCCGGACATGTGCTACGAGAAGATCAAGGACTACCCGAACGTCTTCTGAGGGGCCTGCGGCGTGGCTGCAACGACGCGTGAAACCGCCTGCTTGTTCTGCTCCCTCTGCTGCCCGGCCGGCGTGGCGGTGGACAGCGTCGGCCTGGCGGCGCCCGAGTACCCCGGCCACACGGCCGCCGCGCACCACGGGCTGTGCTACCGCGGCCACTTCATCGCCGAACTGGTCACCCATCCGGGCCGGCTCCACGAGGCCACGGCCCGGGCCGACGGCGCGGTGCACTCCCTGCCGCCCGCCGACGCGCTCCGCCGCGTGGCGGGCCTCCTGCCAGGCGTGCGCCGCGAGACCGCCGTCGTCCTCGACGGCAATCTCCCCTGCGAGGAGCTGGCCGCCGCGGTGCGCTGCGCGCGCGAGGCCCTGGGCATCGGCGCCGTCGCCATCTTCCTGCCGCCGGCCGACGAGGCCGTGCTCCGGGGCGTCTCCACCTCGGCGGCCCCGCGCCTCGACGAGGCGGCCCTGAGCCACTGCGACGTCGTGCTGGCCGTCGGCGACCCCTTTGCCACGCACCCCGTGGTGGCGGGCGCGATGCTCGACGCCTTGGCCAGGGTCAGGGGCAACCGCCTGCTCGTCCTGGATTCGCTACGCGGCCGCACGGCGCGCTTCGCGTCCACATTCTGCCGCGTGCGGCCGGGCGGCGAGGCCGCGGCGCTGGCGGGTCTGCTGTGCGCCCTGGGGGGCGCGAGCGCTTTGGCCGACGTCGCGGGTCTCGAGCTGCCCACGCTGGCGGCCATGGCCGGCGTGCCGCCCGAGTCGCTCACCGAGCTTGCTGGCGCGGTGGCGAAGGCCCAGCGGCTCGGCGTCGTCGTGTCGCTGCCCGAGGGCCGCTGCCGCAGTGTTGCCGCCGCGGCGGCCCTGGCCGCGAAGGTGGCCGAAGCCGCGGGCGGGGGCATCTGCCCCCTGCTCACCTACGGCAACGCGGCCGGCGCACGGCGAGTGGCCGCCGCGCTGAAGACTGAGCCCGTGTCGCGGCTCCTTGCCGCAATGCGGCAGGGCAGCATCACGAAGCTCATCGCCCTGGGCACCGACGTGGCGGCCGCGCTGGCCGGGACGCTCCCCGAGTCGGTCGAGGTCCTGGTCGCGGCGGCGCCCATGCCGTCCGCGACGACCGCGCGCGCCGCGTTCGTGCTGCCGATGGCTCTCTGGTTCGAGATGGCGGGCACGGTGCTCGACGGGGCGGGCGGGCGACACAGGGTCGAGGCCGTCGCCGCCCCGCCGGGCGGCGCGCTCGCCGCCACGGGAATCCTGAACGCCTTGCGCGACACCGGGGCCGGCGACCAGGCGGCGGGGGACGCCGACCTGGGCGCGCTGCTCGACCCCGAGCCCGCGGCCGACCTGAAGGGCGTGCTGGGCACGCCAGCCGACTGGGCCCCGCCCGCCGCCGAGGGGGGGAAGCGGGTGCTCGTGTCGCGTGCCGACGGCTTCGGCTTCGCGGACGGAGCCGTGACCACGCAGCTCGCGTGGCCGGCGCTCCTGGAGCCGAGCCCGGTGCTGCGGCTCGCCCCGAGCGATGCGGCGGCCGTGGGCGGCAGGGCGACCGTGCGGTCCGACGGCGGCGCGGCGCTCTCCGTGGCCGTGGAGGCGAGCCCCGACGTGCCGGCGGGCGTCGGCGCCCTCGCGCCGTGCTTCCCCGAGGCTCGCGCCCTCTTCGCCTGGGGCGACGACGGCGCGGGGCCTGGGCTCGTGACGTGGGAGAAATGCGGTGGCTAACACGGACAGCCCGACGCTCGACGCCCGCGAAATCCGCAGCCGGGTGCTTCTGGACCTCGATCGCTGCATCGGCTGCAAGAGCTGCTCGGCGGCCTGCTTCTACGGGCACCGCGGGATGCCGAGCGTGGCCTACGGGGCCGCGGCGGAGGCCGTCGTGCCCGTGGTGTGCCGGCAGTGCGAGGACCCGCCGTGCGTGGCCGCCTGCCCGTTCGAGGCCCTGCGGCGCGAGGACGACGGCGCGGTGACGCGCAGCCTCGTGTTCTGCCGCGGCTGCGGCTCGTGCGTGCTCGCCTGCCCGTTCGGGGTGATGGACACGGATCTGACGCGCGACCAGGTGGCGAAGTGCGACCTGTGCGAGGACCGCGTGCAGGCCGGCGGCGAGCCGCGGTGCGTGGCCGCGTGCTCCACCGGCGCGCTGCGCTTCCTGCGGCCCGCCGACGCGACCGGCGGCGGCCTGCTCCTGCTCGGCGGGCGCACGACGGGACACCATCCGTTCAAGCGCAGGTAGGGTGTGCACCATGATGAACCTCGGAGCGATGATCGGCGTCTTGCTCGTTGCCTTCGCGGGCACCCTGGTCCTCGGCCTGGCGATGAAGTGGGTGGACCGCAAGGTGACGGCGATGGTGCAGTGGCGCGTGGGGCCGCCCTGGTACCAGCCGATCGCCGACGTGGCGAAGCTGCTGGGCAAGGAGACGATCGTGCCGCAGAACGCCCGGCGCACCGGCTTCCTGCTGGCGCCCGTGGTCGGGTTCGCCGCCGTGGCCGTGGCCGCGGCCATTCTGTGGGGCGCCAACCTCAATCCCCGGGCCAGCTTCGTCGGCGACCTCATCGTCGTGCTCTACCTCCTCACGATCCCGTCGCTCGCCGTCGTCGTCGGCGGCGCGGCGTCCTCGAACCCCCACGGGGCCGTCGGCGCCAGCCGCGAGATGAAGCTCATTCTCTCCTACGAGCTGCCCCTGGTGCTGGCCATGGTGCCGGCGATGATCGCCGGGGGCTGGACGCTGCGGCTGGGCGACATCATGACCACGCCGTCGCCGTCGGTGTGGACGAGTGCGGCGATGGCCCTCGGCTTCGTCGTGTGCCTCCTGTGCGTGCAGGCCAAGCTGGGCCTCGTGCCGTTCGACATGGCGGAGGCGGAGACGGAGATCATGGGCGGCGCCTACGTGGAGTACTCGGGCGCGCCGCTGGCCGTCATCTACCTCACGCGGGCCATGATGCTCGCCGTGATGCCCATCCTGCTCGTCACGGTCCTCTGGGGCGGGTTCCACTTCGACACCGTCGGCGGCGCGATCGCCTCGGTGCTCAAGTACGTGCTCGTCATCGTCGTCACCGTGCTGGTGCGCAACACGAACCCGCGGGTGCGGATTGACCACGCGATGAAGTTCTTCTGGTTCGGGCTGACGCCGCTGGCCGTCCTGGCGGTGGTGCTGGCTCTCGTCGGGAGCACGCCATGAACTGGAAAGTGTGGGGCCTCAGCAAGTCGCCGTGGGTGTACCACGTGAACACCGGGGCCTGCAACAACTGCGACATCGAGATCCTGGACTGCCTGACGCCGCGCTTCGACATCGAGCGCTTCGGCATGCTGCTCGTGCCCAGCCCGCGCCACGCCGACGCGCTGCTGGTCACGGGCGGGGTGACCCGCCAGGCGCGGCCGCGGCTCCAGGAGGTGTACCGCCAGACGGCGAAGCCGTGCATCGTGCTGTGCGTCGGCGCCTGCGCCTGCTCGATGGGCATCTTCGCCGACTGCTATCACATGGCCGGGCCGCCCGACAAGGTGATCCGCGAGGTGGACCCCAGCGCCATCATCGCCTACGTGCCCGGCTGCCCCCCGAAGCCCGAGGCCATCATCGCCGGGGCCGTCAAGGGCCTTCAGGCCGCCTGCAAACTCCTCTCTCAGGGCTGATGCCATGAACCGCGACCAACTGGTGAAGCAGATCGACAACGACCTGGGGAGCAAGGTGGCCGATGTCTTCCGTCGGAACGCCAAGCGTGTCTACCTCACGGTCGAGCCCGAGAACAGTCTGGCCGTGAACCGCTACCTCTTCGAGCACGGCGGCCGCCTGGCCACGGCCACGGGCGTGGACTGCCGCGACTGGATCGAGGTCTGCTACCACTACTGCTTCGACCCGCTCAACGTGGTCGTGACCGTGAAGACGCGGGCCTACAAGCCGGCCTGCGAGCTGGACTCTGTGGCCACGGTGTTCCCGGGCGCCAACTTCATCGAGCGCGAGATTCAGGACCTGTTGGGAGCGAAGTTCCTCAACCACCCCGATCCCCGGCGACTGATCCTCGCCGACGACTGGCCAGAGGGCGTGTATCCCCTGCGCAAGGACTACCATCATGAAGCGCACGTTAATACCGGTCGGGCCGTTTCACCCGATCATGGAAGAGCCCGAGTTCTTTCAGCTCTTCGTCGAGGGTGAGCGCGTCGTAGA
>DATKZY010000260.1:0-53919 GCA_035527715.1 Planctomycetota bacterium | reverse complement strand
AGTGGGTTGCCGGCGGCTTCAGCCGCCGGACTCTGGCGCCGGAATGGCCGGAAGTCCCGAAGGGACGGCAGAAGGAGATCCCGGACCGCCTCGCCACGGGATTCTGCCGTCCCCTCGGGACTGGCCCGCAGGCGCCCCCTCATCCGGCGGCTGAAGCCGCCGGCAACCCGCTGCAGTCCCTTCGGGACTGAGGAGAGCGCCGACGCCGTAGCCGGCGACGAGGGGGCGAGAACGCAGGCGGGCGGCGTGTTCCCGTGCGGAACGCGCCGCCCGCTTCTCATTTGGGGGCGTATCGCTCAGTCCTTCAGCCACTCGGTGTGGAAGGAGCCAAGCTTGTCGAGGCGCTCGTAGGTGTGGGCGCCGAAGTAGTCGCGCTGGGCCTGGATGAGGTTGGCGGGCAGGCGCGCGCGGCGGTAGCTGTCGAAGTAGCCGAGAGCCGAGCTGAAGGCGGGCACGGGAATGCCCATCATGCTGGCCGCGGCGACGACCTCGCGCCAGCTCGCCTGGGCCTTCTCGACGATGTTCTTGAAGTACGGGTCGAGCAGCAGGTTGGCGAGGGCGGGGTTGCGGTCGAATGCCTCCTTGATGCGATGGAGGAACTGGGCGCGGATGATGCATCCGCCGCGCCAGATCATCGCCAGGTCGCCGAACGCGATGTCCCACTTGTACTCCTTCGCCGCCTCGCGGATGAGGGCGAAGCCCTGGGCGTAGGAGCAGACCTTCGAGGCGTAGAGGGCCTGGCGAATCTTCTCGATGGCGGTGGCGCGACCAATCTCCCAGTTCACGTCCATCGGCCCGAGAAGCTGCTGGGAGGCGGCGACGCGTTCGGTCTTGACCGCCGAGATGCAGCGGGCGAAGACGGCTTCCGCGATGGTCGGCGCGGCGACGCCCAGCTCCAGGGCGCTCTGGCTCGTCCAGGCGCCCGTGCCCTTCTGCCCCGCCTTGTCGAGGATCACCTCGACCAGCGCGTTCCCCGTGTCGGGGTCCACCTTCGAGAAGATGTCGGCGGTGATCTCGATGAGATAGGAGTCGAGCTCGCCGCGGTTCCACTCGGCGAAGACCTGGTGCAGCTCGCTGGCCGTGAGGCCGAGGGCGGTGGCCATGATGAAATACGCCTCGGAGATGAGCTGCATGTCGCCGTACTCGATGCCGTTGTGGACCATCTTGACGTAGTGGCCGGCGCCGTCGGGCCCGATGTAGGTGCAGCAGGGGTCGGGGCCCACGTGGGCGGCGATCCTGGTGAAGATCGGCTTCACGAGCTTCCATGCCTTCTTCTGCCCGCCGGGCATGATGGCGGGGCCGTGGAGCGCGCCCTCCTCGCCGCCGCTCACGCCCGTGCCGATGTAGAGCAGGCCCTTGGCCTCCAGCGCCTTGTTGCGGCGAATCGTGTCCTTGAACAGCGAGTTGCCGCCGTCAATCACGAGGTCGCCCTTGTCGAGCAGCGGCACGAGCTTCTTGATGAAATCGTCCACCGGCTGCCCTGCCTTGACCATGAGCATGACTTTGCGGGGCCGCTTGATGGACGCGACGAAGGCCTTGAGGCTGTAGGACGGGAGGATTCGCTTGTTGCCCTGGGCGGCGCCGGCGACGAACTCCTGCGTGCGAGCGGCGGTGCGGTTGTAGACGGCGCAGGGGAAGCCCTTGCTGGCCACGTTGAGGGCCAGGTTCTGGCCCATCACGGCCATGCCGATGATGCCGAACTTCGCGGGCGGCTGCGCGGGCGCCTTCTTTGCCTTCGCCATCTGAGAGTCCCCTTCTGTGGCTGCCAGGGTCGAGCGGACGCACCGTTGGCTGATTATCTTATCGGCTGGGGCGGGGCGCGTCAAGTGGGGTGGCGAGGGTGAGTATGGCCCCCAGTTATGGGATGCAGCTATCCGTCCTCTCAGCTCCGAAGGAGCGTACTATGAAAGCCCAGGGCAACGCCCTGGGAAAGGGTGGCACCGTAGATGACAGCCCTGAAGGGGCGTACTATGCGCGCTGAGGCCGACCACGTTACCCCACCGCTAGTACGCCCCTACAGGGCTGATTGACGTTGCTTCGCATACCCAGGGCGTTGCCCTGGGCTTCCATAGTACGCCCCCGTGGGGCTCCAGAGAGGCCCCCATGACTGGGGGCCATAACTCGCGGCCGTGGACACAATGGAGAGCGCGTGGCCTTCCTACGCCGCCTTGCGTCGCCGCCGGCGCAGCAGCCCCAGGCCGCCGAGGGCGAGGAGGGTGAGGGTGGCCGGCTCAGGGACATCGGCGGCGGCGACGGTGCCGGGCGCCAGACCGAGATCCGGAGCGTAGTCGCCGACGCCCGAGAAGGAGTCCGTGTCGAATTGCTGCGAGCTGACGACCTTGAAGTTCATCAGGCCATCGTCGCCACCCAGCGCGGAGAGGGGAACGGTGGTCTCCATCGTGGTGCCCGCATAGGTGGCGGCGAAGGTCCCGGTCGAACCCCATCCCGGGTACTGGAGGACTTCCGCGTAGCCCTGGAACGCGGAGCCGTAGACCAGCAAGGCAAATTCCGTCCCCATCACGGCGCTGTCACTGCCCCCCGAATCCACGCCCGGGAAGCCGGTAGCGGGGTTCTGATCAATGTCGAGGACGAACTGGGCTAAAGCGTCCATCAACGACGTGCCGGGCGCGAAGGTCACCGAGAAGAGCGCGGTGGCCGACGAGTCGATGACGATGTACGCAGAGACGATGTCGGGCCTACCAGCAGCCGCATCCCCCAGCGGATCCGTGATCGCGCCGGAAGCGATGGGGCTTGCACCGACGCTGGCGCCCATCGTCGCGACGACCGCAATCGCCGTCACGAGGCCCAACACTTGTCCGCAGCTGCGGCCTGAACTGTGCACGGCTCTTCTCCTGTTGAAGATCCCCGCTGGAATGCCCCAGCTTCTGGCCTTCAGCTGGCGACCCGACCGCCGACGAAGCCTGCGACGGTCTCCTCCCCGCCGCACCCTTGGTTCCCCAACGCGGCCTGGGGGGCCGCTCGCGCGCTGATGATTATACTCCAGCAGGTTTCCCAGTCAAATGCAGATGCGCCGCAGGGTCTGGCGCCGATTCCGGGGGACTCCCTCCGCGGTCTCACTCGTCCTCGTCGTCGTCCGATTTCCTCGTTCTCGACTCTTCTCTCCGCAAGCCGAGAGGATCGAGGACGAGGGACGAGGAGGAGGACGATAGGGGCGCCGAGCTGCCTGCCAGGACGGGGGGCCATACTCGCGTCGGACCCTATCTGTATCACCCCTGGGGGAGGGAAAGTGATACAGATAGCATGGACGGCCGAGAATCGGGGATCCTCGCCTCTCCAGCAAACTGTATCACCCGGCGGAGAGCCAGGGGGTGATACAGATAGGAGGGAGGGCGGGTTGGAGCCTGTAACCTGCCTTCGGATATACGCTTATGGCTCCCAGAGCCCCGAAGAGTGCCCTGCGCGGCTTCAAGGGTGCCAAGTGTAGAGGGGGGGAGTTGGCACCCTTGATTGGCACCCTTGGGCGGCCAAGCGACGAAGCTCTTGCTACGCAAGCACTTACGTCACTGGCGCTCGGGCACGGCTGGCTCGGCGGCCTGGGTGAGGTCGAGCCGGGCACGGGCGAGCTGGGGCCAGATGTGGGTGTCGAGGACGAGCTGGACGTTGCGGGCCTGGAAGTGCCTGAGGATCGGGATGTCGGCGGCGCCGGGGCAGGTGGTGATGTCGAGGTAGCGGAGGGCGGGGAGCGACGCGAGGGGCCGCAGGTCGCGGAGGCGGTTGCAGGAGCGGAAGATGACGACCTCGAGGCTTCCGAGGCCGGTCAGGGGCGCGAGGTCGGTGAGCGCGGCGAGGCCGCAGAGGCGCACGGCCTTCAGTTGCGTGAGGTTGGCCAGGAAGCCGATGCCGGGGGCGCTGTGGTGGGCGCGGAGGGAGAGCGTGCGGAGGTTTTTGAGGTTGCCCAGGCTGCTCAGGTCGGTGCACTGGTCGCCGGTTTCGAGGATGAGTTCGGAGAGGGCGGGCAGCGAGGCAAGCGGCGAGAAGTCCACGTGGCGGGGACACGACAGGCGCAGGGTGGTCAGCTTGGTGAGCTTGGCCAGGGGCTTGAGGTCGCGCACGCGGCGCGACAGGGAGAGGTCGAGCGAGGTGAGACCCGTCATCCGGGCGAGCGGCTTCAGGGAGTCGGCTCGCGGGGTCTCGCGGAGGACCAGGGTCTTGAGGCCGGTCAAGTGGGCGATGGGCGCGAGGTTGGACGTGCTGGTGCTGGCGTGGGCGAGGTAGAGGCCCGTGAGGTTCTCGACGCGGGCGAGGGGCTTGATGGGGGCCTGGATGTCGAGGATGACGAGCGTGTAGTCGCGGCCCGGGGGCAGCGGGGGCAGGTGCTCGACGGAGGCGGCATCGGCCCAGAGGATCAGGGGGCTGGCGCCTTCGGCGACGGCTCGCCGGACCTCGGCGATGCCGGCGGGGGAGCAGGCGATGATGCCCACGAGCTTCCTGGGCCCCCGGTCGCCGCTGAGGAACACCCGGAGGCCCTCGAGGGTGAAGTTGAGCACGCTGTCGGGCCGGTGCCCTGCGACGGGGTAGGGAAGCTCCTGCGAGTGGCCGGCGAGGCCGGGCGGCGGGCGGAGGGAGCGGCTGAGGATGTTGCCCCAGCCGTCGTCCTCGCCCAGCGCCTCGGGGGGCATGGCGACGGCGCTGACGTAGCGGCCGTCCATCACCAGGGTGACCTTGCCGGGGGAGGCATGCTGCGCGAGCGACGACTCGTCGCTCACCCGCCAGTCCACGCTGAAGTGGTCGGGCTGCCGGGCGGCGCGGCGGAGGGGCCAGAGGTCCATGACCCGCGGGCAGTCGAGGACCTCCATGCGGCTGAGCCTGGTGAGCGTGGCGAGGGGCGAGATGTCGGCCAGCCGGGGGCAGGCGCGGAGGCTCACGGCCTCGAGCCGGGCCAGGCCCGCCAGGGGCGTGAGGTCGGTGAGGTTCGGGCAGCCCTCGAGCTCGATGGTCGTGAGGCGCGACAGGTGCCGCAGCGGCGTCAGGTCGGCCACCAGCGGGCTGCCGTGCACGCCGAGCCAGGTCAACTCGTCGAGCGGGGTCATGGGCGCCAGGTCGAGGAGGCCCGGGCACCGCCGGAGCACGAGCACGTTGAGCTGCCGCAGCTTCGCCAGGGGGGCGGCGTTGGCCAGCGCGCCCGAGCAGTCGAAATCGAGCACCCGCAGGTTCTTCAGGCGGGTGAGCGGGGTGAGGTCGGTGATGGCCTTGCACAGGTCAATCCGCAGCACCCGCAGCCTGGGCAGGGCGGCCAGGGGCGACAGGTCGTCGGCGCTCGCGCCGGAGAGCCACAGGGACTCCAGGCGGGTGAGCTCGGCCAGGGGCGAGAGGTCCACCACGCCGGGCGCGCAGCCGAGCTTGAGGGCCGACAGCTCGCGGAGGCGCGTGAGGGGCCGGAGGTCCGACACGCCGTCCACGGCGAGCGCGTAGCGGCGCCCCGGCGGCAGGGCGGGGATCTCGGGGAGCACGCTGGCGTAGGGCCAGATGGTCAGGGGGTTTGCGCCCGTGGCGAGCGCGCTGCGCAGCTCGAGGCGGCCCGTGAGGGACTTCATCTGGACGCCGACGAGCTGCTCCTTGCCGGGCGGCCGGATCAGGTACACCTCGGCGCCCCGCTTGCGGAAGACCTGCGGGGTCGTGCCCTCGAAGTAGTGGGGCATCCACAGGCTGTGCTGGTCGGCGATGACCATCCATTCGCCGGGGGCGACCAGGTGCTCCTGAGGGCGCTTGCTCACAGGGAACACGGTGACCAGCGCCCTCCGGACCGGTGGGGACTCGGGGGACCCATCCGCCGCGTGGGCGATGGACGCGAGGGGAGCGCACAGCAGAGCGAGGGCAAGCCGGTGAGCGAGCACGCGAAGTCTCCAGGTGGGCTCTGCCGTGATGGGTCGGGACGGGGGTGGAGCGAATTGCTCAGGAGGAGGGGTCTACCCTATTGTGCCCCAAGTTGCGCCAAATGTCAAGTCGCTATTCGACTCGACCTTGACCGCCGACGGGGCGCCGGCTATACTCCTGGCCACCTTGACACGACCTGCCCGACCCACCGCGCGCTGCACCTGCGTCGCCTCCCGCGCCTTGCGCGGGATGCGGTGGGATCCCGCGTTCTGGCGCCCTGGCCGGGTGGAGCTGGCGGCGGAGTGCGTGCTGCCGCTGGCGCCGCTGGGGGACTTCATCGAGCGGATCACCTACGGCCCGATCCTGCCCGGGCGGCCCCCCGAGCCGGTGGCGGAGGGGGTGACCATTGTGGGGCAGCGGGAGCTGCGGCCGACGGGGCTGGTGCTGGCCCGCGCGGTGATCGTGGCCGAGGGCTGCCCCCACGACCCGCCCCGCTGCCGCTTGCGGGCGGGCGACGTGGTGCTGGCCCGCTCCGGCGTCGGCACGCTGGCGCGGAAGCGCTTCACGGTCTTCCGCCAGCCGCTGAAGGCCACCGTGAGCTGCTTCGTGGACTTGATCCGCCTGCGGGGCATGAGCCCGTACTACGTCGTCACGTTCCTGCGCTCGGGGCTGGGCTGGTCGCAGGTCGAGCGGCTCCTGCGCGGGGTGGGGACTCCGAACGTGAGCTTCCCGCAGATCCGGTCGCTCCGGGTGCCGTTGCTGCCCTCGGCGGAGCAGGAGGCGCTGGGCGCGCGGTGGCGCGAGGTCGCACGGCTGCACGACAGCGGGCGCCTTGCCGAAGCAGAGGCCCGGCTCGACGAATTGGCGTCGGGCCTCGACAGCCGCCTGCGGAAGCCGAATGGCGCTTGACTCCGCCGCATGTGCCAGTATAATGAAGCTTTGCACGGCGCCACTGCGCCCTGAGAACGCAGCGGCGGCAGGTGCCTCGTTGCCCGCGGCCGCGACTTGGGTGAATCATGGCGGACGTTGCGATTGAACGCGTGACCAAGGTGTACCCGGGAAACGTCCTGGCCGTGCGCGACGTGTCGCTGCACATCCGGGACCTGGAGCTGATGGTGCTCGTCGGGCCGTCGGGCTGCGGCAAGTCCACCATGCTGCGGATGGTCGCCGGGCTCGAGGAGATCACGGAGGGCCAGATCTCGATCGGCGGCACCGTGGTGAACGACGTGCCGCCGAAGGACCGCGATATTGCGATGGTGTTCCAGAACTACGCGCTGTACCCGCACATGACGGTGTACAACAACATGGCGTTCGGGCTGAAGCTGCGGAAGTACCCGAAGGCGGAGATCGAGGGGCGGGTGCACGACGCCGCCCAGATTCTGGGCATCCAGGAGCTGCTCGATCGCAAGCCGAAGGCCCTGTCGGGCGGCCAGCGCCAGCGGGTGGCCGTGGGCCGGGCCATCGTGCGCAAGCCCAAGGTGTTCCTCTTCGACGAGCCGCTGTCGAACCTCGACGCCAAGCTGCGGGTGGAGATGCGCGCGGAGCTGAACAAGCTGCACCGCCGCCTCGAAACCACGATGATCTACGTGACCCACGACCAGGTGGAGGCCATGACGCTGGGCGACCGCATCGCCGTGATGAAGGACGGCACGCTCCAGCAGGTGGCCCCGCCGCTCGAGATCTACGACCGGCCGGCCAACCAGTTCGTCGCCGGCTTCATCGGCACGCCGCCGATGAACTTCGTGGACGGCACGCTGGTGGCCGAGGACGGCCACCTGTGCTTCGACGAGGGCACGGCGCGGCTGCGGCTGCCCGCGAGCTTCGGGCCGGCCCTCGAGAAGCGGGTGGGGCAGCGGGCCGTGCTCGGCCTCCGCCCCGAGATCCTCACCGCGCGGCCCGACGACGGCCAAGGGACCGCCGACGGCAACGCGCTGCGCGTCAAGATCAACGTCGTCGAGCCGCTCGGCGACGAGATGCTCCTCTACCTCTCGACCGCACGGCACGACCTGATCGCGAAGATGGACGCGCATCAGACGGCCGAAGTGGGCCAGGAGATGACGGTTGCGATCCAAGTGGCCCGCAGCCACGTGTTCGACCCGGACACCGGGGTGAACCTGACGGCGACGCCCGCAACGGCCAGGCCCTGAGGGGCGGAAAAGGGGACATTCAACTTTTCCGCCGCGGAAAAGCAGATTGTCGCCTTTTCCGGCGCCTCACGGTGGGTTGGTCAAGAGTGGGACCGTCTCCCACTCTTTTTGTTAATACGGAAAGGACGATTGGACGGCTGGGTGAGCGGGCGACCGGGTGCACGGCCCGTGGCCGGAGGCGCCCCACCGACCATCCACCCCACCATCCAGCGTCCGATGTCGAGGAGTTGCGGTTTTGAACGGCGAGGTCTTGCGGCTGGTGGACAGCATTCATCGGGACAAGGACATTGAGAAGGAGCTCATCTTCGACGCTCTCGAGGATGCGCTCCTGACGGCGGCGCGGAAGTTCTACGGCCCGAGGGCCGACATCGCGGTCTTCGTGGACCGCGAGAGCGGCCAGATCGAGGCCTACGACGGGAACGAGCCGATCGACGCGGTGGACATCGGGCGCATCGCGGCCCAGACGGCCAAGCAGGTGATCATCCAGAGGATCCGCGACGCCGAGCAGGAGGCGATCTTCCGCGACTACGAGGCCCGCCTCAAGCAGATCGTCAGCGGCACCATCCAGCGCTTCGAGGGCAACCGCCTGATCGTCAACCTCGGCCGCACCGAGGGCATCCTGCCCCGCAGCGAACAGGTCTCCGAGGAGGGCTACCGCATCGGCGACCGCATCCGCTGCTACCTCAAGGAGGTCCGCCGCGAGGGCAGCCGAGTCCGCATCGTCCTCTCCCGCAGCCACGAGGAGTTCATCCGCCGGCTCTTCGAGCTCGAAGTCCCCGAGATCGGCGACCGCACGATCGAGATCATGGTCATCGCCCGCGAGCCCGGCTACCGCACCAAGGTCGCCGTCGCCAGCGCCGACATCAAGGTCGACGGCGTGGGCGCCTGCGTGGGCGTGCGCGGCTCGCGCATCAAGAACATCGTGTCCGAGCTGAACGACGAGAAGATAGACATCGTGCGGTGGAGCGACTCGAAGGACGTGTTCATCGCCAACGCGCTGAAGCCGGCCGAGGTGAAGGACGTGGTGGTGATCAACGAGTTCGGGCGCGCGCGGGTGGTCGTGGCCGAGGACGAGCTGTCGCTGGCCATCGGCAAGCGCGGGCGCAACGTGCGCCTGGCCGCCAAGCTGTGCGACTGCGACATAGACATCCTGAGCGAGGCCGAGGCCGAGCGCGAGCAGCAGGAGCTGGCCTCGGCCCTCGAGGGCCTCGAGGGCCTGCCCGACCGCTTCGCCCAGCGCGTGTTCCAGATGGGCTACTCGGTGGAGGACATCGCCGAGGGCGCGGCCGCCTGGGCCGAGCGCTTCAGCATTGGCGAGGAACTGGCCCAGGAGATCTACGCCCGGGCCAAGGTCGCTGCCGAGCAGATCGCCGTCGCCCGCGCCGAGGCCGAAGTCGCCGCCCGCGCCGAGGCCGAAGCCGCCGCCCGCGCCGAGGCCGAAGCCGCCGCCCAAGCCGAGGCCGAAGCCGCCGCCCAACCCGAGGCCGAAGCCGCCGCGCAACCCGAGGCGAAGGAGGCCGGGGCCGCCCCGCCCGAGGGCGAGGACGCCTCGGCCGCCCAGCCAGAAGCCCAGGAGGCGACCGGCGCCGAGCCCGGGGCCGCGGAGGATGCCGGGGCGGACGAGCCCGCCGCCACGCAGGGCGCGCAGACGCCCGCCGAAGAGGCCCCAGAGGCCCGCTCTGCCCCGTCCGAGGAGCCCCCCGTTACCGAATCGAGCGAGGCGCCGCCGCCCCCCGAGGAGAAGCCGCCCGATGAGGGCGCCGGCGCGTAGCGGCCGGGGCCGGCCGGCCCTGAGTCCGCACTAGGAGATGAAGCTTGCGTATCCGGCTATACGACCTCGCCAGGGAACTCGGCGTTGCCAACAATGACCTCGTCGCCAAGTGCCGGGCGATGGGGATGGAGGTCAAGTCGCACTCGAGCACGATCGAGGCGCCGCAGGCCACCGCGGTGCGCGCCGCCTACGGCCGCACGGCGCCGGCCGAGGCCGCGGCGCCCACTCCGCCGGGCGCGGCGGCGCCCGAGGAGCCGGCCGCCGGCCCCAGCCCCAAGAAGGGGGTCGGGCGCCCCCACCCTCCGCGGCCCAAGCCGGAGCGGCCGGAGTACGTCGAGCCCACTGTCCTGGACGCAGAGCCTGCGGGGAAGGAGAAGTTCCGCAAGCGCCCGGCGGACCGCGAGGGCGCCGAGGCCGTGCGCCGCACCCCACCCCCCAAGGGGCGCGAGAGCGCCGAGATCGTGCGCCGCATCGAGCTGCCCAAGTACGATGCCTCGGTCCGCGAGTACGGCCCCCACGTGCGCGTCAAGGAGCGGCGCCCGCCCGGCGCCGTGCCGCCGCGTCGGCGGACGCGACGCCCCATCCGGGGTGGCCGCACCCCTTCGACCGGCCGCCCCTTCGTGCCCCAGGCCCCCAGCCGGCCCACCAAGATCGCCGTCGACTTCCCCGTCACCGTCCGCTCCCTCTCGCAGAGCGCGGGGATCAAGGTGGACGAGCTGATGGCCACGATCCTCAGGAACGCGCTGCCGGTGGGCAGCGTGAACGACACGCTGGGCGACGACGTGGTCGCGCTGCTGGGCTCCGTCCACGGCGTCGAGATCGAGATCCGCCGCGGGCGCGACCTCGAGGGCGAACTGGCCGACGCCCAGGCCGTGGCCGACCGCCCCGAGGACCTGGTGCTGCGGCCCCCCGTGGTCGCCTTCCTCGGCCACGTGGACCACGGCAAGACCTCGCTGCTCGACGCCATCCGCAAGACGCGCGTCGTGGCCAGCGAGTTCGGCGGCATCACCCAGCACATCGGCGCCTACACCGTCGTCCACGAGGGCCGCACCGTGACCTTCCTCGACACCCCGGGCCACCAGGCATTCACCGCCATGCGCGCGCGCGGCGCGCAGGTGACCGACATCGTGGTGCTGGTCATCGCCGCCGACGACGGGGTGATGCCGCAGACCGACGAGGCGATCAACCACGCCCGGGCCGCCAAGGTGCCCATCGTCGTCGCCGTCAACAAGAGCGACCTGCCGAGCGCCAACCCCCAGCGGGTGATGGAGCAGCTCTCGCAGCGCAGCCTGCTGCCCGTGCAGTGGGGCGGCGACGTCGAGGTCGTCCACGTCTCCGCCGTCACGGGGGCCGGCATCGCCGACCTCATCGAGACCCTGGCCCTCCAGGCCGAAATCCTCGAGCTCAAGGCCAACCCCAATAGGCCGGCCCGCGGCGTGGTCCTCGAGGCCAAGCTCTCCGAGGGCCGCGGCCCCGTGGCCACCATCCTCGTGCGCGAGGGCACCCTGCGCCGGGGCGACGTGTTGCTGTGCGGCAGGGCCTACGGCCGGGCGCGCAGCCTCCACGACCACCGCGGCGTCGCGCTCGACGAGGCCGGGCCCTCCATCCCCGTCGAGATTTCAGGCCTCGCCAGCGTCCCCGCGGCCGGCGACCTCGCCACGGCGCCGGCCGACTACGAGACCGCTCGCCAGATCGCCGCGACCCGCGAGCGCCGCGCGCGCGAGGCCAGCATCGCCGAGCGCCAGCACGTCACCCTCGAAAACCTCTTCGACACCCTCAAGGACACCGGGCAGAAAGAAGTCCGAGTCATCCTCAAGGCCGACGTCCACGGCACCCTCGAGGTCATTCGCAAGTCCCTCAACGACATCGGGACCAGCGAGGTCCGCGTCAACCTCCTCCACTCCGCCGTCGGCGGGATCAACGACAGCGACGTGTTGCTGGCCGACGCCTCCGACGCCGTGATCATCGGCTTCAGCGTCGTGCCCGAGCCCTCGGCGCGCGCGCTGGCGGAGAAGATGGACATCGAGGTGCGCCTCTACAACGTCATCTACCACCTGACCGACGAGATGAAGGCGGCCCTTGAGCGCCGCCTCGATCCCGAACGCCGCCAGACCGTCACCGGCCACGCCGACGTCCGCAAGGTCTTCAAGGTCTCCAAGGTCGGCACCGTCGCCGGGTCCTACGTCACCGACGGCCGCATCGCCCGCAACAGCCTGCTCCGCCTCACCCGCAACAGCATCGTCGTCTACGAGGGCAAGGTCGCCTCCCTCCGCCACGTCAAGGACGACGTCCGCGAGGCCACCAACGGCCAGGAGTGCGGGATCAAGATCGCCGGCTACGACGACGTGAAAGAGGGCGACGTGATCGAGGCCTACGACATCCAGGAAATCAAGCGAAAGCTCTAGCCTCTGGGCTTTCCCCCCAATCGCCCATCGGCAATCGCACGCCGCCAATTGGCAATCGAAAATCCCATGACCGTTGGCACGTTGACCCTCAAGCTCGTCATCCGCGACGCCTTGTCGCTCAAGGACAAGCGCCGCGTGGTCAAGAGCCTCAAGGACATCATCCGCAACCGCCACAACGTCTCGGTGGCCGAGGTAGCCTCGCAGGACAACCGCCAGCACGCCGTCCTCGGCATCGCCATGGTCGGCACCGACGCCCAGTACGTGGACGGCGGCCTGGCGAAGATCGTGGACCTGGTGCGGCTGCACCCCGTGGCGCAGCTCGTGGACTACGAGGTGGAGATCTACTGATGCCCAACCGCCGCGCCGCTCGAGTGGCCGAGCGCATCCGCGAGGACGTGAGCCTCTTCCTGATCCGGGACCTGCACGACCCTCGCCTCGAACTCGTCACCATCACCCGCGTCGCGGCCACGGACGACTTGAGGCGCGCGACCGTGTACTACTCGGTCCTCGGCGACGAGGCGAAGCGGCGCACGGCCGAGCGGGGGCTCGCCAGCGCCCGCGGCCTCATCCGCTCCCACGTGGCCAAGGGCCTCGGGCTCCGCGAGGCCCCCGAGCTCGCCTTCCAGTTCGACCCCTCCATCGAGAAGGCCATCGAGATGACCCGCCTCCTCGACCAGGTTGGCGCCGAGCTGCGCGCGCGGCACCCCGAAGCCCCCCCGCCCGAACCCGACGCCGAAGACCCGGGCGAGTAGCCCGCACTTCGGTGAGAAGTGCGGGCTATGGCTGGATGAGCACCTCCACGTCCTGGCCCAGCGTCACCTTCCGCTCCTTGCCGCCGGCCTTGATGGTGTAGCCGGAGCAGGCGGCCCTCTCCTTTCCGTTCACGCGGTACTCGGCCAGCATGGCTTTCACCAGGCCCTTCTCATCCGTCCTGGCTCTGGCCACTTCCTTGCCGTCGGCATCGGAGACGATGGCGACCTCCGCCGCCTTCACCGGCTGGCCCTGCGCGTCGGCGACCTTCACCGTGAGGGTCCAGCCGACCAGGTAGGTGGGCGTGCCCGTGCCCTCGGTGGCGATGCCGAACGTGCAGTTCTCGAACTTGTTCGAGTAGAACTCCGTGTCGTTGGTCGTGTATTTCCACCAGCCGATCTTGATGGGCACGAAGTCGGCCGGGGCGTTGGGCGCCTTGACGATGGTGTTGTTGTAGAGGCGGTGGAACCGCGATGGCCCGTAGCGGCCGCCGAGCCAGATGGCGGGGACGTTCGACGTGATGCGGTTGTTGAACCACTCGGCGCCGCTCTTCACCGCGCCGCTGATGAACAGCCCCGTGATGGCCACGTTGCTCTTGGGGTCCAGGCACTCCACCACGATCTCGTTGTCGTGGATGGCGTTGGTGCCGCCGCCGCAACTGTAGTGGAAGGCGTAGACGGCGGGCACGTAGCGGTCGAATTGCGGGAAGGGTCGGCCTGTGACGTGAATCGTGTTGTGGTGCACGCGGTTGTCGAAGCAGCTCCCGGGGCTGCCGGGATCGCGGTCGTAGTCGCTCATGCGGATGGCGTTCTGGCTCCAGTCGGAGTAGCGGTACTCGCAGTTGGGCG
Organism: Planctomycetota bacterium; assembly: GCA_035527715.1. Lineage (GTDB taxonomy): Bacteria > Planctomycetota > PUPC01 > DSUN01 > DSUN01 > DSUN01. Next base: position 40,163 of record DATKZY010000260.1, on the reverse strand, counting down.
GGGCGGTGGCGATCTGGAAGGTGTTGTGGTGCACGTCGTGGTTCCGGCCGCTGACGTAGATGCCGGCGCCCTGGATGGGCTCGAAGCGGTTGTTGAAGATGCGGTTGCCGCTCCGCCCGCAGGAGATGCTGTAGTGGTTGGTGACGGTCTGGTTGTTGACGAACAGGTTGTCGTGGACGGCCGCGTCGGCGCCGGGGTTCAGGCAGCCCTGGCCGCCGAGGAACTCGTTGCCCGCGATCTCGGTGCCCTGGCCCAGGTTCACGGCCACAGCGGTCTGGTCGTGGCGGTTGATGATGAAGGGCGTGTCAACCTCGAAACGGCAGTCCTTGATCTCCGCCTTCACGATGTCGGCCGCGTTCGTGTTGATCCCCGAGGCGACGACCTTGACGTTCTCGAGACGGACCAGCACGTCCTTGGCCGTGGATTGCACGGCCCACGAGCGGATGCCCACGGTGCCGCTGCGGATGACGCCGTTGCGGATGGTCACGGTGCCCGGCCCGGCCACGACGGGGATGCCGAGCGCCTTGTCCTTGCCGTAGATGTTGAAGAAGGCCGTCGAGTCGCCGTCGAGGATGCACTTGTAGTAGGCCCAGGGGCGAATGTCCTGCACGACTCCCACGCCGACGTCGAGCGCGGGACGAATGTCCACCTCGTCAATCAGGCAGTTGCCCTTCTCGGCCTTCACGCGGATGCGGTACTTGCCCGCGGGCTTGCCGAAGACGAGTGCGAAGACGACGCCCCCGCCCAGCTTGGGCGACCGCCGCTCCTCCGGGCAGGCTGGCCGCACCTTGTCGCCGAAGCGGAACTTGCAGTCCACGGGCTGCCCCCGCTCGTCGTCTACGTTGATGGTCACGGCCATCTCGCGCGTGGCCACGGCGCACATGGCGTAGTAGGCGCGGTCGGCGACGGGCAGCGTGATGGTGGGCGAAATCAGCTCCTGGCCCTCGGGCAGCTCGCAGATGCTCTTGCCGATCATCGGCCGAATGTCGGCGGAGACGACCTTCGCCCCCGGCGCCCGCGACGTGTCCCAGCCCTTCAGCCCCTCCTCGAAGCCGTAGTTGGGCACGTGCTCGTAGGGGCCGGCGGCATAGGTGATGGTGTGGCCGTTCAGGTCGAGCGTCACGTCCTTGCCCAGGTAGATGGGCGTGCCCTCGCTGGCGATGTCGCTCGTGAGCACGTAGGTCTTCCCTGCCTCGGCGTAGTTCCCGGGCTTCGTCACGGCGACCTCGCCGGGCTTGAGGTCCTTCCGCGGTATGACCGCGCGCTGCCCGGCCGAGGCGGCCGCGACCAGGGAAGCACAAACAAGGGCACGCACCACCGGGAGCCCATGCGTCAAGGCTTGCCACTCCTTCCACCAGCCGCGCACGGGGCGGGGCGCGTCGCCCCGCTCCACACGTGTGCTCGTGACCGACGATAGCACGATTGCCACGGGAACTCAAGCGTTGCCGCCGCCGCTGCGTTTGCCTATAATGAGCCCGACGCCGGAGGGCAAGGAAGCCGCGGTGACGCACCCGGTCCACAAGAAATCGCACACGACACGGCACTGTATCCTGGCCGGCCTGCTGACCGCCAGCGTGGCCTGGGCCGCGGAGGAAGGCGGCCAGGATCTGTTCCAGCCCGATGCCATCGTGCGCCTGATGCACCGCGCGAACGACTGGCAGAGCGCGCACCCCGTGATGAGGGAGACCGACCGCAACTGGGAGCGCGGCACCTGGTACACGGGCGTGATGGCCGCCCAGAAGGCGACGGGCGACGAGCGCCTCCTGGCCCAGGCGCTGGCGTGGGGCCGCCTCCACCAGTGGCAGGTCGGCACCGAGCGCGGCGGCGCGAACCGCCTCTTCTGCGTCCAGACCTGGCTCGAGCTTTACTTCCTCAAGCGCGACGAGGCGATGATTCGTTCGGCCATCGCGTGGCTCGGCACAAACGCGCCCAACTCGCCGGCCGGCGCCGAACGCTGGTACCTGGGGGGCGGCCGCAGCTACGCCGATTCGCTTTACGGCGCGGCCGCCCTGGCCATGCTGGCCAAGGCCACAGGCGACAGGAAGCACCTCGAGACAATGCACCGCTTCTTCTGGGACGTGACCGGCGAGTTGCTCGACAAGGCCGAGAACCTGTACTACCGCGACCGGCGGTTCATCGGCCAGAAGAGCCCCGGCGGCAAGAAGGTCCTCTGGTCGCGCGGCAATGGCTGGGTTTTTGCCGGCCTCGCGCGGGTGCTTGAGTGTCTGCCCGAAGACGACCCGCAGCGCCCCCGCTACGTGGAGCTGTTCAAGAGCATGGCGGCCGCGCTCGTCGTCTGCCAAGCTGCCGACGGGCTGTGGCGGCCGAACCTGGCCGACCCGCAGCAGATCGCCGCGCCCGAGTCCAGCGGCACGGGCTTCTTCTGCTACGGGCTGGCCTGGGGCATTCGCCACAAGCTCCTGGCCGAGGACCGCTACGCCCAGGCCGTGGCCCGGGCCTGGCGGGGCCTGACGGCATGCGTGAGCCCCGAAGGCAAGGTGCAGTGGGGCCAGCGCGTCGGCGACCGCCCGGCCGACGTGACCGAGAAGGACTCGCACGAATACGTGACGGGCACGTTTCTGCTCGCGGCGAGCGAGGTGCTCCACCTCGTGCGCGAGGGGCGGCTGCCCGCCGTTGGGGAGGCGTCCGTCGCCGGGGATCGGATGGACCTGGCGGCGGTGCGGCGGCAGGTCATGGCCTATTGCGAATCGCTCCAGGTGAAGGACAGGCCCTACGGCGTGGTGCGCGAGCGCGCCGCGCCGAACGCGCTCGGGACCCTCTACGCGACCTGCGATGTCGCCTGGACCCGCGCCTGCATGGGTGAGGATCTGGCCCGGACGCTGACTCCCGCGCAACGGCAGCAGTGGATTGACCACATCAACTCATTCGCGCGCGGGGATGGCACCTACCCGGGCGGACGGCACTCCGCGCAGCACGCGAACGGCATGGTCATCGGCGCCCTCGCCGTGCTCGGCGGCAGGCAGAAGCATCCCGTGTCCCTCTACGACGAGTTCGACGACGACGCGGAGATCGAGCCGTGGCTCGAGAAGATCCACTGGGAGCGCCAGTGGTCGGCGTCGCACCTCTTCTGGGGCGGGATGCACTGCTACAGCCTTTCAAGGCGCTGCCGCCCGGCGTGGCGCGAGCGGGTGTTTCAGTGGCTCGACGCCAACCTGGACCCGCAGACAGGCTGGTGGCGCAAGGGAGTGCCGCAGGCGGGGCAACGCATCGAGGTGCTCGGCGGGGCCGCTCACATCTGGCCCATCTACCAGCACCACGGGCGGCGCTTCCCCTATCCGAAGCAGGTGATTGACAGCATCCTGGCCATGCAGCGGCCCGACGGCAGCTGGCTCGGGTTCGGCAACTACATGGAGTTGGACGCCCTGTATGGCCTGGCCTACATGCGGTCGCTCGCGCCCGAGCACCGCGCGGCCGACATCGCGGCCGCGGCGCAGCGCCACGGCCGGCTCGTCCGCGAGCGATTCGCCGGGTTCCTCGCGGCAACCCCCGACGCGCACCTGCTGCTGGCCGTAGTCGGCACACTGGCCCTGTTGCAGGAACTCGACCCAGAGCACTTTCGCGACGAGGTGCGGTGGTCGGACATCTTCAGCGACCGGAGCTTCTACCGCACCGACCTCGTCGAGTGCGGCCCGCCGCCGGAGTGATGGGATCGCACCCTGTCACGCTGCCGCCGCCTCGCGGTACTCGTCGGCCAGCTTCGGCGCGACAGGCTTGTAGCCGCCCAGGGCCGTCGCGACAGAGGCAGTGTTCAGCCATGCGAGCACCTGTGGGATGCGTCGGGTCACGGTCTGTCGTGCTTTCCAGCGATGTTCGCCACGCCGGCGGCGGCCCGGTAGAGCTGCCCCGATTGCTCCTGCCAGCCCGCGGCGTAGCCGAGGTATGCCTCCTCGCTCGGAGTCGCGTCGGCGAACCACAGGCGGCCCGTGCCCTGGACGATGGCCGCCTTCTTCAGAAACTCGTCGCGCCGCGCCAGCACGTGCCTGCACTCGTCGGCGAGGGGCGGAGGCACCTTCCCACCGTCCAACGCGGTCTGAATGGCGATGCGTGCCTCGCACTCCTGAACCCCCTCGAGGAGCATCTCGAAGCGTGCCGTCGCCAGTGGGCCATCCTTGCCGGGGGCGAGGAGGGAATCCGTGATATTGAGGTTGCGCCAGGATGCCTTGGGATAGCGCCCGCTGACCCGCCCCGAGCGAACGCCTCTGGGGTTTCTGAGCACGGGCCAGTAGTCGAGGCCGATCCTCCCCAGCCCGCGCTGGCCGCCGGTGATGTTCACCTCAGGGGCCAGGCGATAGGTCGTGATCGGGTAGTGGTCGGCCATGTTGCGGAGGAACTGCGTGAGGAGGAACGGCTTCTCCCACCCCTTCTCGCCCGTGCAGAAGCCCTTCACGCCCCACACGAAGGCGGCGTACTGGAAGTTCGCCTTCTTGTCCTTCCCGCCGTAGAAGCTGTGCGCGTGGATCACCCATTTCGCGCCGGGCACGCTCCTGCCCACGAGGTCGAGGCAGGACGGATGAGGCGCCGCGTCGTTCGCTACGCCGAAGAACAGTGCCTCCTCCAGCCCCCGCTTCCTGAGCAGGTCCGGGAGCTGCCGCAGGAGCGGCATCCACAGGGCCGCGCTCGCCGGGTCGCTGAACTGGGGAAGCATGAGCTTCGCCGTCTTCCCCGTCGCGGCATCGAGGAGGGTGACCTCCGGCCCGCTTCCCCGGTAGGCCAGGCGCTGCGTGCGTGCCTCCTTGGGCTCGTACTTGATGTCGCCCGAGAATTGCCCTCCCTCGAGAAAGGTGTCCCAGATCGGGAAGCACACGATCTGCGGCTTGCCCTGCACCTTCGTTTGCAGGTCCAGGTACCGCTCGACGATGCGGAAGTCGTACGCATACTCGCCCGCGCCCCCCTTGACCCAGCGGACCGCGGACTCCGCGTTCCCGAAGTTGCTCTCGCACAGGAGGGGGAAGTAGGCCGTCTTGTTCCCCAGCAGGGCGCCGTAGCGGAGCGACTGCTCGATGAGCTGCCAGTGCCTCTCGGACCAGAGGGGAACGCCGTACTCCAGGGCGAGGGTATCCGGCGACTGGATGGTCTCGATCCAAGTCTTGTAGTCCCTGGGGCCCGGGAGCGTATACCCATGGATGGCGAGCGCGACCTCGATGACTCGGGATGCTCCGCCGACGGTGACGGTGAGCCTGCCGGCGTACTCCCCTTCCGGCGCCTCGGGGGGAACGGTCACGGTGACCCACACGGGGAGATAGGAGCGCCCCGTCTTCACCCAGGGGTGATACTTGTCGGCCTTGGCGATCGGCGGCACCTCGTCGTCCGGGGCGTCCGCGCTCAGGATGTCGAAGGTGCTGCCGGCCTTGGGTTGGACGTTCCAGCCGCTCTTGAGCCAGCCGGTGGCGAATCGCATCTGCACCTGCGAGGCAGGGATCGTGCTCTTCCTGTCGGCTGCCTGGAGGTCGCTCACCTTCGCCGAGATGCTCTTCAGGGCGCCCGCCGAGCACACGACGACCTTGCCCGAGAAGCGGCCGTTCCTCGCACCCACGATGCGGATGGGCCTCAGCTCCCCCCCGCCCTCATCGCCCACGATGTCCAGGTGCGGCGCCGCCGGATTGCCGTTCCAGAAGGTCGCCTCCGCCTCCTGCGCCGACGCCACGGCCCCACTGGCCCAGCAGGCCCACAAGACGAGTGACAGAAACCCGCGAGCCGTCCTCATGCGCGCTGCTCTCCCGCCCGCCCCGCTGCGCCGCAATTGTACTGCTTCCCTGGGAATCGGACAAGGGGTGCTGGACGCACGGGCAGGCTATCTGGGCTGTGGTGGGGCCTCGCGCCGGCGCCGCCGCGCCGCGCGGCGCGCCAGGCCCACCCCGATCAGGAACAGGACGGCGGTGGCCGGCTCCGGCACGACGCTGCCGCTCACGTTCAGCGTGAGCGCGTAGCTCGTCGCCCCCGGCAGATCCTCGTCCGAGAAGTAGAAGAGATACTGGGCGGAGAAGTCCCCAATTGCGGTCGTGTCGAGGCGGAAGACGTACGACTCCCTCGACCCCGCGGCGAGGTTCTGAAACGCGGTATCCCCGGTGAGCAGGTAGATCGCGCTCGTGTCGCCGCTTCCCTCGATCGAGTCCAAGTCCAGCCTCGCCGTCATGCCCGGCGTGGTCACGGAGGCGAGGATGTCGAACGCGGCGTCCGCGTGCCCCAGCGTGCACCACACGTTGCCGAAGTCCACCCAGAGCGTGTTCCGGTCGCCAGAGAGCGTCGCCGTGCCGGGCGACACAGGGTCCGCGAAGTCCGCATCCGAGTGGTCCAGCACGGTGAGCAGGACGCTCAGCGTCTGGGCGAGCTGGCTGTCGTTCCCCGTCCCGGTGAATGTGACCGTGTGTGTGCCGGCGACGCTGGACGACGCAGCCACGGTGTGCGCTCGGCTGGCCCCGCCCGCCAGGGGCGGTGAGGTGCCGGGGCTCGCGGCGCCCGGCGTGCCGCTGCCGGCAGTGAACGCCGCGTCCAGGCTGTAGGCCAGGTCGTCCACCGTGGCATACGTGGGGTTGGCCACGGTGGCGCTGTTGGTCACCGTGACGCCCAGGTCGGCCGTTCCCCCCGCGATCACGGTCGCTGCGGCGGGATCCGAGAGGCTCACCTTCCCCGGCACGCTGTCGAGCACGAGGACCGAGTCAATCTGGAAGGTGGAGCCGTTGGCCCCAGTCGGGTCCAGGCGGAGGGTGCGAATGGTGTTGTTCGTCCAGCCGCCGGCGCCCGAGCCGGAGTTACTGAAGTCCACGATGTAGGTGTGGAACTCCCCGTCGGTGAAGAGGGCCCGCCCGCCGGCCATGACCTCGTCCTCCGACCCATCGGCGGTGGTCGTGTAGTAGATTCGCATGCTCGAGGCGCTCGACCCCGAGACGATGCGCATGCGCACCTGGACCACGCAGGCCTGGGAGCCGGCGAAGTCGAAGTTGTCGCGGCGCATGAAGGGGTCGCCGCCCGTCGAGGTGGCCGTGAAGAGGCCCCCGCTCTCGCTCACCGAGCCCATCTGGTTCAGGGTCGCCCAGCCGGTCCTCACCCCGTCGGTGAACTGGTCAATGCCCTGGAGGTTGGGGTTCGTCGGCGACGGGCTGGCGCGGATCCAGTCCACCTGGAACGCCTGCCCAGCCACCCACCCCGTATTGGCGGTGGGGTCGATCCGGATCGAATCGATCGTGTTCGTGTTCGCTGTCCAGGCAGTGTTGCCGGTGAGGTCTATGACGTACGTGTGGAACTGGCCATCGGCGATGGTGGTGAACGCCTGCTGGCGGCTCGACGAGTAGCCCGAGGAGCCGGTCAATCCCCAGAAGAGCATCGCGCCGGTCGGGTTGCCGGTGGGCGCGCTCATCCGCACGTAGACGTACGGATTGGCTCCACCCTCCAGCCCGCCACCCGACGTGAGGAAGTCATTGCGGTAGAACTGCGGGTCGTCCCCCGTCGGCGTGGCGTTCAGGTAGCCGCCCGACTGGGACAGCGTCATGTGGTAGGCGGACCAGGACAGCGAGCCGCTGAACTCGTCAATGACGACCGCCTGGGCAGGGCCGGCGGCAAGCGCGAGAATGGCGAGGAACACCACTCGGCAGAGGGTGTCGGATCGTGGCCACATCCGATAAATCCCCCATGCGTAAAGACCCGATGGCATGACTTCACACCCTATTTTGATGACCCGCAGCAATTCGCGTGCCGGCCGCTCGCCCGAACGCAGGGGATCTCCGCTTCGCCGCATAGGAGCATAAACCGTGTAGCACCAGCGACTTACGTCCATCACCGCAGATGGCCTGGATGTCACCCGAGCGGCCCTCGTAGCCCGATGTTGACGGACGGCAACATGCTTGGGGCCTGATCTCAGCAGATAGCGGCCTAAGTGCTTATCAGTGCGATGCTTACGCCATGTTGACCGGAAGCAACGCGGTTGTGTGCTCCGGCAACATGGTGGACTGCACGCCTACGCATCGAGCAGGCGCACGAGGGGGCAGCGGGTGCAGGTGGCGGTCTCGGAGTCGCAGAAGTCGGCGCAGAGCTGGTAGAGGCCCTGCTGGCGGCGGGCACTGCGGAGAAGCTTGATCTCGGCTTCAGGCCGCCCGAAGACGCGGAGTGACACCCGTGCGGTCGGAATTCAAGAAGATACTGGTCACGCACATCGGCGTAAGTATCGTGTGACGCGATGCTTGCGGGAAGGCCAAACGTGGCATGGGGCGGGGAGACGCCGTGTTGCCGCCTTCTCCGTGCAGGGCGATACCCTTGACGGGCCGACGTCCTCAGGCTCGGCTCCAGGGGCCCTGCAACGCTTCCAGGCCAAGCGCCCGCCGATGCGGCCGAACCGACTGCGGGGAGTCCCTCGGCGGCCCGCTGAAGTGGTACCGCCGAGCGGCGTGACACCCGTGAGTTGGAGTCGGTGGACTTTATGTGCCACACGACGTCTTGGGTGGTAGACTCTATTTCTCGAATGCCCGCCGCACTGTTGTTCCCGCGTGGGCCACGGCAAAGCCGTGGGGATCGAGCCGTGTCGTTCCCGCCGCTGTGGTCACCACAACTGCGTCGCCGTTCTGTTTCACTGTCAGATCGGCCGGCTTCCGGCCTTTCGCCCAGGGGATGATCACGGTGGTGAACGTGCCCCTGCCGCGCACCCGCAGGATGTGTTGGCGCTCCTGCACGGCCGTTCCCGAGATGGCCTCCTGACATGCCCAGTTGCCGATCTGCGCCTGCTGGTCTTCGGCGGGGATCACGTAGAGGTCCCAGTCGATGCCCTGGGTTGCGTGCGCCTTCCACACCTGGCCGGTGAAGCCCAAGCGGTTGACTCCTGGCCGGAGCGCGAACACCGGCCCGGCCGAGGGCAGGTCGCGGTTGGCGTCCCCTTTGTCCGTCGGCGGATGCGTGCGTGGCGTCGGCGTTTGCTTGCCTGCCGGCGTCTCCACCGCGCCATCGGCCATCAGGTTCATCGCCCAGATCTTCGGCGCGGATGCGCCCGCGCCGCTGAACGTATCGCGAATCAGGATCACCGGCGCGGCGGGGTCGGCATTGACCAGCGTCACCGCGCGGACCCATGTGGTGGCCTTGTCGCCGGCCCCGCAACGGACCGTCGAAACCATCCGCCGTCCCTCGGGGAAGGACTCCACGGCGGTCGCCTCGCCAACGCTGATGTTTCCGTAGTGTTGGCTAAAGCCGCCGCCGATCTCCAAGCTCTTGATGTCCTCGTTCCAAGGCTGCCCGAAGGCCGACTCCTGGACCACGGTGCTGTGCATCACTCCGCCGGCCGCGCGCGGGGTGTAGATGCAACCCCAATCCAGCGACAGCGGGGCGCCCAGAGCGTAGATGACGAGCGAGCCAAGGTCGTTGTGGCTGTGGTCGCGGTAGAAGTTGCCGTTGACGCACCAGAGGGCGTTCTCCTGGGGCGTGCCCCAGCCCGATCGCAGCACGGAGTAGTAGCCTGGGAAGCGGGCGTCGCCCAGGTTGGGCGTCGCACTCGGCAGGGTGTCGTCGATCTTCAGCAAGCTCGAGCCGCCGAAGGCGGTGTGGTGCTTGCCCTCTTCGCGCCAGGCACCCATCAGTCGGGCCGACAGTTCGGGGTTGCACTTGGCAAACCCGGTGCCCAGTGTCCCGTACTCCTCGGTGGCCTGGGTCGAGCCGTCGCCGATGGCCGGTATCTTGCGCAAGTTGTCGCGCCGCACCTCCGGCGGGGTCAGCGCCTGCATGTAGAACTCGGCAAACTTCGCCAGACGGTCCTCCTGCTTGAATGCGTCGTACACCCCGGCCGTCTGGAGTTGCTGGAAGGTGGCCAACAGCGGACAGTTGGATGCCTCGACATAGTGCAACGAGCCCATGTGGGCGCCATGTTCGTTGATGGTCTGGCGCAACATGCCTCGGGCGGCGTCGGCCAACCCCTTGACCCGATCAGCCATCGTTGGATGCCTCGCCAGGAACAGCGCGAACATTTGACGATAGTTCTGCTGCTGGACCGGCATGTTGGGCGTGCCCAGGTTGAAGCTCTCGTGGTTGTCCAGCGGCACGAAGTCGTTGTCGTAGAGCACCGAGGCGAATAACACCGCCACGGCCTTCAGACGCCCCTTGTCCTGGGCGCCGACCTGGTCGGAGCCGAGCAACTGGTCGATCCAGAGGAGCATCGGGCTCATTCGCAGCCCCCCCATCCAGTACTGATGCCAGAACGAATAGACGCCGTCGCCGTTGACGTACACGCCGAGGATCTCCCGCGCGAGGCCCGTGACCTTCGCGACCAGTTTCGCGGATTTCTCGCCGGAGGTATCCCGCCAGAAATCGAGCAGGTCTCTTGCGGTGGGTTCGGCATTGCAGGCCCAGCGATAGTAGTTCTCGTCGGTGCGCACCTTTTGGATAAGCTTCGCCATCGCCGCTTTGTCCACGTACATCGCCCCGTAGCCCTGCGGTGGATCGGGGAAATCGAGTTGGTAGCGGTGGACCTTGTTGAGGTTGACGCCGCCGTGCAGGTTCATCTGCCGTTGGATGGGCTGGACCTCGGTGGGCGGTTTGAGGTCGCTGCCCTTCGTGCCCACGAACAGGCCCCACTGGAAGCGGCTGTGGGGGAACACCGTGGCCGACGGCGAGCGTCGTTCGCTGGAGACGGTAATCCCTGCTGCCGGCGTTGCTCCTCCGGCGGAAGTGCTGGTGTAGAAGCCGGGCCCGCTCAGGGGCGCCCCGATGGCTCGCGACGCCCGTCCGGCGAAGATCCCCACCAGCGGCGAGGCCCCGGACGCCTTTGAACTGAACATCTGCCAGTACCGGCCGCTGTTGGTTGCCCACGGATCCCAGAGCGCCATCCGGCCGATCGTCGGCTCCTCGTCAATGCTGCTCCGCCATGAGGACGGATAACTGCGGTCGTAGCGCAGGTCGTACTGGGCATCCATCGGCGGGCGAGCGTGCTCGGGCCGGTACGCTCGGCCATCGGGCTCATAGCCCAGCTCCTTGCGGTCGGCGTGATGTCCGCGATAGCGGGCATGCGTAGGCTCGAGCGCTCCGTAGAAGTTGAGGGAATACGAGAAGTCCAGGTCCGTATCTTCCTCGAACAAGAGCGAAGGCTGCCCCGCCTCGACCGCGATCGTGCTGCGATAGCGACCGGGCCCCGCAGGGATCACACCCTGGATGCGCACCTTGCCCTGGAAGGTGGAGCCGAGCGCCAACGCCGGGCCATCGGGCGTCTCGCTCACCTGGTACGTGTTGCTGCCCGCCTCCTTCAGATAATAGGTTGTGCCAAGGCGCAGCGGCTTCGGCAGTTCGCCGGCACCGTCGATCACGAACTGGGCCGGCCTGGAGGCCCCCTGCCAGTAGTGGAACCGGTGAAAATAGTTCGGCGCATCCAGCACGATTGCGTTGCTCGCCGGATCGACGTGATCGACAATGTGTGTATCGTAGAGCGCATCGGGGCGCGCGAAGCCGTACTCGATCTCCACCACCGTCACGAGCGGTCCTCTGTCGCGGAAGCGCACGGCCATCGCCTTGGCCGTCGGGCCTTGCGCAACGTTGAGCAGGTTCGGCCCCGTGGCGGACCACCTGCCGTCGCGCAGCCGCACGCCCTGCACCGGGGCGGGCAGCCGCTTCATGTCCAACGTCGCGGCGGCCTTTGGGACGCGGACGCCGGTCAGGCCGTTGACGATCTCATAGCCCTCTTCACGCTCTGAGACTGTGACGCCGTCGGCGGCGGGGGCCGGGGCCGGGCCCCTGCCGCGCAAGAGCGCCCAGGACTTCGTGGCGCCCGCCGGCAGATCGGTGCGGACCGCCAGCTTGCGGCCCTCTTCGAGAAACTGGAACGGCACGGCACGACGGGTGGCCGTCTCGACCAGGTGGACATCCGACGCCGGCACGCCTGCCGGCAGATCGAAGTCGATGATCTGGTCCGGGTGCGAAACGCCGAAGTGCTCGGTCACAGTGAACGTCGGCAGCGAGTCCGTCTTCGGAGTTTCCTCCGCCCGGGCCATGGGCATTGACGCGAACGCTGCGATGGCAACTAGAGCCAGGGCGAATCGAGAGGCGAACATGGGTATCTCCTGTGTCGGAGGGAAAGAAGGTGTGCGGTCAACAGTCCTGCTGTCCAGTGACCACCCCTGCATCGCATGGTACTCCTGTCGTGACCGAATGCAACCGACCTGTCGTTCGATCTGCTTCAGTCACGAGAATCGTGACCATTCGGCGAAGTGCACTTCCCTCCGCGGTGAATACCACCCGCAGTGCACGGGCCGTTGCGCGGCGCCGCAAGTGCTTCGGGCTTCTCAGGCGGGGCGGGCTGGAGGCGCGTATAGCGATCCTTCTCTGACGCTCGGCCACACCAGGCCTAGCGCTTCAGGTCTCGAGGAGGCGCACGAGGGGGCAGTGGGTGCAGGTGGCGGTCTCGGAGTCGCAGAAGTCGGCGTAGAGCTGGTAGAGGCCCTGCTGGCGGCGGGCACTGCGCAACAGCTTCATCTCGGCCTCGGGGCGCCCGAACATGCGGAGGGACATGAAGCGGGTGATGCTGGTGCTGGGGAGCTTGGGGTAGGTGGCAAAGAGCTGGTGGAGGAGCTCCTCGAACGGGCGCTCATTGTCGCGGCGGGCCTGGTAGAGGAGCGCAGGCAGGAGGCCATCTATGATGATCGTGTGGGCGCGGTCGGTGCCGACGAGGTGGGCGGCGTGGGCCATCGCCTTGCCGGTGAAGGTGGTCCGCGAGTCCCAGAAGGGGTCGCGGAGCGAGAGGAAGAGGTCTAGGAGCTGTGCCCTGCGCACCTTGAGCTCGCGGGGGGCGAGGCGTGGGGTCACATCTTCATTTCGCACATGGCCGCTATGTGCCAAATGAAGATGTGACCCCGCCGGGCCGAGGGCCTGGCGGATGGCCCTCTGAAGCCCTTGCTCGATGGCCCGCGCGGCCACGCGGGCGAGGGCGGCGACGCGGCGGGTGGGGAAGTTGACGGGACGCGTGCCGTCGAAGCTCCACTGAGCCTGGTCCAGCGCGTCGTCGGCGAGGCCGGCGCCCAGGTCGGCCCAGAGTGTGCGGAGCTGGCCGATGTGCTCCCTGGCAGCGTCGTCGGGCGCAGCGGCGCCCGGTGGGGGGAGCAGGTCGGACATGCCGAACAGGAGGGCCGCGACGGCGTGAGCGGGAGAGGCGCCCTCGGGCCGCCGGGCGACGCGGTCGCGGAGTGCGGCGAGTGGGAGTCGGCGGGCGAGCTCCAAAGCGGGGGCCTTGTTGCGTTTGTAGCCGAGGCCCTCGGCGATGGTTTCATACAGGAGCTGATCGTCGTCGCCCACGGCGGCGCATGCGGCGCGGCCGGCGAGGCGGCGGGCCTTGTCGGCGATGCGCTGGTCGCCGGCGTGGGCGAGGAACTGTTCGAGCCATTCGAGCGTGACCTTGCCCTCGGCGAGGAGGGCGTGGCAGCGGCCGCTGCTGGCCTCGCCCGCCTCGGGGTATTCGGCGGGGTCCACGCTCTCGGCCAGCTCGGCCAGGGGGGTGCGCAGGTAGGGCTCGAGGGTGAGCTGGGGCACGACGGCCCCGGCGGCGGTGCGGACGCTGCTCGATCCCGCATCGTTCCAGAGGGCGACGTGGAGGACGACGCCGTTGTAGGCGGGGTCGGCGTCGTGGCCGTGGCCGTGCCAGAGGCTGGCCTGGAGGTGGACTTCGACGTCGCCCTTGACGACGGGGCCGGCGCCGATGCGGAGGGCGGCGTTGCGGAAGTCGGGGCCGGACTCGAGGTTCCACCAGCCGGGCGAGAGGACGCGGAGCTTCTGGCCATCGTCGGCGCGCAGGCGGTCGGTCGCCAGGCTCTGGTCGAACCAGATGCAGCGGACGATGCGCTCGCGGACCGTCGGAGGCGTGGGGGCGTAGCGGGGGGTGCGCTCGGACACGGCGCCCGCGTCGCTCAGCGCGCGGCGATAGGCGTCGGTGAACAGCTCGCCCTCGCTCTTGGGCAACTCGACCATGGCGGAGCGCCCGAAGGGGTCAGGTGTTCATTCTGGCCATCAGCACGCCGCCCAGGGCGGCGAAGCTGAGGATGGGCAGCCACGCGGCCAGGGCCGGGGCGCTGGCGAACAGCCCCTCGGGGTTCTGGCCGGCGAGCTGGGACAGGTAGTTGACGACGTAGAAGCCCATGCAGACGAGGAGTGCGAGGCCCATGCCCACCCAGGTGCTCTTGCCGCCTTCCTGCTGGAACAGCAGGGGCACGGCCACCAGCAGGAGCACGATGCTGGACAGGGGGAACGCCACGCGGCTGTGGAGGAGGACCAGCTTCTTCTGCCGCAGGGCGGGGGGGTCGTTGTGGTATTGAAGGAGCTCGCGGAAGCTCTTGAGCGTCGGGTCGGCCTCGCTCTTGATGAGCTGGTGCGGCGGGATGGTGAAGGGGAGCGGCTCGCCATCGTAGATGATCTCGTCCCGGCGGGTCTCGCGGGCCAGGTAGGTGTTTGCCCGGCCGAGCCACGCCTTCTCCTGGTCGCGCCACAGGGCGGCCTGGATGAAGATGGGGGCGGGCGCCTGCTCGCCGCTCAGCGGGCAGGTGAGCTGGCCGCCCAGGATGAGCCGGAGCGCTCCCTTGTAGGTCCAGGAGGAGAAGATGACCTCGACGGGGTGGCCGTCGCGGTCCGCGTGGATGCGGACCACCGGGGCAAGCTCCGAAGCAGTCCCCTGCTTCCGGGGCAGGGTGAACCGCGTCGCATCCTCCGTCGTAGGCATGGCCATATGCTCGAGCGGCTTCCACTGCCCCTGTGCGTCCTTCGCCTCGCCGTTCCACAGGAAGAGCCAGCGGTCCACCCAGACGGCGTCGGCGCCGCGGACCCATGGCCCCGCCGTCCACTGCGGCGGGCCGCCCGCCTTGCGGGCCGGGTCGGGCGCGGCCCGCGAGCGCACCTCCACCCCCGCCAGCTCAAAGCCCGGCAGCGCATACTCCAGCTTGCTCACCCACACCGTCGCGTTGTTGTTCCGGTCGAACGACGACAGGTCGGTATACGTGTCCCTCCGCGTCCCCCTGGCCCGGATGTCCACGAGGTCGGGCGCGAGCGACGGCACGAGCAGCTCCTGGTTGGCCGCGGCCAGGGCGGCCACGGCCAGCGAGCACAGGAGTATGGGCGCCAGCGCGCGGTGCAGGCTCACCCCGACCGCCTTGATGGCGTTCAGCTCGTTGTAGCGGGCCAGCCGCGTGATCGAGATCACCCCCGCCAGCAGCGTCACCAGGGGCAGGAACTGGGTGAGGAGCACGGGCACCTGGTAGGCGTGGTAGATGACGATCCAGCGCAGGAACGCGATCACGCTGTCCTGCTCGATGAAGTCGTCGAGCTTCGCAAACGTGTCCACGAGAACGTACAGGAGGACGATGGCCGTCAGGCACAGGATGAAGTGCCAGACGAAGAACAGGCCGATGTAGCGGTCGAGGCGGCGTCCGAGCACGGCCGGGTCTCTCCGTCAGTGGCGGAACGTGCGCAGGAGCAATCCCAGGCCGAGGGCGGCCACCAGCGCGTCAGGCGTCCAGAGGGCCAGCCAGGGGGGCATGCGCTGCTCCATGGCCAGCCCCTCTCCGCCCACGATCATCGCGTACAACGCGAAGAACACGGCGATGCCGACGGCGAACGACGCGAGGCGGCTCTGGCGCTGCATCCACACGCCCAGCGGCACCCCCACGCAGCACAGCGCCAGCGTGGCGAAGGCCAGGGCCTCGCGCAGCCGCACTTCGGTGGTGTCGCGGACGAATTCCTTGCGGGAGCCGCCCGACGGCCGGTGCCCCGCCGCGAGGGCGAGCCGGTAGTCCCGCGCCCGCTGGAGGAGCTGAGCCGTCGTCATGTTCGAGCGCCGCTCGAGATTCGCGTCCACGTCGGCCACCGGGATGTCCTTCACCTGCTCCGCGGCGGTGATCTCGACCCACTGGCGCGCGCTGCGCCCGGGCAGCACCATCACGCACTGGGCGCTGTACAGCACGATCCGCATCCTGCGCCGCGCGCGGTCCACCGAGTACGTGGCGCGCTCGGCGCGGTAGACGTTCACCTCGTCGCCCTCCTCCGCCGCGGGCCCCGTCTCCTCGCTCGCCTCGGCGGCGGCCTTGTGCCGCTTCCTGGGAGCTTCCAGGCGCTCCGTGCCCTTGGGCTCGATGACCACCACGTTCCTCAGGGTGTTGCCTTCCACCGACTCGACGTAGATCTTGTACCCGCCGATCTTCGTGGTGATCTGGCTGCCCAGGAGCGAGATGCGGAACGGCTCGTCGAAGAAGATCCGCCGCAGCTCGCGCTCGCGCAGCAGCGCGCTGTGCGGCACCAGCCAGTCGTTCAGCGGGATCGCCAGCGTCGTCAGCACCAGGCCGAGCACCAGGGCGGGGTAGCACACGTAGCGCAGCGGCACGCCGCAGCCGCAGATCGCCTTCAGCTCGTTGTCGGCCGACAGCCGCCCGTACGCCATCACGCACGCCGACAGCAGCGCCGCCGGGATCACCCACGAGTACAGGTGCGGCAGCACCAACGGGATCAGCCGGGCCAGGTCGTCCGGCCCCACGCCCAGCCGCAATGGCTTGTAGAGCGACCCCAGTAGCATCATCCCCGTCAACGCCGCGAAGCTGATCACGAAGCTCCGCACCAGCTCCCACAGCACGTAGCGGTGCAAGATGCTCAGCATGGCCCCACCGACCCATTGGGCAAAGCATGCCCCAGACCTCCCGTGCCTCGCCGTGCGCGAACCGACGGATTATACCAGAAGCAGGCGGCGCGTGCCAACCTGGCACTATCGGGCCTGGAGACCCTGGTCGCACGCCAGCAGGGCGAACGACCTCCCGCGGTCGGGGCCGCGGAGGCATTCGGCGGCGGCGATGGCCTGGGGGCCGCCCGTGGCGCCCCGGGTGTGAGCCCGGTGCGCGGCGGCATAGTCGCGCACGGCAGGCGAGCGGGCGAGCAGTCGGGCAAGGATGCCGCGACGGGGATACTGGCGGAGTTCCAGGCCGTCGGGCAGCCTGGCGACGGTGGGGGGGGCCGCCTCGCGGTGCCGGGTCCAGAGGGCCAGGATGTCCTCGGCCGAGTGGTCGCGTCGGTGGTAGATGCGCCAGCCGCTGAGGTGCTCGACAGCGAACTGGGTGCTGTTGGCGAGGCAGCGGCGGGCGCGGCTGTCGAGCCGCTTCGCGGCGCGACGTGCCATGGCCGCAAGTATCGCAGCCGTCGAGAGATGCGAACTGGCGAGCGGCGCGCCGGCAGCCGCATACGCGTCGAGGAACTCCGCGGCGGCGGCGCGAAGGTCCAGAGCGAGGCCGGGCGACAGGCCGTGGAGGAGTTGGGCGATTGCGGACGCCCTGTGCCTGGGGGAGGGGGGGCGGCCAGCGCGGATGCGGTGGAGGTCCACGATGAGGAAGCGCTGGTCGGCCGAGGGCGCGGATGCTCGGGCCAGGATGTTGCCTAGGTGGAGGTCGTGGTGGCTGACGCCCCGGTCGTGGAGCCGGCGGACGAAGGCCGCCAGCTCGTGAAGGACTCGCCTGGCCGCGGCCCGCGGGTCGCTGTCGGGGGCCGCCGCCAGGGTGCGGAGGTAGGAGCCCAGGGTCGTGATGTCCGGGAGCACCTCGATGACGAGGTAGCCCTCGAGCGTGTCCGACGGCGGCGACGGGCGGCCCACGGCGATGGCGTGGGAGGCGGGGATGCCGAGCGCAAGCACGCGGTGCGAGGCGGCCCACTCGATCTGCGGCTTGGGGCCGAACAGCAGGCGCTTGACGCGCTCCTTCCAGCCCCGGACGTGATAAACCTTCACGATGACGCGCGAGCCATCGGCCAGCGCGACGCGGTAGACGGTGCGCTGGAGGCTGCGCTTGACGAGCGTGGCCTGGGGGTGCGTGGCGAGATCGGGCACGGCGCCGAGGAAATCGCGGGCCAGGGCGTCGGCGTAGGGGGCCTCCACGGCCCACTCGATGCCGTCGAGAAGCAGCTTCACCGTGTCCTGTGCGCCCATGCGTCGCAGGCCTGCCTGGAGGAGTGGATGACCGCCCCCGATATGATACGCGGAGCCCGCGAATGCTGCAAGGGGGCTGGCCCGCTGGGTGCGAGCCGGGATTGCAGGTAGCTTTCGTAGCCCCAGCGGGGCGTGATAGGACAGCCCAGGGCGTTGCCCTCATCTTTGCCCACATCTCGGGCTCCGTAGCCCGCCGAGGGCGGGCGGCAGAGGGTAGCCCACGGCGTAAGCCGTGGGAACGCAGGGTCCCCCACGGGCAAGCCCCGTAGGGGCGGCAGAACGCCCGCGACCAGGGTTTCTGCCGCCCCCACGGGGCTGCGGGCCTTGTGGCCACCTGAACCCACGGCTTACGCCGTGGGCTACCCTCTGACGCCCCTAACGGGGCTGGGAGCGCTCCTCCTCAAGGATGTGGGCAAAGATCACCGCGTTGCCCCTTCGGCTTCGCTCACGGCAGGCTCTGGGCTATCCCATGCGAGCCTTTCAGGCTCCAGAGAAAACCGTCCTACCTGCAATTCCGGCTCGCGCCCGCCGCGCTACTCCTCGGGCGCGCGGCAGGTTCGGTACAGGGCGTCGAGCTGCTCGTCGAGCCTCTTGTTGAAGGGCCTGTTGACCGCGGTCCCCGGCCTCTTCTTCCAGCTATCGCTTCGCGCCGTGAGGGCATCGAGGAGCTGCCACTTGTGGCGGAAGCTCAGGCCCGCCAGCGCCGCAACGGCCTTGCGCTGCTCGGCCGTGAGCAGCTCGTCGTCCAGTGCAGCCGCCGCTTCTGCCGTGACACGGAGCTCACAGACCTCCGCCGACGAGATGGCCAACTCCTCCTGCTCGGGGCTGAGCGCGGCCTGCTCGCGCAGGGCGTTCCGGAAGGCGATGGCCCCCGCGATGTTCGCGTCCTTCAGCACCGCGAGCTTCTCGACCGGCAGGCCCGCTCGGGCGAGCCGGGCCAGCACGTCCTCCGAAAGCTCGTGATGCACCTGCTGGTAGACGCGCTGGTTGAACACGTTCTGGACCACGAACAGCAGGGCCAGGCTCATGACGGCGGCGAGGATGGGCGTGGTGACCCAGGCCGAGGCGATCTTGAGCAGCACGCCCCAGCGAATCTGGCGCGCCCCCTTCACGCCGTGCAGCAGCCCGATCCCGATCACGGCGCCGATCACCGCCTGCGAGCTCGACACGGGGATCAGCGGGATCGGCGGCAGCCCCAGGCTCACCAGGAAGCTCGCCAGCCCCTGCGACGAGAAGATCAGCAGGACGAGCGAGTGCGACACGACCACCACGAACGCCGCCACAGGGTTCAGCGGCATCAGGCTCGTGCCCACCGTCATCATCACCCGCTTCGAGTAGGTGAACACCCCCACCGCGATCGCCACGCCGCCCAGCAGAAAGAGCTGCTGCACCGACGTGACCCGCACCAGCCCCGCCAGCCGGAACTCGGTGAAGGGCGACGACGACACGAACACGCCCATCACGTTGGCGATGTTGTTGGCCCCCAGGCTGTAGGCCCCCAGGATGCCCGCCACGATGAGGCCCGCACGCGTGTAGGCGTCGAGCCGCAGCAGGTGCAGCTTCGACCGGTAAATCACCCGCACGACCACGGTGTAGAGCACGGCGCTGAACACGGCGCCCAGGATCGGGCAGGCCACCCACGTGCCCACGATCTTCGTGAGCGCGCCCATATCGGTCCGCGAGCCGCTGAAGACGTTCCACCCGATGATCGCCCCCACGATCGCCTGCGTGGCCGACACCGGCAGGCTCGCCTTCGTCATCCCGTACACCGTCAGGCCCGCGGCGCACGCGACCACGAACGACCCCGGCAACGCGTTCACCGCGCCCAACTGCCCCAGCCCATGCGCCGCCCCCGCGCCGCTCACCACGGCGCCCAGGATCACGAACACGCTGCACAGGATCGCCGCCGTGACGAACCGCACCATCCGGCTCCCCACGGCCGTGCCGAACACGTTCGCCGCGTCGTTCGAGCCCAGCGACCAGCCCAGGAACAGGCCGCTCGACAGGAAGATCAGCGTCGTCACGTCCATGCCGCTCTAGCCCCTGAAACGCGTCGAGAGCCTCAACGCTGCCCTCCGTTGGAGTGAACGAGGATGATTGGATGGGTGGATGACTGGATGATTGCCTGACACCCATCCACCCATCCAGCCATCCATTCATCCCCCACGGGCACCCACGCAGATCGTCGCGGAACGCTCTACAGCGTCCGCTTGATCGCGTAGATCGACAGCCGCTCCCCCACGTCCTTCGCCTCGTCGGCGAGCTGGTCCACCGCCTTCACCATGGCCACCACGTGCGCCTTCTGCGCCAGCGGCAGGTCCGAGGCGAACACCGCCCGCTTCAGCCGCAGCGCCACCCCGTCGGCCTCCGACTCGTAGTAGCCGATCTTGTGAATGTGGTCCCGCACGGCCAGGAAGTTGCGGAAGAACGCCCGCGATGCCTGTGCCGTGAACTCCACGCTCTTGGCCACCGCGGCGACCAGGCGCTGGAAGTCCTCCCGGACCGCCTCCGGGACGGCCGGCTGCTCGATCGTCGTGTCCACGAGCTGACGCTTCATGATGTCCAGCAGCGTCCCCAGCTCATCGAGCAGGCTCAGCACGTCGCCGCGCGAATCGGGCAGCAGCATCTCGCTGTAGAGCGACTGCTCGGCGTCGCGGCGGAGGTCGCCCGCCTTCGACTTCAGCTCGCTGATCTGCTCGGCCTTCTCGCGCAACTGCTCGTCGGCCCCGCTCGCCAGGTAGGCCGACAACCCGTCCTCGAACATCATCCCGGCCTGCGACACCAGGTCGAGATACTGGTCCATATGGGCCTCGAGTGCCCTCGTCTTCCCGAACACCGAGATCCTCAGCAAACGCATCGGCACACTCCTCCAGGCAGAGGAACGCGGACCAACCGAGTGCTCATCCTAGCCCTCGCCCCTCGGTCTGTCAAGGCGCGTCGCCTGCCGGGTGAAGGCAACCGCGGATGAACGCGGATGGACGCGGATGCTGGGGCTTGACGAGAATCGCCGCCAAGGCGCAATAGCCACGAATGGACACGAATGCGCACGAATGCCGGGGCTTGACGAGAATCGCCGCCCGTGTACAGTGGTCGCAGAGACGGCCTGGGCCAACTCCGAGCCACTGTCGACTCGTGGCTCTCGGAAATGTCTTGACACCCCTTCACCTGGCGGGTAGCATACTGGCATAGCGGGAAGTGTGCGGGCAACGTTCCGGCCTTCGCCAGAGAGTGAGCCATGGCGCAACTTCAGTTCAAGGGCAAGAGCTTCGTCCAGAACCACCACCTCGTCGTGCCCTACCACGAGCTGATCCCCCGGCCGGACAAGAGCCTCACGGACAAGGTGAGCCTTCAGGACAACCTGATCCTCCACGGCGACAACCTGCTCGCCCTCAAGGCCCTCCTGCCCATGTACGCCGGCAAGGTCAAGTGCATCTACATGGACCCGCCCTACAACACCGGCAACGAGGGCTGGGCCTACAACGACAACGTCAACAGCCCCATGATGCTCGACTGGCTCGGCAAGGTCGTGGACCGCGACGACCTCACCCGCCACGACAAGTGGCTCTGCATGATGATGCCACGCCTCAAGCTCATTCGGGAACTCCTCCGCGATGACGGGGTGATCATGGTTTCGATCGGCGATGATGAGGTCCATCGCTTGCGCGAACTTCTTGATGACGTGTTCGGGGAGGACCTCTTCATCTGTAGCCTTATCTGGAAGAGGAGGAAGAACCCCGATAGCCGTACAAAGAGCCGCGTGTCCGTGGACCACGAGTACTGCCTGGTTTACGGCAGGACCGAGGGCGCGAGCCTGCGGGGACAGCCCATCGACTTACAGAAATACAAGAACCCAGACAACGACTCGCAGGGTCCGTGGGCAAGTGATAATCTCGTGGGGCTGGCAACAAGGGAACAGCGGCCTAACCTCCACTACGACCTCGAAGATCCGCAGACTGGGCTCGTCTATGAATGCCCGCCCACAGGATGGCGGTACGCCAAGAAGAGGATGGCGAAGCTCATTGAAGATCGCAGGATCATGTGGCCGAGTTCCCCGACAGGGAGACCCAGGTACAGGCGGTACCTCTCGGACCTAAAGGACCACTTCACCGGCCTGAGTTCCATTCTCAAGACCGCATTCAATGCCGACGCCACGGTGGAACTGACGGAACTCTTCGAAGGAAAGGAGATGATGGATTTCCCAAAGCCCAGCCAGTACATCCGCCTCTTGGTCAACCAAGTCACGGGGCCCGATTCAGGCGACATCGTTCTGGATTCCTTCGCGGGATCCGGGACAACAGCCCACGCGGTTCTTGCGCTGAACGACGAGGATGGTGGCAACCGCCGCTTCCTGCTGGTCGAGTGTGAGGATTACGCAGATCGGCTTACCGCTGAACGGGTGCGACGTGTCATCCAAGGTGTTCCT
Organism: Planctomycetota bacterium; assembly: GCA_035527715.1. Classification (GTDB taxonomy): domain Bacteria; phylum Planctomycetota; class PUPC01; order DSUN01; family DSUN01; genus DSUN01. The sequence continues at coordinate 17,823 of DATKZY010000260.1, read as the reverse complement.
TCCGCAAAGGACTCGCGGATACAGGAGGGTGTTGGCGGCACTTTCAGCTACTTCGACTTGGGTCGGGCGATCACGCTGGAGGGCCTGCTGTCGGGGAAGCATCTGCCGTCGTACGGGGAGCTGGCGCGGTACGTGTTCTACACGGCGACGGGGGAGGAGTTTGATGAGGGGAAGGTGGATGAGGCACGGGGCTTCATCGGGGAGAGTAAGACCTACCGGGTCTACCTGCTCTACGTGCCAGACGTGGAGAAGCTGAAGAACCTGGCGCTGACGCTCGACTGGGCCAAGGCCCTTGGGCCACACAAGGGGAAGCGCCGGCTGGTGTTCGCCCCGACAAAGTATCTGGACCAAGACCATCTGGACAAGTATTGGATTGACTACGCGCAACTGCCGTACGAGATCTACGGCCTGGTGCGGTGACGGGGTTCGTGCCCCCACCGACCTCGCGTCGGTGGAGCAAGGGATTGAGAACTAGGCGTGAGCCGCCCCTGCCCCCTCTCCCTTGCAGGGAGAGGGTAGGGTGAGGGTGGGAGCAAGGTGCGACCCTCCCCCTGCCCCCTCCCTGCAAGGGAGGGGGGTGTGGGGGTGCTTCGGGCGTAGTGCCCAATCCTTCGCTCCACCGAGACAAGCTCGGTGGGGGCGACGCACAGCCGAGGGCGGCTGTGCCACATGGGTGAATTGCGATGGAACCCAAGGACTACCAGCAGACGACGCTCGCAACGGTGAAGCGCTACCTGGAGCTTCTTGCAGACTGGCGCGCGAAGGCGGAGAGCGTGCCCGAGTTAGAGATTGACTTCCCCGGGAAAGCATGGGAGAAGGCAGAGGTCCGCCGGCCCTATCGCTCGCGCAAGAACGGCATCCGCGAGCCACTGCCCAACTACTGCCTGAAAATCCCCACGGGGGGCGGGAAAACGTTCCTGGCGGTGAAGGTGATTGACCTGACGAACACCCACTACCGCAGGAAGCGCACGGGGCTGGTCCTCTGGATTGTGCCCACGACGCAGATCTACCGGCAGACGATTCAGAGCCTTCGGGACCGCGATCACCCGTACCGGCAGCACCTGGACCTGGCGAGCGGCGGCCGCACCGTGATCCTGGAGAAGATGGACCGCTTCTCGCGGCAGGATGTCGTGGAGAACCTGGTGGTTCTCATGCTCATGCTGCCCTCGGCGAACCGCAAGACGAAAGAGACGCTGCGGGTGTTCAAGGACAGCGGGGGCTTTCAGGACTTCTTTCCCGCCGAAGACGACATTGAGGGGCAGAAGGCTCTCTTGAAGCGCGTCCCTAACCTCGACACGTTTGAGGCCGCGGGCGGCTTCTGGGGCCGGCAGGTCAAGACCTCGCTCGGGAACACCCTTCGTACTCTCTCGCCGCTGATCATCCTCGACGAGGGGCACAAGGCGTACAGCGAGGGCGCGCAGGGCACCCTTCGGGGCTTCAACCCGTGCATGATCATCGAGCTATCGGCCACGCCCACGAAGGGCAGCAACGTGCTGGTCGAGATCTCCGGCGCCGCGCTCAACCGTGAGGACATGATCAAGCTCGATCTCCACGTGACGAACCGCGCGAGCATGGACTGGAAGGACACGCTTCTTGCCGCGCATAACAAGCTCGAAGTCCTCCGGGCCAAAGCCCACGACTATGAGGCAAGCTCCGGCGCATATATTCGCCCGATCTGCCTCATCCAGGTCGAGCGCACGGGTAAGGACCAGCGCGGCGGGAAGTTCATCCACTCCGAGCAAGTGCGCGACCACCTGGTCAAGACCCTGGGCATTCCGTCCGACGAGATCGCGGTCAAGACGGCTGAGAAGGACGAGTTGAAGGCATTTGACGACACAGGCGGCCTAATGACCCGCGACTGCCGCATCCGCTATATCATCACCAAGCAGGCCCTTCAGGAGGGATGGGATTGTGCGTTCGCCTACGTGCTGGCGATTCTCACGAATCCGGGCTCGAAGAATGCGCTCACCCAGCTTGTCGGGCGCATCCTGCGACAGCCGTTCGCGCGCAAGACCAAGGTGAAGGAACTCGACGAGAGCTATGTGTTCTGCTTCCAGCAGAAAGCCGGGGTTCTGCTTGACGCTATCCGCGCGGGTTTCCAGAAGGAGGGCCTGGGCGATCTCAAGGGGCAGATCGTCGAAGATGAGGAGGGTGCTGGCGGCGAGGAGGACGTCGAGCAAATCGGCATCCGGGAGCGGTTCCAGGAGGCGGCCCGCCGCACCGTGCTACCGCTCTTCGAGGTGCGCGACGACCGCTCGTGGCGGCCCGTGAACTATGAGATGGACATCCTGGCAAGAATCCAGTGGAGTGAAGTAGACCTGTCACCGCTGTTCTCGTTGACGCTCTCAATGGTGGATGACAAGGACATCGAAACCGTTGTGACCCAGTCCGACGACGAGAAGGAGGTGATCAAGCAGAAAGAAGTCAAAGCGCTGCCAGAGGCCGGAATCCGAGTCGATCCGGTCTTCATGGCCCGGCAGCTCTTTGACATCGTGCCAAACCCTTGGCAGGCTCACGAGTTCGCCGAGGCCACGTTGAGGCGTCTCACGCACAAGTGCGGCGAGCGTCGGGTGGCCAACAACTTCGTCTTCATCATCGGCGAAGCACGGAAGCGGCTTGAGGCGGAGGCGGACCGCCTTGCCGAGCGAGTTTTCGCACAGTTGCTCGATGCCAACCAGTTGCGGTTCTTGGTCATCGGCAACGACTTCTCGTTTCCCCCCACGCTCCCGATCAGGAAGTCCGAGAAGAAGTTGACGCTTAAGGACGGTCGCCAACTCCAGTTGAGCCTCTTCGAACACGTACCTGAGGGCCAGTTCGACACTGACCTGGAGAAGGCCGTGGCCTGGTACCTGGAGGGCCAGGAGCGCATGTTCTTCTGGTATCGCAACCGGGTGCGGCACGATTACCACATCCAGGGCTGGCGAAGGAGCAGGATCTACCCTGACTTTATCTTCACGACCTCAGAGGCGCCGGGTCAGAAGGACTATCAGTGCGTCTACGTCCTCGAGACGAAAGGCAGGCACCTGGCAGACTACGAAGACACCCGCTACAAGAAGAAGGTGTTGGACCTCTGCAACAAGGAAGCCAAGAGGAAGGATTGGAACAAATTCGCGCCCGGCATGAAGGACAAGGTGCTGCGCTTCGAAGTCCTTGCCGAAGACGAGTGGGAACGGAAGCTCAATGAACTGCTTCAGGCGCCTGACGAACCCTGAGCCTGCGACAGGAAACCGACAAACGACTGTCCATTTGCGATCGGTACGAGCCGAGGTCGCTTGCCCTTTCAGCGTTCATCAGCGTGAATCTGTGGAGGTGGGATGCCGAGTTTCAAGTGCCACGTGTGCGGCGGGGAGGCCGCGAAGCGCGAGTTCGTCAGCGAGGTCTTGACGCTTGAGGACCGCCGGGTGCTGGTGGAGCGCATCCCGGCGGACGTCTGCACCCGCTGCGGGGAGCCGACCTTTTCGCGGGAGACGACGGAGCGGATCCGCCAACTCGTCCACGGCGCTGGCCAACCGGTCCGTACCGTCCCGCTGGACGTGTTCGCGCTCGCCTGAGGCGCTCCGCAGGCAACGCTCTACGGAGCGATTCCCAAACGCCACCCATGTGTGGCGTTTCTTTTTGGGCCAGAGGGTAGGAGTTCTCGGGTGGGTGGGGGTGCGGGGGAGGGAGGCCGTCTTGCCAAGAGGGGCTCTCTCCCCCGCGTCCGCTGGACATGACGCGACCCGCAGCCGTGGGGGGCTGCGGGTCGCGGGGGGGAGCGGGGGTCAGTTGGTGCGTTCGAGTTCCTTGAGGTCGGTGACTCCGGATTCGATTTTGCGGATCATGCGGGCGCGGCCCTGGATGTCGGTGCGGACGAGGTGCCAGAAGATGGGCTGGAGCTCGGCGTCCTTGAAGTGGCCGGCGTTTTCGAGGAGGACGCGCTGTTGGGGGAGTTCGAGGACGTTGAGGGCGCGACGCATGCAGTCCACGATGTACTCGCCGGTGGCGGGGGCGTAGCGGGTCTTGATCTCGCGTTCGACCTGGCAGCGAAGGAGGTTCATGTTTACCCTCAGCTTTCGAAGCTTGCGCTTGATGAACCTGACGCCGTAGACGCTGATGGCGAGTTCCCTGGCGATCTGGCGCTCGGGTGCGCCCGCGCGCGCGGCGACGTGTTCGAGGCGGCACTTGTAGAGGGGCTGGACGAGGCCGCGGCGCCGCAGGTCGTTGAAGTCGAGGCGGATGGTCTCGGCGGAGACGCCGAGTGCCTGAGCCATTTGTTGTTTGGTTCGCGTTGCATAGTGTTCGAGGATGTACTCGTGTCGGTTCCTGCGTCGTTGGGCGCCGTCGCGCGTCGGGAGGCCGGGCTTGCGGCCTTCGTAGGCGCCGCCGAGGCGCAACTGCGAGCGGATCTCGACGACCTGCTTCCGGGAGATGCCGAGGCGGCGGCCGATCTCATCGTCGGCGAGTCTGGGCCCGCTGGCCACGTAGGCCCGCCGCACGTCCAGGCGCTTCCTGCGGATGCCGCAGCCGAAGATCTCCCGAAAGCGCGTCTCGACCTCGATGGGCGGCAGGGCCGCCCGACGCGCCATGTCCTCATAGGTCTCGTGGAGGAAATGGCGCCTGATCAGTCCTGCGAGTTCAGAAGCCGCCCCGAACGTTGGGGCGATTGCCGCTGCAATCTGGGTCGCCATAGCCCGCCCTCCGACTGTCCTGTCAGCACACGGTTGCCGCCACTGAGGAGATAGAAACAGCAAATTCCGTGCCTGCTGACGGGAGGAACAGGCTATTCTCTCAGGGGTCGTAAGTCTCCAAGTGCCTAGTGGTTAGCGTCTTCCGGCACGGCGAGTCAACACCCGCTCGCCCAGCGGGTAACTCCAACAAGTGTCACGTACCATTGCGCCCGCTGGGGCTTGGCGGGCGTAAGAGCCTGTCAGATCAACAGTTAAGGCTGTATCGTGTCCGTTTCAGCACTGTAGCGGTCCGATGCAGGCGGCATCGGGGGAGATCCTCTTGGGACCTAAGGGCCACGAGGGCACGGCGCAGTCCGGAGAAGTCGGGGGCCTCACACCAGGATGCGGTTGTGTGTCGGCTCATCGGCACCTCCTGGCGGCGGATTCGAGAGCCCCATGACAATCGCGGCGGTACCTGTTGTTCCGCCGCCATCGCTGTTGGCTGCCGGGGAGAGGCGAGGTGCATTGCCCGTGCCCTCGCCGAGGACAACCACAATTGTACCAGGGGGAATCCGTTTGTCAAGAGTTTTGTGCCGCGAACGGGGCATCTGCCCGCCGCGCGCCTGACTTGGGGACCCTAATGTGTTGGTGTGTAGAGACTTAGAGCATCTGGGCGGGCCGGTGGCAGAGACGCATCGCGGAGGCGTCGGCGCTCACGCGGGAGGGGCGGCGAGGTATCGGTGGATTGCCCCGGCCGCCGTCTTCCCCGCCCCCATCGCCTTGATGACGGTGGCGGCGCCGGTGACTATGTCGCCCCCTGCGAAGACCCCTCGCTTCGAGGTCTGCCCCGTCGCTTCGTCGGCCACGATGTTGCCCCAGCGCGTCGTCTGGAGGTCGGGCGTGGTCTGCGGCACGAGCGGGTTCGGGCCGTTGCCGATGGCCACGATGATCTGGTCGCAGGGGAACTCGAACTCGGAGCCCTCGATCGGCACGGGCCGCGGCCGCCCCGACTTGTCGGGCTCGCCCAGCCTCATGCGGATGCAGCGCACGCCCCGCACCCAGCCCTTGTCGTCGCCCAGCACCTCCAGGGGAGCGACCAGGAACTCGAACCGCACGCCCTCATCGTGGGCGTGGTGGATTTCCTCGATTCGCGCCGGCATCTCCGCCTCCGTGCGGCGGTAGAGGACGTAGACCTCGTCCGCCCCCAGTCGCAGCGCCGTGCGGGCCGAGTCCATCGCCACGTTCCCGCCCCCGAACACGACGGCCCGCTTCGCCTGCCGGATCGGCGTGTCGTGGTCGGCCCGATACGCCTTCATGAGGTTCGTGCGCGTCAGGAACTCGTTGGCCGACAGCACGCCGTTGAACTGCTCGCCCGGGATGTCCAGGAAGTGCGGCAGCCCGGCCCCCGTGCCCACGAACGCGGCGTCGTAGCCGTTCGCCAGCAGCTCGTCTACCGTGTCGAGCTTGCCGACGACGTAGTTGGTGACGATCTCGACGCCCATCTTCCGCAGGGTATCCACGTCCCGCTGCACGATGGCCTTGGGCAGGCGGAACTCCGGGATGCCGTAGACCAGCACGCCCCCCGTCTTGTGGAACGCCTCGAACATCGTGACCTTGTGGCCCAGCTTGGCCAGCTCGAAGGCCGCGGTGATGCCCGCCGGCCCCGAGCCCACGACGGCCACCCGCTTCCCCGTCGGCGGCGCGATCTCTGGGATATTCATCTCCCCCTTCTGCATCTCGTAGTCGGCGGCGAACCGTTCGAGATAGCCGACGGCCACGGGCTGGCCCTTCTTACCCAGCACGCACAGCTTCTCGCACTGGTCCTCCTGCGGGCACACGCGGCCGCACACGGCGGGCAGGGTCGTCTGCTCCTTCAGCTTGCGGATGGCCGCATCGAAATCCCCGTCGGCGATCGGCTTGATGAACCCTGGGATGTCGATGCACACCGGGCATCCCTCGACGCAGGCCGGCTTCTTGCACTGGAGGCATCGGCTGGCCTCGAGGCGGGCCTGCTCGGCCGTCAGCCCGTAGGGCACCTCGTCGAAATTGTGGACCCGTTGCTCCGGCGGCTGCTCGGGCATCTTCTGGCGGGGGGGGCGTTCCTTCTTCGGCGGCTTCGCGGCTGGCTCGGACACGGACGACTCCTCAATTGCTCAGACTCTCGGGCCAACGACGGGCCGGCCGCCACCAGATGGGGGAGGGGATTGGGCGGACTGCTCAGCTTCCCGGCCTGGCCCTATGATACGACAGGGCGGGTGGACGTGTCAAGCCAAAGAAATGGGACGAATGGGACACATGGGACCTATGGGACAGACCCGGATCTTATGCCTTCCTCGGCTGCTCCCATCGGTCCCATGGGTCCCATATGTCCCATCTCCCCCCTCCTCAGCGCCCCTTCCCCTCATCCTCGCGGGCCCGCCGCCGGACACGGTACATCCGCTCCGTGAACCCCCCGTCGGCCACAAAGCGCTCCGCAAGTCCCCGCAACTGCTGGTCCAGGAGATAGTTCGCCTGGTGGACGAGGCACAGCACGGTGTTGGCGGCCACTTCTGGGGTTCCCTCCTCGACACGCCCCTTGTAGGTCTCATAGGCCCTGTTCGGCACGTACGCCAGCTCGCGCACGGCCTGCGTCTGCGGGTGCTCCTTGCCCCAGACCGGCAGGCCGCGGTCGTGCAGGAAATCCTCGTAGTCGCCGCGCAACTCCTCCAGGCTCGCGCGGGCCACCCCGGTGAGCTTCAGCTCGGTCTTGCGCGACGTGCCCGAGGCCGTGCTCCCCTCGGCGATATTGCGCTTCCCGCTGCGGGCCGCCTGCTCCATCTGCTCGCGGGTGCGCGACCGCTCGTGGTAGAACCGCTTGCAGAAGGCCATCGTCGCCTCGAACACGATGGCCGCCACCTGGTACGACTTGAGCTGGTCATAGCCCCCGTGGGGCGGGATCAGGCGTTCGGGTGGGCCGCCGCGGTCACCCGACATGTTGCCCCCTTTCCCTTGGGGAAGGGCAATGGGACATATGGGACCAATGGGACCCATGGGACCCGACCCGCACGCCCCGCAGTCAAGCGCAACGCCCTGGCCTTGTCAAGCCCCTCTTCGGTCCCATGCGTCCCATTGGTCCCATAGGTCCCATCCCCCCCCGCGGCCCTCGCCTTGCTTTTCCCCCCGCCCGCGCTATACTTGCGGCGGGGAATGCCGCCTGCCAGCAGAGGGCCGCAGCCAATGGGCACCGCCACGCCACCACGACCCCTCCGCATCGTCGTCGCCTCGCCGAACGATGTCAAGGCCGAGCGCGACGTCGTGTCAGCCGTTGCGGACGAGTTGAACGCAGGCATCGCGGCCGACCACGGCGTACGGCTCGAGGTGGGCCGCTGGGAGACCGACGCCTACCCCGGCTTCCACGCGGACGGCCCCCAGGGCCACATTGACCCCATCCTGCGGATCGAGGACTGCGATCTCCTCATCGGCATCTTCTGGACGCGGTTCGGCACGCCCACCAAGGACGCGCGCTCCGGCGCCGAGCACGAGATCAAGCTCGCCTGCGAGGCGTGGAAGACCCGCCAGCGCCCGCAGATCATGGTCTACTTCAACGAGAAACCACACTCCCCGAAGACCAGCAAGCAGACGCGTCAGTGGACCAAGGTCCTCCGGTTCAAGGAGCAATTCCCCAAGGAAGGGCTTTGGTGGCCCTACAAGGGGAAGGGGCAGTTCGAGAAGCTGGTTCGCCAGCACCTCACCCAATTCCTGCGGCGCGAGTTCCCCATTGCCCAGGTTGCCCCGCCGCCGGGGCTGGGCGTGCACCAACTCCCCCCGCCCCCCGGCGACTTCGTGGGACGCGAGGAGGAGAAGGACGAGCTGATCAAGGCCGTGGCGAAGGGGGGCGCGACGATCTCGGGCCTCCACGGCATGGGCGGGGTGGGGAAGACGGCGCTCGCGCTCGTCGTCGCCGACAAGCTGAAGAAGCGCTTCCCCGACGCGCAGTTCTTCCTCGACCTCCAGGGAGCGAGCGACAAGCCGCTCAAGGCCGCCGCCGCGATGGCACATGTCGTCCACGGGTTCCAGCCGGAGTGGAAGCTGCCCGAGAGCGAGGCGGAGCTGGCCGGCCTCTACCGCTCGGTCCTCGATGGCAAGAGGGCGCTCCTGCTGATGGACAACGCGCGCGACGGCGCCCAGGTGCGCCCGCTCATTCCGCCCAAGGGCTGCGTGCTCCTCGTCACTTCGCGCCAGCACTTCACGCTCCCGGGCATCTTCGCAAAGGACCTGGATCGGCTGCCTCCCGACAAGGCACGGAAGCTGTTGCTGAAGATTGCGGAGCGCATTGACAAGGCGGCGGGTGAGCTGGCACAGCTCTGCGGCTGCCTGCCCTTCGCACTCCGCGCCGCGGCGAGCGCGCTCAAGGAACGCCCCGACCTGACCCCGCAGGACTTCGCCACCCGGCTCAGGGACAGGCGGGAGCGTCTGAAGCTCACCGACGCCGAGAAATCGGTCGAGGCGACGCTCGCGTTGAGCTACGAGCTGTTGGCGCCCGAGCAGCAGCGCCTCTGGCGCGCCCTCGCCGTGTTTCCCGGCGATTTTGATGCGGCCGGCGCTGCCGCTGTGTGGGGGCTGAAAAGCGGTGTCGAGACCACCGCACTCCAAAGCGGGCGAAGCCGCCCGCAGTCGGAGAAAGCGCCTTCGGGCGGGCCGCGGGACGCTTTGGAGTGCGGCGGCCTGACGCCGCTTTCCATGCGCGCCCAGGACGCGTTGGGCGAGTTGCGCCGGTTCAGCCTCATCGAGTGGAACAAGGCCTCGGGCCGCTGGCGCCTGCACGACCTGGCCCGCGACTTTGCGGATGCGAGGCTGGATGAGGCATGTAGTCCCGCCTTCAGGCGGAAGGGAAAAGGGGGAGGCCGCCTAAAGGCGGGACTACATGCGAAGAGGGAGGGCCGCCTGAAGGCGGGACTCCAAACGGGAGCGGACGAGCGGGCGGAGGCCCAGGCGCGCCACGCGGCACACTACGCCGGGGTGCTTCGCTCGGCCAAAGAGCTGTACAAGCAGGGCGGGGACGCTATTCTCCGCGGCCTGGCGCTCTTCGACCTCGAGCGGCCCAACATCGAGGCCGGCCAGGCCTGGGCCGCAGAGGTGTGTGGCACAGCCGCCCTCGGCTGTGCGCCAGCGGACGCTTCCACGCCCGAGGGCGGGCGTGCCACACAATCCAGCCTGGCCGCGCGTCTGGCCAGCGACTACCCCGACGCGGGCACCTACGTGATCGATCTCCGCCTCCACCCGCGCGAGAAGATCCGCTGGCTGGAGTCCGCCCTCGCCGCGGCCCGCAGACTCAGAGACCGCGGGGGCGAAGGGTGCCACCTCGGCAACCTGGGCCTCGCCTACGCCGCGCTCGGCGAGACGCGGAAGGCGATCGAGCACTACGAGCAGGCGCTGAAGATTGACCGCGAGATCGGGGACCGGCGCGGGGAGGGGAACGCGCTCGGCAACCTGGGCAACGCCTACGCCGACCTCGGCGAGACGCGGAAGGCGATCGAGCACTACGAGCAGCAGTTGACGATCACGCGCGAGATCGGGGACCGGCGCGGCGAGGGGAACGCCCTCGGCAACCTGGGGAACGCCTACGCCATCCTCGGCGAGACGCGGAAGGCGATCGAGCAGTACGAGCAGGCGCTGAAGATCGCCCGCGAGATCGGGGACCGGCGCGGGGAGGGGAACGCGCTCGGCAACCTGGGCAACGCCTACGCCGCCCTCGGCGAGACGCGGAAGGCGATCGAGTGCCACGAGCAGGCATTGAAGATTGACCGCGAGATCGGAGACCGGCGCGGCGAGGGGCAAGACCTCGGCAACCTGGGCATCGCCTACGCCGACCTCGGCGAGACGCGGAAGGCGATCGAGCTGTACGAGGAGCGCCTGAAGATCGCACGCGGGATCGGGGACCGGCGCGGGGAGGGGAACGCGCTCGGCAACCTGGGCAACGCCTACGCGGACCTCGGCGAGACGCGGAAGGCGATCGAGCACTACGAGCAGGCGCTGGAGATTGACCGCGAGATCGGGGACCGGCGGAACGAGGCGATCTGGAGTTGGAACCTGGGCGCCGAGTATGCCAAGCAAGGGGATCTGCGGCGGGCGGTCGAACTGATGCAGGTGATGGTGGACTACGATCGGGAGGTGGGGCATGCGGATGCGGAGAAGGATGCGGCGGAGGTCGAGGGGCTGAGGCGGAAGATGAAGAAAGGTGTTCGGTGAGCGGTGTTCGGTGTTCGGGTACGGAAGAAGAGCGGTCCACAGATTGTCACAGATCTCCATAGATGATGAGAAGGTACGAGGTCAGCTTGAACCCCGGCCGGCGTTCTCATGCTGTCTGTGTCAATCTGTGTGAATCTGTGGACGAATGGTCGTGACGGCGCGGTCACTCGTTGCCAGACGCGGGTTTGGGGGCAGAGGGTGGCCTGGGGGGACGGGTGCGGCGGGCCGGAGGGACGCGGCGGCGTCGGGCCGGAGGGGCCGACGGGTTGTAGAGGTTCAGGCGCGGGCTGCTCAGGGTTGTGGTATAGCGGTGAAGGTCGGGCGGGAACAGGTCGCGGGCGTTGAGCTGGGCCAGGAGGAAGAGGTAGAAGAGGAGCAGGGTGTCCTCGCCCGACTCGTAGTAGCCGAGGACGCTGTCGGGGCCGAGGAAGCCGGGGCGGTAGTCGCCCGGCTTCTCGCCCGGCACGAAGTGGTAGATGAGGGCCTTGTCCAGGGGAAGACGATGGGGCCTATGGGACCGATGGGACCTATGGGACAGAGCCGGGCGCAGCGCCCTCTTGGGCTGCTCCCATCGGTCCCATGGGTCCCATAGGCCCCATCTCCCGCGCTCTCACTTCGCCGCGGCGAGGCCGCGCTCGGCGGCGTCCTTGAGGTGCTTCTCGGTCGGGTCGGTGCGGGTCTTGGCGATGTGGGCGTAGATGGCGGCGGCCTCGGGCTTCTTGCCGGCGGCCACGAGGGCCTCGGCGAGGGACATGGCGGCGTCGGTGAGGTTGATGCGGAGCCAGTCCTTCGCGCCGTCGGCGGCCTTCAGCAGGGCGTCGGCGGCCGAGGCGTCGGCGATGCGGGCGATGCCCCAGCCCCCCGCGATGCGGAGGTCGGGGTCCTGGTCGCCGAGGGCCTGCTTGAAGGCGTCGGCCGCCTTCTCGCACTTGAGCACGGCGAGCTTCTTCACGACGCTCAGGCGGGCGCGGTCCTTCACCTTGGGCAGGGCGGCGAGGAGGACCTCGGGCGCGCCGTCCTTGATGGCGGCGAGGGCGCGGGCCGCGTCGTCGCACAGGTCGGCGTCGAGGAGGAGCTTGCCGAGGGTGTCGGTGACCTCTTTGCCGCCGCAGACGCCGAGCTCCTGGACGAGGTATTTCTGGATGGCCTTGGGCTTGTCGCCGCCGACCTGGGAGGCGATGGCGAGCGCGACGTCGGCGCGGGCCTTGTCGTCGCCCGTGCCCGTGACCTGGACGGCGAGGATGTGGAGGGCGTAGTGGGGCTTGATGTCGGCGATGGGCTGGCCTTCCTTGGGCTCGGCGAGCATCTCGATGATGCCGAGGACGTTGTCGCGTCCGCCCTTGAGGATTTCGGCGGCGAGCTTTCGCATGGCCTCGCCCGTTTCGGGGGTGAGGTTGACGTAGCTGCCGCCCTTGGCGTGGTCGGGGATCTGGTCAACGAGGGCCTTGAGCTCGGCGCTGGCGGGCATTGGGGGCCTCCTGAGAGGAAGAAAGGGACCTAAGGGACGCAAGGGACCAAAGGGACCGAGGGGCCTAGGCTCCTACAGGTGCCACGGTTCTCTCATGGGCTGGTAGACGAGGCGGTTGGCCACGTCGTCGCCGATGGCTTCCTCCTTGACGGGGTCGTATTTGATCTTCCGCCCGAGGCGGATGGAGATGTTGGCAAGGTGTGCGATGGTGATGGCGCGGTGGGCCGCCTCGACGTGGCCGCCCGACTCCTTGCGCTGGCGGACGGCCTCGGGGAAGGTCAGCAGCGGCTCGGGGTCGGGCAGCTCGGCGAGCTTCTTCTGGCTCTCGGCGTCGAGGTCCTCGAGCTTCACGTGGCGGGCGGGCTTGCGGTCGTAGCGCGGCCCCCACTCGTTGCCGTCGAGCACGAGCGTCATGCCATCAGCGTACTTCAGCTCGACCCAGGCCCAGGGCGTGCAGCACTCGGGGTGGGCGGGGGGCGCGAGCGACTCGATCTCGACGGGGCTGGCGTCGTCCTTGCCGTAGATCCACTGGAAGGGGTCCATGTGGTGCTGGGCGAAGTCGGCCAGGGCGCCGCCCTCGTGGTCCCAGTAGAAGCGGTGGTTCCAGCCGAAGCGGTCGTGGTGGTAGGGGCGAAGGGGGCCGGGGCCGCAATACATGTCCCAGTCGAGTTCCTTGGGCACGGGCTCAGGCTTGGCGTTGACGAGTCCGCAGTAGCGCTTGACGGGGAATCCGCCCTTCTGGATGAAGACGCCCTGGCAGTTGTTCTTGAGGAGGCCGCTGCGCATGATCTTGTGGATTTGGCGGCTGGTGCCGCTCTTGCAGGCGCCGAAGCGGCCGCTCGTGCCGATCTGGAACACGCGGCGGTAGCGCTTGACGGCGGTGACCACGGCGCGGCCCTCGGCGATGAACCTCGTCATCGGCTTCTCGCACAAGATGTCCTTGCCCGCCTGGGCGGCGGCGATGCAGCAGAGGGCGTGCCAGTGGGGCGGCGTGGCGATGCTCACCACGTCAATGTCCTTGCGCTCGACCACGCGGCGCCAGTCGGTGTGCAGCTCGACCTGTTCGCCCCAGCGCTTCTTGGCGTTGTTGAGGCGGCCGTAGTGGCAGTCGGCCGCGGCGAGCACCTTGAAGTCGGCGCCCCAGTGCTTGATGTAGGAGTTGAGGTCCTCGCCGGCCTGGCCGCCGCAACCGATGAGGCCGCAGGCGAAGGTCTCGCTCGGCGGGGCCTTGGCCGGCTCGCCGCCGAGGACGCTTCGCGGCACGATGGCGAAGGCGGTCGCCGCCGCGGCGGCGCCCTGGAGGAAGCTTCTGCGGGAAACGGACTGGTCGGCCATTTCTTGTCCCCTTGGCAAGGTGCGTCGGCGATGCCGCGCCGGGCTTGGGCGCGCACGGCTATGATACTCCTCACGTCGCCGGCGTCAAGCCCGCCTTGCACGGAACTGGGCGGGCGGTATGATGGGAGGGAGACCGCGAATCCCGCGAATCAACGCGAGTCAGGACATGAGGAGGAATGGATGCGGTTCGAGCGCTCGGCCGGGATCTTGCTGCACCCGACGTCGCTGCCCGGCCGCTACGGCATCGGGGAGCTGGGCCACACGGCCCACCGCCTCGCCGACTTTCTGGCCGAGGGCGGCCAGTCGCTCTGGCAGATACTGCCGCTGGGGCCGACGGGCTACGGCGATTCGCCCTACGCCTGCTTCTCGGCCTTCGCGGGCAATCCGCTGCTGCTCAACCTCGAGTGGCTGGCCTCCGAGGGCGACATCGAGCGGGCCGAGCTGGCCAGCGCCCCGCCGTTTCCTGAGGGCCACGTGGACTTCGGCCCGGTCATTGGCTGGCGAGGCGAGCTGTTCGCGCGGGCAGCCGAGCGCTTCCGACGCCATGCGACGGGCGAGCGCCGCGACGCCTTCGACCGCTTCTGCGCCGAGAACGCCGACTGGCTCGACGACTACGCCCTCTTCCGCGCCCTCAAGGACGCCCACGGCGGCGCCGTGTGGAACACCTGGGACCCCGCCCTCGCCGCCCGCGAGCCCGCCGCCCTCGCCGAGGCCCGCCGCCGCCTCGACGATGCCATGTTCCTCCACCGCTACCTCCAATACCAGTTCTTCCGCCAGTGGGACGACCTGAAGCGCCACGCGAACGCCCAGGGCATCCGCATCGTCGGCGACATCCCCATCTTCGTCGCCTTCGACAGCGCCGACGTCTGGGCGCACCCCGAGCTGTTCCTCATCGGCGACGACCTGAAGCCGACGGTCGTCGCCGGCGTGCCGCCCGACTACTTCAGCAAGACCGGCCAGCTCTGGGGCAACCCCCTCTACCGATGGGACGCGATGGCCGCCGACGGCTATGCCTGGTGGGTCCGCCGCTTCCGCCAGACCTTTCGCACCGTGGACATCGTGCGCCTCGACCACTTCCGCGGCTTCGCCGCCTACTGGGAGGTCCCCGCCGACGAGACGACCGCCATCAACGGCCAGTGGGTCGAGGGGCCGGGCGCCGCGCTCTTCGACGCCCTCAAGGCCGCACTCGGCGACCTGCCCATCATTGCCGAAGACCTCGGCCTCATCACCCCCGACGTGGACGCCCTTCGCCAGCAATTCGAGTTCCCTGGCATGAAAGTCCTCCACTTCGCCTTCACCACCGACGGCACGCACCCCTACCTGCCGCACAACTACGGGGCGAACTGCATCGTCTACACCGGCACCCACGACAACGACACGACGCTCGGCTGGTATCACACCCGCGAGGCCAAGGAGAAGGCGGCCCTGCACCGCTACCTCGGCCCGACGGCCGAGCCGGTCAACTGGTCCCTCGCCCGCCTGGCCTACGCCTCGGTCGCCGACGTCGCCATCATCCCCCTCCAGGACGCCCTCGGCCTTGGCGGCGAGGCCCGCATGAACACCCCCGGCAAGCCCTCGGGCAACTGGACCTGGCGCTTCCGCGAGCACGCCCTCACGCCCGGCCTGCGCGAGCGCCTCCTCGACCTCGCCCTCACCTATGGCCGCAAGGAACTCCCCAAGCCCGACGAAGCTGCCGAGCCATAGGCAACAGGCCGCCAATCTCCCCGCCCCTGGGTTTGGCGGTCTGTATGCCCATACATCATCTGCGTAAAGCCCCATTAGTCCGACACTTGTGGCGTTCCTTGAGGCACTCCGCCCCCGCGACAGGCCGCCAATTGGCCGGAAGGACCTCGCCTCCGCCGAGCCCCAACCCTGAACACCGATCACCGAACACCGCGCTTCCGCCGCCTTCTGCTCCCCTTCCTCGACAACCGAAATCGCAATGCACAACCGCTCGTCGGGCGAGGCGCACTTCAACGCCCATCGCCGATTGGCCTGCCGCGCGCCTCGGATAAGTGAAAAGAGAAGATCTGACACCCTTCACGGGCGTGAGCCCGGGGAACTTCGGTCCATGCCTTCGCCTGGGCGAGGCCGCGGCGACCGAGGCTAGCGCTGGGCGTCGGGCTTCTGGAACCGGATCCCCTCTCCCTCGACGGTGACGGTGATCTCGGCGAAGAGGCCCAGGACGCCATAGCCGTGGTAGTCGAGCCTGGGGCTGAGAAGCGCGTCGGCGCCGACCTTCTGGAGGGCGCGCTCGTAGGCCGTGCCGCCGCCCGAGTCGCCCACCCACACGAGGCCAAGGATTGACGTGCTGGAGGCTTCACCACGGGTTCGGCCGACTTTCTCATACGCCGGGCCGTTCGTGTAGTCGCTCGTCGCGTGCGGGGTCGCGGCCGTCCACACAGCAGGCATTGTGCAGTCGGAGTATAGGAGCCCACCGACCGGCGGCCTGTGGACTGCGCAGCCACCGAGGGCGAGGACGACGAGGGCGATCAGCAGGGCGGAAACCGCGGGTCGCGTGCTCATTTCGCATCGCCTCCTTTCGCCTCTCTGACGGCAAGCCCGGAGATGGTCGTGGTGGCGCAGACATAGACGCCGAGGACGTGGTAGACGGTCACGTCGGCGTGGTAATCCACGAGGGCGTCGGCCCCCACGCTGCGCACGGCGGCATCGTAGGCCGTGGCGCTGCTGGCATCGCCCCAGGCGAATAACCCGAGAATGCTGTACAGCGAGGTGGAGCCGCGGGCCCGCCCGATGGGGGTCCACTTCCGCGGCTCGCTGATCTCGCAGGACAGCCCGACGCGGAAGTCGGAGTGGAGGATTCCCGTCGTCGTCGCTCCCTGCGGCGCGTTCGCCACTGGGTACACGCAGCCGCCCAGCCAACACAGAGCCACGAACAAACACGCCCACGCCAGCCATCTCATGGCTTCTCTTCCTCCTTTCGGACACGAGGCACCGTGCGCCAGGCGCCCCTACTGGCACAGCCGAAGCGAAGACAATTCCCGCGAGGCCGCCTCCTGGCTCACCGCGTCCAGAGTCACGGTCACACCCAACAGGCCGCCTCCGTGGGACGACCCGGAGGCTATGGTGAGACGGACGAACCCGATGCGGGCTGCTTCCACACGCATCCGGCGCGTCAGCACGGGCACCCGACCGTCCCAGTGGAGGATCGAGCCTTTCGCCTCGACCACGTGCTCGCCGGGGGGCACTCGCAGCTCGACATAGCCGCCATTGCGCAGGGCCGCCTGTTTCACCCCATCGAGGTAGACGTTCGGGTAGGCGCCGCTCAAAGTGAAGCAGGAAGGGCGATAGACGATGATGGCGGCCTCATTGCTCTGGACTCTGGGCAAGCCAGAGAAGAGCGGCCCCGTCGCCGAACAGCCGGTCACGACCAGAGCTGCCGCCAATGTGCAGGCCACAGCCTCAAGACGCTTCAGACTCCTTGATCCCATTGACGCTCCTTTCTTGGCGCGCGGGACGAATCACTTTCCCCTGGGAATTCGGGGGCCGTGGGAATCCGGGGGCCACCATACTTGATTCCCGCCGTCATCGGGCGCGGTCCTCGCGAAGCATCTCATCGGTCGTAGGCGCCCCGCGAGGAAGGCTGAACCGCAGTCGTTCCAACTCGGCGAGCGCGGCACGTCGCCGCAACTCGCGATGAGTCGAGGCGGGGAAGTCGCGAATACTGAGGTCTGACATTGCCCTCTCCTTTCGGCAGGAGCCAGGATAGCCGGTTTGGGAGCGGGAAGCAAGGGGCGCGGGGCAAGTGGGCAACGCCAGGGGGGAGAAGAACGACAGGGGAATGGGGGACAGGGGAATGAAGAGGAAGGCCCAGGCAAGATGATTGCTGGCAGAATGATGGGAGGGAGACCGGTCAGGGTGGGAATCATTTGGGCGTGATCCGTTTCGGACACCCCGCTGGTACGCTCGGGTGGTCATGCGCCGCGGTGAACGAGGATTCCACAGTTGTACAACTGTGGAATTCTTGTCTCCGCCCGCGTTCCGGGCCGCAAATCGGCCTTTCTTCTGCGTCCGCCGCCTAGTGAGGCACGGCCTTCTCTGCCTCCATGAGCCCCCCATCTCTCGCTGGCGGAGGCGGTGTCTGAGACGGACCACGCCCGAATCATTTTGCCCCCAATCATTCTG
>DATKZY010000259.1:0-2355 GCA_035527715.1 Planctomycetota bacterium | reverse complement strand
CAATACGTCGTCGAGGTGATCTGCTGAGGCCGTGATGCGTGATGCGTGAAACGTGAGAGGAGAAAAGATGGCCCGCCTCGACCCCGAAGTCAAGCTCCGCCGTCGAGCGCGAGCAAAAGCGGCTGGCCGAGCTGCTCGGCGAAGGGAAGGGCCAATGACCCGGCGGGATCTCGAGGAAATGCTGCGCAAGCTCCAAGCCATGGGCGACGACAGCGATTCGCCCGAGAGCAAAAACGCGCTGGCCATCCGCAAGAAACTCATGGCCCAACACGGTGTCACCGAAGAGCAAATCGGCAAACGCGACTGGCGGTCGGTGAAAGTCGCGCCCGGCACCGAGATCATCGCCGTGGCCGTAGCCGATTGGATGAAGCTCGACCTGCGCGGCCAGAGGCAACGGCGGCGGAAATGGAAGGCGGAGCTTCTCGCCTCGACGCGCGAGGCGAAGCTCTTCACCGACCTCTACAACTACTCGAAGCAGCAGCTCCGGGCCATCCAGCGCACCATGCGGAGCCAAGTGAAGGGCTGGCTGCTGGGGCATTTGCAGGGGCTGTATCCGAAGCCGCTGCGGAACCTGCCCTGCCCGAAGTGCGGGGCCGAAGGGTGGGGGAACTACATCGATCGGGCCTCGCGCCGCATCGCCTGCCAGGCGTGCGGCCACAAGGGCGACAAGCTCGACTTCGACCCCGATGCCTACTTCCTCGCCCGTGCGATGGCCCATCCCGCGCTGCCCGGCCCCGCAGCGGGCGCCACACCGCCGCCCCAGATCGAGACCGAGCCGCCGTCGTGCGGCAACTGCAAGTTCGCCAATCGCAGGTGCTACGGCTACACGTTCGCCCTCTGCTGGAGCGTTCGCTCGCCGATGGCGGGCAAGGGCGTCGAGCCCGACGGCGTGTGCAAGGCGCACGAGTGGTCGCGCGAGCCGCAGGCGGCGTCGCGGGTGACCTATTTCGTGAGAGAGGCATGAGTGGAACCGATGACGATTCGCCGACATGAGGAGGCCAATGGAATGCCTGTGATCGCCCGACCGACGACGCGACGATGCCCAACCTGCGGCTGCCTGCCCATCGAGTGGCTGAGCGTGAGGCAGGTCGCCGACGTGCTCGGCGTGTCGAAGATGAACGTGTTTCGCAAGATATGGTCGGGGAAGCTGTGGGGCCGCCGCTTCGGCAACGTGTGGCGGATCCGGCACCGCGGACGCGACGAAGACGGCATCCCCGGCCTCGACGATTACCTGTCCGCCGACTGACCGCCAGAACAATCCCCGCAAGAAAAAGCGACAAACGGAACATACGGAACGCCCCTCCCCGCGAAACTGTGCTATGAGTCCAGTCTGACGTCCTCCTCGATGGTACTGGCCGGGGCGGCGGCGACACACGACGCCCGCCGCTGCCTCGGCCGGAGATAACGAAGTGACCAAGAAGGAAGCAACGCGCCTGTGGCCGGAAGCCCGGCGGCTGTACGCGAGCGGCTACAGCCTCACGCGAATCAGCGACGAGCTGAAGGCCAGCCGCAACACACTCGCCTCGTGGCGGGCGAAGGACGGCGGGAGCGATCTCGATTGGGATGAGCTCCGCAACAAGCAGCTCTCCGCCGACCCCTACTCGCCCGTGCGCATCGCCCGCCAGCGCGTGGAAGCCCTGCTCAAGCAGGCGCCCGAGCGCCTCGACGATTCCTCCTACGACGACCAGCTCACCAAGGCCATCAAGAACCTCGATTGGGTCGAGGCCCGCTACGGCTCGGCCGACCGCATTCTCGAGGTGGTCGAGCAGCAGGCCATCTGGGCAAGGGCCAACGTGCGGCCCGACGAGTTCAAGTGCGCCAAGTGCGGCGAGCCCCACGACGCGCTGGCCATTCTGCACGACGTGAACGACCGCTTCATGGCCGACGTGCGGCGCGGCGAGCTGGAGATTTCCGTGTGAGCGAGCCACTGAGCGTCATCGCGAATCATCTGCTCAACGCCCTCGAGGGCGTGCGGCGCGCGGCGGAGGAAGGCCGAATCGTCCTCAAGGACCGCGACCTGGCGTGCCTCGCCAATGGCTCGCACCGTCTGCTCACCGAGCTGCGCGGGTCGTGTAACGAGCAGATCCTCGGCGAGCTCGCGTCGGCATTCGCCCTGAAGATCCTTCGTTTGGAGACAGAACCGTGCAAGCGGACCTGAGGCCGTGGTGGGGGAAGGTGACCAACATCGGGCTTCTCGTGGCCGCCGTGGCGGGGGCGATTGGCACGAGCCTCACGGCGGCCGGCTACCTGAAGGCCGGCATCATCGTCGGCGGGATCGCCTCCGCGGGAGCGGCCGTCGCCGCGCTCGGCGCTGCCCGACGGGCCGCCGCAGTGCGCAAGGACTCCATCGACGAC
>DATKZY010000258.1:0-77981 GCA_035527715.1 Planctomycetota bacterium | reverse complement strand
GGGGCCGATGCGGAGGCCGATGGGCCGCTTGCGCTCGCGCTGCCAGAAGCTGGAGTACTCCTCGAAATCCTTCTCCCCCGCCGTCTCGGCGAGGAAGTCGTCGCGCTCGCCCCAGAACGAGTACCAGAAGAAGTACTGGTTTTCGTAGATTCCGAACCGGGAGCAGAGGCTGGCGAGGTCGAAGAGGCACTCGATCCGCTCGTTGTGCCAGGCCCCGCGCTCCTTCTCGGGGAGGGGGGCGAGGGCCTGGGGGTCGGCGTCGTACTTGGCGTACAGGTCGCGGGCGCGCTCCATGTGGGCGACGGCGAGGCGCTTGTCGTGCTGGAAGGAGCGCACCCGGATGCCCTGCTTCCACTGGCCGCGGTGGAACTTGCCGCCGGCCCGCGTGCCCCAGTGGGGGATGAGCATGTAGAGGTTGCCGGCGAGGCGTTCGGCGCGGGCCTCGTGGGGGGTGGCGGCGCAGCGCTTCACGTGGGTCTCGGCGGCGTCGAGGGCGTCGTCAAAAAGCTGTAAGCGCAGCTTGCACAAGATGATGCGTTCGCTGGCGTGGCGCCACTGCTCGTGCTTCGGCGCCGCCTTGAGCAGCCCCTCGTAGACCTCGCCGGCGTCCTTGTAGTTCTTCTTCTCGAACTGCTCGTCGGCCTGCTTGAGCAGGGCCGCGGGGTCGGGCTCCGCCGCCTGAACGAGGATGGCCGTGGCCAGGGCCGCGAGGGCGACTGCCAGGATCGCACACGCAACGGTGATTCTCGCCTTCATCGTTCGCCTCCAAAGAGCCGGGTGGCGTGGGTGCATGTGGCATCCTCCGCCCTGTTAGACGTGCGCCGCCCCCCGGGAGTTCCGCCCTGTCCCTGCGGCATGTTGACGAACGGCAACGTGCTGCGCCGTTTTCTCAGAATGCCAACTGCCTCTCTCAGGGGTTGGCACTCTGAGAACGACCGCCTGGACGAGGCCGGATAGCCGATTTGCTCACAATGCCAGCCACGCCGGCGCGAGGGGCGTGGCATTCTGAGAATCCGAGATGGTTCCTCATGGGCCGAAGAAGCGGCTTCGCTCCCCCTCGGCGGCCGGCTCGCCCCCCGCGGCCTCGGCGGCGGCCGCGTAGAGGTCCCAGCTCCGCTCCTGCCAGCCGGGGAATTGCTCGGCCATGCGGAGAACGTAGAAGCTGCGGGGAATGTGGAGCGTGGCCAGGATGCGGTCGTCGAGGAGCTTCTGGAGGCGCTCGGCGGCGGGCGTGCCGGCCAGCGGGCCTTCGATGGCCTGTTCGAGGAGGATCCGTGCCTCGGCCTCCTGCATGCCCTCGCGGAGCATCTCGAAGCGGGCGCTCGTGTGGGTCTCGGCCTGGCCGGGCCAGATGCAGGTAACGACGCCAAGGCCCACCTGGCAGCCGCCGAGCCAGCCGTCGTGGCACGTGCCCTCCCAGTAGTCGAGCCCGATGCGGCAGATGCCGCGCGCGCCGGCCACAATCGCCAGCTCGGGATACAGCCGCCACAGGAAAGGCACCGAGGAGCCCTCGAGGCACAGCACGGCGTTCTGCACGCGCGGGAGCGAGAAGCTCAGTGCCTCGGTCTTCCAGCCCTTGTGCGACTCGAGGACATAGCGGGTGGGTTGCCGGTTGACGCGAGAGTTGTCGCGGATCTCCCTGACCGGCTGCGGCAGCGTGACGATGGTGCCAACGCAGCCGAAGGGCTCCTTGAGGCCCTGCTTGCCCATCACGCCGCCGTGGCCGTGGCTGCCGCGAGCCCACTTCACGCCGGGCGCCAGCTCGGCGAAGATGTCCTTGTAGCGGTCCACCATCAGCGTGTAGTCCCACACATAGCCCCAGAAGACCGACTGCTCGAGGCCACGGGCCTTCATCCGCTTCATCACGCCCTCGACGAACGGGCGCCAGAACTCCCTCGCCTCGGCCTTCTGGGCGTCGGTGAAGGCGACCTCTTTCGTGCGGAAGGGATTGGCCTCGCCCAGCGGCACGGTGAACGGCTCGGTCTTGCCCGTCGCCTCGTCGCGCAGCAGGACCTTGGGCACGACCCACAGGTTGTTCTCGGGCGGGTGCGCCACGCAGAAACACACGATGCGGGGCTTCGGGCCGCGGCGGAGGGCGATGTCCAAGTAGCGGTCGAGCCGCGAGAAGTCGCAACTCAGCCTGCCGTCCCTGCCCTTGACCCAGAGGACGAACGAGTCCTCGCGGTTGCCGAACTCGCTGTTGAGGAGGACGGGGATCATCAGCCAGTCGTTGCCCAGCTCGGCCATTCGCTGGAGCGAGTGCTCGATGCGGCGGAAGTGCTCGTCGCTCCACGGCTCGACCTTGTGGGCCTTCGCCACGCCCCAGGGCGACTGCTCCATCGCGATCATCGTCGTGAAGTCCTGTCCCGCGGCAGGGTCGGGAAGGGTCCAATCCACCACCTGCACTCGAAGCGGCACATCCTCTTCGGCGAGAGCGTTTGTAGTGCGGGCTTCAGCCCGTATCCTGAGCTTGCCCGCGTAGAGGCCGGGGGCGGCCTTCGGCGGAATCCTGACGCTGACGAACACGGACTGGCACGAGTTGGCAGGCACGACGGCAGGCGGCGTGGGGCTCAACTCGTCGAAGAAGCGGGTGCGTGCCATGGCGGCTTCCATGGCCTTCCGGTTCGCCTCGTGCACCTTCTCCGAGATGGTCTTGCCGTCCAGGCCCCGGTATGGGATGAACCGCCGGTACGGCAGGGGCTCATCGGGCGATGGGCGGCCGAAGCGCCAGAGGGCCATCCAGGTGTCGGGGCAGCGCAGCGGGTGCTCGCGGGCCTCGCGGGGGTTGCGCTCGGAGCCGAGCGTGGCCAGGTCCCTCACGCTCCGCCCGACTCCATACGTGATGCGCACCGCGCTGGCGGGGATGGTCGCGCCGCCGGGGCCGGCCAGGTCGCCCGCCTCGGCGGCGAGGCCGCCGAGCTCGCGGTCGGTGCCGACGGCCAGTTGCGCGGAGTAGGTGCCCCGGCGTGCGCCGACCAGGCGAAGCACGCGAGGTGAGTGCCCGGCATCGCCGAACTCGGCATTGAACAGGCGGCGGTTCGGGTCGTCCGCCCACACCTGGATGCCTCTCGGCCGCTGCTCGGCCTGGACGCCTCCCGCCGGGCTCGCCCGAAGCTCGAGGTCCACCAGGGAGCTGTGCGACCAGCTCGCCCCCCCTCCGAGGGCCGACCAGCCGTAGTGGGTGTTCGCCCCAAGGCGCCCCGTGCCCATGAAGATGAGGGGATTGAGGTCGGCGCGGACGACCTGGATGGCGAGGACGTTCACGCCCTTCCGCAGCGACGCGGGCGGAATGGCGAGTGGCCCAAGGACGCGGTCGCGTCGGCGGATCACCGCGTCCCAATCCTCGCGGGAGAGTGGGATTCGCCAGTAGCCGTCGGCGCCGCCGTGGGTTTCGGGGCGGTAGTCGCCGCCGATGTCCTCCACGCAGCGCTTGCCCTTCGTGTAGCCGGCTCCGGGCGGCAGGGTGTAGGCATCCTCGGGATACTCCTCGGCCACGGTGTCGGCCGTGATGGGGCCGGCGGGCAGGTGCCCCCGCCCGATCTCCTTGCCGTTGAGCCACACGCACACGCCGCCACGGTAGGCCACGCGGAGCGTCAGGGCACCCGCCTTCGAGGGCTCGGGCACGACGAATTGCCCGCGGAAGCAGCCTTGGGCGAGGCCGTGCTGATAGGCGTTCCAGTTCTCCGCCTGGTCCACCCCCACGGCCTTCATCAGGAGCGGGTAACGCGTGCGGGGCCAAAGCGAGTCGTTGAAGTCCGCCCCCTGCCAGCCATCGGGGGCTGGCGGGCCGTTGAGCATGATGACGAGGGGCGAGGTCTCCATGTGGCCGCAGAACTGGAACCAGAGGTGGCGGTGCTCGGGGCGCAACGTATCCCACTCGCGCCCCGCCTTGTCCCAGGCGGCCCAGCGCTCGCCGCTGCGGCCCTCGGTGGGCAGCTCGACCGTCCTCCAAAGCCTTGGGCTGGTCCTGGCTGGGCGGAGGACGTAGTAGCTCCGCCAGTAGGAGTTGAGGTCGAGGATCTTCTCCCCTTGGCCGGCCGCCGCAAGCGTGGAGGCGAGGAGCAGGACGGGAAGCGGGCCGCGGATCATGGGCTCGTGAACTCCAGGTTGAGCATGGCTGCCATGCGGCGGATGCCCTCGATGTGGTCGCCGGGCAGAAGCGCCAGGTGATGGGTGCCGCCGGCCTCGCTGTAGAGCCGCAGGAAGTCGCGGATGTTGCCCTCGCGCGGGCGAATCCAGAAGTGCGGCACGTCGGGGAAGTTCGGGCTCAAGCCCCGGTCGAGCACCTCGACGCGAGCGGCGAGCACCGAGAGGCCCTCGAACACGCCGTGCGCGATGTTCGCCAGCGTGGCCTCGCCAGGCCGCACGCGCATGACGGCGACCGCGGGATTGCTCACGTTGCCGAAGGCATAGTCCTTCTCGACCACGCGCGGCGTCTCGGCGGCCAGGGCGACGTTGCACTCGCCCATGTGGCTCATGAAGATGGAGTTGCCCTGCCAGTCGGGGCAGAACATCTCGGTGAACGTCGCGTCGCCGAAGCCGGCCATGAGGGCGGCCAGGAAGGAGGCGGTCAGCACGTCGCCCTCGCCCGCGTAGCCGATGCCGCGCGCCATCGCCTTGGACGCTTCCAGAAAGGGCACCGTGGGCGTGCCGCGTCGGCGGCTGAAGTCCTGGAAGTTCATGCTGAACGCATTGGCTCCCACGGAGTCGAGGACGGCGCGCAGCGCCAGGCCGACGCGGTTCGACTCGCGGAGCACGTCGGGCGGCAGGGCGGAGAGGTCGAAGCGCTTCGCGTCCTCCGCGGCTTCGGCATCGAGAAGGGCGTCGGACACGCTGGCGACCTGCTCGGCAAGCACGGCGAGGGCCACCTCCCGAACCCGCGGGCCGAACATCGCCTCGAACTTCTTCGTGTCCACGGCGAAGTCGCCCATCCCCTTGAACGGCTTGCCAATGAGCGCCGTCGTGCACGTTCGGAAGGAACGGGCGGCCTGCGCCGCGCGGGCGGCGAGCACGACATCGTTGAGGAAAGCCTCGTCCTCGGCGTGGCCCGCGATCACCAGGTAGTCCTGCCCGTAGCTCCGCAGCACGCTGGCCAGGTCCTGCACGCCGTGGATGCCGTGGTTGGCGAACATGTCGTCGCGGGTGGCCGACTCGTCGAACCGCGCGGCCTCCGTCGTGTCGAGCAACACGAGCGGAAGCCGACAGCCATCGAGCTGCCCCGCCGACTCCAGTGATGGGGAGTAGGCCAGGTGGAGCGTGGCCAGGAGGTCCACGTGCTTCGCCTCGAGCTGTTGGAGCGCTTCAGCAACCTGTTTCTCGACGCAACAGACCGCGGCCAGCTCGACATCGAGGCCGCGGGCGCGGAGGCGGTCGGCGAGGTCGCGGGCGAATGCCTCGCGGCCCACGCGGAAATGCGGCACCACCTTGTCATAGAGGGCGAGGTAGAGCGGGAGAAGGCCGACTCGTGGGGGTCTTTTCGCCATGTGGGCTTCTCACTCCAGGCCAATCAGCCGGGCGGCGTTGCAGTAGAAGACATCGTCGAGAGCCTCGCGCGGCAGGCCGCGCTTGCGGCACGCGCGGAGGACCGCTCGCACGGTTTCGTAGACCATGAACGTCATCGGGAACCCGGCGCCCTTCGGCGGCGACACGGAGTTGGGGCACGGCTTCTCCGTGAGGAAGAAGCAGTGGCGGTTCACGCACAGGTGCCGCCCCCGCAGGAGCGTGACGGGCAGGTCGGAGCCGTAGAGGAGCCGCCTGTGGCCCACATTCGCCAGCACGACCTCGATGGTCTCGGCGTCGTCCACGGCGGAGACGTCGAACGACAGGTTCGGGAAGTCCCTCCACGTGCCGATGGCCTGCTCGATGTAGTAGGGGCCGTAGGAGCGGCCGCAATGGGCGATCACGAGCTTGAGCGTGGGATAGCGCTCGCAGAGGCGGGCCACGTCGCGGATGTTCACGGGGTCGGCGGCACGCTGCTTCCTGGGGATGTGGAGGATGACGGCGAGGCCGCGAGCGACGGCGACCTCCAGGTGGTCGCGCGTGAGGAAGTCGCCGATGCGGGTTTCCCCGCGATGCGGCCGGGCGAAGCTGAGGTAGGGCTTGAGGCCCACGAAGCCGCCGTCGGCCACCATCGCATCCAGCTCCTTCGCCCGCATGTCGGGCCGCACGATCATCAGCGGGTGCAGGTGGCGGTGCTTGCGGCCCAGCGACGCGATCCAGCGGTTCGCCCGCTCGATGTCCACCACCGTGTAGGGCGCGTGGAAGACGAATGCCTCCCACCGCTGCCGCGGGAAGAGCCGTCGCATCGTCTCGGCCAGGCGGCGGGGCGTGAAGCTCGTGGCGACCGGCTCGGGCGCCGTGGTCTTGAGCTTGCGGGGGTCAATCCCCGGCAGGTAGTCGCAGCGACGGACGAGGTGGACGTGGGCGTCGAGGATTCGCTCCGGCAGATAGGGCGCAAGCTCATTGCGGTAGACGGGCTCGTCAATCTGCCGGAAATGCTCCTTCTCGGTCATTCTTGGGTCCCTATCGTTCTCGTCGTCGTCCTCGTCGTCGTCGTCGAAACCGCTCGTAGAGCGTGTCGTAGGCCTCGCGGACGCCTGGGTCTGGCTCGACGTGGGCTGCGGGCGCTGGCCGGGGGGCGTCGTGCGGGATGATGCCCGTGGCCTCGCCCGCGAGCCGGGCGGCGCCGTAGGCCGCGACGTCCTGGGTCCCCGCGACCTCCAGCGGGAGGCCCACGGCGTCCGAGAGAATCTGCATCCAGGGCCTCGAGCGGGTCGCGCCGCCAACCGCCCTGAGCGTCGCGGGCGCGCAGCCGGCGGCCCGCATGCGGTCGAGGAGCGCTCGCACGCTCAGCGCCGGGCCTTCGAGCACGGCGCGGGCGAGATGGCCGAAGGTGTGGTGCAGGGCGAGGCCCACGAAGGCGCCGCCGCCCCCTGAGCCAGGCGGGAGGAAGAGCGGGGCGTCGGACGACGGCTTGACCGCCGCCGCGGCCGCCTCCAACGCCTCGAAGGATAGCTCGGGGCCTGCTGAGGCGGCGCGGCGAAACCAGTCCACCGCGGCGCCCACGCTGGAGCAGGAGCCGAGCAGTCCCCAGAGGCCCGGGGTCACGGCCTCGGCGGGGGCGAGTCGAGCCTTCTGGTCGAAGCGCGCCTCGGTGGTCATCGTCAGAAGCACCCAGGCCGTGCCGCACGACACGACGGCGTCGCCCGCGGCGCGGCAGCCGGCCCCGAAGGCGGCGCAATACTGGTCGTGGCCGCCGGCGACGACGATCGCGTCGGGCGAAAGGCCAAGCTCCTCGGCAGCCTCGCGCCGAATCGGGCCGAGCGGTGTGCCCGACGGCACGACGCGTGGAAGCGCCTCCGCCGCCACGCCCGCAAGCTCCAGCAGCCCGGGGTCCCAGCGGCGCTCCCGCACGTTGTAGAGCGTCGCAATCGCCGCATCCGAGGGATTCGTCGCCGCCTCGCCCGTCAGGCGCTCGACGACGTAGGAGTCCACAAAGCGCACGCGGGGCAGAGACGCCCCGCCCACAATCCTGAGGCGGATGAGTTGGGCGAGGGGAAGGCAGCCGAGCCGAAGGCTCCACCCGGTCTTGTCGTAGAAAAAGGCGTCGTCGCGGCCGCCGAGGAGCGCCGTGCCCAGGGCCGCGGGACGCGTGTCCATCCACGAAATGGCGTTGCCGATGGGTGTTCCGTTTCCGTCCAGCAGGATCAGCGTGCCGCCCTGGGAGGAGAGGGCGAGGGCGCGGATGTCGCGGCGCGTGGACACGCCGCCCACAGCTTGCCGCGCGGCGCGCACGGCGCCCGCCCAGACCTCCGCGACCTCCTGCTCGACGAGTCCGCCGGGACCGGTGAGCAGGCGGGTGGGCGCGGCGCCGGAGGCAACGACGGCGCCCGCCCCGTCGAGGACGACGGCTTTGGCCGCCGTCGTCCCGAGGTCAATGCCCATGGCGAGGCGGCTCATCCGTTCCTCCACGGACGGTCCCTGAGGAGCTGGTGGAAGGCGTTGACGGCGTAGTCGGCCACCGCATCGTCGAGGAGGAGGGCGAACTTGGTGAGAACGGTGCTGTGGCCCTCGTGGTAGGCGTGCGCCCGCACCCAGAGGCCCCGCTCGACCGCGGCGCGGTGGAAGCCCAGGGCGTCGTCGCGCGCGCGGAACTTGAGGGCGGTCATGTGGCCCGCCCCGCGCACCTCGGCGAGCAGATCGGGGAACTCCTCGCAAAGGGCAGCCATCTGCCCGTGGTAGCGCTCGCCCACGCTGCCGATGCTCGCGGCCTCGCGCTCGATGAGGGCGATGCAGCCGAGGCCCACCGTGGCGGCGAGCGCGGCGTTGCCGTTCGTGCTGATCGCGTCGTACTGGGCGAGGCAATCGAGCTTGCCCTTGTAGACCAGCGCGGAGAGCGGATGGAAGCCGGCCGTCATCCCCTTGCCCAGCACCACGAAGTCGGGCACGATGCCCAGGCGCCGGAACATCATCACCTCGGGGAACCAGAAGCCCGTCTGTATCTCGTCAATCGCCATGAGCGCCCCCACGCGGTCGCACAGGCGGCGGGCGAGATGGAGGAGCTCGGGCTGCACGACGATGGCCTCGCGGTTCATCATCACCGGCTCTGCCCAGAAGGCGGCGACCCGCTCGCCGTGCTGGGCGAACGCCTGCTCCAACTCGTCGGGGGAGTTGGGCTGGACGGCGGCCACCTCGACGTTGGCGAAGTAGTCGGGCCACATGCCGCGCAGCCGCTGGGCGAAGAGGTCGCTGCCGTGGTAATTGCCGTCGAGGACGACGAAGACGGGCGCCCCCCTCCCCTTCTTCTCGGTCGCGTAGTGGAGGAGCGAGATCTTGATCGCCGCGGCGCAGGCCACCGTGCCCGTGCACACGCCGAGCAGCACGGTGTCGAGGACGGGCGCCGCCAGGCCGGCGTTCGCGATCCCGACGAGGCGGGCGGCCAACTGCTTCACGGGCGCCTGGGGGATGTTGCTGTGGTTGTCCCACACGATGCCGCGCTGCATGGCCTCGATGGCCAGGGCCTGAAGCTCCGGGTGGGCGTAGCCCCAGGTCATCTGGTAGTGGCCCGCCGTGCAGTCGAGGTAGAGCCGGCGGTTCTCGGCCACGTAGAAGAGCCCCTTGCCCACGAGCAGGTCCTCGCCCAAGGGCGCCGAGGCGCGGCCGAAGGACCTCTGGAACCAGCGCTTGTCCGGGGCATGCACATCCGGCACCGAGGGGACGATGCGGCCCACGCCGCCGAAGAGCCGCTCGGCGGGCGTCGCGTCGAGGAACCGCTTCGCCGCGTCGAGCGCGGGGCCCAGCTCGCGCCAGCCCGCCCCCATCACATCGCCAAGCCCCAGTTCGCTCATGGCACCCTCACTCGCCGGCCAGACGCTCCACGCGGGCCATCGTGGCCCGGTAGCACACGACGGCAAAGACGAAGAAGAGGATCGAGAGCAGGACGAACATCCCCTCGACCGACCCCGCGGAGCGGAACGTGAACGACAGGAAGAAGAACAGCACCCAGTTGCCCACGAGCCAGATGCCGAGCGCCGCGGGCGCGCCCGCCCGCCGCCACACCACCGACAGGTAGCCCGCGAAGCACACGAAGGCGATGTACTGGCAGATGCCGTGCCAGCCGTACACCGTGCCGAGAATGGCCTCGACGCCCTCCCCGAACCCCTCGGGACACAGCAGCGCGCCGAGGAAGAACGTCACCGCGTAGGGCACCAGGGCAGGGAGCACCCCCACGAACTTCGACCAGGCAAGCTGCCGCGTGGAGACCGGCAGCAGCATCAGCTCGGGCAACGTGTGCCACTGCACCTCCGTGCGAAACATCCGCGAGACGTAGCCCGCCAGGTCCAGCGCCGCCAGGCCGAGCGAGCAGAACATGAGCATCCCGCCGATCTCCTCCGCCCGGACCTCCCGGTGGCGGTTCAGCCCAGCGATCCAGGCGAACACGCCGACCAGCGCGATCGTGCCGACGAACCGGCCGACGACCATCATCCGCCCGCCGGCCAGGAAATGGAAGTCCTTCCAGGCCAGCGCCAGGCCCCACGGGCGGCTCACCCCGAACCACCGCAGCGGCGACCACCGCCGCACGAACGCCGTCCGCACCGGCGACACGTCCTTCTCCTCCCGCGTGAAGAACTCGAAGGTCAGCCACGCCAGGCCGAAGAAGGCCAGGGCGGCGAGCGCATTCGACACCACCTGGACGCCGAAAGGCCCCTCGTCGAAGCCCGTCGCCATGATCTCGCCGATCCGCGCCACGGGGTTCGCGCGCGTCAGCCCCTCGGCCACAGCCGCCACCGCGCGGTGCGCTCCACTGCCGGGCGGGAACTCCCACGCCAGGGCGTGGCACAGCGGGGCAGCCAGCAGGAACCCCCCGACCAGCAAGCCCGTGACCACCGTCGCACTCCGCACCTGCTGGCAGGCCACCGACGCGAACAGCGCGACGTTGCACAGCAGAAGCAGATACGCCAGCAGCGTGGCGTAGGCGGCGACGACCTGCCCGAGCGACACGCCGCCCAGCGTGATCGCCAGGAGGGTGAAGGGCACCTGCGCGAGGAGGAGCGTGACGACGCCGAGCAGGCGGCTGGTGGACTTCCCCAGCAGGATCGCCAGGGCGTTGAGGTTGCTCATCTTCAGGAGGCCCAGCGTCGCCTCCTCCTTCTCCTCGGCGACCGCGGAGGCGAAGTAGCCGACGCCGGCCAGCGACAGGAAGATGAAGGTCGCGTAGACCACCGAGCTGAAGAACCGCAGGCCCGCCGCGCCGTAAAGCTCGCTGGTGAGGTGCGCGCTGATGAGGCAGAAGAAGATGAACGCCGCGAGGCCCAGGCGCTTCACGTACGTGCCCATCGCACGCGACTCCACCCGCAGCGAGCGCTCGAAGAGGGCGAGGATGGGCAGGCTCACGTCGGCACCCCTGGCTCCGTGAGGTCCATGAACGCCTCGCTCAGCTCGCGGACGCCTTTTGTGAAGGCCACCACCTGCGCGTTGGCCTGAAGCGCGATGGCGAGCACCTGGTTCGTGCTCAGCCGGTCGCGGCGGAAGGTGACCTGATAGACCGGCGCGTCGTCCAGCTTGGCGATGCCCACGACGCCCTCGGCCTTCTGGAGGGCTTCGGCGGCGGCCGGGCTCTCGGCGGCGAGGGCGAGGCGATACGTCACGGTGTCGCCCTCCCCCGACAGCAGGGCATCGATCGCGCCGCTGTACTTGATGCGGCCGCGGTCAATGATGGTCACGCTGTCGCACAGGGTGCCCAGCTCGGCGAGGATGTGGGAGCTGATGAAGATGGTCTTGCCCATGCGGCGCAGCTCGCGGAGGACCTCCATGAGCTCGATGCGGGCGCGCGGGTCGAGGCCGGCGGCCGGCTCGTCGAGCAGCAGCAGCTCGGGGTCGTGCACGAGGCAGCGGGCCAGGCTCACCCGCTGCTGCATGCCCTTCGAGAGGCTGCGGACCAGGTCGTCCTGGCGGCTCGTCATGTCGGTGAGGGCCAGCACGTCGCGAATCGTCTGCTCCCGCTCGGCGAGGGCCATGCCGTAGGCCGCGGCGAAGAAGTCGAGGCACTCGAACACGGTCATCTGGCGGTACAGGCTCATGGTCTCGGGCATGAAGCCGATTCGGCGGCGCACGGCCTTGTAGTCGCGCACGATGTCGAAGCCGAGGACGCGCACGGCGCCCTCGAGGGGCTTGAGCAGCGTGGCGAGGATCTTGAGGGTGGTGGTCTTGCCCGCGCCGTTGGGGCCGACGAAGCCGTGGATGGCCCTCGCGGCCACGCTGAAGGTGGCGGCGTTGAGGGCGCGGCGGTTCTTGTAGGCGTAGGAGAGGTGGCGCACGTCGAGCGCGGGCGGCGCCGGCGCCGCCGCGCCCGGTGCCGCCGCTGCTGCCACGGCCTTCGGCTCAGCCATTCCGGTCCTCCGGCCTGAAGAGGTCAATGCAGTAGAGCACGAATCCCAGCCGCTTCCCAAAGCGATCGCTCTTGATCTCGAAGCCCTGCGGCGCACGGGCGAAGAGGAACACCCGCACGTGATCCTTGTCGGGCGGCCGGCGGCTGATTTCTTGATGGAAGCTCCCTGTGCCGCCCATCTCGCGGGCCATGAGGACGCGCCAGAAGCGCCCGAGGAACTCCTCGGGCGGCGTCTCCGTGTCCTCGGCATTCCACCCGTGCCGCCAGTTCCGCTGCCACACGGGCAGGATGTCGTCGGGAGAGGACTGGGAGATCGCGCTCGCGGAATGGGGCACCACGCGAAGCTCTCCGTCCTGCCGCGTCAGGCGGTACTGCGAGTCGCCGTGCACGGCCCACATCTCGCGCACGTCGTCGGGGAAGCCCGGCTCCGGGGCGAGCGCCAGCTCCTCGAGGCGGTCGCTGCCGCGCCAGCGCACGACGCTCAGCTTGACGTGATGGCCCTTGAGCTTGGCCCGGTGCAGGAACCCGCGGTGCGAGTAGAGCGGGATGTCCACGCGGAACACGCCGTCCTTGCCATTGGCGATGGCGCCGCGGATGGCCTCGTGGTCCTCGCAGCACGAGTAGAGGTTGTGCGGGGCGTCGTGGGTGATGTCGTAGGTCGCGCCGCGCGTGACAAAGGCGCTCACCCACTGCGTCACGTCGTACGTGTCGGCGTCAATCTGCCGGGCGCAGGCCAGCGAGTGGATGGCGGTGGCCTCGCCGTGACCGCGCCGACCCAGGCCGTACATGGCCGCCGCGGCCGCGGCGACACTGAGGAGGAAGAACAGGAGGGTGAGGCGGTAGTTGCGCCGCTTGCGGCCGAACACGAAGTTCAGCGGCCCCAGGACCACCATGTAGGCGATCGCGGTGAAGTAGATCAGCCCCCAGGCGTGCCTCGGGCGTGTGAGGCTGCTCAGCGCGCGGAGGAGCGGGTCCTCCAGGTCGTTCATTCCCGAATAGTCCGACGCCGTGATCAGGCGACGGGGGGGGCAGCCCTTCGCGGCCAGGGCCTCGTTCGACACCTCGCGGCGGCTCAGCGCGTGGCGCAGCACGAGCCCCGCCCCCACGTGCTGCCGCTCCTGCGAGGCGTTCAGCACGGCCAACTCGTCGCCGAACACGGGGTAACGGCCGCTGCGGTCGTGGAGGAGGTGCAGTTCGCCGCCGCGGCGCACCCAGTCGAGGAACGCCTGGCTCTTCACCGGCTCCCAGCGCGGCACGTGGTCGAGCAGCACGCTGTCGAGGCCATCCGTGGCCGCCACGGTCGGGGGGAACAGCGGGTCCGCGAAGAGGGGGAAGCGGATGTCCCGGCCCGTGCCGAGCGGGTCCTCCGGGTCGTGAAGCAGCACACGCGCGGGCGGGCCGAGCTTCGGCTTGCCCAGCTCGCAGCGCTCCCCGGCCCCAGGCTCCGAGTCCAGGAACCAGCGGTCGTACTCGTTCCGCACGTAGGGGTAGAACTGCACCCACCTCGTGGCCCCCGGCGACAGAAAGCAGGGCTCGACGAGTGGGGCGCCCGCCCTGTCGCCCAGCCCCCGGTCCTTGTAGAGCCGCAGCAGGCCGTCGAAGGGCGCGGGCGACGGGTTGACGACCTCGACCGACACGACGTTGATGCGGCCCGGGACCACCTTGCCGTCGAAGCCCCACCGCACCGTCCCCACGCCGAGCGTGGCGGCGCGCGCCGACACGGCAATCAGCACGGAGGCGACGGCGGCGATGCGAGCCATGCCCGCTACTCCCACTCTGAGGGTGGCACATCCTCGGGCGTCAGGATACCGCAAACGCTGCCCGCGCTCAAGGGCCTCGGGCGGTCCGCCCGGCCCACGGCGCGCCCGAGATGGCGGTCCGCCCCCCTCAGGCACAGACCGCGGTAGACCGCCGCCAGGAGCAAGTACAGCAGGAGCACCAGCAGCATAGTCCCGTCCGAGTCGCCGCGGTAGCTCCGCAGGAGGAACCCTTGCTCGCAGCCCACCACGCAGATGGCGGGGCTGAAGTAGAGCAGGATCATGAGGTGCTCCTCGGCGCGATAGACGCCCGACGCCTGTGCGATGAGGAAGAACGCCAGGGGCGGCACCACGTTCCACCCCACGAGCGTGGCCAGCGTGGCCATGATCGCCCGGGACCGCGTCCGCACCCTCAGCGCGATCCGCACGGCCACCCACGAGAACAGCACGAGGAAGAGCGCCACGGCGGCAAACGTGAGCCCCAGGTCCGCAATCACGGGGCGCTGGCGACGCCAGTAGTAGGACCCGCCCGAGAACTGGCTCAGCCAAAGCTCGACGAGGAGCAGCGTGGCCAGGGGCACGAGCAGCACGCGACGCAGGCGGCGGACGCCCCGGACCTTCTCCCGCACGATGTCGCGGCCCGCGATGGGCGTCGTGAGCAGCACGTCGAGCGTCTGACTCGTCCGCTCCGCCGCGATGGCGTTTGCGCTCGTCACCGACACGGCGATGGCCGCGAGGATCGCCAGGCCGTAGAACAGTTGCGAGATCAGCCCGTGCGCGTGCCGCCACTCGCCGAACACGATCACCGACGCCGCGATGAACAGGGTCGGCACCTCCAGCAGCACGAGGATGCGGAACAGGTAGAGCGGCCTGCCGAGCGACCGCCGCGACACCTCGCGCCAGGCGATCGGGTGGTCCGCGGGCAGGCTCTCGCGGTGCCGCCCCACGCGCAGGCCCCCGATCGCCGCGTTCACCCGCTCGAAGAAGCGATCGAGCCAGCGGAAGAGGCCGAGCAATCGGTTCCGCGGCTCCCGGAACGCCCGCGCGACCAGGAACACCTGGGCCAGGACCAGGAACGCCACGACCGACGCCGCGATGAGCCAACTGCGGAACAACGCCGAGTCGAAAGACACCGAACGCGCACCCGGGTCCGGGAACAGCGACAGGGGCACGAGGAAAAACACGTTCGGCCCCTCGGCGCCCAGGAACGTGAGCAGCAGGGGCAGCCCCAGGTAGAGCGTGGCGACGAGGATGTAGGAGGCCAGGAGCGCGCCGAGGCTCGTGCAGCAGAACGACGAGCACAGGAGCGCCAGCGCCCCCACCTGGAGACTCGTGAGCACGAGCACGTAGGCCCCCGTCGCCAGGTAGTCGGTCGTGAGCCCGCCGAACGTGTAGCAGATGGCGAGCAGCGGGAGGCCGAGAAGGAGAATGCTGAACATCGGGACCAGGCGGCCCAGGTACTTCTGCATCAGGATCGCGCGCGGCTTGAGCGTGGTCAGGAGCAGCAGGGCGAGCGACCCGCGCTCCTTCTCGTACGTGAGCGCGCCCGACATCATGGCCGGGAGGAAGAGCAGGATGCCGGCGAACTGGAGCTTGATGAGGGCGTCGAACATGCCCAGCCCGCGGCCGCTCGACGCGGCGCTCCCGGCATCCGTCACCTCGAACTCCGAGTGCGACGCCACGAGGAAGATGAGGAACAGGAGCGCCGCGTAGGCCACGCGCGCGATGTAGGTGCGCCGCCGCGCGGCCTGCTCCGCCAGGTCCTTGCTCAGCAACGGCAAGGGGGCTTGCCACTTGAGCCACCGCATGCGCTTGGCCCCTACTGCTCGGGCGGGGCGTAGAAGAACCCGCCGCTCGTGGTCCGCCGCCGCGGCCGGGCGCGGCCCAGATACCGGTCGGCCCGACGGAGGCACAATGCCCTGAACAGGAACAGCAGCCCCGCGTGAAGCACGAGGGCTGCGACCATCAGCCCCATCCCCTCGCTCACGTCCCAGTACAGCCCTGGGTACACCTCGACGGCCCACACGCACCCGGCAGGGCTCACGAGGAGCAAGAGGGCTTCCCAGCCTTTGAGGTAGTAGAATGAGGTCCCTGAAACGGCCAACGCGAACGCGAGCACCGGCACGCCGCTCCACACGAGCAACCCCACGACGCTCGTCAGCACGGCCCGCGGCCGGCTGGGCGTCCGCAGCCCCACCCACATCGAGAACCAGGCGAAGAGCCACAGGAACAGCGCCACCGAGCCGCACGCGAGGAACACGTAGCTCAACTGCTGCACGCCCGGCCCCAGCCGATACAGGCGGCCGCCCGTCCGCGCCCACCAGAGCTGCACGAGGAACACGGTTCCGAAGGGCAGCAGCAGGCCGCGGATGATGCGCTGCACGCCGCGCAGCTTCTGCCGCACGATGTCGCGGCCGGCAATCGGCGTGGCCAGCAGGACCTCGAGCGTCTGGGACGAGCGCTCGGTCGAGATCGCGCTCACGCTCAGCCCGAGCACGGCGGCCGACGCCAGCACCCACAGCACGCCGAGGAGCACGACGAGCACTTCCGCGGGATTCCGCGATGCGTCCGCGACGCCCAGGGAGAAGAGCACGAACAGCTCGACGAGTGCGAGGCCGTACACCAGGTGCGCCGGCTTCACGAGCGGCGTCTTGGCCACCTCGCGCCAGGCGATGGGCTGGCGGTCCGGCAGGTCCGCCCGGGGCCGCACGTGCCCGCGATAGCGGCGGCGCAGCGGCTGGGCCAGGCCGTGCCGCTCGAGGAACCCGTCGAGCCGCCGGAACAGGCCGGCCAGCGGCCGCGTCGGCCCCGCCAGCGCACGCCGAACCAGGAACACGCGGGCGAGCAGGAGTGAGGCGGCGATGGAGAGGAGCGTGGGGACGCTGGCCCGGAACGTCACGCCGCCGAAGTCCACGCTCCCGAGGCTTAGGGGGAGAACCACCTCCCACAGCACGCCCACCTGGATGATTGACGCGGGCAGTATCCGGCAGAGAAGCCACCCGGACACGACCAGGGCATAGGATGCCAGGAAGGCGCCGAGATTCGTCCGGCAGAACGCCGAGCACATCAGCGCCAATGCGCCCACCTGAAGACAGGTCTCGAAGAGCATGCCGGCCCCGACGAGAAGGTCCTCAGCGCTCATGCCCCCGAGCGCGTAGCAGACGGCCAGGAGCGGCAGCGAGAGGACGAGGAACGTCAGCGCGGGCACGAGCCGCCCGACGAACTTCTCGCAGAGGATCTGCCACGGCCGTACCCGCGTGAGGAGCAACAGCTCGAGGGTCCGCCCCTCCTTCTCCTCCGTGAGTGCGCCCGACATCAGGGCGGGCACGAAGAGCAGAATGCCCGTGAACTGCGCGCACACCAGCAGGGCGAAGAGCCGCCGCCCGCTGCCCACCACGCTGTCCCCAAGCTCGAGCTGCACGGTGACCCCGTGCACCGCCGTCAGAAAGGCGGCGAACAGGAGAACCGCATACGTCACCCGCAGCACGTAGGTGCGCGGGCGCGCGGCCTGCTCGATCAGCTCCTTGCTCAGGATCGGCGCGTGCAGGAGCGACAGGCTCATGTCACCTTGCCCTCGGTGAGCTTCATGAACGCGGTCTCCATGTCCATCGCCTCGGGCTGGAACATGCGGATGCGCGCCCCGAGGCCCACGAGCCGGTCGAGCAGGTCCTCGCAGGGCAGCTCCTCCTCGCGGATGTGGACCGAGATGCGATCAATGTCCCGCTCGACCGACTCCACGCCCGGCACGGCCTTGATGCGGGCGAGCAGCTCGTCGGTCTGGTTGGCGAGCTGGACGTGGACGGCTCGGTGGAGGCTGAGCTGGCGGTAGATGTCGTGGAGGGAGCCTTCGGCGACCATGCGCCCCGCCTCGATGATGCCGATGCGGGTGCACATCTGGCCCAGCTCGTGGAGGATGTGGCTGGAGACGAGCACCGTCTTGCCCATGTTCCGCAGCTCCTTGAGCAGCTCGCGGATTTCGATGCGGGCGCGGGGGTCGAGGCCGCTCGCCGGCTCGTCGAGCAGCAGCAGCTCGGGGTCGTGCAGGAGCACGCGGGCCAGCCCCAATCGCTGCTTCATGCCGCGCGACAAGGCGTCCACCATCGTGTCGCGCTTCCCCGCCAGGTCGGTGAGCGCCAGCACGTCGTCCACCACGGCCCGCCGCTTCGAGCGGTCCATGCGGTAGGCCGCGGCGAAGAAGTGCAGATACTCGTTCACCGTGAGGTCCTCGTAGACCCCGAAGAAGTCGGGCATGTAGCCGAAGCGCGGCCGCACCCGCTCGGGGTAGCGGAGCGCGTCGATGCCGGCGATGTGCACGCTGCCCTCCATGGGCGACAGGAGGGTGGCGAGGACCTTGATGGTGGTGGTCTTTCCCGCGCCGTTGGGGCCGATGAAGCCGAAGACCTCGCCCTTGGGGATCGCGAGCGACAGGTCGCGCACGGCCACCGTCTTGCCGTAGCGCACCCACAGGTTCTTGACTTCTACGAACTCCATCTGCGTTCCTCCTCATCAGCACACGGACAGACACGGACACGCACGGACGGCCAGATCCTCCTTGCGGAGGCGGTCGTCCGTGTCCGTCCGTGTAGGTCCGTGCAGGTCCGTGTCATCTCCTCTCAGGCCCCGGAGTGTGGGCACAAGGCGCTATTGCTCTCCTCGGTAGAGGCGGCGGTAGACGTAGAGGTCGTCGCCGACCTCCTCGACGACGATCAGGAGCCACTCCGCCCCGTCGGTCGGGTCGTGGACGCTCAGGTCCTCGGTGTGCGTGGCCCCCGTGGGCGAGATTTGCGACACGATGGAGAACAGCCCAACCCGCGGATGGGCGGCGAAGAACCTCGGCGGTCGCGGGCCGAGCAGCAGGCGGCCCCCCGACTTGCGGGCGAGCGCGTCGCAACGCCCAAGGCGCAGCAAGAACACGTCGGCGGCCTCCCTGCGGCCGCGGAAGAGCTTCGCACCCACCTCGTGAGGGTCGGTCGCCGACAGGAGGTCGCGGTCGCTCACCGCGTCCCACTGGATGTCGGCCACGTGCTCGGGCGGCTCGAGCGAGAAGCTGCGGTAGAGC
This sequence comes from Planctomycetota bacterium, assembly GCA_035527715.1. GTDB lineage: Bacteria > Planctomycetota > PUPC01 > DSUN01 > DSUN01 > DSUN01. Next base: position 59,278 of record DATKZY010000258.1, on the reverse strand, counting down.
ACGGGCGACCACTGCCGCACCTTGTGCGTCACCGTGCACTGGCCCAGCACGCTCCCCTCATACGCCAGCGGCATCGCTTCGGCCCCCTCGACAAAGTCCAATTGGCGACGCGACTGGGCGATGCGGTAGGGATAGTCCTCGTCTCGCTGCGTCAGCGTGGCACAGTCCACGCAATGGAGCACCGCGCTCTTCAGGGCGACCGAGACCAGGCGCTCCCGGCCAGGGAAAAGCAGCTCGAAGCGGGTCTGGCGAACGGGGCGCCCCTTGCGATCCACGTCCACGAACACCACGGCGCGGCGGCGGTCCCGCATGCCCATGTAGTATTCGGACAGCCGGACCATGAAGTAGGTGAACAGCCCCGCAACGATGGGCAGGAAAAGCCAGGTGAACTTGCGGATGCGCAGGAGCCCGAGGAGAAAGTAGTCCACCGGCCCGATCAGTAGGATGAACAGCAGAAGCACCAGGACAATGGCGGCGAAGGAGACGCGCTGCACGTCGGTGGGCATCAGTCCTCGGACGATCTCGGGCAGGTAGCCAAAGGGCTGCGGCCCGAGCCGCATCTCGAGGTCGGCGTCGCGGTAGCCGGCGGGGACATTCTCCCCCTCCCAGGAGGGCGCGCGCTCGCCCGGCGCAGCATCGGCCTCCTGGTCGCTGCGCCACCTGCCGTCCTTGAGCACGCCTGGGAGCTGCTGCGCGCGCACCTTCCACAGGAAGGCGAGGATGCGGCGCCACTGGGGGCAGAGCTTGTAGTCGTGGCCGCGCGGGGGTTGCGCCGTGATGACCACGGCGCGGCCGAGGCAGGGGCGGAGGAGGTAGGCGTCGCAGCCGCCCCGCACGTGCGGCGGCTCAGTGGCCTGGAGGCGCCCGCCCGCATCGAGCCGGAAGAGCGGCGTATCCCGGTCCGCCAGCTCGTTGAGGCACTGCACGTGGCCGGACCCGACGACGCCCGACGCCACCACGCACACGCTGCCGCCCGCCCGCACCCAGCGGGCGACGGCGTCGAGCTGCGCCTGGCGGAGCGACGCGAAGCTCCTGTCGGCCAGGAGCAGCAGGTCGAAGGCGCAGTACGCGAGGGGCTGGGAGGGCAGGTCGTCGGGCGTCATGGCTACGGGGCTGGTCATGAGCGCCTTGCGGCTGCCCTCGGGCAGCTTCGGGCGGAACTGTTCGAGGCCCAGGTGCCCGGCCATCTGGTCGCCGCCGTCGCCCAGGCGCTCGCGCGGGCCGCACACGGCGACGACGCACGACCGCTCCCACGTCTCGGGCAGAGACCGCAAGAGGCGCGGGAGCTTGACCGCGCCCCGCTCCGTGAGGAAGCGCGGGTACACCTCCAGCTCGTTGTCCCGCAGCCCCGACCAGCAGACGGGCAGGAGCACGTCGAACACCTTCTCGCCCGAGCTGAGCGCCATCTCGTGCGTGCGGCAGGTGGCGACGACGCGGCCGGCCGACATCACGACCAGCTCGAGGCGTCCCTCCAGGAGCCGGTTCCCGCCGACCGTAAGCTTGGCCTGGACCAGGATGGGGGCGCCGGTGCGCACGGCGCGGAAGGAGAGGTCGAGGCGGAGGGGGGGCTCGCCAGCGAAGGCGGAGAGAGAATGCAAAAGGCAAAGTGCAAAAGGCAAAAGGCAAAAGGCAGAGGGGGAAAGGATGCGTGACGCGTGACGCGTGACAAGAGAGCTGGCACGGCGTCTCCTGTCACTCGCCATTCGGCTCAGGCCATCCCCGCTCTCAGCTTTCCATTTTGCGTTCTGCATTTTGCACTTTGCACTTTGCGCTCTGCCCCTTGGCCTCATCGTGCGAAGCCTCCCGGGCGACGCTGGAAGAGCCACCACTCGCCGAGCAGCACGCCGAAGGCCACGAGGGCGAGGGTCCACCAGAACGGCTTGTCGGCGCGGCGCGGCTCGGCCGAGGCGGCGACGGTGAGCTTCTCGTTGAACTCGATGGCCTCGACGCCCGCAAGCTGGGTCTCCGTGGGCGAGAGGAGGCTGGCGCCGATGCGGGCGGCCTCCGTGCCGCCCTCGGCGACGCGATACGACCCGACCCTGGGCGCGGGGATGCCGCCGAGGAGGCCCTGCTTGTCGCTCTTCTCTTCCCGCGTGTCGCCGTCCGGCCCCTCGACAACATAGCCGCGTTCGGGCTTGAGCGCAATGGGGGGCAGGACGCCCGTGCGGGCGCCCTGGGCCTTGGCGAGGCCCGCCTGGTCCATCGCGGCCTGAACGAGGTTCGACACGAGGATCGGGAAGCCGATGCGGTAGGGCAGCGTCGAGCGGTCGCTGTGGAAGAGCAGGTGGCCGAGGACGTCCTGCCCCCGCCGCTTTTCGAGGATGAGCGGGCCGCGCTGGCCGTCCGCGAGGATTTCGTAGCCGAGGGCCTCGTAGTCGAGGGCGCGGACGCCCTCCTTCGACACCGGGCGGTCGAGGAGAATGAGGTCGGAGAGCTCGACGTGCTGGAGGAGCGTGGCGTTCCGCCGCCAGTCCACCACCTGCGTCCCCTGTTGGTCAATGGCGACGAGGGCGCTGAGTTCCGCGGGCACGAGGCCGACGGTCAGTAGCGTCCGCGCCCCGAGGGCCAGGTCGTCCTCGCGGTCGGTGATGACGAGGTCGTAGCTGGTCTCGCTGGCCGTCGTCCCTTCCTCGGGGAACAACCGCACGGTGGGCATGGCGGCCAGCGCGTGGCGCCAGGAGGCGAGCGAGGGCGCGGCGTAGACCCACAGGGGCCGCGAGCGCGGCAGGTCGAGATACGCCACGTTGTCCGAGGCCAGAGAGTCGAAGCCGTCGGGCGCGAGCTTCGCCGTCAGGCTCACCGCCTTGTCGCCCGAGACCCTGAAGGTGACGCGCTCGGCCCGGCCCTTGGTGACGATAATGCGTTCGGAGCCAAGGACGCGGGGCGCAGAGGCCCCGCCCACATCCTGCACCGTAAGTTCAAGCGTCGCGGCGAGATCGGCATCGGGCGAGCCCTCGATGCCGACGAAGACCAGCCAGTCGCCGCCGCTGGAGCGGGTGGCGTTGAAGGCGGTGAGGCCGATGTTCGGCCCGGCAGCGGGCAGGCGCTGGTAGTCAATCTTGAACGACAGCTCGAAGTCGGCGCGGGCGGGGAGATTGCCGTCGGTGAGGAGCAGCACCTCGTCGAAGCTGGCCGAGCGGCCCAGCGCCTGGGCGAGGCGGAGCGGGGCCTCGACGTCGCTCGACACGTCCTCGACCTGCACCGCGTCGAGGGCGGCGCGGAGGAGCCGCTTGTCGTTCGTGAAGCTCGTGCAGCGGCGGGCCGTGCGGGAGAAGGCGACGAGGCACAGCTCCTGGTCGGGCAGCATCTCGTCAATGAGCTTGCGGACGCGGGCCTTCGCCTCGTCGAGGCGGGACGTTCCGCCGGCCTTGTCGAGCGCGGCCATCGAGGCCGAGCAGTCCACGAGCACGGGCAGCCGCTGCATGCGGCTCTCGCGCCCGCGCCAGTAGGGCTGCATCGCGGCGAGCACAAGTGCAATGAGGATAAGGAGTTGGAGCAGCAGGAGCAGGTTCCGCTTGAAGCGCTGGAAGGGCGAGTTCACCCGGCTGTCGTTCACGACCTGCCGCCAGAGGTAGAGCGAGGGCACCTCGAGCCGCGGCCGCTTGAGCTTGAGGAAGTAGAACAGCACCAGCGGCACGATGAGGCCGAAGAGCACGGCGGAACTGAGGGCGTGGAAGCCGAGGCTGGTCATTCTACCCCCCCTCCCAAGACTCGCGCCCCCCCAGGGGCGCGAGTCTTGGACCGAGCCGGCGCGAGCTGGTCGGAGCCTAGAGCGTAAGACATTGGCATTACGAGCGTTATGGCTAGGCTACGCACGGCGAGTCTGGTTTCCAGGACACGCGCCCAGAGAGGGGGGAAAAGGGCGCGAGTCTTGGGCCGACGCGGCAACTGCCAGCGACTCATTCTAGCCACCCCTTCCTGCGCAGCAGGTCGAAGAGCACGTCGTCCAGCGGGTCGGCGGCGCCGATGGCGGCGAAGCGGCCCTGGCGCTGGCGGCAGAGCGCGGCCAGCTCGCGGGCGTATGCCTCGCGGTGCTCCTGGTAGATGGCCAGGATGTCGGCCGCCCCCGTGATGTCCAGCGTCGTCTGCGACTCGCAGTCCACCAGCCTCGAATCGCTGGTCAGCTCGGGCTCGATCTCGCTGGGGCCGAGGACCTGGATGCCCTGGACGTCCAGCCCCGCGCTGAAGAGCAGGTTGCAGCCGCGGCGGACGTCGCCGAAGGTGAGGAAGTCGGAGAGGATGATGGCGACGCCCTTGCCGACGTGGCGCTTGAGGAACTCCTCGATGCCGCGTTCGAGGGGCGCTTCGCCGCCGCCCTCGAGCCGCTCGAGGAACGTGAAGAGCTTGAGCAGGCTGGCGCGGCCCGTGCACGGGGGCAGGCGCTCCATGCCCTTCTCGCTGAAGGCGCTCACGCTCACCCGCTCGACACCCAGCAGGCCCATCACGCCGAAGGCGGCTGCGAGCTGCTTCGCGCGGAGCAGCTTGTCCTCGAACAGCATCGAGCCCGAGGCATCCACCAGGAGTGCCACGTGCATCTCCTGCTCCAGCTCGAAGAGCTTGATGTACGGGCGGTTCAGGCGGGCGAAGGCATTCCAGTCCACGAACCGCACGTCGTCGCCGGGCACGTAGTCGCGGAAGTCGGAGAACTCGGTGCTCGAGCCGCCGCGGCCGAACAGGTGCTCGCCGTGCGCGCGGTTGGTGGCGCGGCGGGCGAAGACGAGGCGCATCCGCTCCAGGCGGCTGAGGACGCTGTTGGCGAACAGCGACGTGACCTGAGCTTTGGCGGCCGTTGCTTCCATGTCTTCCCTGCTCTCGTCAGAGGATGAATGGATGGGTGGATGAATGGATGGATGAAGGACAGAAGGACTTGCCCGTTCTGCCATTCATCCAGTCATCCAATCATCCATTCATCCCCCTTCTGGCCCTCACTGCGCCTGCTCCGGCACGGCGCTGACGATCTCCCTCACCAGCTCCGGCACCTTGATGTTCTCGGCCTGGCCGTCGTAGTTGAGGAGCACGCGGTGCTGAAGGACCTCTTCGCTGAAGTGCCGGATGTCGGCGAAGGCGATGTGGGCGCGGCCCTCGGCGAGGGCGCGGACGCGTGCCCCGCGGAGCAGGGCCTGGCTCGCCCGCGGGCTGGCACCCCAACGAACGTACTTGCGGACGCTCTCGGAGGCGAACTCGGAATCGGCGTGGGTGGCGAGGACGATGCGGCAGGCATAGTCGCGGATCGGCTCGGCCACGACCACCTTCTCCAGGATGTCGCGCAGGCGCAGGATGCGGGCGCCGTCCATCACCTTCCGCACCTCGACGTGCTGCTTGAGGATCGTGCGGCTCATCACCTCGTTCAGCTCGGCGCGGCCGAGGAAGGGCACGTTGACCTTGAACATGAAGCGGTCGAGCTGGGCCTCGGGGAGCGGGTAGGTGCCCTCCTGCTCGATGGGGTTCTGCGTGGCGAGCACGAAGAAGGGCTGCACGAGGTGATACGTCGTGCCGCCCGTGGTCACCGAGCCCTCCTGCATCGTCTCGAGCAGGGCCGACTGGGTCTTGGGCGTGGCGCGGTTGATCTCGTCGGCGAGGAGAAGCTGGGTGAAGACCGGCCCCTTGCGGAACTCGAAGCGGTAGCGACCGTCGGGGTCGGCCGTCATCACCGTCGTGCCCACGATGTCGGCGGGCATCAGGTCGGGGGTGAACTGGATGCGGCGGAACTGGAGGTCGAGGGCACGGCCGAGGGTCTTCACCAACTCGGTCTTGCCCAGGCCGGGCACGCCCTCGAGCAGCACGTTTCCGCCGCACAGGATGGCCGTGAGCGTGCCGGCGACGACCCGCTCCTGTCCGACGATGATCTTGCCGACCTCGCTGCGGATGAGCGCGAAGTCCTCGCGGAACTGGTTGGCCTCGGCAACTAGAGCAGCTTCATCGGGCATGACTGTCTCCTCACTTCAGAGGGGATGAATGGATGGCTGGATGAATGGATGAATGAGGGAAGCGAAGAACGAGGGAACGAATGGCAGGAGTGACGGACGAACGTCGGGGTTTGACATTCATCCACCCATCCAATCATCCAGTCATCCCCCTTCTCAGCGACCCTCGCACTCACGCCTTACTCCTTCTTCCATTTCTTCTTCGCCGCGAGCAGTCGCCCGGTGGTGCTCGCGGGCGGAGGCCCGGCGTCCTTCGACGGCTCCGCTGCCGGCTTCGGCGCCGGCGTCGGCGGAGCGGCCGGTCGAGCCACGACGGGCCTGGGCTCCGCCGGGGGCGCCGCGGGCAACGGCCTCTCGCGGCGGCCAGCGGGAAGCCGGATCGCCTCCTTGCGCCTCAGCAGGGCGCCAAGGGTCGCGCCCGAGGCGCGCTTCCGGCGCCCCAGCCCGAGCCACCCGCCAATCACCAGCCAGTCGAGCTGCACGCGCCGCACCGCAACGTCCAGTGGGATCAGGCACGCCAGGGCCAGCAGGAACCAGTCCACGACCGATTCCGAGCTGGCCCTCGGCTTCCTCTGCTTCACGAACAGCTCCTTGCCCGGCTCGGCGCCGGCGAGCATCCTGCCGCCCGTGCGCCGGGCGATCTGCTCGAGGGCGATGGGATTGGAGCGGAACCGCAGGTATTCAGGGGAATAGGGCACGACGAAGCGGCCGAGCGCCCGCTCGTTCCGGCCCGTGCCCACGCCGGAGACCATGATGTGGTAGTGGCCGTTGCCCCAGACGGGGAACTCGCCCTGGTAGCGCCGCGGCCCCACCTGGCGCAGCGGGGCGGAGACCGACTTGTCGTGCGGCCCGCTGACCTGTGCCGCGACCTCGAGGAACGATGCCTCGGGGTGGTAGTCCTCGACGACGATCACGCCCGTGCTCCCCTCGGCATAGGTCTGGAGCCGCAGCCGCCCCTCCTCGGTCGCTCGCACGATGTCGGTGATGAGCTGGTTCACGAACGGCTCGTAGAGCGGCGACTTCACCCAGTCGGCCCCCCAGTTGGTCGTGAGGTCGGAGGTGAACGCCGCGGCCTTGCCCACGCCGTAGCGCCACACGGCGAGCACGGGGTCAACGTCCTCCTCCGAGGGCACGCGGAGCGCCAGGTTCGCCCTGGGCTTGAGCGACGTCAGCACCAGCCCGTGGAGCGGCGGGAAGGCGCCCAGCCCCTTGAGGATCGGCGACGGGAAGTCCACCTGCGGCACGAACGTCTTGTTGTCAATCATGCTCCGCTTGAGGGTCTTCGCCTCCTTGATGAAGATCGAGGGCAGCAGGCGGGGGTCCTGCGGGTGGTAGAAGCGCCCGCCCGTGGCGGTGGCGATCATCCGCAACACGTCCGTGCCCCCGATCCCCTCGTGCGGGTAGATGGCGATGGTGGACACGCTGATCTGGTTCGCCTGGAGTCCCCTGAGCACCGGGGGCGGCGGCGGCGAGGGATCGCCGTCCGAGATGATGATCATGTGCTTCTGGCTCGCGTCGCTCGCCGTCAGGGCGGTGAGGCTCATCTGCATCGTGCCGGCGAACGTGGGCATGTCGCCCGGCTCGGCCCGGTTGATGAGCAGCACCAGCTTCTCGTACTCGCCCGCCGGCGTGAGCGGGAAGAGCCAGCGCGCGCCCGTGTCGAAGAGCAGCACGCCCACGTCGTCCTTCGCGCTCAGCACGCGGATGGCTTCCTTGGTGATGCGCTTCGCCCAGGTGTTGCCCTCGGGGAACTCGCAGGTGTGGAGGATGATGACCAGGGCGCCCTTGGGCAGCACCTTCTTCTGGCTCGGCTCCATCGCCACCGGCAGCGCCTGCTCGACCGGCGTGCGGTGGTAGCCGCCCGGGCCGAAGCTGTTCTTCCCGCCCACCATCAGAAACCCCGTCCCCTGGTGGTACACCGCGTCGTGGAGGGCATGAAGCTGCATCGCGTCGAACGCGTCGGCGGGCACGTTGACGAAGCCGATGCAATCGTAGGGCAGGAGGGCCAGCACGTCGCGCGGGAACTCGAGGCCGCTCACCAGCTCGACCTCGCGTTGGCCGCGGCGGAGCGCGGCGGCGAGCGGGGCCACGTCGCGCTGCCCCTCGTCGGGGTCGCTCACCAGCAGCACCTTCCCCTTCCCTTTCAGGTAGATGTGGTTGACCGCCAGGTTGTTCTTCTGCCAGCCGTCCTCGCCGGGCGGCACCTCGATGGTCGCCACGTACTCGTAGAGGCCGGGCTCGCGCAGCGTGAGCTTGAGGACGTAGCGGTTCTTGCCCGCCTCGAAGCTCACCTTCTGCTCGGCGATCTTCTGGCCGTTCTCGTTGAGCACGAGCGTGCCCGAGCCGGGGGCGAGCGACGAGAGGATCACGGCGGCCTCATACGTCTCGCCCAGCTTCACCGTGCGGGGCACCTCCAGCTTCTCCAGCCACACCTCGCGCGCGTGGTCGTACTCGACGGGCAACACGTCCACCGGCACCTGGCGGGCGGCGAGGTCGTCGAGCACGCGGGCCAGGTTGCCCTCGGTCGCCGCGCCGTCGGTGACGAGGACGACTCGCCCCTGCTTCGTGTCGGGCAGCATCGCCGCGGCGAGGGCGAGCGCCTTCTCGATGTTCGTGCCGTCGCGGGCCACGCGCGAGTTGATGGCCTCGAAGGGGAAGGTCACGCGCGGCGGCAGCTCGACCACCGCCTGCCGCCCGAAGACGAGCAGCCCCGCCTCGTCCTTCTCCGGCTTCTCGCCCGCGGTGCGGAGGATGAACTCCATCGCCCCCTTCGACGCCTTGTCGCCCATCGAGTCCGACACGTCGAGGGCGTAGAGCACGGAGAGCACGTTGCTCGTCCGCACCGCCCTCGGGTCGGCCAGCACCATGATGAAGACGCCCAGCACCACGAAACGGACGCCGAGCGCCACGAGCGCTCGGGCGCCTCGCAGGCCGCTGTAGCCCGCCACGTGGAGCCACCACACCCACGGCGCGGCCAGCGTGAGCGCGAACGCCCAGGGCGTGGTGAACACCACCCGGTTCGTCGCGTCGAGCCACAGGCTCCCGCCGAGGAACGCCACCAGGAACACGGCGAGCGGCAGCGCGGCGAGCCACGTCACCGGCCTTCGCGAGGGAGGCAGCAGATTGGCGAGCACCCGCTTCAGAATGAGCCGCCTCCTGTCCCAGTCGCCGATTCCCGATTGCCGATTTCCGAACCCCCAACCCCCAACACCGAACACCGAACACCTCTCTTCATGGCGTCAGCCTCACAATCCGCCGATTCCCCGTGTCGGCCACGAACACCCGTCCCTTGGAGTCCACCGCCACGCCCCACGGCGTGAGAAACTGCCCCTCCCCCCGCCCCGATGAGCCAAAGCGATAGGGCCTCGTATCTCCCCCGTGCTGCCACCCCGCGACCAAAGCCCTCGTCAACCGCCCGGCACCGTACTCGATGATGTAGGCGTGCCTCTTCGTTCCCTGGTCAAGCAAGGCAATCCCGTACGGGAACCTTAGCGCTGACCTTGCAAGAGGCACGCCGGAAACATCGACACCAGGCCCGTGGGGATCCCAGAAGAACAGCAAGCGATTGTTGAAGGCGTCGGCTACGTAGAAACCGTTGCCGGTCGTGCCACGAGCACAGGCAATGCCCGAGGGGCGCTGGAACTGCTCGGGTCCCGTGCCGAAGCTCCCGAAGGACCGGAGGAACTTGCCCTCCGAGTTGAACTTCTGCACCCGGTCATTCCCTCCATACTCGGCGACGAACAGGTTGCCCTTGTCGTCCTGCGCCAGGGCGACAGGGTAGATGAACTGGCCGGGTGCCTTGCCCTCGGAGCCAAGGGTGCTGAGGAGCTTGCCCTGCTGGTCGAAGAAGACGACGCGGTGGTAATGCGTGTCGGCCACGGCGATGCGGCCGTCCTGGAGGACGCAGATGCCCTCGGGCCGGCCCGCCGTGGTGTCGGGCATGCGCCACCGGTGGAGCAGTTCCGCGTTCGCGTCGTAGACCAGGATGCGGCCCGCGGTGTCCACGGCCAGCAACTCGTCCTTATGCCCGATGGCCAGGGCGCGCGGGGCGGGGAGCGAGGCGCCGTCGGGCGGCAGCATCCACGAGCGGACCTCGCTGAACCTCAGCTCCGGGTCATCCGATCCCCCGCAGCCGGCGAGCAGAAGGAACATCAGGCACACCACGGACTTCGGCAAGGCTGACCACGCGGATGCAGCCCCCGAACGGGGGCGACCGGGCCGTAGCCCAGGGCGACCGAGGGGAGCCCTGGGAAAGAGCGTCCCCCCCAACCCAAGCCCCCGAAGGGGGCGCTTCATGGCCGCGAGAATCGCCCCTTTCAGGGGCTCCGACACGGGGGCGCCGTGTCCCAGGGCTCCCTTTGGTCGCCCTGGGCTACGGCTGGCTCGCCCACTTCGTGGGCTAGCGGGCGCGACACCGGTCTTGTAGCTGCCAAGTCTGGTCATTGACAACGCCCATCCTCGCCCACCAACACCCGCAACACGACCCGCATCCCCGCCTTCAGCCCGTCGGCGACGGGGCGGTGGACGAAGCGGCGGCGCTTGCCCACGCCTTCGTGCAGCACCTCGACCTCGGCAACCGAGCCTTTGAAGCGGCTCGATTGCACCACGATGGAGCTTGCATCCGCCGGCGCCACCTCGACCTGTTCGGGCCGGAAACAGCGGGGGGCATCTTCCTCGCGTCCCAGCCAGAGCCTTGCCTCGTCGGGGCTGAGCCAGTTGCTCTCGCCCAGGCAGTCGGCCTCCTCGCGGGTGCGGGGACGCCAATAGAGGTCGGCCACGGTGCCCTCGTAGAGCAGGCGGCCCTCGCTCAGGCACACGACCCGCTCGGCCTCGGCCAGCACGGCCTCGGGCGCGTGGGTGGCGAAGACGAGCGACGCGCCCGTCTCCGCGATGCGCCGCCGCACGACCGCCCAGTAGCGGCCGATGCGCGCGAGGTCCACGTTGGCGAACGGCTCGTCCATCACGAGCACTGCGGCGTCGGCCATCAGGGCGCGGGCGACGCTCAGCCGCGCCCGCTCGCCCGCCGACAGTTCGTCGGGGCGCGAGGTGGCCTTCTCCACAAGATCGAGGGAGTCGAGCATCGAGAGCGCCCCGCCCCGCTCGGCCTTGGGGCTCATGACCAGCCGCAGGTGCTCCTCGGCGGTCAGATGCGGCCAGAGGCCGCCGCCCTGGGGAACCCAATAGACGGGTAAGGCGTGGTTGCGCGGCACCTGAGAGACCACGTTGCCTTCATCGGGGCGTTCGTAGCCGACGAGGAGGTTGAGGAGCGAGGTCTTGCCCGCGCCCGAACAGCCGAGGACCGCGGTGACGCCAGGCTGGATCTCGAGCGAGACGCCATCGAGCCGCGGCATGCCCGAGCCGGCGAGGGAGGCATTGTCGAGCTTCCAGAGAGGAGAGGACATAAGACGTCACCCGCGAAGCACGCGAAAGGACGCGAAAAAGAGGCCGCAGAGAAGGAAGGGAACGGCGAAGCAGACGAGCACCATGGTCGAGAGCGCCGCCGTCTGGCCGTAGTGCATGAAGTTGTAGAGCCGGTAGATGACGGGCGCCATCTGCGATGGGGCGAGGATGGCCGAGGCCGTGAGGTCGAAGTAGCCCCAACAGAAGAGCAGAAACGCCACGGCCAGCTTCCCCTGCCCCTCCAGGTGCCAAAGCACTCGCCGGCCGCCTCGCGCGAGCTTGGATTCCGAGGAGGCCGTCAGGAGGCGTGCCGCGTGCGACGCCTCGCCCGGCCGCAGGGCGCTCACCAGCATCCGCAGCACGAGTGCGAAGGGAAGCAGGAGAAGCGTCAGGGCGACCACGAGCGGGATCGGCGTATCATAGGCCGCCCGCAGCCCCGGAAGCTGAAAGAGCGCGAGGATGAGCAATGCCAGCACCAAGGCGCCGAGAAGCCCCGGGATGCACAGGGCAGCCGCTATTGCACATCTGCACCCCGACAACCGACAACCGATAACCGATAACCAATAGGCACACGCCGCCGCGGCGAGGCCGAAGACGACGCTCGCCATCACCTCCTTCGCCAGGGCAAGGGTCTCGGGCAGGAGGCCGAGGCCCCTCGCGGCGCCCTCCAACACGAGCCAGGCGGGCAGCAGCGTCGCCACGGCCAAGGCCGCAAGCAGGTAGAGGCCGACGAGCGACCGAGCCGCTCTCCCCATCGCCGAACGCGCGGGGGCGGGGCGAATGCCCCGCGTCGGGGCAGTGAACAGCAGCCACAGCCCCAGCCCCAGGAGCGCCACGCCGATGAGCAGCCCCGGCGCCGCCATCCGCAGCGATTCGCCCAGCGCCAGCCCTCCCGCCTGCGCGTCGAAGAGCGTCACCGTCCAGGATGGAATGCATAGGAGCGAGGCCATCTCGAACTCGCCGAAGGCGAGGAGGAACACGACCACGAAGGCCACGGCGAATGCCCTGCCCGAGCTGTGGAGCCAAAAGAGGAGCGGGGATGACTGGAGGAATGGATGGTTGGATGATTGCCGTTCTCCGACATTCATCCACCCATCCACACATCCACCCATCCTCTTCCCTAGCAGCTTGTGGCACCAAGTGGCCTCGGGCGACATCGCCGAGGGCGCAAAGTGGAGGATCAGTGTCGCCACGGGCGTGAGCCTCAGCCACACGAGGAGCGTGTAGAGCGCCTGGTTCCACGCCGGGTAGTGGATGAGCGAGGAAGCGTACCGCGACCACGCGTAGCCCACGAGCAGCACGGGCGTGAGGAAGGGGACGATGTGCACGAGCCACAGGAGCCGTGCCAGCCGCCGCGGGCACGAGGCAATCGCCGCGCGCACCGCCACCCCCATCAGCACCGCCCCGGCCGCGATGCCGAAGGCTCGAGCCAGAGCACAGGCGTAGTCCTGCCCGAGGGTCATTTGGCGTATTCCGACTTCAGCCACGCCAGGCACTCGGCGCGGGCGGGGCCGAGGGTCGCCAGGGGATATCCGGAGTCAACCCAGGAACTCATGGCGGGCCAGTTCGCGCCGTCCATCCCGACCCAACGCATGCCCACTGTGAGGCCCGCCGGCCCCTGCGTTGCAGTTGAGATGACCAACGGCACCTGGCGCGAGGTGGAACGGGCAAGCTTCACCTGGCACTTCTCCGAGAGGAGGTAGTCCACCAACCTCTGAGCCTGTGCCAGGTGGCGGGTGCCCCTGATGATGCAGACGGTGTTCGGGATGCAGATGGTGGCGCCGTTGTCGAGCCTGAAGGGCACCATCGCCACCAGCTTGTGGGCGTCGTAGGCGACGAAGTAGTCGTCGGTGTCCGTGAGGCCCAGGTCGCACACGCCGTCGGCCACGAGGTCCTTCACGTGGGCGTTGCCGCGGGCATCGACAACGCCGCGCTGTCGCCACTCTTTGTGCCAGGCCTTGAGCTTGTCGCCGCCCCAGTAGTGCCAGAGGACCGTGTAGTGCGTCAGCGTGGTGCCATAGATGGGCTTGGCGATGGCGACGCGCGAGAGGTCGCCTTGAAGGGCTTTGGCGATTGCCTCCTCCGTCGCCGCCAGCTTCCTCGTGTTCACGATCCACACGCGGAAGCGGGCGGCGAAGCCGGTCCAGTGGCCGTCGGGGTCCTTGAACTTGTCGGGGATGCGGGCGTAGCCGCTGCCCTTGTAGGGGAGCGTGATGCCGCGCTCCTTGAGGTCGAGGGTGCCGAGGAGTTCGTTGTTCCAGAACACGTCGCAGCGAGGGGCGTCCTTCTCGCGGATGAGGCGCTCGACGAGGCCCAGGCTCTTCGTCGCCTCGGTGTCGAAGACGGGCTGGACGGGGATGCCGGTCTCAGCCGCGAACTGGCGGAGGATTCTCTCGGAGTAGACGGAGTCGTGGGCGCAGTAGACGACGAGCGGGTCGTCGCCGCGCTTCCAGAAGAGCAGATAGGCCGCGAGGAGGGCGGCGAGAACCGCCAAGGGCAACAACAGGACAGGGAGCCGCGCCCTCCCGCAATGGTTCGAGGACGAGGACGACAGGGACGGGGAGCTATGGCTTCTTGGGCGGGGCTGGCTCATCACGGGTTTCCTTCAGGGAGTCGAAGTATCGCTTGATGGTGTCGTGATAGCCAGGGGGCACCTGCTCCTGAAGGATGGCCTCGCTGACGCCGCGCTGGATGGCCTCGATCTGGGCCTGGTAGTTTTCCTTGACGGAGCCGGGGTCGCTCATCTCCTTGACCTTCCACTGGAGGAGGATCTTGCCCGCGGTGTGCGCGGAGCGGGAGCGCTCGGTCTTGAAGTGCGACTTCTCGTCGGGCTTCTCGGGTGCCTTGCCGCCTTCGCCAATCCCGGGACCGACCATCCCGGCTCCAGCGCCGGGTCACCCGGCGCCGTCACCCTTTCACCCAGGCCCGTGTGCGGAGCAGCCGCCGGCCTGGGCCATGAGCTTCTTGTAGAACTCCTCGTAGTCCTCGATGTCCTTGAGGCCATCGGTGCCGGCGCCGTCGAGGCCCTTCAGGGCGTTGAGCATCTTGGCGAGCTGGGCGGCGGAGAGGCCCTTCTCGAGGGCCTGGAGGTCGCGGATTGCCTGCGCGAGGCCGTCCATCTCCATGCCCGCGAGCTTGAGGGATTCCTGGACGGCTTTCATCGCCTCCTTCGAGAGGCCCTGGTTCTCGGCCGTTGTCAGTTGCTCGAGCGCGCGGTTGACGGCCTCCTGGAGGCTCTTGGACGAGGCGTTGTTGGCGAGGAACTCGGAGAGGCTCTTGAGCTGCTGGCGCAGCTCCTCGGCCGCCTTGCGCTTCTCGGCGGAGTCGCTGAGCTGCTCGAGGCGGCGGGCCTTGTCGAGCATCTCCTGGGCTTCTTTCTTGAGCGCGGAGGCGTCGCCGCGCTGGAGGCGGCGCTTCCACTCCTCGGCCTTCTGGCCCTGGCCGGCGCCGAGGCGCTGGGCGTCCATCCCGCGGTCGAAGGCGTCCTTCAGGCGGTCCTCGCTCCGCTTGCGCCAGAGCTGGCCGAGGTCTCTCTGGGCCTCGGCGAGGCGCTTGAGGTTCCCCTGTTTGTCCCTGGGCTTCATCGCGTTGAAGGTCTGCTTCAGCTCCTCGATGGCCCGGCGGGCCTCTTCGGAGGTCTTGGCCTCGGGGTTGGCCTTCTGGAGGAGCGCGAGGCGGGCCTCGGTGGCCTTCCGGGTCTCGGCGAGGTGGCGGCGGCGCTGGGCGTCGTCCTGGCGCTGCTTCTCGCGGCCGAAGGGGTCGAGCTGGGGCAGGAACCGCGCGCCGAGGAAGAGCACGAGCAGCGCGGCGGCCACGTGCGCCGCCTTGTCCTCCCAACGGAAGGGCACGATGCGCTTGGGCGCCAGCTTGCCCGCGCGCTCCTCGGCCTGGGCCAGGACGATGGGCTTGAACTCGCCGGGGGCCTGCGCGAGGAGCGAACTGGTGAGGAACAGGTCGTGGGTGCCGGCCGCCGCGTCCACCCGCCGGGCGGCGTCGGCGGCCGTCGGCCGGCGGTCCAGAGCAATGGCCAGCACGAGCGCGGCGCCGGGCACGGCCGCCAGCGTGAGCGGCTCGAACCAGTTGGGGATGAGGCCGAGGAGGCGCGACACGAGGAGCAAGACGGCATAGAGGGCGGCGAGGGCGAGCGCGAACAGGTAGGACCGCCGTGCTGCGACGGCGAGGCGCTGGCGGAGCGCCACTTGGCTCAGGAGCCGCTGGCTGGTCTTGCCCAAGGCGATCTCTTGCGTGCCCATGCCCGACCCCCCGTGCAGAAGCTCTTCGCCGCCCCTGCCCTATCATACCCCCGCGCCGCGGCGATTTCAAGGGGGCTACTTCGGCAGCAACTTCTCGATCTTCGCAGCCTCGGGGTTCTGGGGGTCGAGTCGGCGGACGGCGGCGAGGGCCTTGCGGACGGCGTCGGCCTTGCCCGCGACGGCCCAGGCCTGGGCGCGGGCGATGAGGGTGGGCAGATGGGTCGGCTCGATGGCCGCGGCTACGGCGTACTCGCGGATCGCGGCGTCCACGGCGTCGACCGCCTCGTACTCCTTCGCGGCGGCCAGGTGGATCTGAGGGTCGTAGGGGTCCACGTAGATGGCGTCGAGGTAGGTCGCGGCGGCCTCAGCGTGCTGACCCTCCTTGGCGAGGAGTTCGGCGAGCTTCACGAGGGTGCGGGGGTTCGAGGCGACGAGGGCCGTTCCCTCGCGGAGGACGGCGATGGCCTGCTTCGGCTTGCCCGTCTTGATGTAGAGATCGGCGAGGCGCTCCTGAAGGCTCGAGCGGCCCTGGTAGAAGCGGGGGTAGATCTTGCGGGCGGCCTCCAGCTCGGCGATCGCCTCGTCGGTCTTGCCCTCCTGCTGGGCGAGGTTGGCCAGGTGGAAGGGGGCGAAGAAGTAGGCGGGGTCGGCCTCCTTGGCGGCGCGGAGGTGCTTCCTCGCCTCGTCGGGCTTCTTGTCGTGCTGGAGGGCGATAAGGCCGAGGATGGCATGGGCGCGGGCGAGCTTGGGCTGTAGCTCGATGGCCTTCTGGGCGGCCTTGCGCGCGTCGTCGAAGCGCCGCGCGGCCAGGCAGCCCGAGGCGATCTGGGTCCACAGGTCGGCGTTCTTCTCCTCTTTCTTGGCCTGTTCTTCGAGCTTCTTGAGGGCCTCCTTGTTGGGGGGTGGCTCGGAGATCTTGATCTGCTCGGCGTAGCGGCGGACATAGGCCATTGACTCGTCGTTGAGCTGCTTGAGGGTCTTGCCCGTGGCCTTGGGCAGCACCTCCTCGGTTTTCTTGCCGTCGCGGTACATGTCGAGCATTTTGCCGAAGACCTCGGGGCCACAGGTCTCCTGGAGGTAACGGCAAATGAGCATGGCGTGGTAGTAGCACAGGGGCACCTGGGTGGGGAACTTGGGGCGGGTGAACCCGGCGTTGAGGTCCTCGATGGGCAGGAGCTGGTTGTTCGCCAGGGCGTGGGCGAGAATGGGGTCCCAGTTGACCCGCGTGTCGCCCTCCTCCAGCACGCTCAGGCCCTCGGTGAACCAGCGGGGGATGTTGTAGCGGGTCTTCTGAAGGGTGAGGACGTGTGCGAACTCGTGGATGAGGACGTGTCGCCAGTTGAAGGCGTTGGCGGGGTTCATCCGGCTCAGGCGCGGCGAGGGCATGGTGATGACCTGGCCAAGGCAGGCCCCCAGGGCGCTCAGGCCGGGCAGGCCCATCGTCCGCGCCGAAAACTCCTCGTGCTTGGGGTAGAGGAGCACGAGCGTTCGCTCGCCGTACTGCTTGGGGCCGACGGGGGTGACAGCGTACTTGCGGGCGAGGGCGTCGTACATCGGCTCGATGAGCGATTCGAGATAGGGCCAGAGAATATTGTCCTCCGTCTTGTCGAGCTTCACGAAGAAGTGCGGGGTCTCGTGGTAGGCGAATTCCTTCTTCTTCAGGTCGCGGTCGAGGACGGTGAGGGTGTTGAAGGCCCAGACGTTGAACTTGTTCAGCTCGAATGCCTTGTCGAGGAGGCGGTAGCCCTCGGCCTCTTCGCCGGCGCGGAGCAGGTTCATCCCCGCGAGGTAGTAGCCGTGCCAGAAGTCGGGGTCGAGCTCGATGGCCTTCTTCGCCCAGGCGACGGCGGCGGGGGTGCGGCGGAGGCGTTCGCTGGCCTGGGCGAGGGTGGTGTAGAGCTCGGCGTGCTTGGGGTTGATCTTGAGGACCCGCTCCATCACCTTGTCGCGCTCGGCGGCGTTGCCGACGGCCTCGTAGTGGGCAGCGAGAAACGACAGGGCCTCGGGGTGCTGGGGATTGACGGCGAGGGCGGCGTTGATCTCGGCCAGGCTCTCCGCGCTCTTCTCGTCCACCGCGAGCATCATGGCCCGCATCAGGTGGGCGAGGATGAGACGGGGGTTGGCCTTGCGGGCGGCCTCGACGGCTTGCTGGGCGCCGGCGTGGTTGCCCGTGGCGAGCTGGATGAGGCCGAGGCCGGCATGAGCGAGGGCGAGGTTGGGGTTGATCTTCAGGGCGGCTTCCAGGCTCTTGCGGGCGAGGGGCCAGGCATACTTGTCGAGGGTGTGGAAGCCCGCGGCGACCAGGATGTCGGTGGAATTCGGGTCGAGTCCCATCGCCTCCTGGTAGGCGTTCCAGGCGCCCCGGGGGTCCTCCTTGCGGACGGCTCGGGCGACGGCGGCGAGGGCGTCGGCGGTCTTCGCCTTGTTCTGGTTGTAGAGGGCGAAGAAGTAGCCGACCTGGGCGTCGAAGACGTCCTGCTTGCCCGTGAGGTCGGCCAGCTCGAGCGTGAGGACGCGGGCCTTCAGGTGATCCTTGTCGCGTTCGAGGGCGCGGGCGAGGAGCTTGGCCGCCTCGTCGTAGCGGCCGACCTCGATGAGCGCGGTCGCGTGCCCGCACAAGGCGTCGGGCGTATCTGGCGCGGCCTTGGTGAGGGCCTCGCCCTCGGCGATGGCCTCCTTGTAGCGGCCGGTCTCGAGGAAGGCGCGGATGCGCAGGCCGCGGGCGTCGGCCTCGGTCTTTGGGTCGGGCTTGGCGAGGAGGGCCTCGATGCCCTTCAGCCCCTCGTCGTACTTGCCGTGGAGAATCGCGTCGCGGGCCTTGTCGAGCGGACCCGGCTCGGCGGCGAGAAGCGCCGCGGGGAGGGCCAGCAGCAGGGCCACAAGGCAGGACAGGGCTCGCCGGGATACTGTGCTCATCCTATGGGCTCCGTGAGGCGGTGGTCAGAATGGGACAGATGGGACAGATGGGACAGATGGGACGTATGGGACAGCAGAAGAGCCCGTCGCGTCGCATTCGTCCCATCTGTCCCATAGGTCCCATCACGCTCACCCGAGCGCCTCGAACGTTTGCTTGCTCAGCGCCATCGGCGGCACGGCGTCGCACGTGAACGGCTTCAGCCGCACGGCAAAGCGCATCGGCCTGGCGAAGAGGCGGTACTTCTCCAGCTCGCGCGGGCCGCAACTGTTGCTGCCCAGGCCGTTGTGCGCGTGGTCGAGGAGCAGAATGGTCTCGGGCCGCGGCGTCAGCTCATAGGTGTGGGTCGCCCGCGTGAGATCCTCGGGCGTGTAGTGCTGGACGCCGACGTTGATGAGGGGCAGGCCGACGGCGAGGAGGCCCGTGCCGCGAATCGTGGTGACGGCGGCCCAGCGGCAGTCGGCCTTGTTGCCATTCTCCTGCGGCCTCACGTAAGGCACGTGCTGCTCGCTCACCGTGCCGCAGTAGACGCCGACGCGGCCGCTCTCCTTGCGGTCCGCGTAGCACTCGTGGGGTCCGAGGCCGTACCAGACGAACTGCTCGAAGCCCTCGGGCAGGTGCATTTCGAGGCCGAAGCGCGGGAGCGGCGGCAAGCCGTCCTTCAGCGGTTCGAGGGCCGTTTCAATCACCACGTCGCCGCTGCCGTAGATGGAATAGGTATAGGCGCAGCGGAATGGCGGGACGACGGCCCAGCCGCCGAGCGTGGCCTCGACGCGGATGCGCGCTGCCCTGCCCTTCACCCCCTCGACTTCGACCGCGCCGATGCGGTGCACGAGCCGGTCGTAGCCTGCGGCGACCCACTCGTTGCGCAGGTGCTTATCGTTGTCCGTCGGCGCGCGCCAGAGCTGAACCTGAGGCCCGCGGGCGAGGAGCGACAGCCCTTGCCACTCCCATGCCGTCATCAGGCCGCTCTGGCGGTCGAAGGCGATGCGGAACTCGTCGCCCGCGATCTCGATGGCGTCCCTGCCTTCCTCCGCTCTCAGCGGCGGCATCGCGGTAACGCGGATGGCGGGGGCCGCCGGCGCCTCGATGGGGAGCTGGAACTGGGCGAAGGCGACCTCGTAGCCCCTTGGCGCCCAGAGCGTGGCCTCCTTGAGCACGAACCTCAGGTTGAGGAACGTTCCGCGTGCTCCGCAGGGAACGGCAAATTCGGCTGACCCGTGCGCCGGCACGTCGAGCGGCGGCAGCGTGCCCTGGGCGACGACGCGACCATCCTCCAGGACCGACCACTGCCCCTCAAGATAATCGAGCGAGGCGAAGTCGTTGCGGTTCACGAGGCGAATCCTGCCCGACCACTCGCCAGCTCGCGGTGCCCGGAGGTCCACGGCCTCGACGTGCACGGGCTGGACGACGCTCTTGTATTCGATGAGGCCCGAGTGCGGCACGCGGTCGGGGAAGACCAACCCGTCAATGCAGAAGTTCCCGTCGTTCGGCTGGTCGCCGAAGTCGCCGCCGTAGGCGAACCACTCTTCCCCCTCCTGCGTGTGCATGCGGATGCTGTGGTCGGCCCACTCCCAGATGCAGCCGCCGACGAGGCGGGGACAGGCCCGAATGGCCTCCCAGTATTCCTTGAGGTTGCCCGGCCCCTGGCCCATCGCGTGGGCGTATTCGCACATGAAGTAGGGGCGGGGATCGTCGGTCACCTGGCCCCGCTCGACCAGGCGGTCCACGTGGGGATACATCTCGCTCTCGACGTCAAGGAGGCCGGGCGCGAGGCGGTGGGCATTCTTGTCCCAGCGCTGCGCGCCGTCGGCGCCTTCGTAGTGGATGAGGCGGGTGGGGTCGGCCTTGCGAATCCAGCGGGCCATCGCGTCGTGGTTCCGGCCGTAGCCCGACTCGTTGCCGAGCGACCACATGATAATGCAAGGGTGGTTCTTGTCCCGCTCGACCATGCGAACGGCGCGGTCGAGGTAGGCGGCCTCCCACTCGGGGTCGGCCGAGAGGCGCGACAGGGGCTGCATGCCGTGGCACTCGAGGTCCGCCTCGTCAATCACCCAGAGGCCGTAGCGGTCGCACAGGTCGAGCAGGCGCGGGTCGGGCGGGTAGTGGGACGTGCGGATGGCGTTGACGTTGTGCTGCTTCATCAGCCGCACGTCGTGCTCCATCAGGGCGAGGGAGACGGCGTGGCCGGTGTCGGGGCTCATGTCGTGGCGGTTCACGCCGTGGAGCTTGATGGGCGTGCCATTGACGAGGACGCGTTGGCCCTTGACCTCGACCTGTCGGAAGCCGACGGGGATGCTCTCGGCCTCGACGACGTGGCCCCTGGCGTCGCACAGCGAGAGCTGTAGCTCGTAGAGATACGGCTCCTCGGCGTTCCACTTGCGGGGATTCGAGATGGGGGCGGCCATTTCGACGGCCACCTCCTTGCCCGCGCCGATGATTATCTTGTTCATCACGGGCTGGTCCAGCACCACGCGGCCCTCGGCGTCGAGGAGCCTGGCCACCACGGAGCAGCCTCGGACGCCTTTCGCCCCGTAGTTCCGCAGCGACACGGCGACGTCGAGCGTCGCGTCCTGGTAGTCGTTCTCCAGCGGCGTGCGGACCCGCACGTCGAACATGTGAACGGTCGGGGTGGCGAAGAGCCACACGTCGCGGAAGATGCCGCTCAGCCGCCAGAAATCCTGGTCCTCCAGATACGCGCCGTCGGAGCACTGGTAGACGCGGACGGCCAGGGTGTTCTCGCCCGGCCGCACGAGGGCAGTGACGTTGAACTCGGAGGGCAGGTGCGCCCCCTGGCTGTAGCCGACGGGTTGGCCGTTGAGCCAGACGTGGAACGCCGAGTTCACGCCGCCGAAGTGCAGGAACACCTGCCTCCCCGCCCAATCGGCCGGCAACGCGAACGTGCGGCGATAGCAGCCCGTGGGATTCGCGTCGGGCACGTGCGGCGGGTCCACGGGGAAGGGGTAGCGGACGTTTGAGTAGACGGGCGTGCCGTAGCCGTGCATCTGCCAGTTGCCAGGCACGGGCAGGCGGTCCCAGCCCGAGACATCGAACTCGACCCGCTCGAAGCCCTCGGGCGCGGCGGCGGGCGACGGGGCGCAGTGGAACTGCCACGTGCCGCTGAGGAGCTTGCGCCAGGGCAAGAGGCCCGGGTCGTGGACGGCGTGGGCGTCCTCGCGGCTGCGCTGGAGCAGATGGTGATTCGCCCAGTCGGGGGCGGGGGATGGCGTGGGCATTGTGTGACTCCGGGATAAGCGATGACTGACGAAGACTGATCCATGATTCTACTGGCGGCAGGCGGCGGGTCAAGCGCGTGTGTGCTTGACACGTGCCGCGGCGCCCCGTACAATTGTGCCGTGGGCAGGAAGGCACGAGGAAGGGGCTCCCCCCGGAGCGACGCGATGAGTGTGCCGCCGGATCTCTCGATCGTCATCCCCCTGCACAACGAGGTGGACAACGTGGAGCCACTCCACGCCGAGCTGCTGGCGGCCCTCGCGCAGACCGGGCGGTCGGCGGAGCTGCTCTTCGTGGACGACGGGAGCACGGACGGGACGTTTGAGCGGCTGCGCGGGTTGCACGAGCGCTCGGCGGCTGAGCCGGCGGCCCCGCGGGTGCGCGTCCTGCGGCTGCGTCGCAGGTTCGGGAAGTCTGCCGCTCTGGCCGCGGCGTTCGAGGAGGCTCGGGGCGGCATCGTGTTCACGATGGATGGCGACCTCCAGGACGATCCGAAGGAGATCCCGCGCTTCCTCGAGAAGCTCGAGGAGGGCTACGACCTGGTGTCGGGCTGGAAGCGCGAGCGCCACGACCCCTGGCACAAGGTGCTGCCGTCGCGCCTGTTCAACCGGGTCGTGTCGTGCGTCTCGGGCGTGCGGATGCACGACTTCAACTGCGGATTCAAGGCCTACCGGGCGGAGGTGGTGCGCGAGTTGACCCTGTATGGCGACCTCCATCGCTTCGTCCCGGTCCTGGCCCACGCCAAGGGCTTTCGAGTCGGCGAGATCGTCGTCCAGCACCGGCCGCGCACCCACGGGCGGAGCAAGTACGGCGTCAAGCGCCTGTTCACGGGGTTCCTCGACCTGCTGACGGTGCTGCTCGTGACAAGCTACGCGTCGCGTCCCCTG
Source organism: Planctomycetota bacterium (assembly GCA_035527715.1). Lineage (GTDB taxonomy): Bacteria > Planctomycetota > PUPC01 > DSUN01 > DSUN01 > DSUN01. The sequence continues at coordinate 36,666 of DATKZY010000258.1, read as the reverse complement.
CACCTCTTCGGCGGGATCGGGCTGCTGGGCTTCGGCGCGGGGGTGGGGATCAACGTGTACCTGGCGATCCTGTGGCTGGCGGGCGAGCGGCCCATCGGCCAGCGGCCCCTCCTGACGGCCGGCGTGCTCCTGATGATCCTGGGAATCCAGCTCATCTCCCTGGGCCTCATCGGCGAAATGATCGTCAGCCGCCACGAGGGCCGGCGCCGAACCTACTCCGTCGCAGAACGGCTCGACTAGGCCCTATCCGTTCGGGGCCGCCGGCACCGGGGCGGGGTATCTCCGCAGGCGAAGCACAGGACTTTCAGAGGAGCGAGAACCGTGCCTGAGGCAGAAGGAGTCGCCGCGGCCCGCCCGCTGGGGGCGCTGGTGCGCTGGGCGAAGCTGCGCAAGCACCTGATCGCGGTCGTCCTGGTCGCCGTGGCCGGGTTCTTCACGCGCAGTTGGGAGGGCGACCTCCACGGCGACCCGGTCCGCTACGCGGCCATCTCGAAGACGATTCTCCAGACGGGCGACTGGGTGACGATGCACGACGCGCCGGGGGTCGTCTACGCGAACAAGCCGCCCCTGATGTTCTGGCTGGTCGCCGTCAACTTCCGCCTCTTCGGCGTGGGGATCTACGCGGCGAAGTTCTGGTCCTGCTTCTTCGCCGCCGCGGGCTGCGTGATGACCTATCTCATCGGCAAGCGGCTCTTCGGGACCACGGCCGGGATGCTCGCCGCGGTGACGCTGACCATGACGCCCGGCGTGCTGATGAACGTCATTGACGTGCGGATGGACTCCACGATCCTGTTCTGCGTGGCCCTGTCGGCCTACGCGGTGCTTCGTGCGGACGACGAGAGCCAGCCCCGGTGGCTCCTCCTGGCCGGGGTGGCCGCGGGGCTGGGCGTCATGACCAAGTCCGCGGCGGGCGGCCTCGCGGGGATTCTCACGTTCCTCCTCGTGCTCATTCGCCGGCCTCGATGGCTCATTCACCCCTACGCGTTCGGAGCCGTCGGGCTGGGGCTTCTGATCGCCGCCCCGTGGCACGTGGCGGTGCTCCTCCGCCAGCGCGCCGCGTTCACCGAACACTACTTCGGCGAGCAGATCGAGGACCGGCTGGTGCTCGGCAGCCACATTCCGGCCAACATCGGCCGCTACGTGGCCACATTCCTTCTACGGAGCATGCCCTGGTGCCTGCTGGGCGCCTGGACGCTCGCGCGATGGCGCAGGTTCGGCCGCGCCGAGCGGTGGGGTGCGACCATCGCTCTCGTGTGGGCCGCCGAGGTCATCCTCCTGATGGCAATCGCGCCGAAGCCCTACGACCGCTACCTCGTGCCCGCCTACCCCGCCGTCGCCCTGCTGGCGGGGCTCGGGCTCGACCGCCTGCTGTCCGAGCGGGTGAAGGCGGCCGCCCCGGCGGTCCTGGCCTACGGCGCCGTGGCGGGCGTCTTCCTGCTGGCGACGCTCCCCATCCGCGTGCACACGTACCGTTGTGAAGGCTTCGCCCACGCGCGCCCCCTGCTCGACCAGGTGGCGCCTGGACGCTCCATCGCCACGTGCAGTTCCCTGACTCCGGGGGAGAGCGAGGGGGACCGTGTGCCGTGGGGCCTGTGCGCGAAGGCAGGCTTCTACCTCGACCGCGCAGTCGTGAGCTACCGCAGCCCGAGGAAGCTGTGGGAGAGCTCCGAGTGCTTCGCCGTCGTCCGCGAGGAAGCGCTCAAGGACCTGGCCGAGGTGGGCTTCGAGCCGGTGCTGGCCCTGGACGGCAGTTACTGGCTGATTCAGCGGCGCCCAACGGCCGGGGACGGCACTCCGGGACGCCCCCCGCTGCCCCCGCCTTGACCCTCCGGTTGCCTCGCCTCTATAATAGTGGGCGGCAACGCTGCTCCACCACGATGGCTGACCGTCTCAGGAGTGTTCCGATGAGGCACGTTGGATGGCCGCTGTGCGTCGCGCTGGCATTGCTGGTGGGCGGAACAGGCGCGCGCGCAGAGGAGCCGCCGCCCTCGCCCGAGGAGCTGAACCGGCTGCTCCAACGGGCCGCGCAGGCATACGGGCGAGACGACCCCGCCGAGGCCCGCCGCGAGCTCCGCGCCGCTCTCACCCGGATCAGCCCGCAGGACTTCCAGCGTCGGCTGCTCCACGTCGCGCAACTTCACGACGACGGGCGCGTGAGCCAGGCGAGTTCGCTGCTCCACATGGCCGCCCAGTTGCTCACCCCGTGGGTCTGGTTCGCCGTGGGGCTGCTCGGACAGGCCATCTTCTGCGGGCGCTTCGTCGTCCAGTGGATCGCCTCCGAACGAAAGAAGCAGAGCGTGGTGCCCGTGGCGTTCTGGTACCTGAGCATCCTCGGCTCGCTCACCTTGCTGGCCTATGCCCTGTCGCGGTGGGACCCCGTGTTCATCCTGGCCTACGTGCTGAACTCGATGATCTACGTGCGGAACCTGATGCTCATCCACCGGCGACGCGGGTCAACCGTGTCCCCGGCAGCGGCCGCGGGAGGCTGAGGCAGGGAACGGCTCCTTGCCACGCGCGGCCCCCGCTCAGGAAGGGATCTCGTCGGAGACCTCGCGCCGCAGCCACTCCACCGTGTCCAGCTCCAGGTCGCACACGCAACTGGCGAGGAAGATCATCCCCTCGATGCGGCCCTGCCTCAGCCACTCCACGCCCAAACGAACCTGGTGCTGGAACAGCTCGAGCGGCATCGGCTGCCGCGTCCCGTAGTCCCACAGGTAGCAGCCCAGCACCTTCCGCACGCCCAGCGACACGTCCTCGAACCGCCCGAAGCTCTCCTCCAGGTTCACGAGGTCAGCCGCCTTCCAGGTCCACAGCGTCGCGATGTCGCATTCGCGAAGATGGCCCCTGACGGGGAGGTCGAGCTGGTGGGTGTAGAGCACGACCCAGAGGTCGAGGGGCCGCGGGCCGGCGTGGAGGCGTTCGCGGAAGCCGGCCAGGTCGGCCACGCGCCAGCGGGCCGCCCGGCCCGACGCATCCAGTGCGTGGAAGAAGTCGTCCATGATCGCCCCGGTGACGTTCGGGAACTTCGCCGCGAGGCGGAGGACCTCATCGAGATCGGTCTTCTCGTCGTTCCGCTTCGACGAGGAGTCGCCGACGATGGACCAGACGACTCGCTTCAGCGAGCTCATGGCGAGCGCATGCTGGTCGAAGGGCGGCTGGGGCTTCCCCCCGTAGACCACCATCAGGATGTTGGGAATGCGCAGGTAGTGGGCCGCCTCGGTGGGGGTGATGCGCGTCGGCCGGGGCAGCCCCCAGCCGACATTCTGTGCGCCCTCCTGGTGGGACCAGAGCCAGAAGCGGTCCGTCAACTCGGCCCCAACGGTCTTGCCCATTCCTGCTGGTCTGCCTTGCTTCTATTGGCCAGACGACGCGTGACGCGTGACGCGTGACAAGAAGGAGAAAAGGAGAGATGCCTTCAGGGTCCGCTCTTGTCTTATCACGCGTCACGCGTCACGCGTCATCCGAGCCGTTTGGTGAGGCGGACGCTGTTGCCGGAGCCCAGGTACTCGAGCTGGTCCACGCAGCGGGCCATGAGGGGGATTCCCAGCCTGCCCAGGCTGCCGCGGCTCTGCTGGAGACGCTCCGGCGCGATGGGCTGCTGGCGCGCCGCCCGCTCGAGGTGGGGACGGAAGTCGAAGCCCGCCCCCTCGTCGGTCACGGTGAGCGAGACCTTCTCGCGGTCGAGGAGGAACACGACGTCAATGCACCGTTCCGGGGCGTAGTCGTGGGCGTGGCGAGCGGCGTTTTCGAGGGCCTCGGCGAGCGCGGTGGACATGGCGGCGACGCCCTCGGCGGTGAGGCCGGACTTGCCGAGCAGGCTCGCGGCCAGCTCGCCCGCCCGCTCGAGGTTCCCCTTGCGGGTGCGGAACTCGAGGTGCGCCAGGTGCACGAGCGCCTTGCGGTCCTGCGGGAACCGCCGCAGCTCCGCCTCGCTCAGCGCGAACAGCTCCATCACCTCGAACGGCTCGACCAGGAAATCGTCCTCCCAGATCTTGAACTCCCGGCGGGTCTCGATGTCGGTGCCGGTCCAGTAGAGCTTGATGACGGGCACGACGCTCTTGCCCTTCTCGGTCTTCACCGCCCAGAGGAAGTCCTCCGAGCCCTGCATCGGGTCCTCCAGGATGATCAGATCGGGGTCCATCTCGTCGAAGTGGTGGAGGGCCTCGGAGCAGCTCGTGACGATGCGGAAGACCCCGCGGGGCGTGAGCAGGCGCATCTTCAGGATGTCGGTGAAGCGGTTCTCCTCGGGCGCGATGAGCATCACGCGGCGCTCGCCGGCCTCGGCGTCGCGCGCCGGGGCCGGTGCGGGCGCGGCGGCTCGGGGCGCCGGGCGGGCCGCCGGCGCGCCCAGGCTCCGCTGCCCCGCGGGCGCACTCGACAAGTAGTCCACCACCGCCTGCTCGCTGGCCAGGCAAGGCAGCACGGCCGACAGCCCGAGGAGGTCGAGCGTCGTCCGCATCTGCGGGCTGAGCCGCAGGAGCAACAGCTCGCGGCCCTCCTGGAGCAGGAGGTTGCGATAGTTCAGGATCGCCCCGATGGCCGAGCTGTTCGCATACAGCACGTCGGCGAAGTCCAGCACCACGTCGCCCCGCCCCTCGCCGTGGAGTAGTTGGAGCGTGTGGTCGAACGACAGCACGGTCGAGGCATCGAGAAAGCCATCCAGCGTCACCCAGGCGACGGGCAGGCTCTCCCCCACCGTGGACCGTCGAATCTGAATCTTCAATTGCGGCATGCGGCGTACTCCGAGGTGTTGGCCTCAGCCCCGCCAGATTGTAGGGGCGCGCCCGCGCCGAGTCAAGCCGCCGATCCGCGACGGAGTCTGCTTGCCGGTCCTCGGGTCTGCCCGGACTCCCAGTCGTCCTCGTCGTTTTCGACCCCCTTGCGCAGGGCCAAGACGATTCGACCCGGCGATGGCGAGGACGATAGCCCTTGACGGCAGATGGGTCAGGCCAGGATCATCTGTCTTCGGTGCGCGCGTGGTGGGCCAGCCACTGGGCGGGGGTCATCGTGGGGATGGCCTTCGCGGCGCGGGCGAGCATTTCGGAATCCAGCGTGACGAGCGTGGCCTCGGCGGCATCCGCGACAGCGGCGCAGATGGCGTCCGCGCCCCGAAGGCGGCGGGCCTTGGCAAGCTCGACGGCCCGCTCCGCAAGCGGGAAGTCCAGTACCGCCAACCGCAAGCCTGACAGGGAGAGCACGAGGTCAACCACTTCGTCGGCGAGGGCGTCATCGCCTGTTCGGCGCGCAATCGCCGCGGCACTCTCGGGCAGCACCAGTGTCGGGCAGATCACCGGCAGGGCGCCAAGGTGCAACTCGTGCAGGAAGGCAAGGCTCTCCGCGTGGTGCGGCTCGACTTCCCTGGCCGCGGCGACGAACACACTGGCGTCCACGGTCCAGTTCATCGCCGCATCTCGGAGAGGGTTTCGACGGCCGACGCGTCACCTTGCCAGGCGGCGCTCACGCGCTTTGCGAGCGCCGACCAACGAGCGTCCCACTCCTCGGCCGGCAGGGGCTTGCGGCGACGGGCCCTCAACGATACGAGGGCCGCCAGCGGCTCACCATCCGTGTCCAGCAACTTCACCGTCTCGCCCGCGTGCATGCGCCTCAGCAGCCCCGGCAGGTCTCGCGCTGCCGCCTCAACGCTCATTTGTGCCTTCATCGGCCAACTCCTTCCGGAGGGATTATACCCCGCTTCGACCGCCCATTCAAGCAAGCGCGGGCACCAACCGCGGCCCCAACGCACTGTTCCCGCCTACGGCTCCCAAGGGTCGAGTATGCGGGTGGGTGGGGTGGAGGCGAGGGCGGCGAGGGCGCGGGGCTTGTCGGTGGGAGCGAGGGCGATGGCGATGCCGCAGTTGGCGCTGATCTCCTTGGGCACGGGGATCAGGTCGGGCGCGAGGCCGGCGTCGAGCAGCGCCTTCTCGGCGGCCAAGACGTGGTGGATGGACGCGAAGGTGAGAAGGAGCCGAGCCTTGCCGCTCATGGGCTGATGATCTTGGCCGCGCGGTTGAGGCGGGCGACGATGTCGAACATGTTGCCGACCGTGCCGACGCGGACCGATTGCAGCTTGCCGAAGAAGTCGAGGCACGTGCCGCAGGACACGACGTCCACCCCCAGCTCTGCCAGCCCGAGGAGGGTGGGGATTTCCTCGGAGCCCTCGGTGGTGAGGTGGACGGCGGCGTTGACGCAGATGATCTCGCGGGGGAGCGGGTCGGCGGTCCTGAGGGTCTTGAGGAATGCCTTGATGAGGACGCGACCGAGCCGGTCGTCGCCGAGGCCCATGACGTTGTTGTTGAGGAAGATGGTGGCGCGGCCTGGCGGGGCCTGGGCGTCGCGCGCAACGGGCTGGAGGGCCGGCTGCGCGGCGGGCGGGGCCTGGGCGGTCTGGACCGTGAGGGTGTACTCGCCGCCGGGCAGCTCGCGGGAGGCCACCTCGGCGCCGAGGGCCCTGGCCATGCGGGTGAGGTTGGTGACGGTGGCGGCGCTGTTGACGCGGAGCTCGAGGACGGAGCTGGGATGCTCCTCGATGGCCCGCTTGGCGCGGATGACCGGCTCGGGACACGCGAGGTTGCGAAGGTCGAGGGTTTCCACGGTCGGGGCCTCCTGTCATGGCTTCTTCGCGGCGATGGCGTGGACGGCGCGGACGGCTTGCTCGATCTCCTCCTCGGTGTTGCCGAAGCCAGGGGAGAGGCGCACGGTGCCGGCGGGGAGCGTGCCGAGGTGGCGGTGGGCGCTGGGCGCACAGTGGAGGCCGGGCCGGCACAGGATCCCATGGCCGGCCTCCAGGGCGGCCGCCACGCGGTCGGGCGGCACGCCCTCGATGGTGAAGCTCACGAGCAGCGCCGAGCCGTCGGCCGGGCTGTAGAGCCGCACGCCGCGGATGCCGCGCAGGCCCTCGATGAGCAGCGACGCGAGGCGCCGCGTGTGGCCGCCGAGGAGGCCCTGGCGCTCGATGTGCTCGAGGCCCCCGCCCAGGCCCGCGATCCCGTGGAGGTTCGGCGTCCCCGCCTCATAGCGGTCCGGGCGAAAGGCGGGGTGCTCGATGGATTCGCTCTGGCTCCCCGTGCCGCCCTCGACGAGGGGCAGGACCTGGTGCCCGGGGCTGAGGTAGCAGGCGCCGACGCCCGTGGGGCCGAGCAGCCCCTTGTGCGCGGAGCAGGCGAGGAACGCCACGCCGTCGGCCTCGACGGCGATGGGCAGGACGCCGGCCGTTTGCGCCGCGTCGCTCAGGACGGCTGTGCCCGGCAGGGCCTTGGCGAGCGCCCGCACGTCCTGGACCACGCCGGCGACGTTCGAGGCGTGGGCCACGGCCACGAGGCGGTACCTGCCGGCCAGCCGCGAGGCCGCGGCGACGTCAATCCGCCCGAGGGCGTCGGCCGGCAGCGTCTCGACCACGACGCCGCGCTCGGCCGCCAGGCGCGTGAGCGGCCGCATCACGCTGTTGTGCTCGAGGGGCGACACGCCGACGCGGTCGCCGGCCCGCAGGAGGCCCTTGAGCACGAGGTTCAGCCCCTCCGTGGCGCCGCGGGTGAACACGAGGTCGGCCGGGTCGGGCACGCCGAGCAGCGCGGCCAGGCGGGTGCGGACGTCGAAGATCAGGCGCGCGGCCTCGATGGCGGGACGGTGCCCGCTGCGGCCGGGGTTGGCGGTCACCTCGCGGAGCAGGCGCGCGATCTGGGCGCCTACCGCGTCGGGCTTCGGCCACGAGGTTGCCGCGTGATCCAGGTAGATGGTGGAGCTCACGATGGTTCCTGCCAGCCGCCTCCTGCCCCCAGTATGCCCGGCCCGCCGACGAGTGTCAAGGAGGAGTGGAGGGGTGAGTGCGGCCCCCAGTTCCGGCGGGGCCTGCGCTCTGCTCCAATCGTCCTCGTCCGTCGTCCTCGTCCTCGACTCTCCTCGCCGCGAACCAGGAGAATCGAGGACGAGGCACGAGGACGAGGAGGGGGACGATAGGAACACCCGGCTGCCCAGCGGGATGGGGAGCCATGCTCTTTTCTTCCCCGTTCCCTTGACATTCTCGCGTCGTTGTGGTTCAACAGTTGGCGAGGGCATAACTGAAAGGGCATACGCGAATGGGAAAGATTGAGACTGTTCTGCGCACGGAGATCGTGCGGCTGGCGAAGAAACAGGTCCGCACCGCGTGCCAGCCGCTGGCGCGCGAGGTGCGGCGCCTGAAGCGTGTGGTGGCCGAACTCTCGAAGGCCGTGCGGTCGTTCGAGGGGATCGCCAAGGACTTCGCCGCGAAGCGTGCGAAGGAGGCCACGCGCCTGGAGGCCGACCCGGCCGAGGTCAAGAAGGCCCGCATCTCGGGCGGGCTGGTGAAGAAGCTGCGCAAGCGCCTCGGCCTCTCGCAGGCGGCCCTGGGGAAGCTCCTGGGCGTCACGTCGGCCGCGGTGGTCTTCTGGGAACAGGGCCGCAGCCGGCCGACCCCCGGGAAGAAGGCCGGGCTGGTGGCGTTGCGCAAGCTCGGCCGCCGCCAGGTCCGCCGCCTTCTCGAAGCGGCGCAGTAGCAAGGCAGACGGCGCGCGGCGTGGACCTCTCCGCGTTCCCACCTGCTCGTCATGCCCCGGGCGACGCGCCCCGGCGGCGGGAGACCGCCGTTGGAGCGCCTGGGCATGTCTGCCTCTGCTCTGCTCAAGCCAAAAAACCGCTTGACTTTACCGCCATCCCGTGATTAAATATATGTTTCGCGGGATTGGTGCCCGCACGCAGCGGACTCTGCGGAGGCAGAGCGTGGGAGAGTCTTTGCCCTTGGCGAGCGAAAAGCCTACCTCCATTGACGGACTCCGTCGCCGCATTGACGAGATAGATGCGCAGGTAGTCGAATTGCTGAACCAGCGCGCGAGCGTGGTGGTGGAGATCGGCAACCTGAAGCGGCGCAACAGCGCGCAGGTCTACGCGCCGTTGCGGGAGATCGAGGTGTTGCGCCGCGCGTGCGAGCTCAACCAGGGCCCCCTGCCCGCCAGCGCGGTGCGGGCCATCTTCCGCGAGGTCATGTCGGCGTGCATCGCGCTGGAGCATCCGCTGAAGGTGGCCTACCTCGGCCCCCAGAGCACGTTCAGCCACCTGGCGGCCCAGGCGAAGTTCGGCGGCTCGGTGGAGTATATCCCGAGCCGCGACATCCTGGGCATTTTCCGCGCGGTGGCCCGGGGCGCCGCCAACCTGGGCGTGGTGCCCGTGGAAAACTCGATTGACGGCGGGGTGACGGACACGCTGGATGGGTTCATGACCTACAGCCTCCAGATCTGCTCGGAACTGCTGATGGAAGTGCACCACTGCCTGATGGCGCCGAGCCGGGAGACGGTGATCGAGAAGGTCTACTCGAAGCCGCAGGTCTTCGCGCAGTGCGGGCGCTGGCTGAGCGAGCACTATCCCGACGCCGAGCTGATCTCGGTGTCGAGCACGGCGCGGGCCTGCGAGGTCGCCGCCCAGGAGGCCGGGGCGGCCGCCATCGCCCACTCCGCCGCCGCGACCACCTACGGCCTGACCATTCTCCACAAGAACATCGAGGACGTGGCCCGAAACGTCACCCGCTTCGTCGTGCTCGGCCAGGAGTCGTGCGCGCCGAGCGGGCGCGACAAGACGTCGCTCGTGCTCTCCGTGGCCCACCGCGCGGGCGCGCTCGTGGAGGCCCTCGAGCCGTTCCGGGCCAACGGCATCAGCCTCACGCGCATCGAGTCGCGCCCCTCGAAGCGCAATGCCTGGGAGTACTACTTCTTCGTGGACTTCGAGGGGCACCAGGAAGACGAGGCCGTGCGGCGCACCATCGAGCAGGTCCACAAGGCCTGCAACTACCTCCAGGTCCTCGGCTCGTACCCGCTCGCCGACGCCACGGTGTCCGTCGAGTGACGTCGGGGCGGGCCGCCGACGCGCCCAGTTGGGAGAACGTGATGCGACGACTGCTGATGGCCGGCAACTGGAAGATGCACCTGGACCTCCGCGGCGCGATCCAGCTCGCGGCAGGGCTGAAGCGCGAGCTGGCCGACGTGGCGGACCGCGACGTGGTGCTGTTCCCGCCCTACCCGTTCCTGGCCGACGTGTGCGACGCGGCGGAGACCTCGACCCTCGAGGTCGGCGCCCAGAACCTGCATCCCGAGCCGCAGGGCGCCTTCACGGGCGAGGTCTCCGCGGCCATGCTCGCCAGCGTCGGCTGCCGCTGGGTCATCGTGGGCCACTCCGAGCGCCGCGACCTGTTCGCCGAGAACGACGCGTTCCTGAACCACAAGCTGCGTGCCGCCCTCGCCGCCGGGCTCAGGCCGATCCTGTGCGTGGGCGAGCACCTGGCCGAGCGCGACGCGGGCAGTGCCCAGGCCGTGGTGAGCGCCCAGATGCGGGCGTGCCTCGACGGCTTCGGCGCCGAGGACATGGAGCGCATCACGCTCGCCTACGAGCCCGTGTGGGCCATCGGCACGGGGCGCACGGCCACGCCGCAGCAGGCCAACGAGATGCACGCGATGATCCGCGCCCTGCTGGCCGAGCTGTTCGGCGCCCCGGTGGCGAACGCCACGCGCATCCTCTACGGCGGCAGCGTGAAGCCCGGCAACGCCAAGGCCCTGGTCGCCGAGGCCGACATTGACGGCGCACTCGTCGGCGGCGCCAGCCTCAAGGTCGAGGACTTCGTCCAGATCGTCAGGGCCTGAGCGGCCCAGGCCGCGGCCCGGTCCCATGTGAAGGAGTGCGTCGGTTGAAAGAGCTCTTTCTCACGCTCCTGTGGATCGTGTTCATCACGGACTCGCTCCTGCTGGTGCTGATCGTGCTGCTCCAGTCGGGCCGCGGCGGCGGCCTGTCGGGCATGCTCGGCGGCGGCGGCGGAGCGGCCGAGTCCGCCCTCGGCCCCAGGACCGGCCTGCCCCGAATCACCGGCATCATGGCCACCATCTTCTTCGTGACCGCCATCTTCATCAGCGCCATGACGCGCCCGAGACAAATCATGGACCCCGGCCGGCCCAAAGACAGCGGAGCCGCGGTGGAAGGCACCGGCACGCCGGACACGAAGGCCACGCCGGACACCCCGGAGGGCCAGCCCAAGGACGGCGCCCCCAAGCCGCCCGACGCCTCCAAGGCCACCACGGCAACGCCCGCGGGTCCCAAGGCCACCACGGCGACCGCGCCGGCCTCGAAGGCCACGACGGGCACGCCCGCGGCCCCCAAGGCCGCTCCGGCCACCTCCACAGCACCCAGGACGACCCCGTGACACGAAGCATGACGGGCTACGGACAGGCTCGATGGGAAGGCGGCGGGTGGATCGTCGTGGTCGAGATCCGCTCGGTCAACGGCCGGTACTTCAAACTCACGTCGCGCGTGCCGCACGAGCTGGGCCCGGCCGAGCGCGACCTCGAGAAGCGCATCCGCGAGCGGATCGCCCGCGGCTCGGTCGAGCTGGCCATCCGCCTCGAGCTCACCGGCGCCCGGGCGGCCCGGCCGCTGAACCGCGAGGCCCTGGCCGGCTACGCGCGACAGCTCCGCGAGGCCGGCGACGCGTACGGCGTCCCCGTGGTGCTCTCGGCCGAAGCCGTGGTGGCGCTGCCGGGCGTGCTCGATCCCGGGGAGTTGACCGAGGCCGAGGCGAAGGCCCTCCGGGACCACGTGCTGACCGCGCTCGACGCGGCGCTGGACGAGATTGACCAGATGCGCCGGGCCGAGGGCGGCCACCTGCGCGACGAGCTGCTGCGCCACGCCGAGGCCATCGAGAGGCTGGTGGACGAGATTGACGCGGCCCAGCCGGCCGCCGTCGAGGATCACAGGCAGCGTGTCGTGGACCGGGTGAACCGCCTGCTCGCCAACACGGGCATCGCGGTGGGCGAGCAGGACCTGGCCCGCGAGGCGGCCATCTACGCGGACCGCTCGAACGTGGCCGAGGAGATCGCCCGGCTGCGGTCGCACGTCAAGCAACTGCGCGAGGCGCTCGACCAGGGCGAGCCGGTCGGGCGGCGCCTCGAGTTCCTCTCGCAGGAAATCCAGCGCGAGGCCAGCACCCTGAGCGCCAAAGTGGCCGGCGCCGCCCTCGCGCAGCAGATCGTGGCGCTCCACGGCGAGGTGGACAAGGTCCGCGAGCAAGTGATGAACATCGAGTAGCGCGCTGGTGGGCAACGACCGGGCAGCGAAACACGAAGCACAGGAGCCCGCGGCGACGCGAGGGCGCCTCGTGGTGCTCTCCGGGCCGGCCGGGGCAGGCAAGACCACGGTGGCCCAGCACCTGTGCAGCGCCCTGGGCATCCGGCGCTCGGTGTCGGCCACCACGCGCCCGGCCCGGCCCGACGAAGTGGACGGGCGGGACTATTTTTTCGTGTCCGAGGCCGAGTTCCGGCGGCGGCTGGCGCGCGGCGAGCTCCTCGAGCACGCGCGCGTCCACGGCCATCTCTACGGCACGCCGCGGCGGCCCGTCGAGGAGGCCCTGCGGGCCGGCGAGAGCCGCCTGCTGGTGATTGACGTGCAGGGCGCCCTGCAGGTGAGGGCCAACTGCCCCGACGCCCTGCTGGTCTTCGTGGACGCGCCCGACGCGACCCTGGAGCAGCGTCTCGCCGGGCGCGGCACCGAGGGCCAGGAGGAGCAGCAGAAGCGCCGGGCCACCGCCCCGGCCGAGCGCCAGTTCAAGGAGCACTACGACTACTGCGTCGTCAACGACGATCTCGAACGCACCGTGGCCGAGCTCCGCGCGATTCTCTCCCGCAGCGGACGGCCCGAGGACCGGAGGCACACACTCGATGGATGAAGCCAGGATCGATCGACTCTCTCGGAAGGTGGGCGGCCGATTCAAGCTCGCGTCGCTCGTCATGAAACGGCTCGTGGACATCAACCGCGGCTCGCAGCCGCTGGTGGAGGCCGAGGGCAACAACCTGCTGTACTCGGCCCTCAAGGAGATCGAGGCCGACTTCGTGCGCCTCGTGCCCAGGCTCACCGCCCCCCGCGAGAGCGAAGACCAGAACGGCCCGATCGTCCAGGAGGGCTAGTCCTCGCGGAACGCGGGAGGCCCGCGACCCGCGACGACAGGCGAGGCCCGCACCATGGCCAGCGACCCGCTCGAATCCCGCGAGATCGTCGTCGGCGTCACCGGCGGCATCGCGGCCTACAAGGCTGCCGAGCTCGTGTCGCGCCTCCGCCAGCGCGGGGCCGCCGTCACCGTCGTCATGACCCGGGCCGCCACCCGCTTCGTCCAGCCCCTCACCTTCGCCGTGCTGAGCGGGCGGCGGGTGATCGCCGACCTCTTCGAGCCGCCGGAGCGCTACGAGGCCGCCCACGTGGCCCTCGCCCAGAAGGCCGAGCTGGCCATCGTGGCGCCGGCCACGGCCAACCTCCTGGGCAAGGTGGCCGCGGGCATCGCCGACGACGCGCTCACGACCACGCTCCTGAGCCTCCAGTGCCCGACCGTGCTCGCCCCGGCCATGAACCACCGCATGTGGGCGAACCGAGTCGTCCAGCACAACGTCGCGCGCCTGCGCGAGCTGGGCTACCGCATCGTGGAGCCCGAGGCGGGCCGGCTCGCCTGCGGCGAGACGGGCGCCGGCCGCCTCGCCGACCTCGACACCATTCTGGAAGCCGCCGAGGCCGCCCTCGCGTGAGCCTCGCCGGCCAGGGGACCCGCCATGCGCCTCCTCATCACCGCGGGGCCAACCCGCGAGTACCTTGACGACGTGCGATTCCTCAGCAACGCCTCGACCGGGCGCATGGGCTGCGCCATCGCCCGGGCCGCCGTGGGGCGCGGCCACGAGGTCGTCCTCATCTGCGGGCCGCTCGAGGTCGCCCCGCCCCCATCCTGCGTGCGCGACGTCGTGTCCACCGCCGACATGCTCGCGCGCTGCCGCGAGGAGTTCCCGAAGGCCGACGCCCTCATCATGGCCGCGGCGCCCGCCGACTTCCGCCCCGCACGCCGCGTCAAGGGCAAGATGAAGAAGTCCCCCAAGCCCCTCAGCCTGCGCCTCGTGAGCGCCCCCGACATCCTGGCCGAGCTGGCCAGCCACCGCACCACCCAGGTCCTCGTCGGCTTCGCACTCGAGGCCCACGACCTGGACAACAACGCCCGGCGAAAGCTGCACGACAAGCACCTCGACCTCATCGTCGCCAACACCCCCGAGGCCATCGCCGCCGAGCGCTCCACCGTCCACGTCCTGTACCCCGACGACACCCGCGAAGTCCTCGACGACCTGCCGAAGGAGGCCATCGCCGAGCGCCTGGTCGAGATCGTCGAACGCCTCGTCGCCGAGCGAAGGAGAGACGCCTGATGCCCGACCGCCCCCTGCCCATCCTGATCGACACCGACATCGGCGACGACATAGACGACGCCCTGGCCCTGGCGCTGGCCCTGACCTCGCCCGAGGTGGACCTGCGGGCGGTGACCACCGTCTACGGCGACGTGGCGACGCGCACCCGCCTCGCCCTCAAGCTGCTGGCGACCTATGGCCGGCCCGACATCCCCGTGGGCACCGGCCGCGGCGCCCCGCTCATGGGCACGCTGCCCACCCACGTGCCCAACCAGGCCGTCGTGCTCGACGACGGCGAGGCGCTGCCCCAGCCCTCGGGCCACCCCGCCGACGAGCTGATCCGCCGCACGGCCCACGAGGCCGCGGGCCGCCTCGTCGTCATCACCATCGGCGCCATGACCAACATGGCCATCGCCCTCCTGCGCGACCCGCGCCTCGCCCGCCAGGCGCGCCTGGTCGTCATGGGCGGCGTCGTCGGCCGCCAGCAGGCCGAGTGGAACATCCGCTGCGACCCCGAGGCCGCGCGCATCTGCTTCGAGTCCGGCATCCCCACCACCCTCGTCGGCCTCGACGTCACGATGAAGTGCCAGATGGCCGAGGCCGACGTCGAGGCCCTCGCCACCCATGGCTCCGCCGCCACGCAACTGCTCGACGCCATGGTCGCCGGCTGGAGCGGCTCGGCCGACGGCCAGCGCAAGCGCAAGTGCCCCATCCTCCACGACCCGCTCGCCGTCGCCGTGGCCTTCCGCCCCGAGCTGGTCACCGTGGAGCCGCGCAAGGTCGTCGTCGAGACCCGCGGCGAGTTCACCCGCGCCTTCACCGTCGCCACGCGGAGCGACACGCCCAACGCCAGCGTGTGCCTCGACGTGGACTCCGCGGCCTTCCTGCGCCTCTTCATGGGCCGCCTCCTCAGCCGGTGAGGCCCCCGTCGTCCTCGAATCCCCCCCTCCCCGAGTTGATCCGGGGCGAGTCCGCGGTATAGAATAGGGGGATGAAGGTGCCTGTACCTCGACCCTGGTTAGGGGGAACGCCGATGGCCCGCTCCAACGTGGTGAAGGTGCTGGCCCTGCTCGCCCTGGTGCCCACGGCGATCTCGTGCGGCGGCGAGGAGTTGAGCGCCCGAGAGCCGGTGGTGGCCGGGGCGTTCTACCCGGCCGAAGCCGACGTGCTGACGAAGCAGGTGGACGCCTTCCTGGCCGCGGGCGCCGCGAAGGCGAAGGTCGAGGGCAAGCCCATCGCCCTCGTCGTCCCGCACGCGGGCTACACCTACTCGGGGCGCTGCGCCGGCGTCGCCTACGCCACCGTGAAGGGCAAGGCCTACAAGCGCGTCATCGTCCTCGCCGTCAACCATCGCGGAATGCCCTTCCAGGGCGGCTCGATCCTCAAGGTGGACGCCTATCGCACGCCGCTGGGGTCGGTGCCCGTGGACCGCGCGGCCTGCGACACGCTGCTCGGCACCGAGCAGTTCGGCACCTTCCCGTCGGCCCACCGCATGGAGCACTCGCTCGAGGTCCAGCTCCCCTTTCTCCAGCGCGCGCTGGGCTCCTTCCAGCTCGTGCCCATCGTCCTGGGGGGCATGGCCGACGACGATTACGCGGCGATGGCGGCACTGCTCCGCAAGGTGATCGATCAGGACACGCTGGTGGTGGCGAGCAGCGACTTCACGCACTACGGCCGCAACTTCGGCTTCGCCCCATTCGAGTCCAAGGTGCGCGACGGCATCGAGAAGCTCGACAAGGGGGCCATTGACCTCATCCTCCAGCGCGACGGCCCCGGCTTCACCAAGTATGTCTCGAAGACGGGCGCCACCATCTGCGGCCGCTGCCCCGTGCGAGTCCTCCTCGGCCTCCTGCCCGAGAAGGCCAAGGGCCAGCTCGTCAACTACTACATGTCGGGCGACGACAACAACGACTATCGCCACTCGGTGAGCTACGCGGGCATCGTCTTCACCGCCGAGGGCCAATGGGGCGAGGCGCCCGCCGCCAAGGAGCCCCCGGAGAAGGCGGCGGAGGCCGCCGACGCCAACATCAGCGAGGCCGGGCAGAAGAAGCTCCTCGACATCGCCCGCAAGACCCTCGTCGCCGTGACCGACGGCAAGAATGTGCCCGAGGTGAAGCTCGACGACGCGGAGCTCCAGGGCCGCAACGGCGTCTTCGTCACCCTCAACAAGAAGGGCGAGCTGCGCGGCTGCATTGGAAACTTCCGCCCCCTGACGCCTCTCTACAAGACCGTGGCCACCCAGACCCGCCAGTCGGCACTCGAGGACAGGCGGTTCCCCGCCGTGCGGCCCATCGAGGTCAACGACATTGATATCGAGATCTCGGTGCTGATGCCCGAGAAGCCGATCAAGGACCCGCTGGCGTGGGAGTTCGGCAAGCACGGCATCATCGTGCGGCGCGGCTGGCAGCAAGCCACGTTCCTGCCCCAGGTGGCCGCGCACTTCAAGACGAAGGAGGAGATGCTCTCGGCCTGCTGCCGGAAGGCGGGCATGCTCTCCAACACGTGGCGCGACGCACAGACCACGGTGCTCGTCTACCGGGCGCAGGTTTTCGGCGAAAAGCCGAAGGAGAAGGCCCAGTGAGCCCCGCACCGCGCCGGGAGGCGCGCTCATGAGCACAACGGTGTTCCGCGTGGGGAACGGGCGCGACGCTCGGCCGGGCGGCGCCGACCTGCCGGCGGTGAAGAAGGTGCTGTTCGTCGCGGGCGGGCTGTGCGACGACAGCATCTGCCACAGCGTGCTGCGGCTGGCCCGCGAGCTGAAGCGCCGCGGGTGCGAGGTCACACTGGTCTGCGGCGGCGGGCCGCTGGCCCCCGAGCTCGCGCGCGCGAGCATCCCCACCGTGGTGCTCAGCCGCCTCGCCACCTCGCGCCACCCGCTCTTCGTGCCCCGCGCGCTCCTCGACCAGGTGCGCACGCTCCAGCCCGACGTGTTGCACTTCTTCGGCCGCTCGCTGGCGCGCCTGGCCGCCCGCGTGGCCGACGCGACGGGCAAGCCCTACGTCCTCACCGTGACCACCTTCGCCCCGCCCGGCTCGGCGGGCAGGATCCCGGGGAAGTGGAAGCGCGGCGCCGTCATGGCCGTCAGCGAGGAGCTGCGCGAGGAGCTGGTCAACCAGGCCCGCATCCCCAAGGACGCCATCGGCGTCATCCCCATCGGCATTGCGCTCGAGGACTACGAACGCTATCGGGCCACCAACGAGCGGCCCTCCATCCCCATCGTCGGCACCGTGGGGCCGCTCACCCCCGAGCGCGGCGGCGAGTACTTCCTCCTGGCCGCCAAGGAAATCCTCGACCAGGGCCACGACGTCCAGTTCCTCATCGCGGGCGACGGGCCGGAGCGCTTCCCGCTCCGGCGCCAGATTCACAAGCTGGGCATTGACAAGTGGGTCACGGTCGCCGAGGCATTCTCCGACTATCGCCGCATGATCGCCATCCTCGACATCTGCGTCATCCCCGCCGTGCGCGAGGGCCTGGGGCTCGACGTGCTCGAGGCCATGGCCTGCCGCAAGCCGGTCGTCGCCACGGGCGCCGGCCCCGCCTTCAGCCTCATCAGCGACGGCGAGACCGGGCTCCTCGCCCCCAAGAAGGACCCCGCCGCCATCGCCGAGAAGGTCATCCGCCTCCTCCGCGAGCCCGAGCTGGCCAGCCGCCTCGTCGAGGCCGCCTACGCGATGGTCCGCGAGCGCTTCTCCGTCGAGGCCACCGCCGAGGCGCTCCTCGTCTTCTACGCCCGACGCATCCAGAGAGCCGAGGCAAGCTGATGCCCAAGGTCATCGTCGCCATCCCCGCACGCTACGCCGCCACCAGGTTCCCCGGCAAGCCGCTCGCGCGCGAAACCGGCAAGTTCCTCATCCAGCACGTCTACGAGCAGGCATCCCTCGCCACCTGCGTGGACGGCGTGGTGGTCGCGACCGACGACGAGCGCATCCGCGCCGCCGTCGAGTCCTTCGGCGGCCGCGCCGCCATGACCTCGCCCGCACATCGCTCGGGCACCGACCGCATCGCCGAGGCCGTCCGCTCCATCGAGGCCGACATCGTGGTAAACGTCCAGGGCGACGAGCCGGAGATCGAGCCCGAGGCCATCGAGTTGGCCGTCGCCCTCCTCGAGCGCCACCCCGACGCCGACCTCGCCACCCTCGCCGCCCCCGTCGCCGACCCCGCCCGCCTGCGCGACCCGAACCTCGTGAAAGTCGTGCTGGACAGCCGCGGCTACGCCCTCTACTTCTCCCGCGCCCTCATCCCCGCCTCGAAGAGCTACCCCGAGGTGCCCCCGGGCGACCCGCACGTATATCTAGGCCACATCGGCCTTTACGCCTTCCGCCGCGACTTCCTCTTCCGCTTCGCCGCCCTCCCCCCCTCCCCGCTCGAGACCCACGAGAGCCTCGAACAGCTCCGCGCCCTCGAGAGCGGCCACAGAATCATCGTCGGCATCACCTCCTACCAGCCCCTCGGCATAGACACCCCCGACGACTACGCCGCCTTCCTCGCCCGCTGGCGCGCCCGCCACCCCGCCTGAGCGCCCCCCTCCCCCGGCTCCCATCTCGCCCATCTCGACCACCTGCGCAACACGGGGGGTGGTCGAGATGGGGGCGGGTGAGCGCCTAGCAGAGCCAGGGAGACCTGTCCACCTGGAGTCCGCAAGTGTCCATTTAGCAATGCGTTACAACCACGCTCAGGCACCTGCCTTGCCCCCTGCCGCGCTAGGCGCTCATGCGCGCGCAATAGGGGGTGAGCGCCTAGGGGGCGGGGGGCGGGCTCCCACCCATTCTGTATCAGTCGCCATTCCCTCGTGAGGTTGGCACACAATGGGCACCGCCCCGAGCGAGGCCGAGGGCATGCGAAGCCACGCGAAATGGGAATCGGGTAGGGCGTACATACGTGCACGCGAAACCCTCTTCCGCCTGAACGCCGAACTACGAACCAAGTCGCAACCTGTTGGGAGTCCTGCCTTTAGGCAGTCTTGTCGTCGCTTGACGGCCTGCGCGCGGCCCCTATCCTCGCCCCATTCCCGCCCGTCACCCCGCCCGAAACCGGAAGCCAGTGGGCCCTGTGGACCCTGTCCACCCTGTCCACTGATGCTCGTTCGCGCCTGTCGCCGACCTCGGAGTGAGTCCCCACGACACCCCGCGTGGCCGCGAGCCGGCAAGGCGCTCAAGATGGCCACCTGCGCGCAATAGGGTTTGGCCATCTTGACCACGCCGTGCAGACTGTGGCCGTCGAGCCATAACAGCTTGGCACGCCACGACATGTGGCATCGCATCCCCCCGCGTCCCCTCCCTCTCACGCCCCCTCAAGATGGCCACCCCCCTCTTTGGCGATGGGGGCCTGGGGAGGACGGAATGAAGGTATCTGTCGCCGGAACCTGTCGCCGAAACCCGGAAACCTCGCCGAGCCCCTCATGAAACCCACCCACGCCCTCGCGTTGACATGCCCATGTGTAACCACTTGTCATCACATGAGTTACGCTTCCTTGACGTGCCAGGCACCGCAGGGCCAAATCCAAAGCGGCGTCGGGCCGCCGCACTCCCACGGGCTGTCGCATGGGCTGGGACGCCTCGCGGTTGTCGAGGCGGGTGTAGGCTCGGACCCCGAATGCCTCTTGATCCCCCATGCGGCCGCCCTCCCCTATCCGTGTCATCCGTGCGATCCGTGGTCGTCTTCTCTGCGGCCCCTGCTGCTCGGCGTGAGACGCCCTGGAAGGACTCGACGACGACGATGCTCAGGACAGGCGTTCCCCAGGAATTGAACCCCGCCTCATGACGGGGTATAATGAAGGCGGTGGATGGCACAAGGAGTGGCGCTGTGGAACGGGTGCGGGCATTCGTGCGGAGCGTGGCGCGGCGGCTTGGCACGCAGGGGCTGCTGGAGGCCGGCGGCACGTGGCTGAGCGTCGGCGTGGGCGCCGCCGCGGCGCTGCTGGCCGCCGAGCGCCTCGTGTCGCTGGGGGCGAATGCCGGCCTCCTGGCCACCGTGCCCATCGCGGCGGCGTGCCTGGCCGGCGTGGCAGCAGGGCTGGCGCGCTGGCCCGCCACCCACGCCGCTGCCCTGGCCGCCGATGCGCAACTGGGACTTCAGGAACGCCTCTCCAGCGCCCTCGCCGCAGGCAAAGGGCCGATGGCCGACATGGTCCGCGCCGACGCCGAGCGCCGCGTCGCCGCGCTGGACCCCCGCCGGGAGTTCCCCGTCCGCGTGCCCGAGCGCTTCCGCTGGCTGGCGCTGTGCGCGGTGGGCCTGGCGGTCGCCGCCCTGGTGCCGCCGCTGGACGTCTTTGGCTGGGGGGCGGCGCGCGCCGCGCGCCGCGCCGAGCAGGCCGCGGTGCGCCGGGCGACCGACGGGGCGCGGGTCGGCCTCGGCAAGCTCGCAGGCGTCGGCCGCGAGCAGGGCCTCGACCGCGCGACGCAGGCCATCGCCCAGATTGACCGCGCACTCGACAACCTGGCCGCGACGGAGCCGACCGCGGCCAAGGCCCGCGACGTCGCCCGCAAGGTGGCCGAGGACCTCCAGCGAGCGAAGGCCGCAAGCGAGGACGCACTCGGCAGAGCCGCGGACGCGAAGGAGCGCGACAAGGCGGAGGGCGAGCGCGACCTCTTCGTGAGCACGCAACGCCTGCTCGAGGACTGGGAGCGCGAGCTGGCGGGCGGCGCCCCCAGCGGCCTGCGGCCCGTCCCAGGCAAGGCGCCCGACGACAAGAAGGGCGAGGAGGCAGCACCCTCCCGCGCCCCTGAATTCGTGCGCGCCCAGGAAGCCCCGCCGGCCCCCCGCGAGACGGCGAAGGTCGAGAGCCGGCTCCTCGCCACGCGCCCCGCGGCCGAGGCCGCCACGCGCCGCGACGACATTCCGTGGCAGTACCGCCCACTCGTGCGGCGCTACTTCTCCCCAGGGAATGGGGAGTGAGCGCACGGATGAGGGGATGGTTGGATGAATGGATGAATGGATGGTTGGATGGATGAACGAATGAAGGGGGCGATTGAGGATTGAGCGGCTCAGACACCCATCCAATCATCCAATCATCCAATCATCCAATGGCAACCTCTTTGCGCCAGAAGGCCGAGCGGATCGTCCGACGCCTCGCCGAGGTCGGCCACCAGGCCCTCCTCGCCGGCGGCTGCGTGCGCGACATGGTCCGGGACGACGAGCCGCACGACTACGACATCGCGACGGACGCCTCGCCCGAGGCAGTCCAGGCCCTCTTCGAGCGCACGGTGCCCGTGGGCGCCCAGTTCGGCGTCGTGGTCGTGGTGGACGGCGACGACCAGTTCCAGGTCGCTCGGTTCCGGGCCGACGTGGGCTACAGCGATGGCCGCCGCCCCGACGCGGTGCGCGAGGCCGACGCCCGCGAGGACGCGCTCCGCCGCGACTTCACGATCAACGGCCTGTTCTACGACCCTTTGAAGGGCGAGATCCTCGACTTCGTCGGCGGGCAGCAGGACATTCGCGACGGCGTCGTCCGCGCCATCGGCGACCCCGACGCCCGGTTCGCCGAGGACTCCCTTCGCCTGCTGCGCGCCGTGCGCTTCGCGGCCCGCTACGCCTACCGCATCGAGGCGGGCACCGAGGCGGCGGTGCGGCGCCACGCCGCCGAGATTCGCCGCGTGAGCGCCGAGCGCGTCCGGGAGGAACTGACCCGCATCTTCACCGGCCCGAACCGCGGCGCGGCCCTGCAGCTCCTGCACCACACGGGCCTCCTTCGCCACGTGCTGCCCGAGGTCGAGGCCATGGTCGGCTGCCAGCAGCCGCCCGAGTTCCACCCCGAGGGCGACGTGTTCACCCACACCTGCCTCGCCCTCGACGCCCTCGAAGAGCCGAGTCCCGTCCTCGCCTTCGCCACGCTGCTCCACGACGTGGGGAAGCCGCCGACGCAGCATGAGAGCGACCGCATCCGCTTCAACCTCCACGACAAGGCGGGCGCGCAGATCGCCCGCGAGGTGTGCCAGCGCCTGCGCTTCTCGGTCGAGCACACCGAGGCCATAGCCGAGATCGTGCTCGACCACATGAGATTCATGGCCGTGACCCGGATGCGGCCGAGCACGCTCAAGCGCTTCCTGCGCTCGCCCCACTTCGCCGAGGGGCTGGACATGCACCGCGCCGACTGCGTGGCGAGCCACGGGTCGCTCGAGAACTACGAGTTTTGCAGGGAGAAGCTGGCCGGCCTCGCCGAGGAGGAGATTCGCCCACCGCGGCTCGTCACGGGCCACGACCTCATCGCCCTGGGCTACGTGCCCGGCCCCCTCTTCGCCGCCATCCTCACCCGCGTCGAGGACGCGCAGCTCGAAGGCGAGATTGCGACCAAGGAAGACGCCCTCACCCTCGTCCAGCGCCAGTTTCCGCTCACTCAGGACCCGTGAGACGAGGCAAAGCGGAGGACTTCGGCGCGGCGGGGCATGGAGGGCTGGGCGCCCTTGCGGGTGACGGAGAGAGCGGCAGCAGCGTTGGCAAGGCGCAGCGCGTCGTCGAGCGGCCGGCCCTCGGCCAGGAACGCCGCCAGGGTGCCGACGAAGGCATCGCCCGCACCCACGGCGTCCACGGCCTTCACTTTGTAGCCGGGGATGAGCCTGGGGCGCGGCGTGCCGTCGAGCACGACGGCCCCCCGCTTGCCGCGGGTGAGAACGACGTGGCCGACGCCGGCGTCGAGAAGCCCGCGGGCCGCCGTGAACTCCGCGCTCCCGGCGATCACCTCCATCTCCGTCTCATTGAGCACCAGGTAGTCAATCTGCCGCAAGAGCGTCTTGGGGAGGGGCCTCGTGGGCGCGGGGGCGGGGTTGAAGACGACGGGCACGCCGCTGCGACGGGCGAGGGCGACGGCCTTCCTGACGGCGGGAAGCCGCACCTCGAGTTGAACGACGAGGGCGCCCGCGCGGGCGATGGCGTCGGCCGCCCGGTCCACCTCGGCCGGCGTGAGCTTGAGGTTGGAGCCAAGGGCCACGGAGATGAGGTTCTCGCCGTCCTCGGCCACCAGGATGAGGGCGATGCCCGAGGGGGTCGTGGGGTCGCGGGCGATCCAGCGGCACTCGATGCCCTCGCGGCGGAAGCCGGCAACGGCCTGGTCGCCGAAGATGTCGGTGCCGAGCTTGGCGACGAAGGTCACCGCGGCGCCCGCCCGGGCGGCGGCGACGGCCTGGTTGGCCCCCTTGCCGCCGGCGGCCATGTAGAACTGCCCGGCGACGACCGACTCGCCCGGCCGCGGCAGCCGCTGCGAGCGGATGACCATGTCGGTGTTCGAGCTGCCGACCACGGCGACGCGCGGCTTGGCGCTCATTGCGGCCTCCGGCTTCACACGCAGCGGTGGAGGAGTCCCGTGGTCTCGGGGATGCCGAACATGAGGTTCATGCACTGGACGGCCATGCCGCAGGCGCCCTTGATGACGTTGTCGAGTGCGGACGAGATGACGACCTTGCTGGTGCGGGGGTCCACGATGGCCGCGAAGTCGCAGTAGTTGGTGCGGTGGACGTTTGCCAGCTCGACGTCGTCGAGCTTGTCGAAGAGGCGGATGAAGGGCTCGGCGGCGTAGCGGCGGCGCCAGGCGGCGACGACGTCGGCCGTCGCGGCCGGCCGGGCCAGGTCGGCGAAGATGGCGGTGAGGATGCCGCGGTCCACGGGCAGCAGGTGGGGCACGAAGAGGGCCGTGGCCGGCGTGCCGGCCGCGAGCGACAGCTCCTGCTCGATCTCGGGCGCGTGGCGGTGGGTGAGCGGGCTGTAGGCGCGGCAGTTCTCATCGCAGTTCACGAACAGGTTTCGCGCCTTGTCGCTGTAGGTCTTGCCCGCGCCCGAGATGCCCGAGTAGGAGTCCACGACGATTCCGGCGGGGGCGACGAGGCCCTCGGCAAGGAGGGGCGCGAGGGGCAGGATGGCGCTGGCCGGGTAGCAGCCGGGGGTGGCGACCAGGCGGGCCGCCGCGATGCGCTCGCGGTAGAGCTCGGGGAGGCCGAAGACGGCCTCGTGGAGCAGCTCGGGGCAGGTGTGCTTCGTGCCGTAGAAGCGCTCGTAGACGGCGGGGTCGCGGAAGCGGAACTCGCCGCCGCAGTCAATCGCCTTCAGGCCGGCGGCCAGGAGCTTCGGCGCCCACTCCATCGAGTCGGCGCCCTTCTTCGCCAGGAACACCACGTCGGCCTCTGCCGCGAAGCCGGCGAGGTCGGGCTTGCGCAGCACGGCGTCGGTCTGCCCGCGGAGGACGGGCAGGGCCGCGTCCACGCGCGCGCCGGCGGCGTGGTCGGAGCCGAGGAAGGTGAGCGTGGCCTCGGGGTGGCCGAGGAGGACGCGGAGGAGAGCCTCGCCGACGGCGCCCGTGGCGCCCAGGATGCCCACTCTGACCATGGCGTCCACCATTCTCCTGTTGCGTGGGGTGGCGGAAGGGGCCGCCTCAATACTCGTCGGACTTGAGCCGCTCGACGTCGGGCCGGCCTTCGCCACGGACGATGCGCTCGCCCAGGAGGACGAGCGAGCAGACGAAGACGAAGGGGATGGCGAGCCCGCGCGCGATGGTCTCGGTGAAGACGCCTGCGAGGGCAAAGCCGAGGATTCCGCCCGCGGCGCCCAGGGCCAGCCCGAGCATCAGCTCGCTGTGGGCCTCGGCGTAGAGGCGCAGGGCGCGGCCCAGGAGCGCCGCGACGAGCCAGGCCAGGGCCAGCAGCCCCACGAGCCCCATCTGCACGAGGGCCTTCAGCCAGATGTCGTGGGTGAACGGCTCCGAGGTGGCCACGTTGTACACCTCGGGGATGTTGGTGTAGTACTGGAGCTTCGCCTCCGGGCGGAAGGGGTCCACGGCGGTATGGTAGTCCACGAAGCCCAGGCCGAAGAGCGCGCCGGGCACGCTGTCCCAGAGCTTTCGGGCGCGGGCGATGGCCGCGTGCCAGGTCTGGTAGCGGACGGCGAGGCGGCTGTGGGCCAGGGCACAGGTCTGCTCGGCCTCGGGGAAGCGCTCGAGCGCCTTCTGCGCCTGCTCGACGAGCTGGTAGTAGAGCGCCCGCTCGGCCTCGGCCAGGTGGCGGTCGCCGCCACGGCGGTGGCGCAGGAACTCCATCAGGTGCCGGGCATCGAACAGGTCGCGGGGCGGGGCGGCATCGGGGGCACTGGCCATCGCCTCGCGCGCGGCTTCGTGCAGCTCGCCGGCCCGGGCGAAGAGCGCCTTGTCGCTCAGCAGGAAGTTGTCGCTCACGTAGGGCGCGACGGAGCTGAACAAGGCGTCGGTGTGGTGCGGCCGCGGGAGAAGCCGGGGCGCCCCGACGCACACGAGCGCCACGGCGGCCAGGTAGGCCAGGAGCACCCGCTGCCCGCGCAACGCGCTCAGCAGCCCGAGGACGACGAGGGTGACGAGCACCGCGCCGCCGGAGAGGTTGACCGCGAGGCCGGCCGCCACGAGAGCCAGGAGGACGAGACGCACGCCCCAGCAGCGGGCGTGCAGCGCGAGGCCGTAGAGGACAGGCAGTGCAATGGCCAGGAAGGCCCCCAGCGCGTTGCGATTCTTGAAGCCGGCGCGGACGTCGAGCGGCGACTCGCACGCGGCGTAGTGCCAGGCGGCCCACAGCACGACGACGGCCGTGGCAACGGCGAACGCGGTCAGGAGCGCCTTCACGTCGCCCGTCTCCGCCGCGTTGAGGAACACCGCGAAGGCGATGAGGAAGTACTCTGCGAACTGAAGGACCTCTTTCGCCGCGTCGGGCCTGGCCTCGGAACGGGCGAGCGCGACGCACGCGGCGGCGACCAGCACGAACGCCTGCACCGGCGGCAGCTTCACCCCGCGCAGCTTGCGGCTCAGGAGCTGGAGCGCCACGCCGACCGTGGCGAGGGCGAGCACGACGTCGCCCAGGGTGACCGGCAGGCGGGCCTTGCCCAAGGGCAGGTCGAGCCCCAACTGGTTGCCCATGACGAGGATGAGGAGGAGGAGAAGGCCCAGATTGAGCGTGCGCGGGGGGAGGGCGAGCTTCAACGTTCGGCTTCCTCCTTCGGAGGCTTCGGGGGGGCGGGGGCCTGCCGCGGCGGCGGGGCATCGAGAGCCGCGAGCTGCCGCTGGGCCTGGCTGTCCCACTTGCCGTCGTGGTCGTAGCGGATGCACCGGCGGAGGGCCCTGTGGGCCTTGCGCCGCTGGCCCAGGGCGGCGTAGACGACGCCGAGGTGGAACAGGGCATCGGGGTCCTGATCGTTGATGCGCTGCGCGGCGCCCAATGCTCGGAGGGCGGCCTGAGGGTCGTTGCGCAGGCGGGCCACGAGCGCGTCGCGCACGTGGCCGTCGGCCGCCTCGGCCTTGGCCGCGATGCGCCGGCGGCGCAGGGCGAGGGCCGTCGTGTCGAACACGGCGAACGCCCACAGCAGGCCCCCCAGGGCCAGGGAGCCGTTGCGCACGGACGGGATGCTGAGCACGGTGTGCTCGGGAGGCAGGACGCCTGCCGCCTGGCTGTACACCCACCCGTCCACCGCAAAGCCGAAGAGGAAGAAGAGGAGGAGCCCCTTGAGTGCCTTGCCGGCCGCAATGTGGCCGATGCCGGGCAGGAGCATCGAGAGGGCGATGGCGATGGCGTGGCGAATCCTCACTCGCACCTCTCCTGGCGGGGGCAGCGGGCCGACAGGCGCGTCGGACGTGACGGGAACGCAATGACGAATGACGAGTGACCAATGACCAATGGCGAAAGGAGAAGCGAGGGACTGGGCATTGTTCGGCTCACCGGTCGTAGGGGGTCGGGACGTTGTGTTCGCGGCCGATGCGCTGGATCTCGGCCCGCAGCTCGGAGCTTTCGCCCACGCGCGCGAGGTCGGACACCAGGTGGTGGATCTTCTGCCGCGCCCAGTCGCGGGCGATGTCGTCGCGCTTCGGGTCCGGCGCGCCGGGCGTGTGGCTGTACTGAAGGGTGCGCCCCGCGTAGGGGATTTTGCCCTGGAGCTGGATCGTGACGTTCTCGCCGGGCTTGCAGCGCCCGTAGAGCACGATGGGCTGGTCGGCGTACAGGTTGGGCAGGAAGCCGGGATAGGTCTCCTCGACGGCCAGGTTGGTGTAGTTGAGCCGGAGCTGCATGAGCACCGGCTTGTCGTAGCTGTGGAAGAGCTTGCCCAGAAGCCCCTCGGCCTCCGCCACGTCGTCGGCGAACGTGGCCCGGCCGCGGGAGCGATAGGCCAGCAGGTCGAGGAGGTAGCGGTTGCCACCGCCGCCGGAGTCGAAGGGCAGGACGGCGAAGGTGGGCTTCGCATACGCGCTGATCTCGTTGACGATGCGGCGGGCGTCGCGGATGCCCAGGGTGGACCGCCCGTCGCTGATGAAGAAGATGTTGGTGGGGCGGTTGCGGACCGCTTGCTCGGCCACGTCGCGCACGACGGCGTTGAGGACGCGGTAGACGTCGGTGCGGACCTGGCCGGGAATGCGGTCCACGAAGGCGACGGCGGCCTGGACGCGCTCGGGCGTGGGGTCCACGAAGTCGGGGAAGAGCTTGCGGGGCTCCTCGCTGAAGAGGATGACGTTGAAGCGGTCGGTGCGGCGGAGCGCGCCGAGGTAGCGGGTTAAGGCGTCGCGCGTCGCCACCAGCTCGGAGCGCTGCATGCTCAGCGACACGTCGCAGATGAACACCACGTCCTTCGGGATCACCGGCAACTTGTCGGCCTTCGCCACCGCGATCTCGAGGCGGAAGTACTGCCGCTCGTCGCCGGGCCGGGCGTAGAGGTCCATGCGCATGCGCACCTCGCCGCCGAGGGGGTAGACGGGCAGATCCTCGTCCTCCGGGGCCTTGCTGGGGAAGATGATCACGGGCGAGGTCCCCACGTCGCGGCGCGCCAGCGAGTCCTCCAGGGGGATGACGATGCCCTGCGGGGCCGTGGTGCCCGGGACGACGGCGGTGACGCTGGGGGCGATGGTGGGCGGCGCGAGCTGGCCGGCGTGGGTGTCGGTGGCCGGCCGCGGGGCGCTCAGCTCGCGGAGCGCGAGCTGCGCCCGGGGCGGGCCGGGCAGGCCCGGCGAGCCGCGCAGGATGCTGCGCCCGCCCGAGCCCACGGACCCCACGCCCCCCACGGCCAGGGAGCGCACGGGAGCGACCTCGCCGATCTGCGCATTCGTCTGCTCCACCTTGGGCTGCCCGCGGCGGTGGATCACCGCGTGATCGGCGTCGGGCGCACGCGAGGGGCTGGGCGCGTGCGCGGGCACCGCCAGCTCCGTCTCCGTGGGGAACGACGGGCCGGGGATGCGCTCCTTGGGGTTGAAGAGCGGAATCTCGTAGGGCTTCACCGGCTCGGGCGGGCCGCCCGTTTCGCTCAGGCCCTTCGTGGGCGCCGTGGACACCGCGGAGGGCGGCACCTGCGGCTCCTCGACGATGTGGAACCAGCGCGAGATGGACGACGAGAAGTCCTCGACATCGAAGGCCCGGATGTTGCCGACGACGTGCACGAAGACGAGGTGGATGAGGAGCGAGAGTGCGAGGGACGTGAGGATCCAGCGGCTCACGTCGTCGCGTCGGCTCTGCGGTGTCGTCGTGGCGGCCATCATCGGCCCCCCTGATCTGATTCCGCGTGCAGGTATGCACGCCCTACCGATCTGCGTCTACGGTCGTTTCTCGAGGCCCTTGCCGTCGGGCGCGAGACGGAGCTTGTACTGGTCGAGCTCCTTGAGGAGCTGCTCGGTCCAGGGCGACTTGGGGAAGAGCTGGACGAGGCGGCTCCAGATGGCCATCGTGGCGTCGGCGTCGCCGAGGTGGAACGTGGCGATGCCGGCCTTGTAGCGCGCCTCGGCGGCTTCCTCGCCCGTGGCGAGCAGCATGGCGACGCGGAGGAGGCACTTCTGGGCGAACTCCCAGTTCTTCTTGTCGAAGGCCATGCGCCCCATCTGGAGCTGGCACTTGAGCATCAAGCCGTCGCGGGTGGCCGCGTCGCCGATGGCGTTGGGGGCGAGCTCCTCGACCTGCTGGTAGTAGGGCCAGGCGCCGTCGCTGTCGCCCATCCCCTTGAGGGTCTCGGCTAGGCCGAACTTCGCCCAGATGCGCAGCTCGTGGTCGGGGAAGCGGTCCACAAAGTCCTTGAAGTACCGCTTGGCCCGCTCGTGGTCGGGCTTGGGCAGGTTGAGGGCGAGCTCGCCGAGCCAGTAGATGACGTAGGGCCTGCCCTCGTCGGGGAAGCGCTTGAGGAGGGCCTCGAAGGCCTCGATGGCCTCGGCGGCGCGGCGCTGCTCGCGGAAGACCTCGGCGGTCCAGAGATACTCCGGCGCGTCGGCCAGCACGTCGGGGCTGTTGCGGATGAGGCCGAGAAAGGTCTCGGCGGCCTTGAGGAACTGCTCGTTGGCCTCCGGTTGCTGCTTGGCGGCGAGGCGGGCCTTGCCGAGCTTGACGTAGGTGTGGGCGAGGAGGCGGAGCGCCCGCTTCTGGTAGCCGCCCGGGATGTTGCCGCACAGCTCGTAGAGCGGCACCGCGGCCTCGTACTGCTGCTTGATCTCGCTGTGGTACCACGCCAGGAAGTACAACACGTCGCCCTTGTGCCCCCCGGCGCGGTAGCGGTCGAAGTAGGTGCTGAACGTGGCGAACATGGCGTCGTACTGCTTCAGCTCGTACTCGCAGGCGCCCTTGCGGTAGAGGAAGTCCTCCGCCGTCTTCGGGTCGGCGCTCGCGTAGCGCTGGAAGAACTCGCCGTAGAGTTCCACCGCCTTGGCGTAGTGGTTGAGCTGGCCGCGCAGGCGTGCGGCGCGGTCGAGCGCGGCCTGGCCGTGGCCGCCCTTCGGGTAGCGCTTCAGGTAGTCCTCGTAGGCGGCGGCCGCCTCGTCGTAGCGCTTGAGGAGGTCGAGGCACACGGCGGTCTGATGGCACACGTTCTCGGTGTAGGCGCTGGCGGCGGGCACCTTCTTGTACTGCTCGAGCGCGTCGGCGTGCTGGCCCAGCCAGAAGGCGGCCTCGGCCTGGAAGTACACGACATCGGCGGCCCGCTGGCTCTGGGGGAACTGCTTGAGGAACGCCTGGGCGGCCGCGGCGGCCTCCTTGGCTCGCGGCGTGCCCTGGCGATAGGCGGCCGCGGCCCGGCCGAACGCGGCGGCCTCGCGGGCGGGGTCCTTGCCCGCCGTGTCGGCGGCCAGCAGGGCGGCGAAGTGCCCCTCGGCCTCGGCGAACCGCTCGGTGCGGTAGCAGCTCTCGCCGGCGATGTAGAGCGTGCTCGACAGGAAGCCGCCCTGGGGGAAGCGCTTGAGGTAGTCGAGCGCCGGCACCAGGGCCTCCTGGTAGCGCTGGAGGAAGAAGAGCGCCTGGGCACGCCCGTAGAGCACCTCGGCGCCCAGCGGCCCGGCGGCGTCCACGCGCCCGAGCACGGCCAGGGCCTCCTCGTGCTTCTTCTGGCCGAGGAGCAGGCCGGCGACCTGGGTGCGCACGCGGGCCAACAGGTCGGCCTGGATCTTCGCGTCCTCCCCGTCGGGCTTCGCCTTGAGGGCAGCCTCGAGAAACGTCTCGAGCTCGCGGTAGCGGCCCAGCGCGTCGTCCGTCTTCCCCAGGCCCAGCAGGCAGTCGCCGATGGGCAGGAGCACGTAGGCCTTGTAGGTGTTCTCGGGCGACGGGTCGGCGAGCACCTGCTCGAACAGCGGCAGGGCCTCGGCGAAGTGGCTCTGCGCGAACTCGGCCCGGGCCAGCGCGTAGCGGGCGTGGACGATGAAGCGGCGGTGGTCGGGCGCCGTGAGGTTGGCGGCGAGGAACGCCCGCAGCGGCGCCACGGCCCCCGCGAGGTCGTTGAGGCGGAAGCGGCAGTCGCCGATGCGGTACAGGATCACCGGCCGCAGCGTGAGCTTCTCGTCCTTCGCCGCCGTCTCGAACGCCGGCAGGGCCGCCTCGTAGCGCTTCTCCTTGTACTGGCACTCGCCCAGGTAGAACCAGGCACGGCTCGCACGCGGATCGTTGGGGTGCGCCTTGAGGAACTTCTGGAGCTCCCCGATGGCCTGCCGCGGCAGGTTGTCGTGGAAGAGGCCCTCGGCGAAGTCGAACTGGAGGTCGGCCGGCGACTCGCCCCTCCCGGCCCCGAGCGCGCCGGCGAAGGAGCCGAGCCACAGCGAGAGGGCGATGACTCCGGGTGCCACTCGTGCGATACGCATACTTGCTCCGGCTTGGCTCGTCCGCGTCGTGGGCGCGGATCAGCCGGGGATGAATGGATGAATGGATGGCTGGATGCGTGTCGGACAATCATCCATTCATCCACCCATCCAATCATCCGCTCTGGTTGCGGCCAAGGGCTGCGCTACGGGCTGCGCCGCGGCCCCTCGATGCTGGCGTAGGCCACGTTGCGAATGTCGGCCGCCGCGCACGCGTCCAACACCTTCACGAAGTGCTGGAACGCGGTGTCGCGGTCGGCCCGGATCACCACGGGCGGCGGCGCGGCGCCGTAGGCGTCGTGCAGGTCCTTCAGCCAGGTGCGCAGGTCGTCGTCGGTCATCACGCGGTTGCTGATGAGCACGCCGCCCTGCTTCGTGATGTTGATGAAGTAGGGGGTACGCTGGCGCCACACGGTGCCCTTCTCGGCGGTGGGCAGATCGAGGTCCATCTGCCGCTCGAGCTGCCCCATCGCCGTGGTGCACACGTAGTAGACGAGCAGGATGAAGACCATGTCGATCAGGGGGGCGATCTGGAAGCCTTCCTCCTGCGCGGTGGCCCGGCGGAAGTTCATGCTTCCTCCCCCTTCTCGATGATCGTCGTCGCCACGTCGTCGGCCACCAGCTCCATGTGGGTCGTCAGCCGCAGCACCCGCGCCCGCAGGTAGTAGTAGACCAGCATGGCCGGGATGCCGAGGCACAGGCCCACCACGGTGGTGATCAGGGCCTGGGCGATGGCCGCGGCCAGCAGGTAGTGGCGCACCTCGCCCGAGGCGATGACGTTGAAGCCCATCACCATGCCCGTCACCGTGCCCAGCAGGCCGAGCATGGGGGCAATCGTCCCGATGTTCGCCAGGTAGCCGATCTTCTGGTGCATGTGGGCCACCTCGCGCGAGCCGGCCGCCCCCACCGCCTCGCGCACCTTCTCCGGCGCCTCGGCCGCCTTCCGCAGCCCCGACACGATCACGCGGGCGAAGATCGACTTCGATCGCTCGCACGCCGCCGCCGCGCCCCGCAGGTCGCCCTGCGACAGGTGGGTGTTCAGCGCGTCCATGAACTTCTGCGGCACGATCTGCGACGACCGCAGCGCCAGCAGGCAGTGCACGATCCAGGCCACGCCGAAGAACGACAGGAGCAGGAGCGGATACATCACCGGCCCGCCGAGCCGGAACCACTCGACGCACACCCGCCAGTCGTGCCGCAGGCCGGCCATCATGGCGCCGAAGCTGAACCCGCCGTCCTTCGAGCGGAAGTACACGGCGCGGGCGAGCGTCGCGCTCTCCCCGTCGGGGTTCTTCACCGTCACCGAGGCGGGGCCGGGCTGCGTGTCGGCCGGCAGGCGCGCCTTGAGGCGCTCGGGGGCGGGCACCCGCACCTCGAGGGCCTTCAGGTCGTTCACCCGCACCTCCACGTGCGCCGCGTCCTCGCTGAAGCCCTGGCCGCAGATGACCAGCCACGTCTCCTTGCCGGCCACAGGCGTCGCCGGCTCCACGTACGCGATCGACAGTCGCTCCGTCGGCTCGGCCCGGGCCGGCGCCGTGCCCGCACTGCACCACCGCACGCCCGAGAACCCGGCCAGCGCCGCGGCAGCCAACAGCCCTGCCGCCCTTCTCATCGCCGCAATTCGCACGCAAGCCCCTCCTGTCATGGGGACTCCAGGGGGAAACCGCTCTCC
This sequence comes from Planctomycetota bacterium, assembly GCA_035527715.1. GTDB lineage: Bacteria > Planctomycetota > PUPC01 > DSUN01 > DSUN01 > DSUN01. Next base: position 3,773 of record DATKZY010000258.1, on the reverse strand, counting down.
GCACGTCGTTGCCCGGCGATTATACCACCGCCTCGACCGCGAAGTCAAAGGAATCACAACCGCTGGGATAGGGCTGCCTCCCCCAATCCCCTCGTCCTCGCCGTCGTCCTCGTCCTCGTCGTCGAATTCAACGGCCTTGCTTTCGTCGCGAGATTCGACCACGAGGACGACGACGATTCAGGGAAACACAGGCAGAACCGGGAGCCCCCTCACCCCTGCCATCCCTCTTGGCCGATCAGGCGCACGAACACGCAGCCGCCGTGGCTCTCGCGCTCGAACCGCTCGCCGCGGCGTTCCACGGCCACCAGATCCTGACCATACCTGTCGCCCACCGGCATCACCAGCCGCCCGCCGTCGGCCAGCTCGGCCTCCAGCGACGCGGGCACCCCGGGCCCCCCCGCCGTCACGATGATGCGGTCGAAGGGCGCCTCCTCGGGCCAGCCCAGCGTGCCGTCGCCCACCAGGAAGCGGACGTTGGCGAACCCCAGCCGCCCGAGCAGCACCTCCGCCCGCCGGCTCAGCTCGGCGAGTCGCTCGACCGTGTAGACCGCGGGGCACAGTTTCGCCAGGATGGCTGCCTGGTACCCGGAGCCGGTGCCCACCTCGAGCACCCGCTCGCCGCCCCGAAGGCTCAACGCCTCCGTCATCAGGGCCACCATGTACGGCTGCGAGATCGTCTGGCCCAGGCAGATGTCCAGCGGATGGTCGTCGTACGCCTCGCCCAGCCTGTCCTGGGGCACGAAGAGGTGGCGGGGGACGTCGAGGAACGCCTGGAGCACCCGGGCGTCCCGGATGCCGCGTCGGCGGAGCTGATTCTCCACCATCGCCTCGCGCGCCGCGCGCCAGGGATCGGCATCGGGGAGCGGGTTCGTGGCTGGCCTCTCTCTCAACAGAACAGCGCTACAACGCTACTCTCGCCTGCCCCGAACGAGGCAAGTCGCTATTGGCACAGGAGATAAGCCACCAGAACATGTCATTCTGAGTGTAGCCCGCGTCCCGGCGGGCATAGCGAAGAATCTCCCTGGGCGTCGGGCCCGTGGTGGAGGGTGCGACGGTGTGCTTGGCCACAAGCCAAGAGAGATTCTTCGACTTCGGCCGCCAAGAGGCGGCCTACGCTCAGAATGACAGCCGGTCGAGGTTGCCTCCGTGCGAAGTAGCGTTGTGTCGTATAGGTCCTATCCCACCGCGGCAGGCACGCCCTGGCCCTCTCGACGCGGGCTACGACCGCGCCGCGCCGAGCTGCTGGGCGAGGAACCGGGCCGCCGGGTCCTGCGGCTTGGCCCGCACCACGCCGTCGAGGCTCGCGCGCGCGTCGTCGGCTCGGCCGGCCAGGAAGTAGTGATACGCCAGCAGCAACTGGCCGTCCACATCGCTGGGCTGCTGCTTGCACCAGCCCTTGAGCAGCAGGAGCCGCTCGTTCAGCTCCTCGGCCGGCCCGCGGAGGCGGGCCAGCTCCGTGTTGGGCAAGCGATGGCCGTTCGCCACGGCCGCCGCCTCGCGCAGCGCGGCCGCGCCCGCGCTGTAGCGCCGCAGCGCCGTCCACGCCCCCGCCACCGCCAGGTGTCCCACCGGGTTGCTCGGCGCCGCCACCGCGGCGCGCTGGTAGGCCAGAAGGGCCTGGTCCACCTCGTGCCGCTCCCAGTGCAGGGCGCCCATCGCCAGGTGCTGCTCGAACAGCCCGGCGCGGCTCGGCCTCGGGGCCGCCGTCACCGGCTTCGGGGCCGGCGCGGCCGGCGGCGGCGTGGGCGCGCCGCCTACCGGATCGGGGATCGGGGGCCGCATCAGCTCGCCCGCCCCCAGGGGAACCGGGCTCGGCGTAGAGAACAGCAGGTACGACGGCCGCGGCGCCGCCGTCACCGTCTGCCCCATCATCTGCGCCTGCACCTCCGCCATCAGCGCCGTCTCCGCCAGGTGGTCGAACCCCACCGCGCGCCAGTCGTGCGGCGGCTGCCCGCGGCCCATCAGCGACGGCTCCGACAGCTCCAGCTCGTTCGTCACCCGCATCTCCACGTCGTACGCCCCCGGCCCCACCTGGAACACGCGGGCCGTCGCCTTCGTGCGATACTTGGTGATCATGTTGGCCCGCACGATCGACGACGCCTCGACGAACCCGTGCGCGCGGTCCACGTTCGTCACCACGTAGTGTCGCGCCAGCACTGCGCGGGCCGCATCCATCACCCGCATATACGCCCCGGGGTACTGGTCCAGACTCTGCCACGTGTGCTGGCAGCCGAGGACCGCAACAACGACGAGGCCGACCGCCGCCCTTCTCATGGCTGGCACTCCTGAGGTTCCACGGCCACACAGCCCCCTTGTCGGGGCGGACCCGGACTCCGCCCCCACGCGGATTATAGCGCCGCGATCTGCGGGAGTCAACCAAAACACGCGCGAGTCACGACGCAGGAGTCCATCGCGCTCGTCGTCGAGCCCCCGGGTTCACCACCCAAGTCCACTCAACGACGATGCTCGCGACAGGGATTCCCGATGCACGGGAGCACCCGGGCGCGGACCGGCACCAAAGGCGTTGGGAGGGGCCAAGGCGCGCGGACGGGCGCCCTGCCTCGAAGGCGGGTGGCTGTGGCGCGCCTGATGCGGCGCGGGCCGCTCAGCGCTACTTCTTCTTGTGACGGTCGGCGCGTCGGCGCTTGTCGCGCTTGTGCTTCGCGATCTTGCGGCGACGGCGTTTCCTTCCACACGGCACGGCGTTCGAGGCTCCAACACGAGGCCAGGCAGTGTCCTATCCCCCCCGTTGCACGGCACTGCCAGTTTCGCGTTTCGTAACACTTCAGCGGCCTGAAGTCCCTGGCGCTTTCAGGTCTTCGCCTCCACCGAGCTTGTCTCGGTGGGGCGGCGATTGGCAACTACCGGGCCCTCAGGCCTCACCCCCTCGCCCCCTCTCCACGAGAGTGGAGAGGGGGCGAGGGGGTGAGGCCGTGCCGAGTAGTTGTCAATCCTTTGCCCCACCGACGCGAGGTCGGTGGGGGCAGGAACCTCAGACCGCTGAAGTCTTACCGCGTCTCAAGTTCCGGGTTTCGAGTTCCGCGCTTCGACTTGCGAGTTTCGGGCTTCGGACCTCGAGCTTCGGATCTCCCGCGTCCCCCTCCCCTGGAACGCGGGCTATTCATCCTCGCCGCGGTCACGCAACTCCCGTGACAGGAGCTGCTCGTCCACCATCCCGAAATCCTCGTTCCACTCGTCAAACAAGTCGAAATCCATCACCTTGCTGCGAGGCTCGAGGATCAGCTTGCGGTGGCGCTCACGGATCAACTGAAGCCGGTCAACCTTGTGGGACATCTCATGCTCTCCTGGGTTGAACTACACGAACCGGACGACCATCCGAAAATGGTACGCAGAACCGTAGTTTACTATTGAAAATCCCGCTTGTCAAGGAAAATTTTGCCACCGCCCCGCCACCCCTTCCCCAGCCCCCGGCAGCCGCTCCCGGCGGCTCGCCCCCATTGACGGGGCGGCTCCCGACTGCTATCCTGTGCGCCGGCCAACGACGCGCCACCTCGAGCACATGGGCGTATTGGCTGTCATTCCGAGCTTGTCGAGGAACCTGGCAAGGGCCCGACGCAACGGCCCAGTATCCCACGGGTGCGTGTAATCTGCTACGGTCAAGGGTGCAACGGGAACGCCCGTAGGGCGTGGCGGAGTACAGCCCACGGTGCAGCGAAGCGGAACCGTGGGTTTGCGTCCGAGAAGAAGACCCAGCCCCCGAAGGGGGCGGCGGAGCTCTCCAGCCGCTTGAGGCTCCGCCGCCCCCTTCGGGG
>DATKZY010000257.1:0-90982 GCA_035527715.1 Planctomycetota bacterium | reverse complement strand
GCGAATCCCCCACCACAGGCCGGTCAGGAGCAGCTCCGACGCCGCGTGCAGCCTCGGCCCGAGGACCCGCAGGCTGTGGACCTCCGCCTCCGGCGCGTACTGGCCCAGGATCCAGGCGACCGCGGTGCCGTGGCCCGCCGCATCGCCGCCGCGGTCCTCGACGACGACCGACAGCGTGGCGCCCGGCGTCAGCTCGACGCTCCAGCACGGGATCGAGGCCCCCCGCAGGGCGGGGTGAGCCGTCTCGACCCCGGAGTCCACCACCAGGATACGCACTCCCTTGCCGGTGGCCGCCTCGATGCGGGGCGCGTCCAGGGCCACGGGGTCATCACTCATCGCGCGCATCCTCGATCACCAGGGCGGCAAGATACGCCTTCCACTCGAGCGCCTCCAGGTCGGCGCGGGAGAACACCTGCGCGTGCGTCGGGTTGATCGCCGAGAGCACCGCCACCGTCTCGGACCCGATGCGCACGGGTGCGGCCGCCATCGCCTGGGTGGGCAGACCCGTCCGCTCGTCCACGCTGGGGTTGTGGGGGTCGCCTGGGCCGATGCAGGCGGCGGCGCCCGTGCGGAACACGAGGCCCACCACGCTGTCGCCCACGGGCACCGCGACGCTTTCCAGGATGTCGGGCGTGTGGCCGTGATTCAGCGCGCCCTCGATGGCCGTGCGGTCGGCCGAGGGCACCCACAACGTGCACTCCGTCGCACGGCACGCCGCCACGGCCTCGGCGAGGAGCCGGCGGAGCAGGCGGCTCAGGCGGCCCTGCTGGCACGCCGCGCGGTCAAGGGGCGGGGCCATTCGCACTCTCCCGTGCTGTGTCCAGAGAAGGCCAACGAGTCCACGTCACGCGCGGGTTCTACACCAAACCGTCCCGCGAGTCAAACTCGGTGCGGAGAGGGGTCGGGCTCGAGGAAGCAGTCGAGGGCGGTCGGGTTCTGCTCGAGGATGGTGCAGTAGGTCTTCAGCGTCTCGGCCATCTCGCGGCGATGGATGTCGCAGACGCGCCTCGCCTTCTCGCGTTCGTAGGCGCTTCCCACGGTCGCTCCCACGAAGCAGACGGGGCAAAGCCGCCACAGCCAGCACGACGCGCACTCCGCCGCGAGGAACTCGTGGAACTTGACGATGATGTCATACGCCTTCCGGGCGTCCACCCCCGTGTCCACGTGGCCGAGGTGGAGGTGGCGGAAGCCGTCGGTCTTCTCGCAGGGGAACAGGTCGCCATTGCAGTCCACGAACAGCCGCTGCTTGCTGGGGATGCAGATGCCCCGGCGGATAGCGCGGTCGGTGGGCGAGGTGGGCACGCGGCGCTTCCGCAGGGTCGAGAGGCCGATGGAGAACAGGGCGGTGTGGAGCGCGAAGGCGATGCGTCCCCGCCGCTCGGGGAGCTTGCCGCTGCACGCGGCCTCGATGTACTGGGCTTTGAGCTCCTCGAGACCGGTGACGGGGTGCTCCCGAAAGGCGCGCTCGAGGTCGCCCGTGTCGTCGGAGGCGCGGGTCACCGTGGCAAGGGCAAGGTCCCACTGGCTGGCCCACTCGGCCATGCGCACGAGGTCGGCGCCGGGGGCGATGACCATCGAGAAGCCGACGGAACGGCGGCAGTAGTCGGGGTGGCGGCTCTGGAACTCGGTGAGGCGGGCCGCCACGACGTCGTAGGCTCCCTTCTGCGAGCCGGCGAAGACGCGGTTCCGGTCGTTCGCCTCGGGGGGGCCGTCCATGCTGACGTAGACGAAGAACCCGTTGGCGGCGAGGAAGTCCATCGTGTCGCGATTCAGCAGCGTGCCGTTGGTGGTGAGGGTGAGGGTGAGCTTCTTGCCGGTGATTGCCTGACGGGCGTATTCGGCGACCGCGTGCATGAGGGAGGGGTTCAGGAGGGGCTCGCCGCCGTAGAAGCCGACGAGGACCTCGGGGCACCGGGCCGAGTGGGCCGCCAGATAGTCCACGGCCTTGCGCGCCGTGTCGAGCGGCATGTGCTGCTTGTAGGTGCCGCGCCGGCCCGGCTGGCGCCCCGAGTAGAGGCAGTAGCGGCAGCGCAGATTGCAGACGCGGGTCGCCTCGAGGATGAGCTGCTTGCATTCGCCGCCGATGGCGCACTCGACCGCGGCGCAGTCAGGCCCGGGCGACAGGGGGAGGCCCGAGGTGGGCACGAGCACGCCGTCCCAGGGGTCCGCGGCCAGGCCGTCGAGCTCGCCTGGCGTGAAGGCCCCCTCCTCGAGGTGGCGGGCGAAGTCGTCGGGGATGGTCAGGATCTGGTTGGTGGCCGTGTCGTAGAGGCGGCTGCCGGCGGCCGTGGAGAAGACCTTGTACAGCGGCCTGCTGGGCACAGAGTCCGCCACGGCCGTGTTCTCAAGCGAAGCGGCCACAGTTGGGAAAACCCTCCTGAGGCGCGGGCGAGGCCCGAACGGCTCCCCCGATGGCGCGCAGCGCGGAACGCCCGGGCGTTCCGCGCGACGCGCCGTGGGAACCTTGGGTCGGCTCGGATGCGAGCGAGGGCGGCAGCCGATCAGTCGAAGCTGCACCTGCCGTAGGCGCCAGCGGACAGGAAGCTGTTGCTGTCGCAGTAGCTCGCGCACGGCGCATAGCAGGAAGCGGACTGTCCCTCGACGGCGGCCTTCGGGGCCTTCTCGCCCTTGCCCTCGGCGGCCAGCCGCGCGCCCTCCTGGAACTTCGCGAACCCCTCTTCGCCCAGTTTCTTCTTCAGAAACGCCCGAGGATCCTCAAACTGCCCCATCTTCGGTCCTCCTGTGCCTCCATGCCTCCACAAGGTCACGCTACACAAAATGACGTGCCGGGCGGCCCGGCTATTCAACAGGTCTCAGGACTGGCCAGGGCAGCCTCCTAGAAGGCGTCGAGGCTACAGTACGAGCCGGCCGACAGGAAGTTGTTGCCCTGGCAGCGGCTCGAGCATGTGGCGTCGCAGATGGGTGTCTGCCCTTCGACATCTGCCTTCGGGGTCTTCTGCCGCCTGTCCCTGGCCGCAAGACGCATCCCCTCCTCGAACTTCGCAAAGCCTGCCGCGCCGAGCTTACTTCGGAGAAAGGCCCTGGGGTTCTCGGGCTTCGCCATCGCCCCTTCTCCGTTCTCTCTGCCCTCTCCTCACGGCGAAACGTACAGCAATATAGCAGGCGCAAGTCGCCCTGTCAAGGCCCCGCGCGCCGCCGGCGAGAGCGGCGCGCGGCGTGCTTGAGGAGGGACTTGAGCTCGAAGAGCCGCAGGTCGGGGTACGCGCCGACGAGGAGGGCGCAGAGGCCCGTGACCGCGGGCGTGGCGAAGCTCGTGCCCGTCATGTACGTGTGGCCGCCGCCCGCCGCCGGCACGCGCACGTGCTCGCCGCGCGCGGCGAACTCGATGGGCGGCGGGTCGAGGAAGTCGAGCACGAAGGGCGACGCGAAGTCGGCCATGTCCACACTGATGCAGGACGAGAACTCGGCGGGGAAGCCGTTGTCGGCGAGGGGCATGTTGCGCCTGGCGGCGATGACGATCTGGTTGCCGCGGTAGGCCCGCTCGCACAGCTCGTGGAGCTGGGGGGCGAACTCGGCGACGCAGGCGAGGCTGAGGTTGATGAGCCTGGCCCCCGAGGCGATGGCCTGCTCGAAGCCGGCCAGCAGGGCCGGGCCGCCGCCCTGGCAGTGCGCGTCGAGCACGCGGACGTCGAGCAGCCGGGCGTTGGGCGCGATGGCCGCGATGATCCCGGCCACCGCCGTGCCGTGGCCGTAGGCGTCGTTGTTCCGCGCGCGCGACACCTTGACGGCGCGGGCCGCCTCACCGCGCGTCACGACCTTCCATGCCTCCTTCACGCGGCCGCGCAGGGCGGGGTGCGTGGCGTCCATCCCGCTGTCCACAACCGCCACCTGCACGGGCGCGAGGCGGCGCCGGCGAAGGCCCCGCAGACTCACTCCCAGGGCGCGCTCGATGCTGCTCATGCCTGCGGCCCCCGGCAGAGGGCCTCGACGGCGGCCAGGAGGGCCTGCACGCGCGCCAGCCGCTCGGGCCGGCCGGCGGTGAGACGCGCGACGCTGTCAATGATCCGCATTTGCAGGCGCTGCTCGCGCGTGCGCGGCCGCGGGGGCCGGCCGCCCTTGCCCAACTGCTCGAGGGCGCCGAGCCGCTGCTGCTGCTCGACGACGACGCCCGCGACCGCCGCAATCTTGCCGTAGAACGCCGCGTCGTCGCAAGTGAAATGGTGCCGGGCGCGGAAGCTGGCCGCCGTGAGCACGCCGACCACCTGGTCGCGGACCAGCATGGGCGCGGCCAAGACCGCGGTCGGCTGGCTGTCCGAGGCGGCCCGGCGCCGCCGCTGACGAATGTCCCGAAACGTCGGGGCGCCGACCTGGACCTCGCGCGTGGCGACCGCGAGGCCCACGAGGCCGCGGCCCACGGGCACCCGCTGGCCCAGGAGGGCATTCTCGGACTGGCGGTCGCCGGAGGTCATCGCGAAGACCAGCTCATGCGTCTTCGGGTCGAGGACCAGTAGCGAGCCCTCCTCGGCGCCGGCATACTGCCTGCCGAGGTCCACCAGGAGCCTCAGGGTCGCCTCCTCGCTGGTGCGCGAGGCGATGCCCAGGTAGGTGTGCAGGATGCGGCTCTGTGCGTCCATTCGTCTCATCCTCCTCGGGCCGGTGGTCGGCGGCCTACGCCACCTTCGGCGCGGGGCCGGGGCCATTATACGCGGCGTCGGCTGTGCGCGCGAGATGGCTGGAGACCGTGCCGAGCAGCTCGATGGCGATGGCGGGCTCGGCCTGGATCAGCTTCACGAGGGCCTCGCGCCCCAGGACACCCAGCGTGGCATCGGCCGCCGCCCGGGCGCCCACGGTGCGCCGCCCCTCGCCGAACAGGGCCAGCTCGCCGAACACGCTGCCGGGGCCGGCCGTGTTCACGACCGCGGCGGCCTCGCCCGCGCCGCGCTCGACGAAGAACTCGAGCTGGCCGCCCAGGACCACGTAGAGGTCGCGCCCCGCGTCGCCGCGACGGAACAGCACCTCGTCCCTCGGGCACTGGACGATGCGCATCTCGCGCGCGAGGAAGGCGAGGTGATGGCTCTTGAGCCCGCGGAAGAGCGTGGCCATGGCAAGCTTGTGCTGGAGCTCGAGCCGCATCTCCTCCGGCCCCGCGGCCGCGGCGGCCGGGCGGGAATCAGCGGCCGGCTCGCCGTGCTCCTGCCGCAGCAGCCCCCGGAACACGCCCTCCTGGCCGGCCAACTCGTCGTAGGCGCCCTCCTGCACCACCTGCCCGCGGTCCATCACCACCACGCGGTCGGCGTCGCGGGCGGTGCTGAGCCGGTGGGTGATCGAGACGACGGTGCGCCCGGCGAGGCGGGTGCGGACCAGATCGAGGACTCGGGCCTGGGACGCCTCGTCGAGGCTGGCGGTCGCCTCGTCGAGCAGGAGCAGCGAGGGATTCTTGAGGAGGGTGCGGGCGATGGCGACCTTCTGGCGCTGTCCGCCCGAGAGGAAACGGCCCCCCTCGCCGACCTGGAACTCGAGGCCGAGGAGCACCGCGGCATCGGCCAGCCCCTCGTCGCGCAGCACATCGAGGAGCAGACGCTCGAGCCGCTCCGTGGCCCCGTAGAGGCCCGCGTTCGGGCGGCCGCACAGCAGGTTCTCGCGCACCGTCCACCCGTCCACGTAGCCCGCCGCGCCTTGGGGCGGGTCAAGGCGGGCCACCAAGTCGGGTGGGCCGCCCTCCAGCGCCTGGGCGACGCGTTTCCGAAGGGCCTCGATGCGCGAGCGGACCACCTCGGCGGCCGGCACGGGCGGCAGCGGGCCGTCGAGACACTTGGCGATCAGGTCGCCCTCGAGCCCCACGCCTCGAACCAGCGCGAGCAGCTCGGCATCGAGGTCCTCGGCACGCTGCACGTGGTCGAGGCCCTGGAGGTCGAGGGGGCCGCGCTCGTCCCGAAGGCAGCGTCCCGCGGGCCGCCGCAGGGCGAGCAGCAGGTTCTCGCGGATGCTGGTGTGGAAGAGCAAGGGCGTCTGGGGCACCAGGCCCACGCCGCGGGCCAGCGCGAGCAGGTCGTAGCGCTCGAGGGGCAGGCTCCCCAGCACGCAGCGGCCCCCGCTCGGCTCCACGCCCCGCGCGAGCACTTGCATGAGCGTGGACTTTCCGCAGCCCGACGGGCCGCACAGGGTCACGTGCTGGCCGGCCGCGATGCCCAGGCTCACGTCGCGCAGAATGCCGCGGCCGCCCTCGGCCGTCACGCTCACCCCCTCGTAGGCCACGGAGAGCGGCTCGGCAGGGAGCGGCTCGCCCGGCGCGCCCTCGGCGAAGGCGCACGGGTGCTCGAGGTACTCGCCCATCCGCCGCGCGCTCTCCCGCGACACCCGCCATTGGAGCGCTTGCGACGCCAACTGAGCCACCGAGCCCTGGAACACCTGCGCCAGGAGCATGAACTTGATGACCTGCGCCCAAGTCATCGGCCCCGCGGGCGACGCCCCGTGCGCGCCGGCGATGCAAAGCGCGGCGCCGACGGCGAACAGCACGCCCTTCTGCACCGTCGCCACGAGCGGGTCCATCGCGCGGAACATGGCGATGAACTGCCCGAAGCGCTCCATGGCCCCCTGGTAGCCCCGGAAGGACCCGCTCAGTTCGCCCGCAATGTGGTCGAAGGCGCCGTGGCCGCGAATCTCGGCGACCCCGGCCACGGTCTCGTTCGCGCGCGCGCGGATCGTCTCCCAGCTCTCCCGGACCATGTGATTGATGGCCTGGACCTTGCGGTCGAAGAGCGCGAAGTAGCCGGAGAGCACCGACAGGGCGATCATGCACAGGCCCAGAAGCCAGTTGTCGAGGAGCATGACGGCGCCCACGACGGCGATGCTCGCCCCCGCGAGCGGGGCCGTGACCAGCGCCGCGGCCCAGAACGTGGCCACGCGGCTCGTGTCCTCCATCGCGCGCGTGTTGATCCGCTCGACCTCCTGGTTGCGGAAGAAGGCGGCGTCGAAACGCAGGAGCCGCGCGTAGACGCGCATCGTGAGCTTGTGGACGGCCGACTCGCGCACCGAGACCTCGAGCCGCGCCCGCACGTAGGTGATCGCCGAAAGCCCGAGCTGTGCCGACACCAGCCACACGACGGCCCACAGCACCGGCGGCCAGGTGACCTGTTGCCCGCCGGCGAAGAGCTGCGTCAGGCGCCCCACCTGGCTCGGCAGCACCAGCGACAGGCCGACCCCGACGAGCCCCAGGAGCCACAGCCCCGCAATCGTCCGCCGGCGGTCGGCGAATGCCCACAGAATGGCCCGGGTCGGCGCGGCGCGCGCCGCGCCGGAGGAACGGCTTCCAGGCATGTCTCTCTCCATTGTCTGTCTCACCCGATGGGGGATCGTCTTTGCTCGGCGCCGCCGAATCGTTGAGACAAAGGCTACCCCCCTCCCGCGCCGCTGTCAAGTCGGCCGGGGGATTCGCAATCGCTCGATGGGGTGTGGCTGCCTCGCGAAGCGGCCGGCCTGCCTTGAAAGCCGAGGCCGAACCGCGTAGTATCGGCGCGACGAGCGGAACAATCCCTGAGGGACCGCGGAGACAAGGAGACACACGATGCGGCGCGAGCTGGGAATCCTGGCCATTCTGGCGGCGGGGGTCCTCGCGGGGTCGGCGTGGTGCGCAGAGGCAGGGCCGCCCAATGCGTGGGTGAAGGTGGACGAAGGGAAGACGGGTGTGCGCCCAGGCTCGGTGCTGGTCGCCGCGCCGGACCTGAAGCAGATGCTGCTGGTGGGGGCGGCGAAGGGGGCGCCGTTCGTCCAGGCATTCGACCCGGCCGCGCGGGCCTGGAGCGAATTCGCGCCCGACGCCCCGCCGCTGAAGGAGGGCATTCATCCCTACTACCAGGCGGCCTATGACCCGAGCACGAAGACCGTCTACTGCCTGTCGGGCGGGCCGGTCCTCCACGCGTTCAGCACGACCGAGAAGACCTGGAGGATGCATCCGCCCGCCCCCGAGCTTGAGGGCCTGAGCTGGCACACCCTGGCGTGCGACACGGCGGGCAAGCGGCTGGTCGTCGTCGGCGCCGACAAGCGGGCCGACAACCTCGGCTGGTGCCGCACCGTGGTCTACGACATCGCGGCGGACAAATGGTCGCGGCTCGACGTGGCCGACGGCAAAGTCGTCAAGGAGCACCAGGAGCTGATCGCCGCCAAGGAGGCGGCGATTGACCTCGTCGGCCGGATTCGCCTCGCGTGGTTCCGCGACCCGAAGGGCGTGGGCACCGAGGCCGAGCGCAAGTCCCTCGCCGAACGCTGCGACGCCCTGAAGAAGATGCCGCAGATGGACAGGCTCGTGGGCGATGTGGACGCGGTGGTGCGGCTGCTCGGTGAGAAGACGACGCTCGATGCCCTGAAGGCCGCTCGCGCCCTCCAGCGCAAGATCGAGGAGGCCGCCGAGGCGCAATATCCCGTGCCCTGCTCGCGGCGCAACTCGCCCCTCGTCCACGATGCGAAGAACCGCCTCTTCGTCCTCTTCGGCGGCGACCACGAGGACTATCTGATGAACGACACGTGGGTCCTCGACCTCGAGAAAAAGGCGTGGCGCCGCGCGAAGCCCGACAAGGCGCCCAGGCCCCGCGCCGGGCACGCGCTCGCCGCGCTCCCCGCGAGCGGCAAGGTCGCGCTCTACGAGGGCTACGTGCAAAGTTCGGGCACCGACTACGGCACCGTGCCCTACCAGCCCCTCGATCCGCGCCAGCTCTGGCTCTTCGACCCCAAGGCTGAGCGGTGGGATCTCGTGGCTGCCTGGCCCCTTCCCGCGAAGGACGACGCGTCCACCCCCGCCCCGCTGGGCATCTTCGACGGCTACGCCAGCCAGTGGTTCTGCCCGCCGGCGCTCGCGGCAGACGGCGACGACCGCCTCGTCCTCGCCGCCCACGCCGTCGGCCCCTGGTTCTGGCGCTGGAAGCGCCCGTGCGAGACCTGGCTGCTGACCGTGGACCCCGCCCACCTCGACACCGAAGGCCGCGACAAGCTGGGCACGCAGCCCAATCAGCGGCTCCATCGCACCGGCCCCTTCGTCGCCGCGTTCGGCGAGGTGCCCGACGAGCCGAAGCCGACCGGCCTCGATGCTCTCCCCGACAACCAGTGGGTGCGCCTGCCCGACTCGCCCCGCACCCCCTGCCGCGGCTGCCGCCAGCGCGACTGGGGCACGTGCGCGTGGGACTCCGACCGCGACCAGATTCTCCTCTGGGGCGGCGGCCACTGCGTGCGCTCGGCCAGCGTCGTTGCCCATTGGTCGCCCGCCTCGGGCCGCCTCGTCGAGGGCTACGACGCCGACGAGCCCTACGGCGCCAACGGCGGCGGAGGCTTCGACTCCTCGCTCCTCAGCCGCCCCTGGGTCTCCACCCACAACTACAACCACTACGCCTACGATCCGAAGTGCAAGCTCCTCGTCTCGGGCCGGGGCTACCTCTACGACCCCGAGCGGATGGACTGGCTTCGCATCGAGCCCTACGCGTTGCCCTTCGCCTTCAGTTGGGGCAGCACCTGCGTCGAGACTTCGCCCCACGGCGCCGTGGCCTGGGCGAGGAAGCGGGGCAGCGAGGACTTCGGCCTCTGGCTCTTCGACCGCGAGAAGGGCTGGACCGACCTCGAGCCCAAGGGCAAGCTCTTCGGCCCCTACTGCGACGCCCACGGCATGGTCTACGACTCCAAGCGCGACCGGATGATCCTCAGCGGCGTCGGCGGCGGCTACAGCAAGCTCAGCAACGGCACGTTCCTGGCCTTCGACTTCAAGACCAAGGCGCTCGACGCGATCGCGCCGGAGAACCCCGAGTTCGCCAAGACCCACAACGCGCGCGAGCTGGCCTACATCGAGCACGCCGACTGGGTGCTCATCGGCGAGCTCTACCCCCACGGGCAGCAGAAGAAGGGCACACGCTACACCAGGGTCTATGACTGCGCGAAGAACAAGATGTTCCTCCTGGACGCCGGCGACGTGCCGGCCGGCTACAGCACCGGCTGGATGTACGACGCGACGCGCAAACTGGCCTACGTCTTCACCTTCCGGGGCGAGGCGTGGGCGCTGCGGGTGAACCCTGCCACGGCCAGGCTGGCCGAGACGCCGCAGGAGTGATCGGGCCGCCGGGAACGCCCTTTTCTGATGCCGAAACCGTGTTGACTTTATGGCAGGAACCTGCTACCTTGGGCCTCTGTGGAGCACCTGGGGGCCATGCGTGCGCTTCGCGGCTTCGCCGCCCAGCGGCAGCCGCGAATCCCCGGTGCTGGCAGGACCAGAGTCTCGCCTCCGCCATGCGGAGGCCTCCCCGGGAGACCCATGCCGTGTTCAGGCGCAGAACGCCAGCAGTCGGGGGAGGCAGCCACACACCGATGGTCCTGGCCTTTGGCCGCGCGTTGGCGGTCCTCGGCCTGGCCGTAGGGGGCGTTGCGCCCGCGTGGGCGGGCGACGCGCCGGTGCCCGCGGGGAGGCCCGCCGCGGCCCCCGCCCCCGTCGCCGAGAAGAGCGAGGACGACGAGGACGCGAGGGTGCTGGCCCGCGGCGCGGAGCTGAACCGGGACTTCGAGGCCGACCGCCTGCTCCGCCGCGTGCGCGAGCTGCTCGAAACGCCTCAGCCGCAGTACCGCGACGTCGTGGTGCTGCTCCAGACCCTCATTGACCGGCCTGGGGACGCCTTCGCGAGCGAGGACGGCTCGGTGTTCCGGCCCGTGCGCTACGTGGCCGAGCGGCTGCTGGCCGGCCTGGGTGCCGCGGGGCTCGACGCCTATCGCATGGAGGCCGACGGCCAGGCCAAGGCCCTCCTCGGCACGGTCGCCTCGTGCCGCGACGAGGAGGCCCTGCGAACCGTCGCCCGGCAGTATTTCCTGAGCTCGCACGGGGACGACGCGGCCTATCTCCTGGGCTGCCTGCACCTGGACCAGCTCGACTTCGCCAAGGCGCGGCGGCTGTTCCGCCGCGTGCTGACCGAGCACCCCGACCCCTCGGTGCCGAGGGCCGACGTCGTGCTGCGGCTGGCCCTGGCCTGTCACCGGTGCGGCGACGCCGAGGGCGCGCAGGCCGCCTGGAGACAACTGGCCGCCGCCGGACCCACCAGGCTGAGCCCCGAGGCCCTCAAGGCCATCGAGGGCGAGGTAGCCGGGAACGTCCACCAGGCGGCTGCCGGGCCGGACACGGTTCGCCCGACCGCTCGCGGCCTCTTCCCTCCCCTGCCCACCAGCGCCATCGGGATGCCCAGGGGGCTGTGCATCCCGGCTTGGCAGCACGCCATCAGCATGATCCCGACCGATCTGCCGCCCACGAACTTCGGCCAACTGAAGGAGGCCGATCTCAATGCGTTGAAGGACCGCATGCTGGGACGCTGGGAGAACTCGGCACTCGTCCCGAGCGGCCACGCGCTCCTGATGGACGGAGCAATGATCCTGAAATCGCAGGGCACGCTGACCTGTCTGGACACGGCAACCGGCCAGCAGCGGTGGCGGGCCCAGGCGCCCGCGCCCAAGCAGGGCACGAACACGCGCATCTCGGTGCATCACTTCAGCCACCTGGGCCAGGCCCATCCCCTCGAAGTCCTCCAGTTCGACGACCAGATCGGCCGCGCCATGCGCGTCGTCGGCGACCGCGTCTACCACATCGAGGAGTACTACGAGAACCGCTGGGGGCCGCAGCGCTTCGGCATGCAGATGTTCATCCGAAACAACCCGCGACAGGCGAAGCAAGCCACGGGCAGCGTCCTGGCCGCCTACGACGCCCGGACGGGCAAGGTGGCCTGGCGCATCGGACGCTCACTCGACGACGACGACCCCGTGGGCGCCGTGCAGTTCGTGGCCGCGCCCGTGGCCAGCGGGGGGCGCCTCCTGGTGCCCGTCGAGAGGAGGGGGGAGCTGTGGCTCACCGGCCTCGACCCTGCGAACGGCCGCTGCCTGTGGCAGACGTTTCTGTGCTCCTACGTGGTCCCGCGGATGGACTCGTGGCGGCTGGTCGGCCTCGCCGTCCAGGGGAGCGACGTCTACGTGGCCTCGGGCCAGGGCTTCGTCTTCGCCGTGGACGGCACGGACGGCAGCCTGCACTGGGCCTCGCAGTACGAGCAGGAGTGGGACAAGACGACCTCCTCGCCGTTCGGTCAGACGTCTACCCTCCGCGGCTGGCGCGACGGCCTGGTCTTCATCGAGGGCGGAAAACTCATCGTCCTGCCCAGCGACGCCGAGCGCGTCCTGGTGCTCGACGCCACCTCGGGCAAAGCGGTGGCTAGCCACAAGACCCCGGGGCTGGACTTCTGCCTGGGCCTGGACGGGACGCATCTGTTCGCGGCGTCGGCCACCTGCGTGCGGCGGATGGATGCCGTGACCGGGCGCAAGGTCTGGGAACGGAAGCTCGAGGGCACCCATCGAGCGTGCGGACGGGGCTTGCTGACGCCCGACGCCCTCTTCGTGCCCAGCGGCCAGTGCATCCTGCGGCTCGACCCCCAGAAGGGCAGCGTCCAGGCCACCCTCCGCGTGGCGACGGAGGACGACGAGCCGGTCGGCAACCTCGTGTGCGACGGCGCGAGGCTGCTCGTCATCAGCCCCACCAGGGCGTATGCCGTGACCGATGCCGCCCCGAAGCTGGCCGAGGCCGAGCGCCGCGTGGCCGATATGGACAAGCAGGTGGCCGGCCTCGCGCAGGACGCCCCGCCGGAGCGCCGCACGCAGCTCCTGAAGAGCCGGGCGGAGGCCCAGGTCGCCCGCGCGCACCTTCGCCTCAAGTACGACCGCGCCGCCGAGGCCGTCGAGGACCTCAAGGCCGCCCTCCACGACTCGCCCGACTCGAAGCTCAAGGGCGAAGCGCGGCACGAGCTGGTGGAGTGCCTGACCCTTCTCGCCAAGCGGCAGCCCGAGCAGCGCCTCGAGCTCCTCCGCGAGGCCCACACCATCGCCAGAGGCAGCCCCGACGAGGGGCAGACCGTGCTGCCCCTCGTGGAGGCCCACCGCCAGCGCGGCGAGCTCGAGCAGGCCCTCGACATGCTCCTCCAGTTCGCCCGAGCCGACCGAGGCCGGACGCTGGACCTGAGCACCGAAGGCGACACTTGGCAGGCATCGCCCGTGGCCGTGGCCGCAGGAGGCGTCCAGCGCCTCCTGGGCCAGGAGGCCGCGAAGTTGGGGCCGCTCCTGGCCCACCGAGGCGAGGCCGCGATGGCCACGGCCCGCTCGAGCAAGGACGTGGCGGCGCTCCAGGCCATCCTGCGCCTGTACCCGGGCACACCGGCCGCGGTCGAGGCCGGCCTGAAGGCGGCCGCTGCCGAGGCCGCCACGGGCATCTTCGAGAAGGCCGAGGTCATCCTGCGCGAGATGGCCCGCTCCGGGCACCGCCCCACCGCGGCGGCGGGACTGGCCGGGCTGGCCGACCTCCACCAGAAGAAGGGCTGGCTCTCCCAGGCCCGGTGGGAGTGGGCGACCCTGGCCAAGGAGTTCGCCGACACGCCGGTTCCCCTCGATGGCAAGCCGAAAACCGGCGCGGCGCTCGCGGCAGAACGGCTGGCGGCCAAGGCGCTCGCCGAGGCCGACGAGGACATGTTCAAGGGCGTGCAGGAGCCCCCCTGGCGCCTCGCCTGGAAGGCCAGCCAGCCGCCAGGCCAGGGATACCCCGTGAAGCTCCGCCAGTCGCCCCGCCTCGGGGTGCTCGAGTTCTCGCAGTTCCTCGAACAGCACCTGCTGTTCCAGCGCCACGGCCAGGAGATGCGCCTGGCCTGCCGCCGCGTGAGCGACGGGCAGACCCTCTACGACGTGCAGCTCGGGCAGCCGCCAAACCACGTGTACCTCCAGGCACACCAGGGGGCCCGCGACGGCCACATCGTGCTGCTCCAGGGCAACAACATCCTGAAGGGCTTCGGCCTGGTCAGCGGCAAGCCGATCTGGACCCGCGCCGAACCCGCCGCCCGCGCCACCGGAATCCAGTTCGCGGTCCGCTGGCGGATGAACATCTACCAGCGAGCCAGCGGGGGAGTGCCCACCGGCTGCGTGGTCCAGCGGCCCAACCCGAGCACGGTGCGGGTGCTGGAGCTGGCAACGGGCGACGTGCGGTGGGAGCGCACCTTCCGCCGCCGCCAGGTGGCCTGGGCGCAGGAGGCCGGCTGCTATGTCCTCCTCTCGCTCGAGGGCGGCGAGTGCTGGGTCTGCGACGCCTTCTCCGGCGACCGCCTCAGCACGTTCGAGTTCGAGGAAGGGCCTCGGATCGGCTACCCCAGGTCGCTCCAGGTCACTCGCCACGGCGCCCTCTACCAGGGGTGGGACCCGGCGAAGTCCAGGAACCGGGTGTCGCTGCTCGAGCTGCCTTCGGGCAAGACCCTCTGGAGCGCGGACCTGGGCCAGGCGTACCGCCAGCCCATCCTGCTCAACGAGGACCTGTTCTACCTCGCGGGCATGCCCGGCCTCGAGCTGCGCGACGTGGCGACCGGAGAGGCCAGGTTCACGCTGCCGCAGGACAAGCTCCCGGGGAACCTCAACAACGTGACGCTGAGCGCGGACGGCAAGGTGCTGGGCTTCTGCACCTACGACGGCCAGGGCAAGATGCGCATGAACGCCGTGGAACTCGCCACGGGCCGCCTCATCGAGGGCGAAGGCACGGGAATCCAGCTGTTCGGCGGCACCGACATCGCCGAGGCCTGGGCGCGCTCCGGCGACCTCATCCCCTGGATGACCATGGACCCCCCCGTCAAACAGGGCAACACGATGCGCCACACGAACCTGCGCAACATCGGCTTCACGCGGAAGTCCACCGGCAAGATCCTCGAGGGCCACGGCCTCCCCTCGCCCCGGCCCGACGGGAAGTTCGAGAACGTCAACCAGCTCTTCGTTCAGGACGGCATGCTCATCCTCATGCGGCACGACGGCACACAGGTGTTCGGCCACGACCCGAACCCGCCGAAGGACGCGCCCAAGCCGCCGGCCAAGGCCGCCGAGCCCCCGAAGGCAGACAAGCCGCCCGACGGCAAAGGACAGGGGACGGAGAAGAAATGAAGACGGCACGACGAGTCCTCCTGGCGGCGGCCCTTGCCGCAACGCTCCCCGGAACCGTGCGTGGCGGCGAGGTGCGCGTGCGGCCCGAGATGATCACGCCCGAGGCGGAACAGGCGATTCAGAAGGGCCTGGCCTACCTCGTTCGCACGCAGGCCCGCAACGGCTCCTGGCGCAGCGAGGCCATGGGCGGCGTGTACCCCACCGCCATGACCGCCCTCGGCGGCCTGGCCATCATGGCGGCTGGCAACACCCCCTGCGAGGGCGAATACTCCGACAACGTCCGCCGCGCCGTCTACTTCCTCCTCAGCTCCGCCAACCGCAGCGGCTACATCACGGCAATGATGGAGGAGCAGCGGGGCATGCACGGCCACGGCTTCGCCACCATGTTCCTGGCACAGGCCTACGGCGCCGAGCAGGACACGGACCTCCAGCGGCGGCTCCACGAGGTCATCACCCGCGCCGTCGCCCTGACCGCGAGGAGCCAGTCGTTCAACGGCGGCTGGCTCTACTCGCCCGATTCCAACGGCGACGAGGGCTCGGTGACGGTGACGCAAATCCAGGCCCTCCGCGCGGCGCGCAACGCGGGCATCAAGGTGCCCAAGAGCACCGTCACGCGCGCCGGCGAGTACATCCGCAAGTGCGCGAACGAGGACGGCGGCATCAGCTACTCCCTGATGAGTCGCGGCAGCCGTCCCGCCATCAGCGCCGCGGCCGTGGCCACCCTGTACAACGCGGGCCAGTACGAGAACCCCGTCGCCCTGAAGGCCCTCGAGTACCTCAAGAAGCTCCTCAAGGGCAGCAACTCGGCCACCGTGTTCCAGGGCCATCGCTTCTACGCCCTCCTCTACACGTCCCAGGCGATGTTCTTCAGCGGCGAGGAGGACTGGAGGGAGTTCTTCCCGAAGCACCGCGACGAGCTGATCAAGCAGCAGAAGTCCGACGGGAGCTGGCAGGGCGACTTCGCGGGCCACGTCTACGGCACGGCCATCGCCCTGCTGGTGCTCCAGCTCCCGTACCAGTACCTGCCCATTCTGCAACGCTGAGAGGAGAGAACAGACGCATGGCCCCGGACACTGACGCGAAGGCGGCGGAGCCCCTCGGCTCTCACGACCTGGAGGAACTGGCGGGGCTTCGCGACGCCCACGGCCGCGTCCGAGCGGAGCTGGCCCGCGTGATCGTCGGCCAGGACGATGTGATCCACCAGCTCCTCATCGCCGTCATCTCCCAGGGCCACTGCATCCTGGAGGGCGTGCCGGGGCTGGCCAAGACCCTCATGGTGAGCACCCTGGCCAGCGCGCTCGAGCTCTCCTTCCACCGCATCCAGTTCACGCCCGACCTCATGCCCTCCGACATCACGGGCACCGAGGTCATCCAGGAGAACAAGGCCACGGGGGGCCGCGAGCTGCGGTTCCTCCCCGGCCCCGTGTTCGCCAACGTGATCCTGGCCGACGAGATCAACCGCACGCCGCCCAAGACCCAGGCGGCGCTGCTCGAGTCCATGCAGGAGAAGCAGGTCACCATCGGCGGCGTGCGCCACGTGCTGCCCATCCCCTTCTTCGTGCTCGCCACGCAGAACCCCATCGAGCAGGAGGGCACGTATCCGCTGCCCGAGGCCCAGCAGGACCGGTTCATGTTCAAGCTCTTCGTCCGCTATCCCAGCTTCGACGAGGAGTACAAGATCGCGGAGACGACGACGGCCATCTTCTCCGCCGAGGTGAGCCAGGTGCTTACCGGCGACCAGATCCTGCGGCTCCAGGACATCGTGCGGCGCGTGCCCGTGGCGCCCCACGTCATCCGCTACGCGCTGCGCCTCGTGCGGGCCACCCGCGTGAGCGAAGGCGACGTGCCCGACTTCATCACGCAGTGGGTCACCTGGGGAGCCGGCCCCCGAGCCGTGCAATACCTGCTGCTGGGCGGCAAGGCGCGCGCGGCCCTCGACGGCCGCACCTTCGTCACCACCGACGACGTGCGCGCCATCGCCCATCCGGTCCTGCGACACCGCATCATCACGAACTTCAATGCAGAGTCCGAAGGCATTACGACCGACCGCATCGTGGACCGCCTGCTGGAGACCATCCCGGCGACCGAAGAGGCCGAGGTCCTGGCCGGGGAAGCCGCACGAGCCTTCACCCCGGAGCCCGAGCAAGAGTAGCCCCCCCGTGGCGGATGCCGACGGCCGCAACTATCTGGACCCCAAGGTCCTCAACCGCATCACGCGACTCGATGTGCGGGCGCGCACCGTCGTCGAGGGCTTCATCAGCGGCCTTCACAAGAGCCCGTACCACGGCTACTCCGTCGAGTTCGCCACCCACCGCGAGTACGTGCCCGGCGACGAAACGAAGCACATTGACTGGAAGGTGTGGGCCCGCGCCGACCGCCTCTACGTGAAGCAGTACGAGGAAGAAACCAACCTGCGGAGCACCCTGCTGGTGGACGCCAGCCGCTCGATGCGCTACGGCGGCGGGGACGGCGGGATGCGGAAGTTCGACTACGCCTGCACCATCGCCGCCTCGCTCGCCTACCTGCTCCAGCAGCAGCAGGACGCGGTGGGCCTCGTGACCTTCGACACCGAGATCCGGCGCAACCTGCCCGCCAGCTCGCATCCCAGCCACCTGAAGCTCCTCCTGCACGAGCTGGCGAACACGCAGCCCGACCACCGCACCGACGTGGCCGACATCTTCCACCGCCTCGCCGAGCAGATCACCAGGCGGGGCCTGGTGGTGCTCATCTCGGACCTGTTCCTGGACGTCGAGAGCCTCATGCGCGCCCTCCAGCACTTCCGCCACAAGCGCCACGAGGTCGTCGTCTTCCAGGTCATGCACGAGCACGAGCTCGAGTTCCCGTTCCAGGACAACATTCTCTTCCGCGGCCTGGAGATCGAGCAACAGGTCCTCACCGAGCCGCGTGCGCTGCGCAAGGCATACCTCGAGGCCGTCGAGCGCTTCCTCGGCCGCGTCCGCCGCACGTGCGCGAACAACGGCATTGACTACATGCTCATGAGCACGAGCGACCCGCTCGACGCGGCGCTGGCCAGCTACCTGGCCTTCCGACGCCGGGCTGCGCGAGCCGCCGTGAAGCGATAGGGAAGGACAGGACGGGGACATGGGCAACTGGCTGGGCATTGGGGCGGTGAACGGGGCGCTGCTGTGGGGCACGCTGCTCATCGCCTCGCCCATCATCATCCACCTGCTGAGCCGGCGGAAGTTCCGCATCCTCGACTGGGCGGCGATGGAGTTCCTCCTCGAGGCCGAGCGGCGGAACCGCCGCCGCATCCGGCTCGAGCACCTCATCCTCCTGCTGCTGCGGTGCCTGGCCATCCTGCTGCTGGCCTTCCTGGTCGCGCGGCTGTTCCTCCAGAGCACGGGGCTGGCCGGCCGCGCGATCGAGACGGCGCGGATCGAACGCCTCGTGCTCCTCGACGACTCGCCGAGCATGGACGCCCGCCTCGGCACCCAAACGGTCTTCGAGGAGGCCAAGCGCGGCCTCGTGGAGTTCGTGCGGCAGACCGCCCGGGAGCACCCCGGCGACACTCTGACCCTCGTGCTCACCTCACAGCCCCGGCGCCCCGTCCTCAGCGGCCAGTACCTCACGGGCGACAAGGTGGACGCCGTGGTGCGGACCATCGAGGGCCTGGAGCCGTGCGACAAGTCGGCCGCCTTCGACGTCGCCTTCGCCGCCCTGGAGCAGACCCTCACCTCGCCTCGCGGCAACCTCAACCGCGCCCTCACCGTCATCACCGACCTGCGCCGCCGCGACTGGCTGCCCGGGCGCCCCGACGAGGGGGCCGCGGGCGCCGAGGGGAAAGCAAAGGCAAAGAAGGCGGCGCCCGACGGGCCGCTGGCGCTCCTCAAGCGCCTGGCCGAGCGCGTGGACAGCCTGGCCGTGGTCAACGTGGGCGGCCCCAAGGCCCCCAACCTGGCCGTCGCCGAGATCACCTTCCGCGAGAAGGCGCTCCTCGCCAACGTCCCTGCCCAGTTCGAGGTCGTCGTGACCAACTGGGGCGACGGCGCCGCCGCCCAGGTGCCCGTGACCTTCACCGCGGGCGACGCCGTGCCCCTGCGGGCGACGATTGACCTGGTGGACGCGGGCGCCCGGGCCACCGTGCCCTTCACCCTGACCTTCAAGGAGACCGGCTCGGCGTATCTGCGGGCCGAGATCCCCGCCGACCCCCTGCCCCGCGACAACGTGCGGCACATGGCCGCCCGCATCCGGCCCGGCATCCCCATGCTGCTGGTGGACGGCGAGCCGTCCTCGGAGTATGGCCAGACCGAGACGTTCTACGTCGAGCGCGCGCTGGCCCCGCCCGGCCTCACCCTCAGCGGCAACGACGTCACGATCGTCACCGAAAACCAGTTCGAGGAGCTGCCGCTCGACCGCTACCAGGTGATCGTGCTGGCCAACGTGTACCGCGTGACCGACGGCCGCCGCAAGGCCCTCGAGGCCTGGGTGAACGCCGGCGGCGGCCTGCTCCTCTTCCTGGGCGACCAGGTGGACGAGGCGGCCTACAACGAGAAGCTCTGGGCCGACGGCGCCGGCCTCCTCCCCCTCCGCCTCACCGCCATCGCCGGCGACGAGTCGCAGCGCCAGTGGGTCCACCTCAGCGACACCAGCATCAACCACCCCGTCCTCCGCATCTTCGAGGGCACGCAGAACCCCTTCCTGCGCCGCGTGAAATTCTTCCGCTGGTGGAACGGCACCGTCCGCAAGGAGGACCTCGCCGCCGGCCGCGTGCAGGTGCTCGCCTCGTACTCCGACACGGATGCCTCGCCCGCGATCGCCGAGCGCGTGGTGGGCAACGGCCGCGTGCTGGCCGTCACCAGCACCGGCGACGCCGAGTGGAACACCTGGCCGGCCGACCCCAGCTACCTGGTGACCGTGCTGGAGATGGCGCGCTACGCGACCCGCCAGGCCCCCGACCGGGGGACCCTGGCTGCCGGGGCACCGATTCGGGCCGACCTGGACCCCTCGGTCCACAGCACCGAGGTCCAGGTGGAGCCGCCCGGCGGGGCCGCCGTCACCCTTCAGGCCGCGCCCGCCGACGACGGCCAGCACTTCCGCTTCCAGTTCAGCGACACGGCCCGCAGCGGCCTCTACCACGTGCGCCGCAAGCGCCACGACGGCGGCGTGGACACCGAGCTGTTCGCGGCAAACGTCGAGAGCACCGAGGGCGACCTCACGCCCGCCGAGCCGCGCGTCCTGCGACGGCAGGCCGCGGACACCAAGATCGTGTTCCTCGAGGGACGCGGATACCTCTCCCAGGCCGTCACGGGAGCCAAGGGCGAGCTCTGGCGTGGCCTGCTCCTGATGTTGGTCGTGACCCTGTGCGTCGAGCAGACCCTCGGGTGGTGGTTTGGGAGAAGGCGGGACACGACAAGATGAGAAGGGGGATGAAAGGAGGCATGGATGATCGGATGAATGACGGAATCGGGCACTCGGGTCCTCCCGCATTCATCCATCCATCCACCCATCCATTCATCCCCTCCGCCACTTCGGCACGCACGATTGGACAGAAATGAGCGAGTTCTGGCTGCGAGCGCTCGGGTTCGACCTCAGCCGCATCCCGAGAGGGGCGCAGACGGAGTTCGTGTGGACCCATGCCCCGGCCTCCTGGAGCGTGTTCGTGCTGCTCGCCCTGGTGGCGGGCCTCGTCTACCTGGTCTACTCGCTCTACCGCCGCGAGATGAAGACGTGTCGCCCCGGCGTCAAGGCATTCCTGGCCGTCGTCCGCATCGCCGTGCTTCTGGTGCTCGTCGTGGTGTTCATGGGGCCGGCGCTCGCCATCTCGCTCCGCCGCACGGTCGAGCCCTACGTCGTCCTGCTGCTCGACGAGTCGCTCTCGATGGGCATCCAGGACCACTACGACGCCGAGACCTCGGCCAAGGTGGCGGGAGCGGTGGGCCTGAGCGAGGAGACCCTGCGGGAGCGCGCCCCGTCGCGGGCCGAGCTGGTGGACGCCTTGCTGGGGAAGGACGAAGGGAAGTTCCTCAAGGAGCTTCGGAAGCGGGGCCGCGTGCGGGTGATGACCTTTTCGGACAGCCTGAAGGTCCGCGAGGCGCTGGGCCTCGCCTCGGAGCCCGTGGCCGAGACGCCCGAGGCCGCGGCCCTGGCCCGCGGCGAGCCGGTGCCGCCTCTCGTGCCGTCGGGCGCCAGCACCGATCTGGCCCGGGCGGTGCGCGAGTCGCTGGCCTCGCTCGCGGGCAGCCCGGTCGCGGGCATCGTGATGGTCACCGACGGGCAGAACACGGGCGGCTCGGACCCGTTGGCCGCTGCCGAGCTCGCCGCCCACCAGCGCGTGCCGCTGCTGCCCGTCGGGGTCGGCGACCCGCGGAACCCGCAGAACCTGCGGGTGGCCGACGTGTGGGCGCCCGAGACGGCGTTCGCCGGCGACCCCTTCCAGCTCCAGGCCCGGCTCCACGCGGAAGGCATGGGGGCCGCGGCCGTCACCGCCGAGTTCGTCGAGCGCAAGGCCGCGGGCACCGAGGAGGCACCGGCCCAGGAAACCGTCCTCGAACGCAAGCAAGTGACCTTCCAGGGCGAGCCCTCGGCCCCGCTCGGGGCGGGCCCCGCGCAGGCAAACGTCTCCTTCCGCCACACCCCCAAGGTCCCCGGCCAGTTCATCTACACCGTCCGCGTCGCCCCCGAGCCCAACGAGTTGCTCAAGGGCGACAACGAGCGGTCCATCACGGTCCGCGTCGTCAGCGAGCAGGCCCGCGTGCTCCTCATCGCCGGCTCGCCGACCTGGGACTTCCACCCGCTCCGCACCCTCCTCATCCGCGACAAGACGATCAACGTCTCCTGCTGGCTCCAGTCCATTGACCCCGACATGCAGCAGGACGGCGACACGGTGATCGAGAAGCTGCCCGACAAGCCGGAGGAGTTGTTCAAGTACGACGTCCTGCTGTTCCTGGACCCCGATCCGCTGGAGTTCAACGAGGCGTGGATGGAGGCGCTGAGGAAGTTCGTCGGCGACCATGCGGGCGGCCTGCTGTGGCAGGCGGGACCGAAGTACACGGTGCGGTTCCTCACGGCCCACCGCACGCGCGAGGTGCGCACGCTGCTGCCGGTGCGCCTGGGCGACTTCACGGAGGCCGACCTTCGGCTGCTGAGCGAGACCCACACGCGCCCCTGGCCCGCGCGCGTCACCGCGGCCGGCACCGACCACCCGCTCCTGGTGTTCGACAAGGACCCGCAGGTCAACGCCCAGATCTGGGAGGCCATGCCAGGCATCTACTGGTCGTTCCCCTCCCACGGCGTGAAGCCGGGCACCACGACGCTCCTGGAGCACGGCGACCCGCGGCTGCGGGTCAAGGAGGAGTGGCGGCCGCTCCTGGTCGCCAGCCAGTACGGCGCGGGCCGCTGCCTCTACCTGGGCTTCAACTCCACCTGGCGCTGGCGCAAGCTCGGCGAGCGCTACTTCGACCAGTTCTGGGTCCAGGCCGTCCGCTACCTCGTCGAGGGCCGCCTGATGGGCGGCAAGCGGCGAGGCCGCATCGAGACGGACCGCGACCTCTTCACCACCGGCAGCCGCGTGCCGGTGGCCGCCACGCTCTACACGCCGGCCTTCGAGCCGCTCGCGCTGCCCACCGTGCCGCTGCTCGTGCGCGGCCAGCCGGGCACGCCGCCGCTCGAGGCCGAGCTGCGCCTGGTGCCCAACCGGCCGGGGCACTACGAAGGGGCGTTTGTGGTCTCCCAACTCGGCATCAACGAGATCGAGATCGCCCTCCGCGACGACCCGAGCGGCAAACCCGTCCTCGTCACCAAGCAGATCACCGTCGAGACCCCGCGGGTGGAGTTTGCCGACCCGCGCCTCAACCGGGCGCTCCTGGCCGACATGGCCGAGCGGTCGAAGGGGCGCTACTTCGGGATGGATGAGGCCGACCAGGTCGCCTCGGCCATCCCCGACCGACGCGAGACGATCATCGTGCGCGAGAAGCCGCAGAACCTCTGGGACACCACCCGGCTCCTGGGGCTTCTGGCGCTGCTGCTGACGATCGAGTGGGCGGTGCGCAAGTACAACCGCCTGATGTGAAGATGCGTGATGCTCGGGCTGGGTCCCATGGGTCCCATAGGTCCTATAGGTCCCATCCGCGAACCCAGGGCAAGGCGACGAGAATGGCCGTAAGCGCCGCAAACGGTGTGATTCCTGCTGGCATCGAGCAGAAGCTCGCGGGCCTCCGCCGCTCCGTGCGCCTGTGGCTGGCCCTCGACGGCGCGGCGGTGCTGTGCGTCGCCCTCGTGCTGCTCGCGCTCGTGAGCCTTGTGGTGGACCGGTATCTCCGCATGGACCTCACGCAGCGGGCGCTCAGCCTGTTGCTGGGGCTGGGGGCGCTCGGCTTCCTCGCCTGGCGGCGGCTGGCGCGGCCCCTCACGCGGCCGCTGGACGACGAGGTGCTCGGCCTCCTCGTCGAGGCCCGCCACCGCGAGCTGCGCGAGCGTCTCATCAGCGCCATCCAGTTCTCCCGCATGGCCGACCCCGAGGCCGTCGGCTCCTCCGCCGCCCTCGTGCGGGCAACGATTGACGACGGCGTCCGCGCCGCAGGGGAGGTAGACTTCGCGGACACGGTGGACCGGCAACGGCAGCGGCTCAACGTGGCGGCCCTCGCGCTGGCCGCGGCCATCGTCGTCGCCGCGTGCGTGGCCTTCCCATCCACCATGCGC
Source organism: Planctomycetota bacterium (assembly GCA_035527715.1). GTDB lineage: Bacteria > Planctomycetota > PUPC01 > DSUN01 > DSUN01 > DSUN01. The sequence goes on along the minus strand of DATKZY010000257.1, from coordinate 67,402 downwards.
CTCTGGTTCGCCCGAAACGTCCTCCTGCTCGACCGCTCGTGGCCCCAGGCCACGCACCTGACCATCGTGGGCGCGGCGGACAACGCGATCGTGTGCCCGCGGGGCGACGACTTGACGGTCGAGGTGCAGGCCGACCCCAGCGGCATCGTCCCCTCGCTGGTGACGATCCGGTTCCGGCAAGAGGGCGGGTCGTCGGGCAGCGAGCCGATGGTCGTCGTGGGCGAGAACACGTTCAGCACCACGTTCCGCAACGTGCTGGAGCCGCTGCGCTTCTACGTGTGGGGCGGCGACGCCGAGACGCCCTGGTGCTACGTGCACCTGGTCGAGCGCCCCGTCGTCGAGGCCCTCACGCTGGTGTGCACGCCGCCCGAGTACGTGGGCAGGGGGCCGCATCCCCTCCCCTCCGACGTCGGGTCCTGCCCCGTCCTCCTGGGCAGCACGCTCCAGGTGCAGGGCACGGCCAGCAAGCCGCTGCGCGGGGGGGAGCTGGCGTTCGGCAAGGCCCGGCCCATCGCGTTCGCGGTGAGCGGCGAGCGCGGGTTCCAGGCCACCCTTGCGGGCGAAACGCTCCAGAGCGGCACCTACGCGATTTCGCTCACCGACACCGACGGCTATGCCTCGCGGCAGCCCGCGCGCTTCTCGCTCAAGGTCGTGCCCGACCAGAAGCCCGTCGTGCGAGCGCGGCTGGAGGGGATCGGCGACATGGTCACCCCGCGCGCCGTCGTGCCCGTCCACGCCCGGATGTCGGACGACTATGCGGTGGTGAGCGCCGAGCTGGTGTGCGTGCTCTCCGCCGAGGCGGGCAAGGAGCCTGTCGAGCGCCGCACGCCCTTCGGCGACCGCAAGGAGGGCTACGGCCAGCGGCAGCTCGCCGCGGCGCACCGGCTCGACGTGTCGCCGCTCGCCTTGTCGCCCGGCACGCACATGGCGCTCCACGTCGAGGCCAGGGACAACGACGCGGTGTCGGGGCCAAAGGTCGGCCTCTCCGGCACCTTCTCGCTCCGCGTGGTGACCGAGGACGAGCTGCGCAGCGAGCTCCTGCGCCGCGAGCAGGAGCAGCGGCTGGAGTTCGAGCGTATCCTCAGCGACCAGCAGAAGCTCCTCGAGAACTCGCGGGCACTCGAGGCCACGCTGAAGCGCGACCCCACCCTGGCGGCGAGGGACCGCGCCCTGCTCGCCAGCTCCGAGAAGCTCCAGCGCCTGGTGGGCGGCCGCGCCCTCGCCATCGCCGCCCAGTTCACGCAAATCCTCGCCGAGGTCGAGAACAACCGCCTGGAGGCCGACCCACAGATCGCACGCGACCGCCTCCACGGGCGCATCATCGAGCCGCTCGAGCTGCTCGCCCGACGCGGCGTGCTCCAGGCGGCCGACCTGCTCGACGTGGCCCGCAAGGCCCTCCCCACCGCCGACGGGAGCCCGTTGCCGGCAACGGGCGCGCCGAAGACCGAGAGCCTGGCCGCCCTGGCCGATGCCGTGGCCGAGCAGGACCAGCTTGCAAAATCCATGCGAGAAATCCTCCGCCATATGGTAAAATGGGAGGGATACCAGGAAGCCGTCAACCTCCTCCGCGAGGTCCTCAAAGCCCAGAGGAACCTCAACGAGGAGACCATCAGGGAATACCAGCGCCGGATCCAGAAGATCTTCGAGTAACCTTTGGTGCGAGGGGCCTGCGATGAACCGCATGCGTACCGTGCTGGTGGCCGTCGGCACCCTTGGCCTGTGCGTGACCGCGCTCGGCGCCGAGCCGGCCCCCAAGGAGAAGGAAGCCCCGCCCGCCGAGACGAAGCCGCTGGACTCGCCCCTCGGCATCCGCCAGGACGGCGTGCGCCAGATGGTGGCCGAGCTGGAGCAGAAGTTCGCCCGCCTCGCCGAACTGCTGAAGGCCAACGAGCCCGAGCAGTCCGCCAAGCTCCTCCGCGCACTCCAGGAGTCCAAGGAAGCCCTCATCGAGCGCCACATGGCCAAGATCATCGCCCTGCTCGACAAGGGCGACCTCGACGCCGCCCGCAAGGCTCAGGGGGAGGTCATGGAGGACCTCCTGCGCCTCATCGAGGTGCTCACCGCCGACGAGAAGGACGAAATCCAGAAGCGCATCGAGCAGCTCGAGGCCTGGAAGAAGCAGATCCGCCAGATCATCGAGAAGGAGACCGGCGAGAAGCGCGAGAGCGAGAAAGTCGCCAACAAGGACGAATTCCTCAAGAAGCTGGACGCGCATATCCGCGAGCTGGAGGGCCTGATCGGCAAGGAGAAAGACGTCCTCGCGAAGACCGGCTCGGCCAGCAGCCAGGACCTCCAGGGCCTCGGCCGCATTGCCTCCGACCAGAAAGACGTCCGCGAAGCCACCCAGCGGGTCGCCGGCGACATCGCCGCCGAGGCCGGCGGCCAGCCCGGCCCGCAAGCCAGCGGCTCCCAGGAGGGGCAACAAAGCGGCTCCCAGAGCGGGTCGCAAAGCGGCTCCCAGGGGGGCTCGCAAAGCGGCGCACAGGGTGGGGCACAGAGCGGATCCCAGGGCGGGTCACAGGGCGGGTCGCAGAGCGGCCAGCAAGGCGGTGAGCCGGGGCAGCAGGCCCTGGCTCGCGCCGTCGCGAGCCAGAAAGGCGCAGAGGAGAACCTCATCCGCGGCGCCCGCAAGACGGCCGAGGGCAACGAGCGCGATGCCGTCGAGCGCATGCAGCAGGCCCTCGATGAGCTGAAGCGCGAGCGCGACCGCCTGGCCAAGCTGCCCGAGGACCACTTCAAGAAGCTCGCCGAGCGCCAGGACCGCATCGCCGATGAGACAAAGCAGGTCGCCCGCAACATGCAGCAGGCGAGCGAGGGCGGGTCCCAAGGCGGCTCCCAGGGCGGCTCACAAGGTGGATCTCAAGGTGGCTCGCAAGGCGGGTCTCAAGGCGGCTCTCAGGGTGGCTCTCAAGGAGGGTCCCAGGGTGGGTCGCAAGGCGGGTCCCAAGGCGGGAACCAGGGGGAGCAGCAACCCGGCCAGCCTCAGGTCCAGCAGGCTCAGCAATCCATGCAGCGGGCATCGGACCAGCACCGCAAGCAGGACCCGAAGCGCGCGACCGACGATCAGCGGCAGGCCATTGACGAATTGGAGCGGGCGATGCAGGAGATCGAGAAGGCGCTCGCGCAGCTCCGCGAGGAGGAGCGCGAGGAGATCCTCGCCGCCCTCGAGGCCCGCTTCCGCGAGATCCTCGAACGCCACCGCCCCATCACCGCCTCCACCGTCGAGCTGGAGACCGCTCGCGGCAAGCGCCAGTGGACCCGCACCGACCGCCTCCGCCTCACCGACATCACGGACGAGGAGGGCAAGCTCGCCGTCCTGGTCCGCAAGGCGCTCGACATCCTCGTGGAAGACGGCACCACGGTCATCTTCCCCCAGATCGTCTCCCAGCTCCACGACGACATGCGAGGCGTCCAACAGCTCCTCAGCCGCGAGCAGACCGGGAAGTACACGCAGGAGCTCGAGAGAGAGATCGAGCAGACGCTCGAGGAGATCATCGCGGCCCTCGAGCGTGCCCGCCGCGAACAGCAACAGCAAGCCCAGCAGGGCCAGCCCCAGCAGGGTCAGCCCCAGCTCCAGCCGCTCGTCCCAGGCTCCGCGGAGCTCAAGCTCCTCAAGTCCGCCCAGCTTCGCGTGAACAAGCGCACGCAGGCATTCGACCGCGCCCGGCCCGAAGACGAGCTCGACGCCCTGATGAAGGGCCACCTCGAGAAGATCGCCCAGCGCCAGGCCGACGTCGCCAAGATGACCCAGGAGGTGATCGAGCGCTGACCGCACGGCTCATTCTTCCACGGGGGTGCCGAAGATGAAACTGCTTCCCGTTCTCGTCGCGTGGCTGGCGGCCACCTCGTTTGCCGGCGAGGCCAAGGAGAAGGCCAAGGAGGCGAAACCCGACGCCAAGCCGCCCGCCGCCGCCCCAGAGAAGCCCGCCGAGCAAAGCCAGGTCCAATGCATCACCTGCGATGCCGAGGGCACGCTCACATATCACCTGTGCCTGCCCACGACCTTTGATGCCGCGAAGCGCTACCCCGTCCTCTACGGCTTCTCGGCCTCGGACAACGACGGCGAGCTGTCGGCCAAGCGCTGGGCGCCCCTCGCCAATCAGTTCGGCTGGGTCATCGCCTGGTGCGACCGCGGTGTGACCGACACCCCCAAGGCCGCCGACCTCAAGCCCATCTGGGACGCCGTGACGGCGAGCGTCGAGAAGAAGGTGCGGGTCCACCCCCGCCGCTCCTACGCCGCGGGCTACGGCGGCGGGGCGAAGGCGGCAGTCGCCCTGGCGCGCAGTTATCCCGCGAAGTTCGCGGGCGTCTTCGCCGACGGCGCGTTCGACCCCGGCACCCCCGCCGACCACCCCAAGCACGTCGCCGTCTTCGCCACCACCACGCGGATGAACCCCGCCGCCCGGGAGCTGATGAAGGCAAGTGCGGACTGCCAGGAGAGGGGCATCCCCTTCCGCCTCCAGCCCTTCGACGCCCGCAGCCCCGAGCCCGCCCCGGCCCGCGTGCTCGAAGAGGGCGTGAAGTGGATGAGCAAGCTCTGGTTCGTCCACCAGGACGACGACTCGCCCGAGGCCCGCAAGGAGCGCCTCGCCGCCGCCAAGGAGGCGTTCGACGCGATCCGCAAGCTCCTCGCGGCGGACAACCGTCCCGCCGCCTACGACAAGACGCTGGAGTTCCGCGACACCTTCCAGAACACCACCGACACGGCCCTGAAGGCCCTGGTCGCCGAGGCCGCCGCCTTGGTCGCCGAGATGGAGAAGGACCCCGCCGTCGCCGGCATGAAGCTCTACAAGCCGCCCGTGCCAGCCGACGTCGTGGCCGCCTTCCTCAAGGCCGTCGAGGCCGACCCAAAGGTCACCGACCAGGCCCGTGCAGCAGTCAAGCGGCTTCTCGACGAGGCGAAGGGCGACCCCGCCGAACTGCCCGACGCGCTCGCGGGCGCGGTCGCCGCGCTGCACCCGAAGCTCGGCGAGGCCCTCGCCGCCCTGAACAACGACGATACCCGGAAGGCGATCGCCCTCCTGACGGAACAGCAGAAGTCGCCCGACCCGTATCTCGCGGCCCACGCGGCCTACTTCGAGGGGCGGGCGCTCGTCATCGAGGAGCGCTACGAGGAGGCCCTCCCCCTCCTCTCCAAGGTCGCCGGCGAGTGGCTGGACCGCACGCTCTACGGCGGCGAGAGCCTGTTCCTCGTGGGCATCTGCCAGGCCGAGCTGATCCGCCGCGAGGCCGCGCTCCGCGTGTTCCGCGACTTCCTGAAGCTCTACGCCGACGCCCCCGAGCGCATGCGGATCGGCGCCGACCTCGTCGTGCGAACCATCCAGGCCCTCGAGGAGGGCTCGCTCGATGACGTGCAGGATCGAATGGACGAATCCCGCCGCCGCCTGCACATCGAGAAGTCGGGCAAGCCCACGCAGGAGCGCCAGGAGCGCATCATCGCCATGCTCGACAAGCTCATCCGCGAGGCCGAGGACCGCGAGCAGCAGGGCGGCGGTGGCGGCGGCGGTGGTGGCGGCGGACAAGGCGGGCAAGGCGGCGGGCCGCCGAGCGGCAACCAGCAGCCCTCCGGCCCCGCCAGCCAGTCGTCGGCCGCCGCCGGCGAAGGCCGCATGGGCGCACTCGCCCGCGCCGCCCGAGGCCGAGCCGACGAGTCGTGGGGCAACGCCCGCGCCCGCGAGCGCCAGGAGGTCCTCAACGTCCTCAAGGCCAAGTTCCCCGAGCGCTACCGCGAGCTCCTCGAGCAGTACTACAAGAGCCTCCAAGAGGGCGAACGCTAGCCCGCGTTTCTTGCCATGGGTCACAGCCAGCGCCTCATCTCATGTCATGCTGAGCGAAGGCCGCCTCCAGGCGGCCGCAGTCGAAGCATCTCTCAGGGAGACACCCCGATCCCAACGGCCCGCGTCTCCTGGCGGCGACCTCCCCTGAGAGATCCTTCGCGTCGTTCCACTCCGCTCAGGATGACATGGTGTGCTGGCGCGGCCTGGCTGCTGTTGGCAGCCGTCGGCCAGGCGGCCGACAAGCTCGTTCTGCTCGATGGCTCGGCGTTCCAGGACACGGTCGCGGCCATTGACGCCCAGGGCGCGGTGCGCTGCCAGGGGCGGCCCCAGGCCGTGGACCTCCAGGGGCTTCGCCGCATCGAGCGTGCCGCCCTCGCCTCCCCCGCCCCCGCGCCCTGCGACGTGCATCTCGCCACCGGTGGCGTCCTCCACGCTCAGAGCGTGTCGTTCGATGGCCAGATCCTGTCGCTGAAGTGGCCCTATGGCAACAGCCTGGCGCTGCCGCTGGCCCTGGTGCGCGCCGTGCGGCTCAACGCCGCGCCCGGCGAGGCGCCGGGGGCCATGCCCCACGCCTTCGAGGCCAGCATTGCCGAGGAGGAGCTGCGGCTCGACGAGCTCTTCGCCATCACCGAGGGCACGGTGCAAGCCATCCGCGGCGGGCTCCAGGCCATCGCCGGCGGGGAGGTCCGCTTCATCTGGAACGACGCCGAGCGCAAGGTCCCAAGGGCGAAGGTCTACGGGCTGGTGCTCGCCCACCGAAGCGGGCCCCCGGACCACACGGGGCAGTGCCTCGTCCACCTCAAGGACGGCTCGTCGCTCTGGGCCTTCGTGAAGGGGATGGAGAGCGGCAGGCTCACCCTCGAGGTCGCCGCCAAGCTCGAGCTGGCGGTGCCCTGGGACGCCGTGTGCCGCCTCGCCGTGCGCAGCTCGCGCTGCGCCTTCCTGTCGGACCTCGATCCCATCGAGGTCGTGGAGGAGCCGCTGGTGACCTTTGCCGGGCCGTGGCAGCGCGACCGCAGCGTGCTCGACCAGCCCCTCACGCTCGGCAAGACGGTGTACGAGAAGGGGCTGGGCGTCCACTCGCGCTGCCGCCTCAGCTACGCGCTCGACGGCAGGTACGACCTGTTCGCGGCCACGATCGGCATTGACGCGAGCGCCGCCGGCAAGGGCAACTGCGTCTTCGCCGTGCTGGCCGACGGCAAGGAGCTGTTCCGCAAGGCCATGCGCGGCACCGACGGCCCCGCCGATGTCCGCCTGAAGGTCGCCAACGCCCTGCGGCTCACGCTGCTCGTGGACTGGGGCGAGGACCTCGACCTGGCCGACCGCGCCAACTGGTGCGACGCCCGCGTGATTCGGGAGGCGAAGTGATGAGGCAGGCCCTGTGCGTCCTCTGGCTGGCGAGCGTGGCCCTTGCGGCCGCGCCGCCCGCGCTCTCCCCCGAGGAGCTGGCCCGCGTCAAGGCCGCCGAGGCCGCACGCGTCCAGGCGGTCCAGAGCGTCTACGGCGCCGTCGTCGCCATCTACGGCCCCACCACCGACCGCGGCGGCGGCTCCGGCGTGCTCTTCGACGAGGATGGCTTCGCCCTCACCAACCACCACGTCGTCCGCGCCGCAGGCCGCGCCGGCAAGGCGGGCCTCGCCGACGGCGGGCTCTACGACTGGGAGCTCATCGGCACCGACCCCGGCGGCGATCTGGCCGTCATCCGCCTCAAGGGCAAGCCCAAGTTCCCCGCCGCGCCGCTGGGCGATTCGCAGGCCGTCCACCCGGGCGACTGGGCGATGGCGATGGGCAACCCCTTCGTCCTCGCCGAGGACTTCTGCCCCACGGTTACCCTGGGCATCGTGAGCGGCATCGAGCGCTTCCAGCCCGGCGAGCGCGGCGGCCGCACCCTCGTCTACGGCAACTGCATCCAGTTCGACACCTCGATCAACCCCGGCAACTCCGGCGGCCCCCTCTTCAGCCTCCAGGGACAGGTCATTGGCATCAACGGACGCGGCTCCTTCGAGGAGCGGGGGCGCGTCAACGTCGGCGTCGGCTACGCCATCTCCATCGAGCAGGCCAAGAACTTCCTCGCCGAACTCCTCGCCACCAAGGTCTGCCAGCACGCCACCCTCGATGCCACGTTCCAGGACGACGCGGGCCGCGTCACCTGCAACCAGATCAACGAGGACTCGGCCGTCGCCAAGCTCGGCCTCGGCCTCGGCGACCAGCTCATCGCCTTCGAGGGCATCCGCATCCGCACGGCCAACCACTATCTCAACCTCATCACCACCTATCCCGCCGAGTGGCCGGCCTCCGTCACCTTCCGGAACGCCGGCGGCGAGAGGACGGTGTGGCTGCGCCTCCGCGCCCTCCCCTACGGCCAGATGCCCCAACGCCGCCCCGACGCGCGGATCCCCATGCCAAAGGCCAAGGAGAAGGAGAAGGCGCCCGAGCCAAAGGAGAAGGCGAAGGCCCCGCCCCGGCCGGAGTTCGAGCCCGGCAAGATCATGAGCAAGGACCTCAACCGCCGGGAGTGCGAGCGCACCCTCCGACGCTGGCGCGAGTTCCTCCGCAACGCCGCGGCCCAGACCGCTCCGGCAGTGCGCTGTGAGGAAACCGTCGTCGCCGACGGGAAGCCGGTCGGCCGGCGCCGCGTCCTGCGCGCCGCCGACGGCCGGTTCCGCGTGGACGTGTTGGAGGGCTACGGCGATCTGCCCAAGGGCGCCGCCTGGGCATTCGACGGCAAGTCCTTCTGGCGCCACGTGCCGGGCGAGCCGGCCGTAAAGCGGGACCAGGCGGACGCGCTGAAGGAGACGGATGTCGCCCTCGCGCGCGCCCTCGCCGCGTTCGCCCAGGACAAGCCGCTCGACGCCTTCGCCGCCGTCGAGCTCGAGGGCGGCGACAAGGCGCTCGGCCAGCGGGCCTTCCGCCTCCGCGTCGAGGACAAGGCCGGCAGCAAGCTGCTGTTCTGGTTCAGCGTGCTCGACGCCGACTCGCCGCGCGTTCGCCTCCTCAAAGCCGCCGTGGACTCCTCTCAGAAGGGCGCCGACGGGGCCTGGGCATTCGCCGACTACCGTCCCGTCGCGGGCATCCGCATCCCGCACCGCACGGCTCGCGTCGTCGGCCTCGAGGAGCGGGTCGCGCTCGAGTTCGTCGTGGCCACGGCCGAGGCCGTGGCCGCCCTGCCCGACGACGCCTTCCTCCCTCCGGAGGGCGCCAAATGAGGACGTTGCGGTTCCCGATCGAACAGCCAATGGCCGCCCTCTTCGCCATCTGCATGGGTGGCACAGGCGTCCCGCCTGTGGCCCACGGGCAGGATGCCCGTGCCACCCAGGAAGCGAGAGCGCCCGGGACGCACGACAGCGGCGCCTTCCGCGACGCGATGGACTATGCCCAGAAGCGCTGCGCGCGCCTCTACGGCGGTGGGGCCGGCCGCGAGCACGGCTATGCCACGGGCCTCCTCGTCTCGCCCGACGGCTTGATCCTCGCCGCCCAGGGCATCTACCTCAGCGGCGAGTCGCTCCGAGTCGTGCTGCCCGACGGCCGCCGCTTCGAGGCGGAAACCGTCCGCCGCAGCGAGAAGCTCCAGGCCGTGCTGCTCAAGATCGAGGCGAAGACGCCTCTCTACTTCAACCTGGCCGAGGGCGCCCGCGTCGAACAGGGCGACTGGGTCTTCGCCATCAGCAACGCCTTCAACGTCGCCTCGGTCGAGGAGCCCCTCTCCGTCAGCCTCGGCATCGTCTCCGTCCGTGCCGAGATGGAGGCCCGCCATCGCACGCAGGACGTGCCCTACGAGGGCGACATCCTGCTGGTGGACGCGATCACGAGCAACCCCGGCGCCCCGGGCGGCGCCGTGTGCACGCTCGAGGGCAAGCTCGTCGGGATGATCGGCAAGCTCTTCCAGAGCGTGAACACCCGCACGCGCATCAACTACGCCGTGCCGGTGGACATGCTCCAGCGCTTCGTCGAGGGGAAGGACGACGAGGAGCCCCCCGCCCCGCCCGACGAGGCCCCGCCCAAGGGCCAGGGGGCCTATGTGGGCATCCGCCTCTTCAAGCTCAGCGGCGAGAGGGCGCCGGCCTACGTGGACAGCGTGGCCCCCGGCTCGCCCGCCCACGCGGCGGGGGTCCGCAAGGACGACCTGGTGCTCGCCATCGGCCAGGACGTCGTGCGGACCTGTCGCGAGTACGAGGAGGCCGTCGCCAAGCTCAAGTCGGGGCAGGATGTCCCGTTCCTCCTCAAGCGCGGAATGACCATCAAGACCGTCTTCCTCACCCTCGCCGCGAAGCCGGAGAAGCCGAAGTGAGACACGTTGCGTCCCACCACACTGGCGCCCACCCGGACGCGGTTCCCCAGCCTCGGCGTCATTCTCACATCCCTGAGAATGTGAGAATGTCACGACTCCTCGCGTGGTGCCTCCTGCTCGCCGCGACGTGTGCCCCCGCGGGGGCCGCGGAGCAGGAGGCCGACCCCCGCCTCGTCTCCAAGGCATTCCGCGCCGCGGTCGCCAGAGTCCTGCCTTCGCTCGTGACCATCGAGAGCTACGGCGGCGTCGCCCCGCGCCCGCCGGCGCCCAAGGCCAAGGGCGCGCCCAGGCCCCGCCGGCGCATCGGCACGATCAGCAAGCCCGGCGAGGGGCCGACCACCGGCCTCATCCTCTCGTCCGACGGCTCTATCGTCACCAGCACGTTCAATTTCCTGCGCCAGCCCCCCATCATCACGGTCGTGCTCCAGGACGGCTCGCGCCACGTGGCGAAGCTGTGCGGGCGCGACGAGACTCGCGGCCTGTGCCTCCTGAAGGTCGAGGGGGTGAAGGACCTGCCCGTGCCGGCGCTCGCGCCGCGCGGCGAGCTCAAGGTCGGCCAGTGGGTCGTCTCGATGGGCGTCGGCTACGGGGGCGACGCGCCGGCCCTCTCGGCCGGCATCCTGAGCGCGCTCGAACGCTTCTCGGGCAAGGCCGTCCAGACCGATGCCAATCTCTCCCCCGCCAACTACGGCGGGCCGCTGGTGGACATCGAGGGCCGCGTCGTCGGCATCTGCGTCCCCCTCGCCCCGGGCGGGGGCGCCGCCGGCCAGGGGGTGCAGTGGTACGACTCCGGCATCGGCTTCGCCGTGCCGCTCTCCGACGCCGAGCCGATCCTGGCCCGGCTCAGGGCCGGCGAGGTCATCCGCCCCGGCCGCCTCGGCATCCAGCCCCAGCCCGGCTCTGCGCCCGGCGGCGGGGTCGTCGTCCGAGATGTCCTCAAGGGCTCCCCGGCCAGGAAGGCCGGCATCGAGGCCAAGGATGTCATCCTCGCCATCGGCGACAAGCCGGTGCGCGACCTCTTGGCGCTGCGGGTGCTCCTCGGCCGCCACGTCGCCGGCGACACCGTGTCCGTCCGATTCAAGCGCGGCGACAAGGAGCAGACCGTTCCCGTCACCCTCGAGGCCGGCGACGAGCAGATTCCGCAGCCGACCCCGCTCGTCCCCGGCCACCACCCGCCTGCCCCGAAGCAGCCGTAGGGCGCTGGGGATGAGGCCACTCAGGAAAGGAGGCGTGGGTCACATGTCACACTGGGCCGTGCGCTTGTGCGTTGGGGTGCTGGCATTGGGCTTCGGGCTGGCCCTGGCGGCCACGCCCGCCGAGGAGTTGAAGCCCTTCGTGGGCGAGGAGGCGCTGGCGAAGATTGCGGCCGCCGCGCCCGAAAAGGCCGCCGTCAAGCCCGAGAAGCCCCGCAGGGTGCTCGTCTTCACCGAATCGGCCAAGGACCTCGAGACCGCACAGAAGAACCAGGGAATGAAGTTCGTGCCCCACCCCTCGGCCGCCCACTGCGCCCTGGCCATCGAGACGCTCGGCAAGAAGGCCGGCGCCTTCGAGGCGACGATTGCCAACGACCCCAAGGTCTTCGACACTCCCGACGGGCTGAAGGTCTTTGACGCCATCGTCCTGGCCAACATCTACCTGGAGCGCAAGCTCTACAGGACGCCCCGCGACCTCAATCCCAACGAGAAGCCGGCCTACGAGGCCCGCCAGAAAGCCCTGCTGGACTTCGTGAACGGCGGCAAGGGCCTCGTCGGCATCCACAACGCGGCCTGCACCGCACTCGCCTGGCCCGAGTTCAACGCGATGATCGGCGGCACCCACGCCGGCCACGCCTGGTGGTCGCACCAGGCCGTGCCCGTGAAGCTCGACGACCCGCAGCACCCGCTCAACGCCGCCTTCGGCGGCCAGGGCTTCACCGCGAGCGACGACATCTACGCCTTCACCGCCCCCTACAGCCGCGAGGCGCTCCACGTCCTCCTGAGCATCGAGGCCGACAAAGCGCCCCAGAGCATGACCGCCGAGCGCCCCGACGGCGACTACCCCATCAGTTGGGTGAGGGCCGCAGGCAGCGGCCGTGTGTTCTACACCGCCCTCGGCCACGAGCCGGCGACGTTCCAGGACGCCAAGTTCCTCCGCCACGTGCTCGACGGCATCCAGTTCGCACTCGGCGATCTCAAGGCCGACGCCTCGCCCGGCAAGCCGCTGCCCGCGAAGCCCGACTTCACGACAATGGCCGGCTGGACGCCCCTCTTCGACGGCAAGGACCTCGGCGCGTGGGACGCCAAGGGCAACCAGGCGGAGCACTGGCTCGTCGAGGACGGCATCATCCGCTACGACGGCAAGAGCGGCACCCTCCGCACCAAGCAGGCGTTCACCGACTACGTGCTCCGCGTGGACTGGCGGCTGCCCCGCCAGGCCGACAGCGGGGTATTCGTCCGCGACAGCTCCCAGCTCAACATCTGGACCTGGGCGATGGGCTCGGGCGAAATGTGGGAGCATCGCGGCGGCTGGAAGCCCAAGGCCGAGGGCGAGCGCAACCCCTACATCCCCCTCTCCCGCGAAGACCGCGCCGTCGGCGAATGGAACACCTTTGTCGTCACCGTCAAGGACAACAAGGTGACCGTCCTCCTCAACGGCAAGGAGGTCATCCGCGAGGCCGCGCTCAAGACCCAGCCCCACGCCAGCACCCTCGGCCTCCAGCAGCACGGCGACCCCATCGAGTACAAGAGCATCTACGTCAAGGATCTGGCGGAAGCGAAGTAAGCGCCCCCCATCCCCCTCTGCGGCCAAGCTGCCTGGGTAGGAGGACTCTGCCCATGCAGTACGTAAGACGACATTTGGCAGTACGGAAAGAATTTCTTGCGTCGAGTCCGCCCGCCTGAAGTGTCCTGCCCCCAAGCTCTTGCGAAGGCCGACCTCCCCCTAAGCCCCGGAGCTACTGGCGAGTCGTCGGACACGATGCGTAGATCATGGTGGAGAGGGAAGGAGGGACGAAAGGGACCAAGGGGACAGGTGCCTCGCCGTCTTGTGTCCCTTTGGCCCCTTAGGTCCCTGTGGTCCCTAGGCTCTCTGACAATCTTGCCCCGCCCATCGGTGGCGGGGCGATGGACTACGCACGGGAGAATGCCCTGCCCGGAGATAGGGCGTTGTCCCGTGGTACGAGCGGCGCTCGAAGGGCAGGCAAGGCTCCTGTCATCAAGGCCGAAGCCCTGCCCCGCCGGGATGGGAGAAGCCCGGCAGGAGGAGAATGCGGAGTGGGGGATGCGGAGTGCGGAAGCTTGTGAATTCCGCGTTCCGAAATCCGCATTCCGAATTCGCTCGTGGCCGTCCGGCGGCCACGGGGCATCCTGTTCGAGCGCGCCTCGGAGGCGGCCGGCCAACGCATAGCCAACGCAAGTAGCGTCGGGCCGCCGCACCTGTTCTTTGACAATTCGGTTTGGGCCACGCACTTCCGCGTGCAGGTATGCACGCCCTACCCGCCTGCCCCAAGCCTCCCGCAGGTTCGGAACCTGCGGGAGGCTTGGGTGGCGCGAGGGGGTCCACCCACGTCACAGTGCGGCAGGACGAGAATTGCATACTTGAATAGGTATGCAATTCTCGTTCACCGCCCGCCGATGCGGGGGGGATGGTGCGCCCGGAGCGCGACGGTGATCATTTCGGACCTCGCGAAGTCCGGAATGGGCCGCCAGCGTCACCTGTTGGCCGCAAAGCGGTAGCGGCCCGACGACCTCCACTACCACACAGCGGGTTCGATGATGCATTCTGGGCAGGACGGTGATGGTTTCGGACCTCGCGAGGTCCGTAATGGGCCGCCGTCACCTGCTCGTCGCGAACTGGTAGCGGCCGGAGGCGACCTCGACGACGGCGCACTTGCGGTCGGTGCGAATCAGCCGCACGCCCTCCGCCCTGGCGATCGGCTCGCCGCCCTCGGTGAGGCTCGCGAAGACACGGCTGGACAAGCCCGCCGTGCCACGGTCACTCAGTACCGATCCACGGAGGAAGGCGCGCAATAGTGAGGCGGGATTCCCTCGGGCTTCGTCCCGCAGGGACGCCAGAACTTAGCCGGCCCCTTCAGCCGCCGGAACCCGGCGGTCCCCAGCCTTCAGCCCCGCAAGGGGCGGCAGAACCCGCGCCGGGAAGCCATCCTACCGTCCCTGCGGGACTGGGCTTATTCTGGCACCCGAGTCCGGCGGCTGAAGCCGCCGGCTAAGTCCTGACGTGCCTTCGGCACGAAGGCCGCAGAGCGTGGTTCTTGTACACTTTTCTCTGTGGAGCAGTACTCAGTAACGGTCAATGGCAAAGGTGCGGGATTCGCCCTTCTTGAGGCGGAGCCAGACGTTGCCCGTCCAGCCGTTGAAGAGGACGGCGCCGCGGTTGAGGCGATGGTCGTTCTCCTTCGGCTCGTCGGTGATGTTGTCGGCGGGGCCGCCGTCGAGAGGCACGATCGAGGTAAACTCGCGCCAGAGCTTCTCGACCTTGATGCCGAGGCGGGCCAGGTCGAGGTCGAGTTTCACGGTTGTCGGCTTCTTCTCGTCGCCTGCCACATTGGTGACGTGGAGCAGCACGCTTCGGGGCTGCTGCCAGGCATTGCTAACGACGCCAGGAGCGGGGGCCTCGATGCCCTCAGGCTTCGCCGTGTTGATGCCCCAATCAAGTGCAGCTTGCCTCACGTCGCCCGCGAGGATGCCCTTCCACGCCGCGTCGTTGATCGGCTGATCCTCCCAGTGGATGACCAGGTAGCGGACGTCGTGGTAGAAGACGCTGAAGCCGTCGAGGACGCCCGTCGCGGGGTCGAGCTTCGGCTCGATGGGCGGCACCGTCCGCTGGCGCGAGTGCTCGTGCTTCTTCGCGTCGTCGGGGTCGCCGGGCAGCTCCTCATACCACTTGAGGTGGCCGGTGTAGCGATACTGGGCGGGGTTGTTGAGGAGCTGGTGGACGCGGAGCCGCTCGCCGCTCAGCCCCGAGGGCACGCCGAGGGCTTTCAGATCGAGCTTTGCGTGGAACGGCCGCGTCTTCTCCTTCCCCTCTTCATCCGGGCCGTAGTTGCACACGGCCATGGCGACCGAACCGGGACGCTTCCACATGCTGACGATGATGCCCGGAGTGATCTCCGTGACAACTTGCTGGTTGCGCCAGTAGGGGATGAACTCGACGTCGGGGCGGCTGATGCCCCAGTGCTTGAATGCCTGGTGGTTGAAGATGCTGCCCTGGAGTCCGCCCATCACGGCGTCGTGCATCGCGGGCCAGGTGGGGTTCATGAAGCCCAGGTGGCTGATGTTCACCCCGAAGTTGTGCGAGCACGACATCGCGATCATGCGGTCGCTGGGGTAGACGCTGATCGGGTCGAGCATCGGGTATTCGGAGTCGAGGATGGAGTCGGCGAAGGGCAGCGCCTTGAGGCAGATGGAGTTGGTGGCGTGGCCGCTCACGCCGCCGGGGTACTGCCCCGTCTCCTGCATCAGCGCCCAGACGCGCTTGTACCACGCGCGGAGATTCGCGGCGTCGCTTTCGGGCTGGATGCGGCCGTCGGGCAGGCGGTAGCCGAAGCCTGCGGCGAGGGCGCGGGCGAAGTGCCCCGTGAAGCTGATGTCGTAGTAGAAATGCGTGCAGCCGCCCTCGCGGATGAGGCGGTCCTGGAGCCACATCATGTAGTCGCGATAAGTCGCCGACAGGATTTCGCCGCCGGGCACCCAGTCGCCGGCGAAGTAGTCGTAGACGCCCGGCTCGATGGACTTGTTCATGTAGCCGCGGAGGGCGATCTGGTTGTTCGTCCACATGCCGAGGCGGGCAGAGCCATCGTAGAGGCCGCGCTGCGAGAGCTTGTCGCACTCGGCCTTGCAGTAGGCATAGTACTCGGGCCACCGCTTCGTGTCGGGGAAGGGCGGGCTGAGAATCGAGAAGAAGTCCTGCCCCGTGTCCCAGTTGACCTTGTACTTTCCGCCGGAGAAGCCGTTGGCGGCGGAGACCTGGTTGAGCCGCCAGCCTGGGGTGAGGTGGCGGAAGGGCGTGGCGTTGTAGCCGAAACGAATCGTGCGCGGCTCGGCCAGTTTGAGGGGCTTCTTGCCGGGGTAGCTGCCGACAATGTTGTTGCGGATGACGACCAGGCCGAGTGGCACAGCCGCCTCTTCGACCTTCCCCGGGGCACGCACCTGCTGTGTCGGGCGGATGAGCGAATGAGCAGGCACCCTGTCGTCGGGCTCCCAGCCGCGGTCGGAGTCGGCGGTCCAGAGCAGGCCGCGACGCTCGGTGCCGAGCCACAGGTTGTCGGTGAAGCTGCCCGTGGTCATGCCCGAGCCTGTCAGCCCGATGCCCTTGAGGGTGTTCCACACCTCGTCCTCGCCGTGGGGCACCTTGCCGATCGAGCGGGCGCAGTAGTTGTTCCCCTGGCCGATGCACGCCATGTGCAGCCCGTCGCGGTCGTCGAGCGGCCACTCGATGCGAAGCTCCTCGATCTCGACCGGCTCCTTCTCGGGCGCATAGGTGAGTTCCAGTTCCACAAGGCCGTCCTGCTCGACCGAGCCCTTGGCGCTGAAGACGAGGCCGGCGGCCTTGGCGGCAGAGCCCTCGAACTCGACCCGCCAATCCTTCTCGCTCGTGATTCTCGCTTTGCGGCGGGTTGGGACGACATGCTCCTTGCCGCCGACCTTTACCACGATGCGGGCGGGGGCCGCCAGCACGTCGCCGCCGTTCGCCTCGATCTGGCGGGGCAGGCCAAGGGAATCGAGGTGGTAGACGCGGCGGGTGCAGGCGATCTTCGTGCCGCCCCCGAACAGGCCGCTACCGCTTGCTCGCAGCGGCTCGTAGGGCTCGAGCACCTTCTCGGTGTCGCCGAGCTTGTTGCCCCACCACTTGGCGAACTCCTTCGCCTCGTCCTTCTTCGCGAGCTTGATGCCGTCGCGGGTGAGCAGCGCCTTGCCGCTCGCATCCACGAGGCTGAGCTTCACCTGGTACTCGCCGGGCCGGACGCCCGGTAGCTCGATGAGGTCCTCATACTTGTAGTAAACGTAGTGGCCAAGGCGGCCCTTCTTCACGGGCTTGGCGTCCTTCGTGATCTCGAACTCGGCGCCGGCGGCCTTGGTGCCGGCGGGAAGCTGGGCGTCGAGGGTGTCGGCGCTCAGGAACAGCAGGCCGCGCACGGGGTTCCAGTTGGCCGCGTATTCGAAGATGATCTCGCGGGGCTTCGCGGCCAGGTAGCTCTTGTCGGTGCCCGCGAAGCTGAGCTGATAGGTGTAGATAGGATCGGCCTTTGGATCATCCGCGAGGGTGACGCTGTAGCTGTACCACGACAGCTCGCCCGGCTCGTTGCGCTCGGGCTTGGGATACGCGAGGCCGGGGAATGCCTTGGCCACGTCGAAGCGGGCGGAGCCTTTGGCGGGGATCGTGAGCGTCTTCTCCTCCTGGACGACGGGCTTGGCATTCTCGGGCATGCCGCGGTCGCGTGCCCGGCCCATCTTGCCGTGGAGGATGCTCGCGCTGGCCTTGACGCTGACCGGCTTGTCGGACGGGTTGTAGATCACGCTCTTGAGATTGAGCCTCTCGTCGTGGAGGCCGCTCAGTTGCTCGATCTGCACGTAGGGCTTGTCGGCGATGAGCAGGGTGCGGGGGAAGCCGTAGTGCTCGAGGTGGCCGGATGCACTGGGCACGTCGAGCCATTGCCACTGGGGGTTCTTGAGCGGCGCGGCGAGAAGGATGTCCATCCTGTCGCCGGCCTTGTGCTCGACGGGCATCTGGAGGTCGGCGAGACTGGCTGCCAGCTCCATGTCCCACCACTGCTTGCCGGCCTCCTCGTGGATGCGGTTGGCGATGGCCATGTCGGGCCGCCAGTTGAAGAGGTTCTGGCCGATGGAGGGATAGAGCTTCATGAACTCGCCGCTGCCCAGCGAGTTGATGACGAACTTGAGGAAGCTGGAGACCTGGCCGGGCAGCTTGTTGCGGTCGTGGAGGAAGATGCCCAGCTCGTAGGAATCGTCGAAGACGACGCCGGCGGTGTACTTCTCGCGCTTGCTGCGATAGAGGCGATGGCCGGGCAGGATGTCGCTGCGGGCGGCGATGTAGAGGTGCTTGGGGTCCCAGGCGACCCAGAAGGAGATGGGGCGGTCGCGGTAGTTGAGGGTGCTGGTCCAGACGACGCCCATGACCTTCACGGCCTCGCGCCACTCGTCGGCGCCGATCGTGCCGTCAATGGCCGGCGGCTTCGAGATGCGCGGCACGTTGAAGCGTGGAACGAACTGCTCGTCGTAGGCGAGGCCGCCGGCGAGGGCGGAGGACAACGAGAGAGCGATGCTCAGGGCGGCGAGTTGCCTCATGCGTGCGCCTTTCGTGTTCTGGCTTCCCCTGCTCCGGTCCCCGCGACGGCAGGCGGATTATAGCGGAACGCGCCGCGCCCGCAAAGTGGAGAATCGGAGGGCCCTCAGTAGCGGCCCAGGGTCCGGTAGGCGTCGAAGAGAGCTTCGATGTTTCGGACGGGGGTGTCGCCCTGGATGTTGTGGGCGGTGCAGAAGATGAACCCGCCGCCTGGCGCGAGGGTGGCCATGCGCTCGCGCACCTCGCGGCGGACGTCGCGAGGCGTGCCGAACGGGAGCGTTCGCTGGATCGAGATGGAGCCGTGGAAGGAGAGGCTGCGGCCGAACTCGCGCTTCAGCTCCCGGTGGTCCATGTCCGCCACGTCGGGCTGGAGCGGGTTGAGGATGTCGAGTCCGCACTCGATGAGGTCGGGCATGATCGGCCTGATGGAGCCGCAGGAGTGGTGGGCGACCTTGCAGCCGTAGCGCCTGCCGAGGCGGGTGAGCGCCTGGAAGCCCGGGCGCAGGAACCGCCGCCACATGGCGGGCGAGAGGAACGGCCCCGTCTGGGTGCCGAAGTCGTCGCCCATCATGAACACATCGATCCCGCCGCCGGCGGCCTCGAGAGTGCGCTTCGCGTACTCGAGGTAGAAGGCCGCGATTCGCGCGAGGATCGCCTCCGCAATGTCGGGCGCGAGGGCGAAGTCGAGGAGAATCTGCTCGACGCCTCGCAGGTACATCGCGGGCTTGAGCTGCGCGCAGCGATTCAGCCGGTCGCCCATGAACACGACCACCCTACCCGTCCGCCGCGCCGCTGCCACCTGCTCGCGCACCACGGCGTAGTCGAACCACGTGGGGCTGGGCCAGTGGGGGTAGTCGCGGATTTCGTCCACGGACTTCGCGTCGGCCAGCGGGAAGCGGGCGACTTCCCAGTAGGCGGCCGCGCGGTCGCCTGTGCCCACGCTCACGCGGACGCGCGGCACGCCCCAGTGGTCCTCGACGCTGCCATCGCGGGCGCGGCGGGACTCGGGGCCGACGTAGCGCGGGCCGTCAATGTAGCGGAAGTCCACGTCGAGGCGCTGAAGCAACTGCTCCTGCGACCTGAGGCCCAGGCGGCGAAGCAGCTTCCCGGTCGCCTCGGGCGCGGCCCAGTAGTCCACGGGGACCCGGTCGGGCTCCCGGTGAGCGAGGGCGAGAGCGACCCGTTCGCGCGAGTCCATCGGGGCTGAGCCCCCCTCACAAGGTCCACCCCTGGCGGTACTCGCCCATCTTGAGGGCCTTGTCGGCCTCCTCGTTGTTGACGATCTTGCCCTCGAGGGGGTCGTATTCGAGCACGCCCTCAAACTGCGTGGCGACGTTGCCGAGCATGTTGAACTCGGTGAGCGGGCCGGAGTAGTCGTAGTTGGCCCACGCCGGCTTGCCGCCGCGGGCGGCGAGCAGCCAGTCGCGCTCGTGGCCGGCCGAGGCATCTACCTTCTCAGGCTTCTGTTGCTGAACGCCCTTGAACTTCTCCTCGGGGACCATTTTGAACGTCGCGTTGTGGCCCGTGGTGTGGAGCTTGCCCTCGGCGCCGATGATGAGGCAGCCGGCCCATTCGCTCCAGTCCTTCGGCCCCCACGCGACGTCGTGGCCGAGGATCTTCTTGAGGTCGTCCTTGATGCCGGGGCGGCTGCTGCCGTTGTGCCAGTGGAACGTGATGGGCGGGAGATCGCCTCGGGCGGGGATGTGCCACTGCACGTGCTCCCACTTGGGGAACGACAGGCGGTTGATGTGGTTCACCTTGGCCTCGACGCGGAGGATGGGCTTCGTG
Organism: Planctomycetota bacterium; assembly: GCA_035527715.1. Taxonomy (GTDB): domain Bacteria; phylum Planctomycetota; class PUPC01; order DSUN01; family DSUN01; genus DSUN01. The sequence goes on along the minus strand of DATKZY010000257.1, from coordinate 47,248 downwards.
GCGGGATCGGCGTACCAGAGGCTGTCCACCTTCAGCGACATGAAGGCGAGGTTCTGCGTGTGGGACGCCCAGTTGCCGAGGTTGGCGGTGCCGAAGTCGCGCCAGCTTGACCACCAGAGCCACCGGGGATGGAAGGGGCGGACGGCGGCGGGGCCGAGCCAGAGGTCCCAGTTGAGGTAGGGCGGCACCTTGGCCTCCTCCTTCGGCGGCTCGGGGTGGTCGGCGCTGCCCTGGTCGTTCCAGGTGTGGACCTCCTTGATCGTGCCGAGCGTGCCGTCGCGGATCAGCTCGAGGGCGCGGCGGAACTGGGCGCTGCCCGTGCCCTGGTTGCCCATCGAGGTGGCGACCTTGAACTCCTTGGCCAGCTTCCGCAGGGTGCGCGACTCGAAGACCGTGCGGGTCAGCGGCTTTTCGGTGTAGACGTGTTTGCCGGCGCGGATGGCGAGGGCCGAGGCAGGGGCGTGCGAGTGGTCGGGCGTGGCCACGACCACCGCGTCAATCTGCTTCCCCATCTTGTCGAGCATCTCCCGGTAGTCGTGGAACTTCGGCAGGTCCGGGAACTTCTTGTACATCTCCGTGGCCTTGCTCTCGTTCACGTCGCACAGGGCGACCGAGTTCTCCTGCCGCGAGAAGCCGAGGAGCAGCTCGCGGCCCCGCCCGCCCGCGCCGATGTGGGCGAGGCTGAGCTTCTCATTCGCGGCGTAGCTTCGCGCCGAAGCGGCGTGGGTGAGGATAGCGATGCCCGCACCCGTGCGGGCGACGCTCCCGAGAAACGCCCGACGATTCGGTCGGCTGACCATGGCTCACTCCTTTTCGCCCGCGACCTTGTCGAAGTAGGCGATGCAGGCCGCCACCTGCTCGGCGAGATCGGGCGCAGTGACCTCGTGCTCGATGGTGAGGAGGGGCTTGATGCCCTGGCGGCGAATCTCCTTGACGATGCCCGCGATGTCGCCCTCCCCTGCCCCGAACACCACGCAGGGCGACTTCGCGTCGCCGAACTTCGCGATGTCCTTGAGGTGAAGTTCGGCGATGCGCCCCTCGACCTTCTTGAGCGCCTCGACGGGCTGGATGCCCGTGCGAGCCCAGTGGCCCGTGTCGCAGCAGGCGCCGATGCGCTTCGTGCGGCCCTCGGCGGCCCTCAGGAACGTGTCGGGATTCGCATAGAATGACGGCTTGGGGTGGTTGTGGACGCCGAGGGTGAGCTGGAACTCGTCGCAGAGCTTGGCCAGCATGTCGTAGGCGTTCAGCGGCGGCTCAGCGACGAGGATTTCCATCCCCATCTCCTTCGCCCAGTCGAAGAGCCTGCGGCAGGCGTCCTCCTTCGCCATCGCCTGGCAGTAGCAGGAAACGAGCTGGACGCCGATGTCGGCGAGGCGGGCCTTCGTCTCCTTGCGGTCGTCGGCCGACATGGTCTCGTTGGTCACGACGTTGGGCTTCTTGGCGCTGAGCTTCTGCCAGGTGAAGCCCTCGATGTAGCGGAGGCCGAGTGCGGCGACCTGCTCGGCGGTCTCGCACAGGGCCAGGTGGCGGAACGTGTAGGCCGTGATGCCGAAGCGCCAGCCGAGCTTCTCGCAGTTCGGCGCGCCCTTGCCCGGTTCGGCGGCGAAGAGGCCACGCGAACGCAGCCCGACGCCGGCGCCCAGGGCAATCGCTGTGCCCAGGAACCCTCGACGATGCACCTCTTGTGCCATGACATTCTCCTTCGCGGGGCAGAGACGCCCCGTCTACAGTGCCCATCCCTCGCGGTACTCGCACCGGAGTGCCTTGTCGGCCTCCGCGTTGTTCACGATCTTCATGTCGACCGGGTCGTACTCGAGCTTGCCCTCGAACTGGGTGGCGACGTTGCCGAGCATGAGGAACTCGTTGAGCGCGTCGGCGTAGTCGAAGTTCGACCAGGGCGGCTTGCCTCCCTTGCACGCCAGGAACCAGTCCTGCTCGGGGCCGCGGGACTGCTCGACCTGCTCGGGGCGGTCGCGCTGCACGCCCTTGAACTGCTCCTCGGGCAGGAGGCCGAACGTGGCGTTGTGCCCGGTGGCGTAGAGGCGGCCCTTGGTGCCGACGAAGAGCGTGCCGGCGAAGTCCAGGTTCTTCTGCTTCGGGTCGGTGATCTCTTTCTGGATGGAGTCAACAAGCTCCTTGCGGCCCGGGGCGCCGCCGTTGTGCCAGGTGATGGTGATCGGCGGGAACTCGGCTCGCGCGGGGACCTCCCACTTGATCAGCTCCCACTTGGGGAACGAGAGCCTGTTGATCCCCGAGGTCTTCGCCTCGATGCGGACGACGGGATGCGGGTCCTTCGGGGGATCCGCAAGCCAGAGCTCGTGGGTCTTGATGGCCATGACCGCGAGGTTGGCGGTGTGGGAGGCCCAGTTGCCGAGCTGGCAGGTGCCGAAGTCGCGCCAGGCGTTGCGCCGCAGCCAGTCGCGGTGGAACGGGCGCATCTTCGCGGGGCCGAGCCAGAGGTCCCACTTGAGGTAGTCGGGCACGGGCTGCTCGCCCTTCGGCGGCTCGGTCTTGTCGGAGCCGCCGCCCGAGTTCCAGACGTGCACTTCCCTGATCTCGCCGAGGGTGCCGTTGCGAATGAGCTCGAGGGCGCGGCGGAAGGCGCCGCTGTAGGTGCCCTGGTTCCCCATCGCGGTGGCCACCTTGTGCTTGCGCGCCAGTTCGCGGAGGGCCCGCGACTCGAACACGAGGCGGGTGAGCGGCTTCTCGCAGAAGACCCCCTTGCCGGCTCGAATCGCATAGGCCGAGGCGACCGCGTGCGTGTGGTCGGGCGTGGCCACGATGACCGCGTCGAGCCCCTGCCCCATCTCGTCAATCATCTTGCGGAAATCGTTGTAGACCTTCGTCTTGTCCTCGGTCACGCGCGCGAAGGCTGGAGCGGCATTCCTCTCCCAGGCGTTGGGCGACTTCGGGTAGTCGGCGGCTCGCTGCGCGCAGTGCTTGAATGCCTCGGCGATCTTCTGCGCATTCACGTCGCAGAACGCCACGACGTTCTGCATCCGCGGGATCGTGTCCACGAACCAGGTGCCGCGCCCCCCCACGCCGATGAGGGCGACATTGAGCTTGTCGTTGGCCTTCGTGGCCTGCGCAGAGGCGCTGTCGCGCAGGATCACCAGCCCCGCCGCCCCGCCAAGCGTGGAGGAAAGGAACACCCGCCGACAGGTCCGCCTTCGCATCGCTCGGCCCTCGAACCGGGTTGGCTCCCACGCCTGAGGCTAGCAACTCACGTCGAGGATTGCAAGTCGCGGATGCCGCCGATGCGGCACGCGCCCGGGCGAGCGATCACCCGACATGTGCGAAAAAACTCTTGACTACTCACGCGAGCGCGACTACTCTTATGGGCACAGAGCCGCCCGCGCGCGTGGCTTCGCGCGGGAGTGGCCGGGCCGAGTCCAGTGCCCGAAGCGGCGCCACTTCGTCCTCCCGGGGCGTGTCGCGTGAAACCAGGCGTACAGGCTGCTCCCTCGCCGACGGCGGCGCCGACCCTGCCCACAGGCAGCAGCCGGCTGGACGTGAAGCCCCGGAACCGCACGAAGGCCGACATCTACGTGCTCGGCACCACGCCGCCCACGCTGGTGAAGGACTACCGGAAGCGCGGCCTGCTGGCACGCCTCTACGGGCGGGCGTGCCTGAACCGCGAGGAGCAGGCTCTGCGGCGCCTGGCCGGCCTCAAGGGCGTGCCCGCGTTCGTCGCCCGCGACGGCCCCTGCGTCCTCTCGATGCAGTTCATCGAGGCCACGCCGCTCCACGACCTGAGGAAGGCGGGGCAAGTGCCCCCGGGCTTCGTAGACCGCCTGGAGCAATTGATGGTGGCCGTGGAAGAGCGTGGCGTGGCTCACGCCGACCCGCACATGAGGAACATCCTGTGCGACCGCGAGGGCCAGCCGTACCTGGTGGACTTCTCGACGTCGTATCTGCGAGGGCGGGTGCCGGTGCTGAGCAGATGGATTTTCCACAACCTCCAGGTCATGCGAAAGCTCAAGGTGCAGAAACTCCGGCGCAAGCTGTGCGGGGAGAGCGTGGAGATTGACGTGCGGCCCGGCCTCATCTACCGCGCGATCCACTTCCTGGGCCGCCTGCGTCGAGGCCGAAGGAGGAGATGAGTGGGGCTGATTGACAAGTGGCGCACGCGCCCGGCCGAAGCGGCCAAGGTGCTCGCGGTCGTGGCCTTCGGCGCCCTGTTCGCGTGGCTGGGCACCCCCTCGCAGCTCACGATCGCCGTGGGCATCCCGCTCATCGTGGTGGGCGTGGCGATTCGCGCCTGGGCCGCCGGCCATCTCCGCCGCAATCAGCGGCTCGCCACGTCGGGGCCCTACGCCTACCTGCGCGACCCGCTCTACCTGGGGCGCCTGTTCCTGCTCGTCGGCCTCGGAGTGCTGGCGAACAGCTATTACACCTATGCGCTCTTCGGCCTGGCGATGATCGTCTTCTTCCTCAACTACATGCCCCGCAAGCTCAGGAAGGAGACGAAGCGCCTCGAGGGCTACTTCGGCCAGGAGTACGTGGACTACTGCCGCCAGGTCCGCAGCCTCATCCCGCGCCTGAGCCCCTACCCGAAGCGCTCGAAGCTCGGCTGGAGCGCCGCCACCTTCTGGCGCGAGAACCGCGAGCAGTGGCTGATGCTCGCCGTCGTGCTCATCGTGGTGGTGATGATCGCGAAGGGCAACCGTGTGCCCTTCTGAGCCGGCCCCCTCTCATGGCCGCGCGCCGGGGCCTGCCGTCTCCACGTGCTCCGTGCTCACCACGCAATCGCGGTCATCGCCGAGGTTGAGGTAGTAGACGGTGACGCCGTCCGGGAGCGTGGCCGCGACCTTGCCGGGCGCGAGTTGGGCTGGGAGGGCCTCCCACTTGCGGTTCTGCCATTTCCCTACGGCGCGGGTGACGCACAGCTCGGCCTTGGCGATGGGGCGCTTGCTCTCGAAAGTGGCCCACACCTGGTTGCCCTCGCGCCCCTGGCCCGTGATCTTCGGCAGCGGGTCGCCGCCCTTGAGAATGCTGTCGGCGAAGGCGTGAATCTCCTTCGGCGCCTCGCCTGCCGGCCCGTGGCCGTGGGGCATGCGAATGCGGATGCACAGGGTCCGAGGGCCCTTCGGCAGGCGATACGACTTCTGGAGCGCATTGAACGTGTAGGCGAAGTCGTTCGTGCCCGTCACCCAGGCCATCGGCATCGGGGCGTCCTCAAGGTAGACCGACGGGTCCCACCAGCGCATCCAGCGGCCGGAGCCCTCCTTGCCCAGCGCGGCCACGTTGGCGGCGAAACCGTGCTCGCTGGTGAAGCCGCAGCCGTAGACGGGCACGACGCACTTGAGCCGGGGGTCCACTCCGGCCACGATGCACGCCAGGTAGCCGCCCCACGAGATGCCCGTGAGGCCGATCCGGTCGGGGTCCATCTCGGGCTGGGCGCGGAGCAGCGAGTGCCCGAGAAGCACGTCGGCGACGGCGTGATAGGCCCACTGGTCTTCGCGTGGCTCGTTGATCTGCTTCCAGCCGCCCCAGCCGGGCGGCCCGCCCTGCTCGTCGCGCTGCCACTTGCCGTACGAGCCTTTGGGCACGCAGCCGCAGGTGTCCATCGCGATGGCCGCGTAGCCGCGGTCGTTCCACAGCTTCACCCAGTTGGCGAAGGCCGTGCCGCCGCCGCCGTGGACGAGCACCATGCCCGGCAGCTTCTTGCCCGGCTCGGTCTTCGGGATCCCGAGCCAGGCGAAGACGCGCGTGGGCTTGCCCCTGTACGACAGGCCGTCGTAGAACACCGCCCGCATCCCCTCGGCGCGAAAACCCTCGGCGGGAACCGCTTTCGGCGGCTTGAACAACGCCGCCGTGTTCCACATCGGCCCTTCGGGCTGAGCGCCGCGGCTCGCAGTCGCACACAAGGCCGTCAACCCGCCTGCAATAAGAGACAACGCCGCAAGCTTCCGCATTGGCCTGTGGCCTCCTAGAACGTCCGCCCGAAGTCGCGCTGCTGCGGAATGGCGACGGCGCCGGGCATGTCGATCCGCGGCTTGGCAAGCAATGCCGCCTTGCCGCCCTCGATGGCCTTGAGGATGGCCTGGTAGCTCGGGTCGTCCTTGGACTTGAAAGCCGCCTTCGCGTCGTCGGCGAGGCCGCCGGCGCTCTTGGCCAGGTTCTTCACGAGCACGCGGCTCCACTCGGGGTGGGTGAGATTGATGTCGGTGTGGGCGACGTTGGCAATGCGGCCGCGGCGCCCTTTCTTGCTCTCGCCCGCCGCCTTGTCGAAGGCGTCCCCGTAGGCCTTCTGGAACGCGGCGAACCAGGGCAGCGGCCTGCCCCCCACGTCCAGCCACGTGTCGCGCCCGCCGAAGCTGTGGGGCCGCGTCATGTCCCACGTGCCGTAGTAAGGCACATTGGCGTCAACCCACGTGTAGATGCGGCGGCGGCTCTCGTCGTCCACGTTGAGGCGCTTGTATTTCTCCTCGAGCAGCTTCGTGAGGCGGCTCACCCACGAGCCGGTCGCCAGCGGTGGGAAGTTGCCCGTGGGGCCGGGGTTGATGTGGTAGCGGTCCACGAGGCCGGGGGTGAAGACGAGCGTCTCGAAGGCCATGTTGAACAGGCGGGTTTTGTCGCCCGACAGGTCAATGCCGCCGTCGGGCGTGGGGCCGCTGTGGCACTTGACGCAGTACTTGTCGAACACGGGCTGCACCTGCTTCACGAAGTCCACCGGCCCCTCGCCCCAGGGCGGCGGGGTGATGCGGTCGGGCCCCTTGGCCAGCCGCTTCCACGATTGGAGCTGCGGCGAGGGCGCGTGCGTGCGGGACTCGTGGCAGCCGATGCAGTTCTGCGATTCGCCGTTGACAAGCTGGGTGACGGTGCCCATGCGGCGGACCTCTTTGCCGTTGGCATCGAGGGCCTGGAAGTACAGCTCGACGCCCGCGGGCGCGGTGAAGTAGACCGAGCCGTCGTCGGCGACGGGCACGGTGCCGTAGTTGTGCTTCACATAGTAGGTGCCCTCGCCGATGGCGGGATAGTGGTCGGAGTAGCGGGGGCCTTCGGTGTTGTACTTCTTGGGGAGCTGCGACATGACGCGCAGTTCCTTCACCAGGCCGCGCTCGACGCCTTTGTCGAGGAGGCCCTGGTAGACGTCGAAGCAGAAGAAGCGTCCCTCGCCCTTCGGCTCCGCCGGCGGCGCCCCCACGAACTGGTGGGGCCGCGGCCTCGGCCGCAGTGGCACGGGGCAGAAGCACGAGGTTTGCGGGTCGTCGTAGAGGAGCGCCTTGTTCCCCTTGGCGTCCATCAGGAACAGGCGGTAGCGCTTCGGGCCGCCCGTGAGCGGGCCGCCGTAGGAGACGAGGAAGAGATCCTCGGCGATGGGATAGGGGTCGGTGTAGGACCAGGGGTAGAGCTTGTCGCCAGGGCCCCAGTTCGTGTCGCGCCACGTCCTGCCGACCGTAGGCGTGTAAGGGACCTCGGGCGTGATGTTGACGATGCTCTCGACGTTCTCGTGGCCGAGGGTGCGGTCAATGAGGCCGATGGCGCCGAGCGGCGGATGGTGATGGGCGGCCATGACGCAGATCACCTTGCGCGTGCCGGGGATCTGCTTCGCCCCGTACATCGAGTTCGGCACGGTGAGCGTGTTACCGTAGAAGAGCTGCACCCGCGTCCCGTCGGGGTTGATGGTCCAGAGCATCTCGTGGGTGAAGATGTTCTTGTCCTGGTACTCCCACCGCGAGTAGAGGACAGAGCCGTCGTCCATGACCGAGGGGGTGACATCGCAGAGGGTGCTGTATTCGAGTCGGCGGATGTCGCTGCCATCAGGGCTGACGGTGAAGAGGGCGCAGGCCAGGAAGTCCTGGCACATCGAGTAGGCCTCGACGCGCGTGGAGGCGAAGCAGATGCGGCCGTCGGGCAGGTAGACTGGGTTGAAGTCGTGGAAGCGGCCGTTCGTGATCTGGCGCAGCCCCGTGCCATCGGTGCTAATCTCCCAGATGTGATGCGAATCCTCGCGCTTCGGCACGTCGCGCTTGTAGGTGAAGACCAGCCGCTTGCCGTCGTACGACGGGCTCATGTCCATGATGAAGCCCGTCTTGTCCTCGAAGATCACCTTGGTGGCGCCCGTGGCAGGGTCGAGGGTGCAGATGGCGGAGCCGACGCCGGTCATGTGCGAGTGCATCGTGGCATTGGTGCCGCGGAGACCGTGGCCGTTGCGCTTGAGGAACGCGATGGGCGGGCAGCGGGGGATGAGGAGCTTCCGCTCGAAAGCGGCGGCCTTGCCCAGGGTCTCCTCGATCTTCATCAGGGCAGCCAGGTCGGGCTGAGTCCCGTCGGCGAGCGCGTCGCGCAGGGCCTTCAGCAACTTCTCGGCGGCGGCGAGTTCCTTCAGGAGTCCCTCGGCCTCCGCCTTGGCGAAGGGGAAGCCGGCGGCGAGGCGCTGGAGAGCGCCGCGGGGCGTGGCGAGGTCAATGGCGGCGATGGCCTGGCGGGCATTGCGGAGCTTGTCGCAGAGCGCGGCGGCCTTGCTGTAGAGCGGCTGCCAGCGGGGGTCGTCGGGCTTGGCGCCGGCGGCGCGAAGGGCATCGGCCTCCCTGCAAAGCGACTCGCCCGCCGTGCCCAGTTCCTTCAGGCAGCCCTCGACGAGCGTCATCTTGTCCACGCCGTAGAGCTTTCGCCCATCGAGCGCGGCGACGGAGACATCCTTGTACTCCGCCGCCGTGACCCAGGTGCCGAGGCCGATGCCGCCCGCCGGATACGTGTCGTCCTTCATGTCGTGGATCAGCTTGCCGTCGAGATAGCACCTGATCGAGGGGCCTTGGACGACCACCTTGACATCGTACCATTTCCCCGTCTCGATGCGGCCTGGGACGTGGGCGAACTCGCGCTTGGGGCGGGTCTCGACGGCGTGGGCATTGTTCCCCCAGCCGCCGATGTTCCACCAGTAGAAGTGATCGCGGTCCTTGACGCGGAACAGGACGAGGAAGCCCTCCGCCCCGCCGGTCTTGCGGGCCTTGACCTCGTAGACGTAATCGGTCCAAGTGGCGGCTTCGGCGAAGGCGCGGCAGTCGGATTTCAACTCGGTCTGCACGTAGACCTCGCCATTCGCCTTCCACGTGCCGGCGGTGGGCGTCCAGCCATCAAATGGCCGGGCCTTCGGCGCCCCCTCCCCTGCCACCGAAGTCGTGGCCAACATGGCCAACGCAACCACAACTCGCCACGGCATCGTCTTCACGTCTCCTCTGCTGTGGTAGGGCGTGCATACCTGCACGCGGAAGAAGCAAGGGGGCTGGCCGGCATCGCCATTCCGGTGGGCGCACGACCGCGCCCTCTCCCGCTAGGATACTCAGAATGGCTTGAGTTGTCCACCCCCTCTTGGACAGAGCTGCGGCAACCGACTCGCGCGGCCTCGGTTGATACCCCACTGCCGCCTCCACGGGGCTTGACTCTGGCGGGGGCCGGCGCCATACTGCGAGTGTTTGCAGACCCACGAAGCCGTGTCCGGGGGGACGCAGATGATCGATTACACGTGCAAGTGTGGCAAGCTCTATCGCCTTGACGACGGCAAGGCAGGGGCACGAGTCCGCTGCGCAGCTTGTGGGGCCGTGGGGCGCCTGCCGGCAGCGCCGGCACCAAGCTTGGCCTCTCAGTCTCCCGCTCCTGTCGCGCCTCCCCCGCCCGCTCCCCCCGTGCCCGCAGACCACGCGCCGAGCAAACCTGCCCGACATCGGGAGAAGCAACATAAGGCATACCGCCGTCAAGTGCTCAGGGAACTTCGCGCTTCGCAGAAGTCGGGGATGGTTGCCGGAATCAAGATTCTCGGCGCAGTTGGTGGCTGCGAGTTCTGTAACCAGATGAATGGCAGGATCGTTAGCCTGGAGGAAGCAATAGCCGATGAGAAACTCAGGCCGCCGTTTGATGAGTGCACTAACGATGCATGCACGTGCACCTACACTGAGGTCCTGGTTCCCCTGGATGAGTTACTGAAGCGCGGATGACATGATCGGGTTGTGAGACCGCGGGCCGGGGTTTGCCTGATCGCTGAATGAGGCTATCAGTCACCTCGTGCGCGGCCTCCCCTGAAGCGGCATCGGAGGAAGCCCGATGACCCAAGACCAAACGATACGAGTGGCAGGCGAGGACCTCCTTGATTGGCAAGACAGGCCCGTTCCTGCCTCCTTTTTCATGCGGCTTGATTCTCTACGCTTTGAATTGCCTTCGCTACCAAGCCCTTCTGATGTGCTAACAGCGATCATCATCTGGCGTTCCTTACTCCGCCTTGCGGAGATGATCATCGCCAAGGCGAAGCACGCGCAGAAGGATCCTTACGAAGCCACCGTTTCGAGGGAGTTGGCCAGCCTGGTAGGCTTGCACGATATCGTCGAAACGGCCATCCTCGTAGCAATGGAGTGTGAGAGCATCGATTCCAGCCCTCTCCGCCAATGCGGCGAGCAGTGCCGAGATCTCGTGTCTGTCGTTGAGCGGAGGAGCCTGATCTCTATTCAGAATGATGCCCCCCGCCGGCGGCCGGGCTGGCCTTTCTGTGTGCTGCCCGGCGGCGCGCGTGATTCTCTGCTAGAGGCGGAAGTGTTGCTTGACAGGCTGGAGGCCCGGATGTTGATGCAGCGGGCAAGAGGTCAGATGCCCGGCGGCTCGCCGATGGGGCGGCCCGAGGGCGCGGGTACGCCACAGGGCGGCGCGGTGGGCGAGGCGCGCGGCGGGCCGGCCAGCGCCAAGCGCTTCCGCGTGGCGTTGTCGTTTCCGGGCGAAAAGAGGGAGTTTGTCCAGGTCGTCGCAGATCACCTCGCGGACAAGATCGGCCGGGAGCGGGTTCTCTACGACAAGTACCACGAGGCCGAGTTCGCTCGCCCCAATCTCGACACGCACCTCCAAGGCCTTTATCACGACCAGTCGGAACTGATCGCCGTCTTCCTGTGCGCGGACTATGAGAGGAAGGAATGGCCCGGCCTAGAATGGCGCGCAATTCGGGATCTGATCAAGAGACGAGAATCATCGGCCATCATGCTTTTCCGCTTTGATAGCACCGAAATCCCTGGCCTGTTCTCGATTGACGGTTACATAGACGTGGCGGAGCGCTCGGCAGACGATGTAGCTGCTTTGATCCTTAAGCGCTTGGAGTCGAACACTCCGGCCGGGCCAAAGGACTGTTCGGGTCCCGCCAAGCTGTGAACCGCCCGGCCCTTGCGCGATCACAGTATCGTGACACCAAAGACCACAACGACCGGGAATCGTGCCGAGCTATCTAGTGGATCAACCATTCGGGGGCAACCGCCTGATCCTCTAGCAGGTGGCGTCGTAAGTCTCTATGTGCCAAGCCTTTGGAAAGGCCCACTAGTGGATCAAAACCACGGGGGGAGGGATTGATCCACTAGCGCCTGAGGGGGGCACGGGCGGTCACTCGGCGAGGAGGCGGATGCCGGGGAGCCGGGCGGCGGCGAGCTTGGGGCCGTAGAGCCTGAGCTTCTCGGCGGGCAGACGCGCCAGGACGGCATGGGCGAGCGGCGTCACGTCGGGGTTGTCGCAGGCGGCGAGGAACTCGACGAACTCCGCGGTCTGAACGTCGTCCATCGTCCGCAGGAGCTTTTCGAAGTGAGCGGCGTCTTGAAGGGCGAGCTTCTGTGTGCGGATGAGCTGTTGGAGGCGTTTCTCGAGGCGCCGCCGGGCGAGGGGCGTGAGCTTGAACGACGTGCCGCCGTAGAGGTCGTCGAGGAGCGATGCCCGCCCGCCCTTGAGGTCGCGGATGCGCTTGAGGTGGTGGGCGTACTGTTCCAGCGCCCGCCTGGTGCTGCCGGGGGTGCGGAGGCGCATCAGGGCGGTGGCGGCGACGAAGCGCAAGTCGCTCTCCTTGGCGAGGAAGCGTTCGAGGGCGGGCGCCGCCTGGGGGTCGCCGAGCGAGCCGAGGGCGACGAGGGCCTCGCGCACCACCTCCTCGTCGCGGTGGTCCAGGGCCTTCTCCAGGATGTCGCGCTTCGTCGCGTCCTTGCTGGCGCCGAGGACGCGGAGGCCCGCCCCGACGAGGCGCGGCTCCAGGGCATCGAGCATCTTCTCCGCCAGGTCGAGCCAGGAGGCGTCAATGAAGGGCTCGGCCGCCTCGATGACGGGCGTGAGCACCTCGGGGTCGGTGAGGCGTTTCGAGTGGATGAGGGCGCACTGGACGAGGAGCCTGGCAGAATCCTTGTCCACGACGTTGCGGGCGGCCAGGCGGAGCTTGGCGGTCAGCTCCTCGTCCTTCATCTCGGAGGCGCCGACGAAGAGCGCGTCGGGCGTGGGGGCGTTGGGGTCGCGTTCGGCGCGGGCGGCCTCGGCCGAGCGTTCCCTGAAGCCCTCGGCCAACCACGCGATGCAGGCGCCCACGACGCGCGGCCAGTGGGGCCACGCCCAGTAGGGCGTCGTGCCCGGGGCGGGGTCGCCGTGGGAGTTGATCATCACGACGATCACGCGCCCCTTGCCGAACGTGCCGGCCACGAGGGCCGGATGCTCGCCCGCCGCCACGAGCACCTTCGCGCCGGGCTTCAGCGGCGAGGTGTCCACGGTGAAGGCCGATGGCGCCTTGGCCCAGTCAATGCGGTCGGGGAAGAACGCGGCGTCCCTCGGTGCGAGAGGGAAGCCCTTCGGCTCCTTCGCGAGGTCGGCGTAGCGGCGGATGGTGAGGGGCATCAGGGCTTCGAGCCAGGTCGTGTGGTCGCGGCCGGCCGAGAGGTTGAAGTGTCCGCCGAAGACGAGCAGCCCGCCGCCCGCCTCCACGAAGTCCTTGACCATCACGCGGCGGAGCAGCCCAAGCTCCTCGGCGTGGATGTTGTCGAGGACCAGCACGTCGTTCTGGAGAAGCTGGGCGTAGGTCTCGGGGAACTCGTCGAGGGAGCGGGGGTTGAGGGTCCAGCCGCGGCGTTCGAGGTAGGAGACGGACTGGTTGCCGCCGCCGACAACGCCGACGGCGGACGCCACGTCGTTGAGCCAGGAGAAGAGGCCGCGGCAGTGATGCACGTCCAGTTCGCCGTTTCGCGCGAGGCGAATCTCCTTCGGGCGGGCGAGGCGTTCGACGAGCTGCTTCGCGACCTCGGGCGCCTTCTCCTCATCGGCATCGTAGTTGTGGGTGTGCCCGTAGTCGTCCCAGTTGCGGCCGGGCTTGGGCGGCGCTGGCCTGATGTTCTTCTTCGCCTTCTCCTCCGCCTCGCGCTGGGCGGCCATGGCGGCAGCGGCGTCCTCGACGGGGCTGGTGAGGGGGAACGGCTCGGCGGCGCATTCGAGGTCGAAGAGGACGATGCTCCAGGTGGCGATGCGAGGCACGACGACTGAGCACTTTCCGCCCGCCACTTGGGCTTCGAGTGCTTCCTGGCCAGCGGGCAGGTCGGGCGAGAGGTGGGCGGCCGACGCGACCTTGACGCCTTCGGGCAGTGTGAGGATGAGCCGCACGTCGCTTCGCTTGGCCGACGGCAGTTGCACGCGATTGCAGAAGGCGGGGTAGCGGGGCGGGTTGACGATGCTCACGAGAAGCTGCTTGCGGCCCGGAGCCACGTCGCGCAGCCAGCACGATTCGCTCCACCACAGCTCCGCCTTCCCGTCGCCCACCGCGAGCCAGTGCTCGGGGTCCTTCAGCCGCTTCGTGTCGTCCCACACGAAGGCGGAGAAGCGGGTGAGCCACTTGGCCATGTCGCCGTAGGGCCACACGCCGGGCGTGGTGAGGTAGGTGTAGCGCTGGCCGGCGGCAAGGCCGCAGAGGACGTTGTACGCTCGGTCCAGCTCGCTGGCCATGTCGAAGGTGATGAAGAGAGGGAGGCCGCCGATGCGCTTGAGGTAGTCGGCCTCGCGGCAGATGGCCTCGTAGAACGGCCGCGTGTGGCCGGGGGAGAAGTTGGTGTGGCTCCAGTCGCGGACGCTTTCGTCCATCATCAGGCCGTGGCCGCGGGCGCACTCGTGGAAGTCCTCGACGTTCTTGTCGGGCAGGAAGAGCTTGGAGCCTGGGCGGGCGAAGGCGATGTTGTAGCCGTGGACGAAGTGGGGCAGCGCCGCGTTGAGCCGCTTCTTGCAGCGGGCCATGTTGCCAACGAAATGGCCGTCCCACCGCACGCCGTCCCAGCCGAGCATCTTCGCGCTCGCGGCGATCTCGTCGGCGCCGAGGTCCACCGCGGCGTCGCATGCGGCGTTGACCCAGGCGCTCTGCCAGTCCTGCCATCCGCCCGCCTCGGGGCCGGCGAGGGAATGCTCGTTGCGGAGCATGCGCTCGCAGTTGAAGACACCGATGCGGTCGGAGCTGACGCCGCACCAGGCGGCGATGCCGAAGAAGTCGGGGTGGCGGCGAAACGTCTCCCAGCCCGCGGTGCCGCCCGCGCACGCCTTGCCGTAGGTGATGCCCTTGACGCCCACCTTGTGCGCCTCGGCGAGGAGCGCCTTGAACGCGCTCACCGAGCCGTGGTACTGCGTCTGGCCCGAGAGGAAGAACTCGGTGTCGGGCGTCATCTCCGAGTAGTCGCACGGCGCCCAGGCGAAGACCTCGAAGTAGTTGGCGTAGGCCCGCTTGTTCGCCTGCATGGTCTTCGCGAACTGCTCGGCAGTCATGCCCGCCCGATGATGGCCGCCAGCGCCGCCGGTGATGCCGACTCGATAGACGTTTCGGCTGACGCCGAAGACCTCGGAGCGGCTGCCCGGGAAGCCCCTGGCTGGATCGGCGAGGGCGGCTGGTGTGGTCTCGGGGACCTTGCCCTGACGGGTCACCACGGCGAGAAGCTCGCGCCCGAACTCCGCCTCGTCGAGCTTGCAGGCGAAGGAGAGCGTCGTCGGCTCTTCGCCCAGCTGCACGTCCTTCTCGAAGACGGCGCGGCAGGTGGAGCGCTCGCGGACTTCGAGCGCCGTGAGGTGGAAGTCGCCGGCGCCCGCGACGGCTCGCGCGTCCACCTCGGCCTTCACCTCCTCGCCGGGCAGGTAGTGAACCTTGTCCAGGCGGACGGCGGTGACGATGGCCTCAATGTCGGCGAGCTTGCGCACCTCGATGCGGTCGCACGCGACATACAGTTCCTGCGGCCCGAGCGAGCGGAGGTCCTTCCCCTCCTCCAGTTCGCCGAGCGCGTCGCCTGCGGTGTCAACGGGGCCTTTGCCGAGGAAGTCCTTCTCGAGCTTCTCGAGGTACTCCTTCTCCTCCTCGCTCTTCTGTCGGCGCATGCCGTCGAAGCCCGAGGCGCCGCGGGCGTCGAGCGCGAGCGCCAGCGACCCGCCGGCGTGGGCCACGCGGAGGATGATGGGAATGTAGACGCCCGAGCGGTCGAACCACGCGGCCTGCGCCGTCCGCTGCTCGCCGCCGGCCTGAAGCGTCACGGCGAGGCGGTGGAGCAACTCGATGGGGTGCGCGGAGACCCAGGCGGTGGCTTCGTAGAGGCCGGGCGCCAGCTTGGGCGATGCCTCGAGCATCCGCCCCCAGCGCACGATGGCCACTTGGCCGCCCGACGCAGCCTTCTCGCGGAACACCTCGCCGCGGCCGGCGACCAGCTTCTCGGCCTCCAGCACGGCTGTGCCCTCGCCGGCGCGCACGGTGCCGCACAGGAGCACGCAGAGCGAGGCCAGCAACGTGTTCCTCACCTCGCGCCCTTCCCTGCCGTGGCGGGCGCGATCGGCCCGATGTAGTCCTTGGCGGCCACGACCTGGTCGAACCAGACCTTGCTCACGTGGCCCTGGGGCGACTTGGTGATGTAGAAGAGGGGCCAGACGAAGTTGATCTTGAGCGCCTCGGCGTTGCGCCAGCGGAAGCCCTCGAACGGCTCGCCGCCCTCGGCGACGCGGAACCGCTCGCGGTCGCCCTTCGCGTCGTTCCAGCGAATCGCCTCGCCGCCCTGGTCCTTGAGGAACTTGTCGAAGGTCCACTTGCCCTTGGGGAAGCCCTTGCCGAGGTGGCCGACGAGCTTGCCGTCAATCCAGAGGGCCTGCTCGCCGTTGGAGTCGCCGACGTCGTTGAGCTTCATCATCAGCTCGGCGCAGACCCATTTGCCGCGCTCGGCCTTGAAGGCGGGGTCGTGGACGAAGGAGTTGCCCCACGTCTGCCCGCGCGGCGGGCTGCCCCGCATCTCCATCCAGTAGCTGTAGAAGTCCCACCGCCAGGCATTGCCGAAGGGCTCGACGCCCGTGGTGAAGCGCTCGTTGCCGCGGGGCCGCACGCCCGCCCCGCCCTGCGGGAAGCGGGTGGGCGGGTTGTAGCCGCCGACGTGGAAGAAGTGGTGGATTGGGCCGCAATCGGCGTCGAACTTCACGTAGAAGCGCACGTGCAGCTTCTCGTAGCCGGGCAGGAGGCGGCGGTAGAGGTTCGCCCCCTCCCCCTTCCCGCCCACGTGGGTCATCAGCAGCGACCGCCGCCCGCTGCTGCCCGCCGGCACGTCGTCCGAGAGCGACATGATGTTGGCGTTCTTCACCGTGTCCCAACGCTTCTTCAGGTCGTCCACCGCCGCCACGTCGAACGTCTCGGCGAAGACGACGGCGGGGTCCTTCTCGATCCCCCTGTCGCCGGGGTATTTCGCGGCGATGCCCGCGTTGCCCTCGGGCAGGGGCTTTCGCGGAGGCGCCGCGCCGACCGCCTCGCCCACTGCGACGCAAGCAAGAAACGCCACGACGAACCGCATCCTGGCCATTCTCTTGCCCCTTTCGCTCACGGAGTAGCGAGCGTGAAGACGCCCAGGACGATCTTCTTGCCGTCGAACCTGACGGACTGCTTGCCGATGAGGAGCGCGTCGCCCTCGACCTTGACCTCGGGGTGCTGGCCGCTGGCGGAGAGTGTCATCACGTGGAAGCCGGTCTTGCCCGCCTCGTAGCGGCCGACCTTGGCTTTCGGATCGCTGACCTTCCTCGGCTCGCCCTTCTCGACGGGCGCGACGACGATCAGGGCATCGGCCCCGCTCGCCTTGCTGAAGTCCACGGCGAGCGACGACTCGCCGGTCGAGATGACGCCCGAGCGGTCGGCGCCGGCGACCATCTCCTTCACTCGGCCACGGGCGGGCGAGGTGAACGAGAGGCGCAGGCCGCCAAGGCCCCAGGCCATCACGTCGCGGGGCTTCACGTCGGCGAAGCCGTTGAGCAGCGCGGTGACCACGATGTCGTCGTTGTCCTGCCAGCGATTACGGAAGACGAAGTACTCGTAGACCGAGTCGCGGTGGACCTTGGGCAGCACGTCGCCGGGGTTCTTCGGCTCCAGGCCGAACGGCCAGTTGATCAAGGCGAGCATCGGGCGGTGAGGATAGGGGCTCACGGTGTCGCACGGCGGCGTCTCGCTCTTCGGGTCCACGAACGTGCTGTAGCACCAGAGGAGCGCCGGCTTCATCGCGTCGGGCACGGCGCCGAAGCCCTGGACGAATTGGCCGCCGCGCGACAGGCCGTGGCGGAGGCGGTAGAAGTCCGGCCCGCCATACGTGCCGCCGAGCGCGCCGCGGTAGGGATAGACGGCCGGCGGGCCGATCAGCTCCCACACGCGGAGCATCGTGACGTTCGCCGCGTTGGGCCGCGGGCCGGCGATGTAGTCGCGGCCCTGCGCCGTGCGGAGCGCCTCGAGGTAAGGAATGTAGGCGGTGTCGGACGCGATCTGCCCGGGGCCGTGTCCCTCGAAGAAGAAGCCGCCGTCGCCGAAGCCGCTGTTGAGGGCGCGCGGAATGTTCCGCTGGAGGGCCTCGTCGTAG
The DNA here is from genome assembly GCA_035527715.1 of Planctomycetota bacterium. Taxonomy (GTDB): domain Bacteria; phylum Planctomycetota; class PUPC01; order DSUN01; family DSUN01; genus DSUN01. The sequence continues at coordinate 29,636 of DATKZY010000257.1, read as the reverse complement.
ATGTCGAGCAATTGGGCATCAGTCCCCGGGTCGCCCTGGATGGCGAGCACGGCGAGTCCGCAGCCGCCGGCCACGGCGCCGTAGTGATTGCTGTTGGGGCCGAGCTTGGGGGTGAGGGCCATCCTGCGGAGGCTGATGCCCTCGGGCTGAGCCTTGCCCCACTCGCCGCCCTCCTTGTCGTCGTAGTTCTGGATCGCCTGGGCGAACTTCACGCGGAACGCCTCGTCCCAGGCCTCGTAGCACAGGTCGTAGGCCACGGCGTACCAACCGATGCTGGGGCCGGCCCGCAGCTCGCCGCCGGGGGCGGCCCAGGCGTAGCGGTCGTCGGCGTCGCGCTGGCCGGCCAAGGCCAGCTCGACGCACTTGCGGGCGAGGTCGGCATGCTTCCGCTCGCCTGTGAGCTGGTAGAGGAAGCCAAAGCCCGCGGCGTGGCAGATCGTGTAGCTGCCCTCGACGCGCTTGAACTTGTTGTCGTCGTATGCCTTCTTCGCGGGGTTGAGCGACGTGGGCATCTCGTCGCCGCCGCCGAGGAGGCGCTTGAGCCTGGCGACGATGAGCTTGCCCTCGGGCGTCCCGGCGCGCCGCCGCAGCTCGGGCACGTCGCTCTTGCGGAAGAACAGGCGCGGGTGCTCGCCGGGGGCGACGGGCTTCCAGTCCTTCACGGGCACGAACCAGGGGCGGTCGTCCTTCGCGTACACGATGTCGGGCAGCCCGGTCCGCACGCCGCCGCCCCAGCAGCCGGCGCGCTCCTCCTTCTTACCGCTCTCCGAGACGCTCTTCGCGGCGTAGCTGCCCGCGAGGAGGCCCTGGACGCGGCCGCCCTTGACCTCGATGGTGATGGCCACGGGCTCGCCGTCGAGCGAGATGAAGGGCACGGTGAGCGTGCCGGCGATGGTGTCCTTCGTGAGGGCGATGTTGGCGGGTGGCTCGAAGGGCTGAAGGTCGTAGGCGGCGTGGCGCAGGTTCACGGGGCCGGCCTCGGCGCTCACGACCTTGCCGTCGCCGATGCCGAGGTTCACGGCCAGCCGCCGCTGCTGGTCGCTCGGCGTCCCGCCGGGCACGATGTCCTCGAACATGAGCTGGTAGGTGAAGGCGGCGAGGTCGGGGATTTCGGTCGGCCCCACGCCGCCCGAGACGCTGCCGCTGATCTCGGTGGCCCGCTCCTTGTCGCGGAGGTTGATGCCGGCGTCGAGCTTCGCCTTGTAGGTGCCCGCGATGCCGCGGATGGCCTTGGCGTCCTTCGGATCGGGGGCGGTGAGCTTCGCGTCAATCTCGATGACGGCCTTCCGGGGCTTGCGGTCGGCCGGCACCCACGGGTCGGGCGAGAGCGTGACCTCGAACGTGCCTTTGATCGCGTCGCCGGTGACCGTCACGCCGGCCATGTCGGAGAAGTAGCGGCCCGTGTTCCAGCCATAGCGGTTGCGGCCAGGAATGCGCGAGGTGCCGATGGCCCACACCCATTTGCCTTCGCGCCGCGAGGGATACATGTTGAGCGGCTTGCCCGCGTCGAAGAAGTCGCTGAACGTCAGCCCCCACGTGCTGTTATCCACGTCCGTCTTCTCGGGCGGCGCCGCCTCGCCCGCGAGGGTCAAAGCGCTCTGAGACAGAGAGGCGAGACACACCATCGCGCCGACGAGAAGCCAACGCACCATCATCGGGAACTCCTCACTCCTGCTTGGTCGCCTTCGCCCGCACGACGACCAGGGCGGGGTGCGACACGCCTTGCTTCCCGTCGGGCGTGGTCCACTGGGCGAAGACCGCGTGCGGCCCCTGGGCCGCGCCCTTCCACGTGAACTGCCACAGGGCCTTGCCCGCCTCGCCGAGGAGCCGGTCGCCGTCGAAGAACGACACCGTCCTGGCGCTGAAGCCTTCCTTGACGGAGGTGGTCAGGAGCAGATCCGTCCCGGGGTTGAGCATCAGCGTGTGGTCGGACTTGGGGTCGCGGGTCGAAACCTTGGCCGAGCCGTCGGCGGCCGCAGCCTCGAGCACGACGGGCGGATCTTTCGACATCATGGCCCGCCACACGAAGGCCACGTAGCGGCTGGGGAACCAGGTGGCGAGCGCCTTGTCGCCCTGGTAGTCGGCCCACGAGGCGACCGTGGCGAAGTTCCCCTCGGTCGTCGAGCGGTCGCCCAGCCAGCCGTCGTCCTGCTTCACGTCCTTGAGCTTCGGGGGCCCGGCCAGCGGATCCCAGTCCTTCGGGATGCGCATCTCGCACACGGCGACGAGCCAGGGAGCGAAGAAGGCGGCGGAGTTGCCCCAGTCGTGCGCGCACTCCCACTGGACGGCGAGGCCCCAGGGCCGCCCCTGCTTGCGCGCGGGCAGGAAGCGCTCCTCGATGCCCGGCAGCATCTTGAAGGCGTCGGGAATCGCCCCCAGCGTGAAGGCGTGCGGCACGGCGGCGGCCTCGGGCGTCAGCTTCGCCGGGTCGGCGATCCAGCCGCAGCTCACGCAGGTCGTGAGCGTCCGCTCAGGCGTCCGCAGCATCACGCTCGACACCATTCCGCCGGCCGAGTGCCCCACGCCGGCAAACGGCAGGTTCGGCAGCTCGGGGTGGCCGCTCTTGGGGGCGAACTCCTTGAGCCCCTCGTCGAGCGCCTTGCGGAGCTTGGTCGGGCGGTTGTTCTCCTTGAGATTGATGTTCAGCGCCGCGTGGGCGAAGCCGAGCGTGCGGCACACCTCGGCCCAGCGATCGGTCGCACTCAACTTGTAGTGGGCCGCATGGACCAGGACACCGCGGAGCACCTTGACCCCGCCGGGGATGAAGAGCTGCGTGTCCACCGTGCCCACCGTCGTGCCCAGGACGATGTCCTGGTGGGCCTCGGCGGCGAAGGCGGATGCGGAAAGGCAAAGGGCGGCGATCCCGACGCAACGCCGCATGCGCGTCTCCTATTCCAGGGATGGGTGGACGATCTCGCCCGCCGCCTGCTCCTGCGTCTTCTCGTAGGCGCCGAAGAAGTCGGAATTGCAGTCGAGCCAGAGCACGATGCGGTGCAGGTCCTCGGGCGGGAGCTTCACGTCGTAGTGCCCCTTGGCCAGCAGGGCGTAGAGCTTCGAGCCGCGGGCGCCGAACTGGCCGGGGATGGTCCGCGGCGTCTCCCAGCCCACGCCGCCGTAGAAGAAGGCGAACTTCTCCAGGCTGCGGTACGACGTGTACCAGTGGTTCGGGTTCTTCTGCCACTCGCCGGCCGCCAGGTCGCACCCCTTCGCCTTGGGGTCCTTGGCGTGGCAGGCGACGCAATGCTTGTCGAGCACGGGCTGTACGAGGCGCGGGTAGCTGAAGGGGTTGGAGCCCTCCGCGTCGGGCTGGATCACGGACGGCGGGCGCGTCATGGCCAGCGCGATCTCGCCGAGCGACCGGCGCGACCCGCGCGGGTCGTGGCAGCCCTGGCACGTGAGCGTCTCGCCCGGCTGCACGTAGACATCGCTGCGCATGGACTGCACGGCGAGGCCGCCCTCGTCGAGGGCCTGGAAGAAGACGGGCTTGCACACGGGCAGCTCGAAGTACGCGCTGCCGTCCTTCTCCACGGGCACGGTGCCGAGCACGGCGCGCGCGTTCTTCTGCCCGCCGTAGCCGATGCGCGGGCCATCGGCCGAGGGCGTGCTCTTCGGCAGCACCTGGATGATTCGCAGTGCCGCGATGCGCGTCCCCGCGGGCCAGGGCAGGAGGCCGTCGTAGACGTTCACCACCCCCACGGGCGCGGTGCGCGCGCCGCCGGTCTGGAGAGCGCCCAGATCGGGCTTCCCGCCCCGCTCGCTGTTCGCGGGCGCTTCGGTCGCGGCAACAGTGCTGGAGGACGCCGCCGCGGGCTGCGGCTTGCCCACCAGGGTGCCGTGAGCGACGACGGGTGGTCGGGGCCTCGGCCGCAGCGGAATTGGGCCGAGGCACGAGATGTCGGGGTCGCGGTAGAGCAGTTCCTTGTTCCCAAAGGCGTCCACCAGGTAGATGCCGTAGCGGTTCTGCAAGTGGCTGCCCCGCGTGGTCGTGCCCTGGGGGTCGTAGACGCACAGGTGGAACTCCTCGCTGAGGGGCCAGGCGGTGGCGTAGCCCACCTGGCCGCCCTCGGCCTCGGGGAAGCGCACCTCGGGCGTCAGCCGCTTCACCGGCTCCATCTTGTCGTCGTCGGGCGCGTTGGGGTCCACGATGATCAACGAGCCGTAGGCCTGGCCGTGATGGGCCGCGGCCGTGGCCACGTAGCAGCGGGAGCCGGGGATGGCGTGGACGTTCATCTCCATCAGCGGCCTGTCGCCCTGGCTGCGAGCCCAGTTCCCCTGGATCGCGCGCGCGTCGCGGCCATCGGGCGTCGTGATCCACGGGTGGTGCGCCTGGTTGAAGCCGCGGTCCACGTAGTCCCACCGCGTGTAGACGATCATCCCGTCGTGGTTCACGCTCGGGTGCCACTCGTTGGTCTCGTGGTAGCTGATGCACGTGATGTCGGAGCCGTCGGCGTTCATCGTGTGGAGCGTGTAGGTGGGCACGGGGCGCCCGTGGCAGCGGCCGTAGCCGCCGCGGCGCTCGGACATGAAACAGATGCGGCCGTTGGGCAGCCAGCAGGGGTGGAGGTCGTTCCACGCGCCGTCGGTGAGCTGCCGCAGGCCGGTGCCGTCGGCGTTGACCTTGAAGATGTGGTAGGTGCTCTTCGGGGTCCACTTGTAGCGGGTGTTCTCCCCCTCGGTCCAGGGGAAGAGGATGGTCGTGCCGTCGTACGAGAGGTCGGGGAAGAGGAAGCCGCCGCCCTCCAGCTTCTTGCCCTCGAAGCGGCCGTTTTCGCAGACCGCGTTCGCCAGCAGGTCGCGGGCGACGGGCTTGTCGCCGAACGGGTTCTCGAGCACGAAGATGCCGCCCTCGTGGATGGCCATGAAGCCGAAGTACTGGTCGCACATGTGGTTGCCCGTGCCCTCGCCGCCGGGGTAATAGTGCTTCTTGGCGAACAGGATGCGGTCGAAGCCGAGCAGGGGGTTGGCGAAGGCGATCTTGCGGCGGAGCTTCGTCGCCTCGTCGAGGAGGCGCTTGCGCGCCTCGGTGTCCTTCGTGTCAACCTTCTCGGCCTGGGCCTTCAGCGCGGTCAGGGCGGTTTCCTCGGCGGCCAGGTCGCGCACGCCCCTCATCGTCTTCAGCCGCGCGAGCAGGGCCGACGTCCGCCGCAGCACCACGTCCAGCGCGTCCTTGTCTTCGGGGAAGTACAGGGCGTCGGGGCGGAAGGTCTGCTCGGCGAGCGACTTCGACCAGCCGCGGCCGTCGGCCAGCTCGCGCTCGGCCAGGTCCCACGCGCTGGGCGGGGGCGGGGTGTGGGCCTCGGGCTTGGCGCCGACGATGTGGAACTTGGCGTCCAGCCAGTCGGCGTGGTCGTTCCCGTAGCCGTCGCCCGCCGTCGTTACGGTGAGCTTGAGGAGCTTGACGCCCGTGACATCGAGGCCAATGGCCTTGGGCGGCTCGCCGCCGCGGAGGATGCCACTCGTCCAGAGCCGCTTGCCGTCGGCTTCGATGATGAACTCGACGCTGCCCGAGCGGCCGACCTCCTCGTCGAGGGCCGCAAGCCCGGTGAAGCGCTTCGAGCCGCCCGCCAGGTTGATGACGAAAACGCCTGGCGGATGGGTGCCGATGCCACGGTCATACACCTGGCCGCCCGCCCGCAGCGGGTTGCCGCCGACCGACTTCTTGCTCCGCGTCCGCTCCCAGCCGCACTCCGAGAGCTTCACGTCCAGCTCGTCGAGCCACACGACTGGCAGCTTCTCCTCCAAGTCGTCGAGCACCGCCTCGCCCGCGAAAGCCACGGCCACGACCGCCAGCACCAGGAGCCCAAACCGTGTTCTCATGCAGAACCCCCAAGCCCGTGGGAAAACGTCCCGCGCCCAATCTACCCAGAAGGCCCCTGCTTTTCAAATGCGCCGAAGCACCGTGATGGGACCAATGGGACGCATGAGACGGCCTGAGACCTGTTGTCCCATGGGTCCCATGCGTCCCATTCGTCCCATCGGGATGGTTTCCATGCTCATTTGACACCCTCCACCCCCGCTGCTACGATATGCCCCGCTGGGTCGTCCCCATCCCTCAGCCAGGAGCCGCTCAATGGCAGCCGAGCAGAAGAAGCCAGGCTACGACGACACGCCGTTCCTGCCCGACGGCAAGTACCGCGTGCACGACTGCAGCCGTCCCCAGCCCCGCATCGTCGCCCCAGGCACCGAGAGCACCCAGGAGAAGGCCGGCCGGCCCCCGGCCGACGCCGTGGTCCTCTTCGACGGCACGAGCCTCGAGGGGTGGGCCTCGATGGACGGCTCGCCCGCGAAGTGGAAGCTCGAGGGCGGCTGCATGGAAGTGGCGCCCAAGACCGGCAACATCAAGTCGAAGGCCGAGTTCGGCGATTGCCAGCTCCACGTCGAATGGGCGGCCCCCACGCTCGTCAAGGGCGAGAGCCAGGGACGCGGCAACAGCGGCGTCTTCCTCGTCGGCCACTACGAAATCCAGGTGCTCGACTGCTACGACAACCCGACCTATGCCGACGGCACGACGGCCGCCATCTACGGCCAGTTCCCGCCCCTCGTCAACGCCTGCCGCAAGCCCGGCGAGTGGCAGACCTATGACATCGTGTGGCTCGGCCCGCGGTTCGACGGCGACAAGCTCGTGCGGCCCGCCCACGTCACCGTCTTCCAGAACGGCCTCGTCGTTCACCACTGCACCGAGTTGATCGGCCGCACGACGCACAGGCAACTGGCCCCCTACGTCCCGCACCCGCTCGCCGGCCCCCTCGTCCTCCAGGACCACGGCGACCTCGTGCGCTTCCGCAACATCTGGTTCCGCCCGCTCAAGGGCTATGACGAGGCGTGAGCGGCGCGCCCGCCTGATGGGGTGAGCGCGGGAAAACGCGATTAGAGCCTCGATCCTTTTTTCACAAGGGCGAGGGGCAGTTCGCCGCAAGGTTAGTCCAGCACGACACTTGCGGCCTCCCCCGGCGTCCAGGGATCGCCCAAAGGTATCAGGGGTCGCGCAAGCCCGCAAAGTCGCGTCAGACGCGTTCCTGGAGCGTTTTCCCGGCGAAGCCGCAACCTGCTGCCATTACTACGGTTATGGCGTCAGACGCCAGGCAGCCCACCCGCCTCAGGGCACCCCCTCCATCGCCACATCATACATGGCGATGAGGTTCTCGGCGCGGCAACTGTTGTCGGCCTCGGTCGTCGAGCCCATGAGGAAGCCGGGATAGGCGTCGCGGATGGCCTGGCGGCAGACTTCGCGGACCTCGTCGGGCGTGCCGTTCGAGAGAAGCTGGCTCATGTCAATGCCCCCCGCCAGGAAGAGGCGGGGATACTTGAGGCGGCACTCGCGAAGGCTCATCCCCGCGACAGTCTCGATGGGGTTCAGGCCGTCAATGCCCGCCGCCACCAGGTCGTCCATCACCTCCATCAGGTAGCCGTCGGAGTGGAAGAGGCAGGTGAAGCCGTGCTCGTGCCAGGCGTCGTTGAGGCGTTCGAGCCTGGGGAAGAACTCGCGGCGGAGCCAGGCGGGCGAGTGGAGGAGCCGCTGCTTGCCGGCGATGTCGCCATAGGTGAGCACGGCGGGCGACAGCTCGACGTTCGCGATGGCGTGGGTCGTGGCGACCTGGAGCCGCGTGCAGGCTTCGAGCGCCTCGGAGATGAGGCCGGGCTGGTCGGCGTCGAGATAGGCGAAGAGGTCGAAGCCGAGGCGATGGCGGATGTCGTCGAGGCCGACCCCCATCTGGGTGCAGAGGTGCACGGTGTCGCCGATGCGGGCCTGGACGTCGCGGAACCCGCGCTCGTGCTGCTCGCGGCGCTCGCGGGGATTGGCCTCGACCCGCTTCGCCGCATCGGCCTGCCGGGCGGTCCACCTCTTCAGCCATTCGGCGGCGCCGGCCACGTCGCCGAAGGGGCGCCGCTCGATCCAGCAGGTCTTGGCGAAGGCGCTCTGGTGGAGCACGAAGCCGTCGGCATCGGTGAACTCGCGGTCCTCGAGCGGCCCGAACGTCGAGCCGCGGGTCGCGTCGAGCATCCTCTGGATGGCCTTGCCCGTCAGGCGGTCCACCGTTGCTCGCGTCTCGGGATTGTTGACCAGTGGCGGCAGCTTCTCGCCACTGAAGTGCTCGATCGCCTTGTCGCACAGCAGGATGTCGTAGAGCGGCACGCGGTCGGTCTCTTGCAGCCTCATCGTCCGCTCGACGCGCTCGCGCTTGGTCATCTCAGAGACTCGCCACCAGCTTGTTGTAGTCCTCGTGAGAACCGATCCAGAACCACGTCACCGAGTCTCCTCTCCTCACCCCGAGAGCTCGCCAGTGGATGCCGACGCGGACGGAGTAGATGGGCTGAGTCGGGTGAACCTGCTTGAACTGAAGGGCTGGGTGGAAAGGCGCCTCCACCCACATGCGAAAGGCTTTGCGCGCGTGGGCTTGGACAGCGGGGTGGAGCCGCTTGTAGGCTCTACGGAACCGCGGCGTCCTCTGCGATTTCATAGGTGGTCCGGATCGAGGGGCTCGGTCCGTCCGGCATCGAGGTCAGCCAGGGCCTCGTCGGCGAGGGCGGCGAGCTTATCAGCGGACTCCGCGAAGCTCTTCTGCCATCGCGCCTCTGACTCCATTTCGCTGAGCAGCACGGCGGCCAGCGCGTCCTGCTCGGCATCGGGGAGCCTGGACGCCTTGGCAAACGCCTTCTCCAGAAGTTGGGTCATGGTCCTCGCTCCGATGTCCCCGGCCTCAATTGCCCCAGCCAGCACCTGCCATCATCATACCTTGGGAAGCACAGCAACGCAAGAGGCAGGTTCCCGACGGTGCACCCACACGGTTTCCTGCGTGAGCATGCGGGTGAAGCGGCGGGTCGGCTCCAGCGCCTTCCACTCCGAGCGGGTGTAGACAAGCACGTCGGCGGGCACGGGGAGGGCCGTGGTGTCCCACTCCGCCGAGCGCTGTTCAAAGGGGAGGTCGGAGGCTTCGACGACGATGAGGAGGTCGAGGTCGCTGCCCACGCCCCAGTCGCCGCGGGCATAGGAGCCGAAGTAGCCGATCAGGACGACGTCGGGATGACGGCGCACGGCCTGCTCGACCCACCGCTGGAGGGCGTCGCGCACCGTGGCCAGGTCAGGCCATTTGAGAACGGACGAATTCAACGATCTCACGGGCATAGCGAACCGCCCCGTCGCTGTGCAGGGGGCCGTAGTGCTCGAAGGGCGCTCCCGGCGTAGTATACTCCGGAGGTGGGGCCGACTGCAAGCTGCCAGCGCCGGATCAGCCGCCGGCAACGGCCTGGCGCCGGCGGAGCCAGGGGAGCTTGCCGTTGACGACGAGGTCGGCCAGGCGCTCGGCGTTGCGGTCAATCCGTTCGAGCGATTCGGGGCGGAAGAGGGCGACCCATTCGGGCGGCACGTTGGCGGCGCCGCGGAGGGTGCCGGCAAGCATGGCCGCGCGGCCGGCAATGGTGTCGCTGTCGCGGCCGATGTTGGTGCCGCCGATGGCAGCCTGCCGCACGTCGCCCTTGGCCACCTTGAACATGGCGAGCGAGAAGCCCCAGAGCTCCAGCGGGTCAATCTGGTGGTAGAGGAGGCACTTGTCGTAGAGCTCCTTGCGGACGGCGAAGACGTCGTCGTAGCGGTCGGCGACTTCGAGGCAGGCCTCGAGATAGTGGCGGCAGCTCCTGAAGGGCCGGCGGTCGAACGTGCGGAGGGGCGTCGTCGGCGCGGCCTTGAGGGCGGCCTGGCACACGCTCTCGACCGTGGCCTCGGGCCGGAATGCCTCGGCGACCGTGGCCGCGAGCATCGAGGCGGCCAGGGCGTCCAGCCCGCGCTGGTACATGTAGGAGATGGCGAGGGCGTCAATCGCCGCGAAGTCGGGGTCGCCGAGGTGGTAGATGCCCACGGGTTCCATGCACATCACGGTGGAGCCCGTGACGACTGCCCAGTGGCCGATGATGCGGGGGTCCCAGCCTGCGGTGATGAGGTCGTAGGCGTGGCCCATGCAGAAGGGGTAGAAGTGGTCGCGGTTGAGGCGGTCGCGCCAGGTTTTCCCGAAGTCGCGGGCCGTGGCGGGCAGGCCCTCGCGGGCGAGGTAGGTTTCGACGAGGAGCATGGCCATCTGATTGTCGTCCTCGCCCTCGAGGCGTTTGGGGTCGAGGACGCCCCGGATGCCGCCGGGGTGCTGCGCGTCGATCTCGGGGTAGAGGCGGCCCTCCACGGGCGAGCCCATCGCGTTGCCGATGGCGCCGGCGAGGATGCAGCCGCGGACCTTCTCCTTGAGGAGCGATTGGCCGCTGGCGTCGGGCTTGGCCAGCCGCTCGGTCACGGCGATGATCCGCTTCTCCTGGCGGACGCGGCGGGCGACCAGGTCGGCCAGCGCGAACCAGGGCTGCGCGATGGGCTCGGCCCATTCGCGGAGCTTGGGCGGCAGGCCGTCGAGGCCATGCATCGCGCCGAGGACGGCGCCGCCGATGGCCGGCGACACCGTGGTTGCGTGCATGAAGTCGGGCGCGGCAACGAGGAGCGCCAGCGCCTTCGCCGGCTCCGCCGCAAGCTGCTTCAGCACGGGGAGCACGAAACGGATGGGGTTGTAGGCGATCCAGATGTTGTCCTTCGAGGCGTCGGGGCGGCTGCCCCGCTGGAGCCAGTGCTTCGCGAAGTCGGTTGAGGGCTGCCGCTGGGCGTAGTCGAGTTCGTAGAACAGCTCGCGGTTGTGGCGGAAGGCGGTCTTGAGCACGGCATCCACGATGGCCGCGCCGTCGGGGGCGTCGAAGGCCGCGGCGATGGCGGCGGCGCACAGCCCCGCCCAGTCGGCCCCGCGTCGGCACTGGGCGACCGAGGCCAGCTCCACGCCGTCGAGATAGGCGTATTCGGGATGGGCGAAATGGTAGCAGCCGACGGCAGGCATCGCGGCGGCGATGAGGCCCGAGGGGAACACCGCCAGGCCGCTGATCCGCGGGTTCATCCCCTCCTTGAGGATTTCCTGCACCGTGTGAAGGCCGTCCCAGGCGAAGGCGGGGGTGGCGACGCCTGGGTCGTCCTGGAAGAGCGCGGCGAAGGCCTCGGGCGTCGCCCGCCCCCTGGCCTTGAGATAGGCTCGGACGCCGAGGGCGACGAGCGGCGTGGTGCTGGCGAGATGGGTCCGATGCGGCTCGGGCTTCCAGGTGCGGACGGGGGTGAGGTCCACGTCGAACACCTTGCCGGGCTCGCACGCGAAGCGGCCTGGCTCCACGCACCGGGCGAAGCCGAGCTCCGCGCCAATCGCTGCCCCAACGAGGCAGCCCCGGATGCGGTCCTCGAGCCCCGCGGTTCCTGGCACGTTCAACCCCTTTCCGCTGTAGGGCGTGCATACCTGCACGCGGGACCTCAAGCACGTCCGCAGGCGTTTGCGAGTGCTTCCAGGTAGTAGCAGTAGTTGGCGAACGGGATGTCGGGCGGGCAGGAGTGGTCGGTGTGGGGGATGTAACCGCCGTCGGCGATGAGCGGCGACACGCGGCGGAGCTCGGCGTCAATGGCGGCAGGGCCTCTCGCCAGCGCCCGCTTGTCAATCCCGCCCCAGAGCCGAAGCTCGCGGCCATACTTCCAGCGCACCTCGCACACGGCCATCCCCGCCTGCACCTCGAAGGGATAGAGGAAGTTCAGCCCCGCGTCGAGCCACACGGGGATGAGCGAGTCCACCTGCCCATCGCTGTCGAGGCCGACGTATCTCACGCCCTTCGACCGTACGAAGTCGGCCACGCGGCGGTAGCGCGGGAGCATGTGCCGCCGCACCATCGCGGGCGAGATGAGCGGGGCGCGGTTGTAGGCCATGTCCTCCCAGAGCCCGAAGGCGTCGGGCGTCACCACATCGAGAATCTGCCCCATCAGGGCGACGATGAAATCGGCGTCCGCGTCCATCATCTCCTCGACGAAGGCGGGGTCGTCGTAGAAGAGGGTGCAGAGGCGCTCGACGCCGACCAGGTTTCGCAGCGGCCCGAAGAAGCCGCCCCAGCGGTCGGAGATGATGATGAATGGCACGGGCCGCGCCCGCATCGCCTGGAGCTTCTCCCGCCAGTCCGCCCCGATGCGGGCCGCGGGGTCGGGCTGCATCCGCTCGGCCCAGAAGCGGCGGAAGTCCTCCCGCGTCTCGACGGGGAACTTGAGGAACTGCGGCATCGAGCTATGGGGCTGGTCGCGCCGCTCCATCATCAGGATGCCCTCGTGGTTCACGTAGACCACGTGGCGGGCGTCCTCGGAGACCACCTTCCGCTCGAACGGCGGGTTTGGGAAGAACCAGTGGCCGACCCACTGCCTCTGGTCGCAGACGGCGGCGGGGTGGCGGTTGGGATCGAGGCCCTCGGCCTTCCACCGCTCGATCGTCTCCGGCCACGCCCCCCAGTCCCAGAACGGCGCACGGTCCACCGGCTGGTATTCCATGCAGGCCCGAAATCGCTCCAGCTCGGTCATCGCAGGCGTCGCTTCTCACAAGTGCCACGGGGCGCGCATCGGCACGTCCACCAGGCGATTCGCCTCCTCGTCGCCGGGGAAGGTCTGGGCGACGGGGTCGTAGCGGAGCTTGCGGCCCGTGCGAATGGCGACGTTCGCCAGGTGCATGAGGCAGCAGGCGCGGTGCGACGACGTGGCGCTGCCGCCCGGCTGCCGGCGGGTGCGCACCGCCTCGTGGAAGCCGATCATCCGCGGCGGGTCGGGCGTCTGGGCCGCCTGCTCCATCAGGCCGGGCGGGTCGGTGTGGGCGACGCCGCCACCGCTGCCGAACGCCTTGCCCTTCGGCCCCTCGATGAAGGCGTGGTCGCCCGGCTCGGGCTCGCCCCACTCGCCGCTCTCCAGGATGAGCGTCGTGCCATCCTCGTAGCGCATCGTCACGCGGCCCCAGAGCCGCACGGCGTCGTCGTGAGCCGGCTGCGGGGCGTATGCCTCGATCTCCACGGGGTCCGTGTCGTCCTTGTCGAGCCAGTAGGTGATGGGGTCGAGGTAGTGCTGGCCCATGTCGGCCAGGCCGCCGCCATCGTAGTCCCAGTAGCAGCGGAAGCTGCCGTGGACGCGATGAGGGTGATACGGCTTCCAGGGCGAGGGGCCGAGCCACAGGTTGTAGTCGAGCTCGGGCGGGACGGGCTGGGGGACGAGATGCGTGTGGCCGCTCCAGCCCTGGACCTTCCAGTTGTAGCCGGTGCGGGCGCCGACGCGGACCGTGAGGGGGGTGCCGAGGAGGCGGCTGGCGACGAGCTTCCGCAGATGCGTCGAGCCGAACCGCCCGTAGGTGCCGATCTGGTAGACGCGGCCGTAGCGGTGGATGGCGTCAATCACCGCCTGCCCCTCGCGGATGAAGCGCGTCATCGGCTTCTCGCACAACACGTCGAATCCCGCCTGCGCGGCGTGGATCGAGGTGAGCGCGTGCCAGTGGGGCGGCGTGGCGATCTCCACCGTGTCAATGTCGCGGCGGTCGAGGATGTCGCGGAAGTCGGTGTAGGCCGTGCAGCCGGAGCCTGCCTTCTTGATGGCCGAGGCCAGGTGCTTCTTATCCACGTCGCACACGGCGAGGGTCACGGGCGGCTCGCCATCCTTATTCGTGTGGATGTGGCCGTGCCCCATGCCGCCCGTGCCGACGACGGCCCGCGTGATCGCCTCGCTCGGCGCCCGCCGCCCCTCCCCGCCGAGGACATGGCGAGGGAGGAGGGTGAATGTCGCGGCAGGAAGGGTCGCACCGAGGAACGAGCGACGGCTGAATCCGCTGGTGGACATGTGCAAGGATCTCCTGACAGGTTCTGGGACTCCGCAGCATTCTGCTCGGATCGTCATGTGCTGGCTCGTCCCTACTTGGTGACCTTGACGCGGTTCTGGCCTTTCACGAGGGGGATTTGCTTGAGGGTGAGGAGGTCGAATTCGTCGGCCGTGGCCTCGCTCTTGGCGAGTTCCTTTCCGGCCTTGACGTCGGTGACGGTGTAGGCGAACCTGGCGCCCTTGGGGGTCTTGAGTGCCTGGAGGCGACGGGGCGTCAGGTCCACGGTACAAGTGTCCTTGGGCGCCTTGTCGAGGAGGATGACGGTGATCTCCCAGGCGTCCGCGGTGTCCACAATGTCGTCGGTCTGCCAGCGGAGATACGCATTGTAGGCGCCCTGCGGGTCGCCATCGTAGGGGTCCACGGCGACATCGGTTCGCTTCTTGGCGGCCACCTCGTCCTGCTGCTGCTTCTTCTCGGCCTCGATCTGCTCTTTCGACTTGGGCGTGGCCGTGCCGATGTTGCTGTCGAGCGAGCAGTTGGTGAAGGCGGGGAGGCTCTGGTCGGTGCGGAGGTCGAGCTCGAAGTTCGAGCCGATGATCGTGCGGGTGCCGTGCCCGCCGAGGCCCCAGTTGGTGATGTGCGGCCGCCGTGTCTCCTGGAGCGTGCGGGCGAACTGGTGGGCCTGCGGCCAGCCGATCCCGCCGTCGTTCTTGCCGTTCGAGGCGATGATGAGGCCCGTCTCGGCCTTCGGATTCTGCCGCAGCCACCACACGTCGCTGAAGTGGTCCCAGGGCGAGGTCTTGCCGTCGGGCATGGTGATGGCGGGGTCGCGCTTGCCGTAGCTGTTCTCGTAGGAGCCTTTGAAGCCGGGGCTCAGCTCGGGCACGTGGATGCCCACCCAGCCGATGCTCCAGGCGATGCGGTCGCCGTAGCGGATGGCATACATGGGCGCGCCCGCGGCGCCCATCGAGTTGCCGGCGGTGAAGACCCGCGTGAGGTCAAGCCGAGGCCAGAGTGCCCGCACCTTCTCGGGGGCCTCGGCGTGCTGCTTCGCCGCCCAGTCGAGGAAGCCGAACGTGCGGTTCATCGTGAAGGGCACGACGTGGCCGTCGCCAAAGCTCTTCGCGGTGCGGAGCGCCTCGTGGTAGCCGGTCCACCAGTCGTACGGAATCTGGTTCGACGCGATGAGCACGGTGCCGCGATGGGCGTTGTACCACCAGCCGTAGCCGCCGTTGAGGCTCCCGCCCCAGCAGTGGAGGTGCAGCCCCACAGGCGCGGGGTCGGCGCGATAGGTCTTGTATTCGGGTTCGCTCCCAGGCTTCTCTGGCCTCGGCTCGAGGGGCAGGACGACCAGGTAGTCAATCGGGTTGTTGGGCACCGACGAGTGCGGCCACGACTCCCAGCGCGTGTAGATCAGGCGGGCGATCTTGCCCCGGCGATACATCCAGCCGTCCTTCGGGTCAGGCTCCTCGATCCACTGGAGGACCGGCTCCCCGAGGCCGACGACCTCCTCGACCGGCTCCGTGGTGCCGCTCACCTGCGCGAGGTCCTCCTCGCCGTTGAGGGCGACGCTGACCGCGTAGAAGGCTTTGCCCGCCTCGGCGGGGTTGTGGGCGTAGACGCCCGTGCCCCAGGCCAGCGGCTCGCCGAGATCGCTCACGCGATGGAGGACGGGCGGCCTCTTCCCCGTGTCGCCCTGGTGGTAGGTGGCGTTCCAGCAACTGAAGAAGCCGCATTCGCCGACGAGGCTGGCCTTGGCAATCGTGTCGGGCGTGATCGCCTCGGCGCTCCGCCAGATGCGGAAGCCGAGGCCCGGGTGCTTCTTCGCGAAGTCGGCGACGAATGCCTTCACGTCGCCGCCCGTCTTGAACTCGGGGATGGCCTCGAGCTTCGGCTCGCCGAACGTGATGAGCGTCTGCCCCTTGCGATGGGCGGCCTTGACGCCCGTGACGGCGGGGATGCCCTCGGCCTTCGGCTTGCCCCCGACGTAGGACACTTCGAGGTGCGACACGCCCGCCGCGGTGGAAACGACCTTGAGCGCCAGCGGCTTGCCTGCCTTGAGGGCCGCCTGCACGGCATCCAACGCGTCGAGGCTCACGAAGCGCGGGGCGGTGAACTTCAGCGGCCTCTCCGGCTCGCCCTCGGGGTGCACCTTCGTCGGCGCCAGCGAGCGTTGCGTGAACCCGGTCACGAGCCTCAACACCAGCTCGGCGCGGAAGATGGCCGCGTCCTTCGGAATGCCCGACAGGTCCACCGTCAACGCGCCGCTCTGGCGGTCGAGCTTCAGCGCCTCGGGGAACGTCCCCTGCTTGTCCGCCCTGAACGTGGCCGTGCACGCCCCGGCGAGCGCAGCGTGCACCAGGGCACAGACGACCACGCCAACCATCACCAGCCGCGCGAACGCTCTCATGTCGCGTCTCCTCGACTCCCTCTGGCAGATCGTAGCTGCCCATAGTATAATCGGCGGCGGGCGTTTTTCCAGGCCGCATCGAACGGGAGAAGCCAGGATGGCTGATAAAGTCAGAGTCGGCATCTACGGCGCCAACGGGCACCAGATCCAGCACCACCTGGAGAAGCATCCCTGGGCGCAGCTCGTGGCGACGGCGGCGTTCCCGCCCGAGGCCCTGCCGCTGAGCCTGAAGGCCGACCTCAGCATCCGCCACTACGCCACGCTCGACCAGTTGATCGAGGATGAGGAGGTCGAGCTGGTCTCGCTCTGCTCGCCCCGCCGGCGCGACCAGGCGGCCGAGGCCATCCGGTGCATGGAAGCGGGCAAACACGCCTACGCCGAGAAGCCGTGCGCGATGACCGAGGCGGACCTCGACGCCCTGATCGCCGCGGTGTCGGCCACGGGCCAGCGGTTCCACGAGATGGCGGGCACCGCCTTCGACCAGCCGTACCTGGCCATGCGCAACCTGGTGGCGGCGGGCACCATCGGCACGGTCGTGCAGGTCTTCGCCCAGAAATCCTACCCCTACCACGACCGCCGCCCGCAGGACGAGGACGTTGACGGCGGCATCATCGGCCAGGCGAGCGTCCACGCCCTCCGCTTCGTCGAGCACGTGGCGGGGCAGAAGATCGCCGACATCTTCGCGGTCGAGACTCGGCTGGGCAATCCCGTGGCCGATGGCGGCCTGCGGATGGCGGCCTCGCTGATGATGACGCTGGAGAACGGCGGCGTGGCCAGCGTCGTCGCCAACTACCTGAACCCCAAGGGCTTCGGCCGCTGGGGCAACGAGCACCTCCGCATCTTCGGCACCCTCGGCTTCGTCGAGGCCACCGACGGCGGCACCCGCACCCGCCTGGTCGTGGGCGACAGGGACCTCGGGCCGATTGACGCCTCGGCCCCCGGCAAGGACTACTTCGACTTCTACGTGGAATCGCTCCTCAACCTCGGCACAATGCCCTTCTCGCTCGAGGACGAGTTGCATCCCACGAGGATGGCCATTCGGGCGAAGCGGTGCGTGACGCGTGACCCGTGACGCGTGATGAGGAGAAGAACAATCAGCAAGTCGCGCTGCTTGACGATAGCCACGTGCCAGTTTCCGGTGAGCGCGGACATTCGCGCCAACGGCGCCTTCATCCGCCGGCAGATGCGCCTCGCCGCGCGACGCGGAGCGGAGATCGTCCACTTCTCCGAGACCGCCCTCTCGGGCTACGCGGGAGCCCAGTTCACCACGTTCGACGGCTTTCCGTGGGGCGTGCTGGAGGACGAGACACGTCGCGTCCGCGACCTGGCGGTCGAGCTGGGCGTGTGGACAATCCTTGGCTCCACGCATCGCCAGCCGCGCGGCAAGCCGCTCAACTGCCTCTATCTCATCGCCCCGACGGGCCGCATCGTGAAGCGCTACGACAAGTGCTTCCTGATGCGCCGCGACCGTCGCTACTACGCACCAGGCCGCCGCCTCGTCACCCATTCGGTCGGCGGCGTCAAGTTCGGCCTGCTCATCTGCTTCGACTTCCGTTTCCCCGAGATCTGGCGGGAGCATCTCAAGCGGCGTTGCCGCCTGGTCTTCGCGTCGTCCTACCTGGCCTCCCCGAAGCGCAACCGCGTGATGGAAGCCGTGGCACCGGCCACGATGGCCACGCGGGCCTCCGAGAACTTCTTCCACCTGGCGGCAAACAACACGACCGGCGAGAAGCCCTGGTGCACGAGCCGCGTGCACCGCCCCGACGGCAGCGTGGCGTGCCAGGCCCCCTCGGGCCGCCCCGCCGTGCTCACCTGCACGATTGACCTGGCCGCCGACGCGATGCTCTACAACCCCATTGGGCCGCTGGCGCTGCGGGTGGCACTAGGCGAGCACCCGTGGGAAACGGTGTAGCCGGCAGCGTGGGACCAATGGGACATATGGGACGTATCGGACCCGTCGGACACATGTGTCCCATCGGTCCCATATGTCCCATCCTCCTCAGAACCTCACCTCGATCGCCGGCGCAGCGGCCTGCGGGCGCACGCCCGTAAGGGCCTTCATCCGCTCGGTGCCCGGCTCGCCGACCTTGACGGTGTAGACGCCCTCGCGAAAGACCATCGGGCGGAAGCTCGCACCCCTGATGCGCAGGGTGTAGACGATCTCGTTGTCGGCCTCGTCAATCACCTGCACCACAGGGTTCTCCATGCCCGTGACCTTGAGCGTCGGCAGCCAGGCGACGGGCTTGCGGGCGTAGTTGTCGAGCTGGTCAATGCTCTTCGGCCAGCCCTCGTACTGCCCGCCCGTCTTGGGGTCGCGCGGGTCGGCAAAGCGGGGCCAGCACTCGATCGTGATCTTGCGGGTGGCCTTGTCGAAGCGGACGATGCCGTAGCCGGGCATCTTGTCGTGGATGTTCGCCGGCTCCTTGCCCATCGTGCGGGGATTGGTATGCGCCCAGACGGTGATGTGGTTGCCGAAGGGGTCGAGGAACTCGCCCGTGTGCTCGACCATCCCCTCCTTCCAGTTGCGGGCCGGCTTCAGCGGCACCCAGGCACGGGGATAGAAGTTGCAGATGGAGGGGACGCAGAAGGACCAGGCGGCGTCGCCCCAGTCGTCAATGCCGTGGTGGACGATGCTGGCGAGGTGCTGGTCGCCGCCGATGTGCAAGGCGAAGCCGCGGCGCAGCTCGGCCAGGGCCTTGTTGCGGCCCGTCTGCGGCCAGCCGTCCGAGTCGTAGTCGGCGATGAGGCGCTGGAGTCCGCCGCCGTGCAGCGTGGCGACGTTGCAGAAGACAGTCTGCGACAGGGCGCACTTGAGGTCGGCGCCCCGCCAGTCGGCGGCCCAGTCGCGGAGGAACTTGAGCTGGCGATCGCCGAGGAGCTTCGCCCCGGGCACGTCGGCGGTCTTGGTGTCGAAGTTCGGGTCGGTCACGTGGTCGGCTCGGCCAGCCGTCTTGGGCACGAGCCCGTTGGGGCCGCTCTTGAACTTGCGGTCCTCGAGCACAGCGAAGCTCACACGGCCGCAGGTCATCGGGCAGTAGTAGACGCCGATGCCCTGCTCGATGGGCGTCGGGTCGTAGGGGTCGGGCAGGTTGCTGGTCTGTGTGCGCTCGACCGTCTTGACCCACTCGGCGTCCATGATGTAGCCGCCCTTGTCGTCCTTGTCGGTCTTGCGGCCCCCGTGGCCCCAGAGGTTGCCCTGGTAGACGTCGTGGTCGTCGGGGATGGAGATGGCGGGCCGGTCGCGCATCAGGTCGCCGAAGGCCCAGCCGAAGAAGTACCACTTGCGCAGGTAGTCGAGGCACGCGCGGTCGAGCGGCTGCCGCTCGATGCCGTAGCCCCCGACGTTCTCGTAGATCTGGTCGCCTGAGAAGAACAACACGTCGGGGTCGTGGACCTTCAGGTTCGCGACGAGGTCGGTGTTCGGGAAGGCGTAGTCGGCGTTGCCCGTGAAGGCGGCGACGACGATCGGATTCTTGTCCACGGGGTCCTTGCGGATCGTGCCGGCCCAGGTGTGCTCCTTGCCCTCGAAGGTGTACGCCACGCGATAGGGCGTGTCCCTCGTGGCGTCCCAATCGGCGGCGCGGAAGGTGGCGGTGCGGGCGAGCTTGTCAATGGGCGCCTCGGCGACGGTCGCCCACGCCTCGCCCCTCTTCACCTGGAGGCGAACCTTCTGCTCGTCCTTCCCCCCGATGGGGGCCATCATCGCGGCCATCTTGAGGACGCCGCTGCTCAGGGTGTGCTGCGCCCAGAGGATGGGGCCGAAGGCGTGTTCGTCGTGTGCCTCGACCTTGGAGCCGCTGACCCGCCAGTCGCGGAACCAGAAGCGGACGTTTCCGCCGGGTGCCTGGCCGCCGCGGGCTGGCCGGCCTCTGCCCTTCTTGGCGGGCGGCGTGGCGCCCAGGTCGGGGCGGTGGTCGCACACGAGGGCCAGCCCTCCTGTGAGAAGGCTCTCGGGGCTGACGTCGAGGGCGACTCGGGCCAGTTCCGCGCCGGTCTTCGGGTCGTGCGCGGCGAGGGTGAGGGCATAGGTCGCCCCTTTCGGCTCGGCGCTCAGCCGCAGCTCCAGATCGTCCAGCGGCAGGGCGTTGCCCGGCCTCGCCTTCTCGGGCGAGAAGAGGAACAAATGGCCGTCGGTCGTCACCCCAGCGTCCAGACCTTTCCCCCGGCAGACGCGGGAGCGATAGTCGTCAAGAAGCGCCGCCTTGACGCCGATGCGGAAGCCGGCCCAGCCGCTCGTGGGCCTGGCTTCGCCGAGCTTGCCGAGGCGGACGCTCATCCGCAGGTCACCCCGGGCGTCGCCGAGCTGGCGGGTGAGCAGATGGACGTTGCGGTCGCCGCCGCTGGTCGTGCACTCGATGCGGCCGTTGGCGACCCGCCAGTCCTGGAGCCGATTCGCCCAGAACTGCGGCCCGAGCCACACGCGCTCCGCATCGGCCGGCCAGGCGCTGGCAAAGTCCCCTTCGCCTCCGCACGCAAAGGGTGCCGTACACGCAACAATGGCCGCTATCAGCAGACTCCTCATGACTTGATGCTCCGTTCCAGTTTCCGCCTCTGCGTCTTGACACGCAGGAGGAAGCCGTCGCTCAGCACGGTCTCCTCGTCGGCGAGTTCAAGGGCCTCATTCAGCAGCCGGCCGCCCAGGCTGCGAGGGTACACGTCCGCCAGCCCGCGGGCCGCGCGAAGGGTCTTCACCACTTCAGGATACTCGGCGACGAGCTTGTCGGCAACCGCGATGACCGGCGCGAGGTCGGCCGCCACGTCGGCGACCGAGGACCAGTCGAGCCAGGCGCGGACCAATCCGGCGTGGCGAAGGAGGTCCTTCATCGTGGCGTCGAACTGCTGGGTGAGCGCCGGGTCGGCGCCGCGGGGGAACACGCTCTTGTCGGGGTCGAGGTGGGGCTGGGCGTAGTGGTCGTCCCGCCACGTGTCGCGCTCGGCCTTCTTGCGGAAGTCGGGCACGTCGTAGGGCTTGCCCTTCTCCATGCTGGAGCGATAGGCCAGGATGCCGGGGATCGTGCAGTCCGCGGAGCGATAGACGTCGAAGAAGGCCGGCTCGCCCGTGAGGATCTGGCGGGCGAAGAAGTAGAGGACGTAGAAGTCGCCGCCCCCGTGGCCCGTGCGGCGGGCCAGCTCGGCCAGCTCGTCGCCCTTCGGCTCGATGCGGATGCGGGGCGACTCCCCTCCCCCGCCGAGGCGCAGGAACACGCCGCCCATCCGCCAGTCAATCTCGACCGCGCCCCGCGTGCCCCAGAGCCGATAGGCGTAGCTGTCGTTCGTCGTCGAGCCCATCAGATTCCGCACAATCCCGCCGTTGTCCATCGTGATGAGCGAGGGGGCGATGCCGCCCATCCCCTCGGCGCCCTTCTGCGGGTAGCCCGGCAGGTGCACGGGGCTGGGGAGCGACACCACCCGCGTCGGCCGCGTGCCCGTGATGACCATGACGGGGCCGAGCGAGTGGGTGTTGTAGTAGTGGAAGTTCAGCCACGAGCGCCAGTTGTGCAGCCGGTCGCCCGGAATGATCGGCACGCCGTCAATGTAGGTGTAGACCAGCGAGCGGCAGTTGTGGACGTAGTTGCACTCGGCGTACATGAAGTCGCCGAACAGCCCCTCGCGCCACTTCCTCGCGCACCAGGCGTGGTTGGGGTTCCACGGGTAGTTCTCGGTCATGTTGTAGACGAGGCCCGACTTCTCGACCGCCTCGACGAGGCCGACGCCCTCGGCCATCGTGTGGAAAGCCGTGACCTCCGAGAGCACGTGCTTGCCCGCCTTCAGCGCCGCGATGGCGTCGCCCGCGTGGGCCGGGCAGAAGGTCGAGACCAGCACGGCGTCCATATCGTGATTCAGGAAGTCCTCGGCCTTGTCGGTCACGAAGGCGTCGGGCACAAGCTCGGCGAACCGGCGGCGCATGTGCTCGTTGAAATCGCAGCCCGCCACCACATCAATGTTCAGGTCGTGACAGGCCTTGAAGAACGACAGCCCGCGCCCCAGGCCCCAGATGCCGAGGCGGATGCGCCTGTCCGTCTTGAAGATTCGCTCTGCTCTGCTTGCAGCCACTGGCCGGCCTCCTGTCGGATGAGCGGTTCCCTAGCCCCAGGCAATATACGCGGACCGTGTGGTCGGCGCAAGGCAGCGAAACGCCTGCCCCACCGTCGTCCCTCTTGCGTTCTGGCGCCCGCGGCGTATACTATACGCGGAGGCGAAGACACCAGGAGAGTGCCCCGTGAGCAGCGGCAGGACCTGCGCACGCGACGCCCGGGCCGAGGAGCCCGCGGCGATGGGCGAGTCCATCCCGCACGAGTGGCTCGAGGAGTTCGAGGCGGCCGCACGACGCCCCCTCCGCACGCGCGTGCGCTACGCTTTCATCAAGACCTATAAGCCCGTGCTCGACGATGCGCCGTTCCGCTCCTTCGACACGACGGCGGACTACCGCCGCTGGTGCGAGGAGAACCTCCCCGATTGGCTGGGCTATGGGCGCATTTGAGTACCGCCAGGCCGAGGAGATTCGCAACGCCTTCGCGCGACGGGGCGTGCGTTATCTCTTCATCGGCAAGTCGGGCGCCATCCTCCTCGGCTACCCGGACACGACTCAGGTCGTCGAACTCTTCGCAGACCCCTCCCCCGAGAACGGCCGAGCGCTGGTCGCCGCCCTGCGCGAACTGGGGTTTGCTCTCACGGACCCACAGGCCGGCGAGATCGAGCGGGGCAAGGACTTTGTCCAACTCCGAAACGGGCCCTTCGACCTCGACTTGGTCTTTGCGCCGGATGGCATCGAGCGGTTCGAGGACGCCTGGGAGCGCCACGTCGAGGTGGAGGGCTTCCCCGTGTGCCACCTCGACGACATCATCGCCAGCAAGGCCGCCACGAATCGAGTGAAGGACCGCGAATCGCTGCCGCGTCTGCGTTCGTTCCGCGAATACTGGCTCCGGCGCCAGCCATGACCTGCTCGCCGGCGGCACCTCAATCCACGATCTTGATCAGGCACTCGTCGCTGTTGGCGCGAAGCTCGGGGACGTACATGGCGAAGAGGGTCGTGGGCAGGGAGTGGAAGATGCAGGGGCTTTGCCGGCGCCTGCGCTTGCCAGCCCGGTGCAGATGGAGTAGAATGCGGTACGGATGACAGGAGTTGCGGGAATGCCTGATGAGATCGAGCGCGAGGACCAGTGGCTGGCGGATCACTCCGAGGAGCTGACTCGCTATCCGGGCGAGTTCATTGCGGTCGCCGATGGCCAGATCGTGGCGCATGGCAAGATCTTCGCTGACGTGCTGACGGAGGCCCGGAATCTCGGCTACGAGCCGTTGATGGCGAGGGGCTTCAGCCCCGACGTGCTGGAAGTGCCATGAGCGACGAGTTGGTCTTCCCGTTCATCCCCTTCTTCTCGCCACGCTTCGGGACCCTGAGGAAACCCCTCATCCCTGTCACCGTTTGCGGCCCGAGAGGGATCGCCACGGCCAAGTTCCTCCTGGATTCGGGCGCGGACATCTCAATCATCCCGCGCTCATTCGGGCAGCTGATTGGTCTGAGCTCTGAGGGCGCCACGCGCGCCGAGCTCAAAGGGGTAGGCAGCGGCCCGCTGCGCTACCACCTGTGCTCTGCGCGAATCCGGATTCGGCACATCGAACTCCCCGTCCGCATCGGTTGGTGCGAGATCGAGGATGTCCCATTGCTCCTCGGGCGCCTCGATCTGTTCGACAGCCTCGATGTCGAGTTCAAGCAGCACAGCAACGCGGTAATCTTGCGCCCGGTACGAACCTGAGCCGCCACGTCACGGCATAGCCGAGCTCGCATCTCAATCCACGATCTTGATCAGGCACTCCTCGCTGTTGGCGCGAAGCTCGGGGACGTACATGGCGAAGAGGGTCGTGGGCAGGGCGTGGAAGACGCCGGGGATCTCGGCCCGCAGGCGATACCGCAGCAGGTGCTCGCCCTGGCCGAGGAAGTTGACGAAGAAGACGACCTTCTCGTCGCGGAACTCGGTGTAGCTCCAGAAGCCCTCCTGCCCCTTGCCGCCGCTGCGAAGCTCGGTCGCCTCGCAGCCCGCGGGCTTCATGTCCTCGAAGCACAGATACGTGTAGTCGTTGTCGCTCTTGACCTTGAGCTCGACCTGGACGACGTCGCCGCTCTTCACGGTGTCGCCATCCTTGACGGGCACGCGCTCGTAGCGGAGGCGTTTCTCCTTGATCTTCTGCCCCTCAGAGCCTTCGACCTCGACCTCGTAGGGGATCTGGACGAGCTTGAAGTAGGAGCGGTCCACCTTCAGCTCGTGGCCTGCGGCGGTGATGTGCTCCTCCTTGGTGAAGTAGCGGAGGTAGGTGTTGAAGTAGAGTGCGCCGGGGCCTTCCTTGGTGACTTTGAGCGTGTGCTTTCCGCCGCCGAGGGCGACGCCCTCCAGCACGAAGCGGTTGTCGTAGGTGAAGAAGTTGTCCTTGTTGATCTTGACCTTCTTCACCGACGCCCCGTTATCGAAGTCGAGGGTGAGGGTGAAGTCGGGCTTTCCCTCGCCGCTGGCGGCGACGAAGTCGCTCATGGCCGCGATGCACATCGTGGTGTCGCGGGTCGAGCGCCAGTAGTAGCCGTTGCGGCGGTTGTTGAGGAGCCACTTCACGAGGCGCGGCGCCACGTCGCTCTTCGGCTCGAGCTTCACGAGGGCGCGGAGCACCATCGCGTTCGTCTCGATGTCGGAGTTCCACCAGTACCACCAGCCGTGCTGGGGCGTGCGGAACCAGGCGACCTGGGTCTCGGCGTTCTCCTCCTTGAACTGCATGATGTTCTGGAGCACGAGCTTCGCGCGGTCGGTGTCGCCGAGGTTGGCCTGGGCCATGGCGAGGAGGGCTTTGCCGTAGAGGCAGAGCTTGTCGCGGTCGGCGAAGAGGCGCTCGATGAGGTCGCCGGGCCGCTTGTCCTCCTTCGGCGGCTCATAGGACGCCTTGAGCTTCTTGAGGGAGAGGACGTAGGCGACGAAGGCATGCTCGGCGTGGGGATACCACGGGTCGTCGCGCATCCGCTGGATCTCCCAGTTCCGCAGGAAGTTCATCCCGCGGTTGATCATGTTCTCATCAATCTTCAGGTCGCACTGCTGGGCGGTGCAGAGCGCCCAGAGGACGTAGCTGGAGAGGTAGCCGCTTGAGTTGTCGGTGGTCCACCAGCCCCAGCCGCCGTCGCCGTGCTGCATGTTCGTGATGCGGGAGAGCGATTGGGCGATCATCTTGTCCAGCTCGGCCTGGTCGAAGATGGGCGACATCCAGTAGATGGAGAGGTTCTCGCCCTTTTCGACGGCGCGGATTTCCTTCATCCGCCCGCGAATCTTCTGCACGTCGTCGAGCTTGATGCCCATGTTCTGGAGGGTCTTGAGGGTCATCACGCAGGGCACGAAGCGGCTCATCGTCTGCTCGGTGCAGCCGTAGGGGTAGTAGATGCAGTAGGGCAAGGCGTCCATCATCGCGCCGACGAGGCTGGGGGCGAACTGCACTTCGAGGCGGGTGAGGTCGGGCCGCCGCTTGTCGGGCACGACCAGCTCGATGGTCGCCGTCTTGTTCAGCTCGTCGGGCCGCATCGAGCCGGTGGTGGCCACCTGCTTCGTGATGCCGTGGACGAGGACGGGGAAGGTCATGGCCATCGCGTCGGATTCCTCGTCGGTGAGGGCCTTGACGGTGATCTTGGCGGTGCCTTCCTTGAGCACCTTCACCCGCCAGTCCACGCGGGTCTCGCCACCGGCGGCCACCTTCACGTCGGTCGTCGCGGGGGTGTCGCCGATCATCTTGAGGAACTCGGCGGGGACGTCGAGGCTCACGCGGGCCGTCTTCTCGGTCTCGAGGTAGTTGTGGACGTTGGCCGAGAGGACCACCTCGTCGTATTCCATGAAGAATCGCGGGGCCTGGAGGCGGACGAGGAGGTTCTTGGTCGTGACGGCGGCGGTGTCGGCCTGGCCGACCTTGGTCTCGGCGGTCATGCCCCAGGCGTTGATCTTCCAGGTCGTGAGGTTCTCGGGCATGTCGAAGCTGCCCGTGGCCACGCCGTCGGCGTCGGTGGTGAGGGTGGTGAGCCAGCAGGCGGTGTCGGCGAATTTCTGCCGCACCTCGGCCTCGGCGAACTCTGGCCCGCCCGCCTGGGCTTGCTGCGGCTTCCCCGCCTCCCTCGCATCCTTTCGCTTGGCGCCGTTCTGGCCGTCCCTATAGCTCTCCTCGGACTTCGCGAGTTTGTCGCCTGCTTCAAGTTCGGAGCGCAGCCCCTCTCTGGCCGGGGCGGCCGTGGCGGGCATGGCCTGGTTCAGTGCGTAGCCCCCGGCAAGGCCGCTGATCTCGCCGTCATCCACGGTGCGCCAGTCGCTCACGGTCGGCCCCCAGATGCCCGACCAGGCGGCGGGATAGGGCTGAAGCTCCTGGAAGGGGCGATGGATGTAGCCCCAGGCGCTGAACTGCTCGACGAGATTGGTCATCATTTGGGCGTAGTGTTGGCGCAGGTTGCCGTGGAAGAACTTGGCGATGGGCGGCGTCATCTCGCCCTGGATGTAGAGCACGCTCTTGTCGAAGGCGCTCAGGCACACCTGGGCCTGGGCGGGCTTGCCCTCAAGGGTCGTCGCGGTGACCTTCACGTTCGCCTTCTCGCCGGGCTTGTACTCCGGCTTGTCGGCGGTCACGGCCACCTTGATGATGCCCTGCTCGGGCGGGACGCAGAGGCGGCGCGACTGCTGGTGCACCCGCGTGTCGGCGACGGTGAGCGCCTCGATGTAGAAATCGGGCTGGTGCTGCCGCGTGATCGGGATGTCCACCACCGTGCTCTTGTTCGGCAGGTGCAGGAGCTTCCAGGTGAGGAGGTGATTGCTGTCCACGTCGTCGCTGTAGAGGACGTAGCTGTTGCGGTGCTGGGTGTTGATCATCACGTGGGCGACCTCGCCCGGTTGATAGCTCCGCTTGTCGGTGATGAGTTCGAGGTTGTTGAAGCGGTAGAGCTTGCCATCGAAGTCGCGGCCGCAGACCCACACGAGGCCGAAGCCCTCGACCACGCCGCCCCACGCATCCGGGGCCTCGAACTTGATCTTGAGCTGGCCGCTCTTCTCGTGCCGCAGGCGGAAGTCGAGCATGCCGCGCTCGTCGGTCGAGGCGGTCCAGCGCTTCAGCTCGGTCTCCTCGATGCGCGCGTTGTCGGGGCCGCCGAAGACGACCGACGACACGGTGACCAGGCCCTCGGTCTTGATGGGCTGGTTGTCGGGCGTGAGGCAGCGGACGCGAATGACCATCTCCTGCCCCGGCGTGTAGTAGCCGCCGTCGGGCTGCACGAAGGCGTAGTATGCCTGGCGAGTGACCTTGACGGCGCCCTCGCCGGTGATGACGCGGCGGCTGGCGTCGCGGACCTCGGCCTGGACGACGTAGCGGTGGTCGCGGTCGGGGTGGTCGCGCTTGGCAGCGGCGGTGTCAATCTCGACCTTCAGCGTGCCGTCCTTGCCGATGGCCGACTCGCCCTGCATCACCAGCTCGCGGACGGGGTTGGGCGGCTGGATGCCGTAGCCGCTCCACCACCACTGCGGCGGCGACCAACAGCTCCATCTGCACCGCCCCCACCAGGGGAACCAGGGGGCCTCGTACCACACCCAGCCGTAGCCGTAGCCGTAAAGCCAGTCCCACTCGCCGGGGAAGTAGTAGCTGTGGGTGTACTCCTCGCGGAAGATCTTGTACTTCACCGTGGCGTCGGTGACGGGGCCGCCGAAGTAGTAGGTGGCCTTGATGAGAGCCGTCACCTTGTCGCCGAGCTTCGTGTGCGCCTTGCCCGGCTCGACGGTGACCTCGAACTCGGGCTTCTTGTACTCCTCGACGCGGAATGCCTGCGTGTTGGTGTGGCCGAGGGCGCTGATGCGGATCTGGTAGACGCCCAGCGGCGGCTCGGAGGCGAGGGCGAAGTCGCCGTCCAGCCCACCGAACTGGTCGGTCTGCTTGCCGACCTCGTGGACCTTGTTGCCACGGGGGTCGTAGACGGTGATGCCAACCGCCTGGTTCGGCTGGTTCTCGTAGACGCCGTTGTTCATGCGGCGGACCCAGACCTTGAAGCGGACGGTCTGCTCGGGGCGGTAGACGGGCCGGTCGGTGATGCAGTAGGCGAAGAGCCCCTCGCGCATCCGCGACGGATGGTAGCGGCGCCAGTAGCTCATCCCCGTCCAGGCCAGGCGGTCCTGGCCAGCCTTCACGAGGACGTGGAGGTTGCTGCCGTGGTCCTGGGGCGAGCTCAGGATGGCCACGCCCTGGGCGTCGGTCGCGAGGTCGTGGACGGCTTTGTGGTGGACGCTCTTCCTGCCCGCCTGGTCCCAGGTGGTCCAGATTTCGACGACGTTGATCTTGGCGTCGGGCACTGGGGCGCCGGAGCGGGCGTCGGCGATGAAGTAGAGGTTGCCCTGCTTCACCTTCTTCTCGACGAGTGCGAGGTCGGTGAGAGCATAGACGGCGCGGCTGGCGCCGATGCCGAGGGCCTCCCGCCCCGTCTTCTTCGCGTCGTCGGCGGGCGGCTCGCCGAGGTAGGCGTAGACGAGATAGGCGCCGCGGTCCTTCAGCGGCGTGGTGAGCGTGGCCTGCGCGTAGCGATGCGTCCCGTCGTCCTTCACCTCGTCGCTCCAGCGGGCGACCTCGCTGCCGATGCGTTTCGCGGCGCACTGCCAGGCGTAGCTTCGGTCGTTGTAGTTCTGGGCGAAGTAGTAGTGCCAGTTCTGCAGGGCGTAGAAGTCCTTCATCCCCTTGTCGGGGTCGCACGCCTGGTCGCGGATGTCGCTGAGGAACCCCGCGAGGTCAATCTGCCGGGCGACGAACCAGACCTTTTTCACGTTGCGATAGCTCAGTTGAAGGCCGGCCGGCTCGCCGGGGAGCTGCACACCCGTCTGGCTGATGAAGACCTGTCCCGCCTTGATGCGGGCGATCTGGCTGTCCGAGTCGTTCCTCCGCGGGCTCTTCGCGAACTCGGCCTTGAGCTTCTCGTACTGCTCGATGGCGGTGAGATACTGCTGGCGGCTCTGGTGGTAGGCGGCGATGGCGTATTGCGCCTCGTCGGCGATGCCGCAGGCCGCATAGTCGCCCTTGACGACCCGCAGGAGGGCGAAGACGTCGAACTGCTTGGGCAGGGCCACCTTTCGGATGGTGCCGCCGGCGAGGACGATGGCCTCGTTGTCCTTCAACTCCCAGGGGTTGAACTTCTCGAGGTCTTCCTTGAGGGGGTAGCGGCCGCTCCAGTAGTAGATGCCGGCGTAGTTGTTCAACCGGTCCATGCCGAAGCGGGCGCGCGCGAGCATGGCCTGGCGGTAGTAGCTCAGGCCGACGTACTTGCGCTCCTTCGTCTTGTCGAGGTCGCGGGCCTCGGCAAGAAGGGTGAGGATCTTCTGGTCGTCGGAGAGGTCCTTGGCGTAGGCTTTGGCCGCGGTGGGGAAAATGGGCTCGCCGTTGGGGCCGATGCGGAGGCCGATGGGCCGCTTGCGCTCGCGCTGCCAGAAGCTGGAGTACTCCTCGAAATCCTTCTCCCCCGCCGTCTCGGCGAGGAAGTCGTCGCGCTCGCCCCAGAACGAGTACCAGAAGAAGTACTGGTT